>CAWHRA010000023.1:0-264704 GCA_963831585.1 uncultured Alphaproteobacteria bacterium | reverse complement strand
GCCCGCCTGGGGCTGCGGCTTTGCCGATTCCGTACCGGCGGCGCAGTATTCGGGCGCCAGCTTCGCCCAGCCGATCCGCCGCGTGTTCGGCACGATGGTGTTTCACGCCCGCGATCATGTCGAGATGCCGCCCCCCGGCGATATCCGCCCCGCCCGGCTCAGAATCGAACTGCACGATCTGATCTGGGAGGGAATGTATGCGCCGATCGCCGGCGCAGTCGGCGCCTCCTCGGAATGGCTCAATCGCCTGCAGTTCCTGACCATCCGCCGCTATCTCAGCCTCGTCTTCATCACCCTCGTCACGCTGCTGCTGGTGCTCGCGATATGGTCGTAGTCTCCGACATTCTCGTGCAAAGCGTTCAGATGCTGCTGGTGCTGGTGCTTGCGCCGCTGCTGACCGGCTTCGTGCGCAAGGTCAAGGCGCGGCTGGTGCGGCGCCGGGGGCCTTCGGTCTTTCAGCCCTATCGCGATCTGCTGCGCCTGCTGCGCAAGGAAGTCGTGCTTGCCGACAACGCCTCGTGGCTGTTTCGCGTGACGCCCTACGTGACCTTTGCCACGATCTGGGTGGCCGCGGCGCTGGTGCCGACATTTGCCACCGGCCTGTTGTTCAACTGGACCGCGGACCTGATCGCCATCGTCGCGCTGCTCGGCAGCGCCCGCTTCTTCCTGGCGCTCGCCGGAATGGACGTCGGCACCAGCTTCGGCGGCATCGGCTCCAGCCGCGAAGTCATGATCGCGGCACTGGCCGAGCCCGCGATGCTGCTGATCGTATTCTGCATGGCGCTGGTCGCAGGCTCGACGCAGCTCTCGACCGTCGCGGATTTCCTGGCCTCGTCCTATGTCGGATTGCGGGTGTCGCTGGGCATGGCGCTGGTCGCCCTCGTCATGGTGGCGCTCGCCGAGAACGCGCGAATCCCGGTCGACAATCCCGCGACCCACCTCGAACTCACCATGGTGCACGAGGCGATGGTGCTGGAGTATTCCGGCCGCCATCTCGCGATGATCGAGTTCGGCGCCTTCCTCAAGCTCCTGCTCTACATCTCGCTGATCGCCTGCCTGTTCGTACCCTGGAAGATCGCCGTGTTCGGCACCGGGCCTTTGGCCTATGCCGTCGGCGCCGCCGTCTACCTCGTCAAGCTCGCGGTCGCGGGCTTCCTGCTCGCGCTGTTCGAGACCGCAACCGCCAAGATGCGCGTCTTTCGCGTGCCGCAATTCTTGGGCGCGGCGCTGATGCTCGGCTTGCTCGGCACCCTGCTGCTGTTCGTGTCGAGGAGTTTCTGATGCAGATGCACAGCCTCGCCTTCGACGTTTCCCACACGCTGGCCGGTGGACTGGTCCTGATCAGCTTTTTGATGCTGTACCAGGACCGGCTCTATTCGCTGCTCAACGTGTTCGCGCTGCACGCGCTGGTGCTCGCCCTTTCCGTGGCCTGGCAGGCCTTCATCCAGGACGCGCCGCATCTCTACGTCACGGCCGTGATCGCGCTGGTGTTCAAGGCGATCGTCATCCCGGTGGCGCTGCATCGTATTGTCAAGCAGCTCGGGATTCACCGCGACATCGAATCCGCCGTCGGGATCGGGCCGACCATGCTGGCCGGGATGGGGCTGGTCGCGCTCTCGATGGTCCTGATGCTGCGGGTCACCGCGGACGCCGATCCGCTGGCGCGCGAGGACCTCGCCTTTGCGCTGTCGGTGGTGCTGCTCGGGCTTCTGGTCATGGTGACGCGCCGCAACGCCGTCAGCCAGGTGGTGGGCTTCATGTCGCTGGAGAACGGACTGGTGCTGGCGGCGACCGGCGCCAAGGGCATGCCGCTGGTGGTCGAGATCAGCGTCGCCTTCTCGATCCTGATCGCCTTCATCGTGATCGGCATCTTCCTGTTCCGGATCCGCGAACGCTTCGATTCCGTCGACGTCTCCGCCCTCGACGACTACCGGGGCGAACACCGATGAACATTTCTTCCTTCGATCCCGTGGCGGCGGTGCTGCTGATCCCGATCGGCTCGGCGGCGCTGCTGGCCGCGCTGCCGGGCTATCGGCTCACCGCGCGGCTGAACGTGGTGGCGAGCCTGGCGACATTCCTCTCGGCGCTGTCACTGTTCGTCATCGATCGTCCACAGCCGGGACCCTATGTGCTGGTCGACGACCTCAACATCGTCTTCATCGTGCTCAATACCTTCGTGGGCTTCACCACTTCCATCTTCAGCGCAAGCTATATCGCCCATGAACTCGACACCGGGCGGCTGACGCCGGCCTACCTGCGTTTCTACCACGCCATGTACCAGATCATGATGTTCGGCATGAACCTGGCGTTCGTGTCGAACAATATCGGCCTGATGTGGGTCGCGGTCGAAATCGCGACCCTCACCACGGTGCTGATGGTCGGCATCTATCGCACCCATGCCGCGCTGGAAGCGGCGTGGAAATATTTCATCCTCGGCAGCGTCGGGATTGCGTTCGCGCTGTTCGGCACCATCCTGGTCTATATGGCGGCGCGCCCCGTGGTCGGCGAAGGCCAGGACGGCATGGTCTGGACGATCCTGATCCAGCATGCGGCGCAGTTCGATCCCGCGCTGCTCAACGTCGCCTTCGTCTTCCTGTTTCTCGGCTACGGCACCAAGGTAGGCCTCGCCCCGCTGCACGCATGGCTGCCCGACGCGCATGCCGAGGGTCCCACGCCTATTTCGGCGGTGCTGTCGGGCCTTCTCCTGAACGTGGCACTCTATGCGCTGCTGCGTTTCAAGATATTGCTCGCCGCCGCGCCCGATGCGATCGCGCCCGGTCCGCTGATGGTGACGATGGGACTGCTCTCGCTGGTGTTCGCCGCCTTCATGCTCTACCGTCGGCGGGACATCAAACGCCTGTTCGCCTATTCTTCGATCGAACACATGGGCATCATCGTGTTCGCCTTCGGCATGGGCGGTCCGCTCGCCAATTTCGCCGGGCTCCTGCACATGGTGATGCACAGCCTGACCAAATCGGCGATCTTCTACGCCGTCGGCCACATCTCCCAGATCAAGGGCACGCAGCGGATTCACCGGATCCGGGGCCTGACGGTGACCCATCCGGCGCTCGGCTGGGGGCTGGTGGTGGGCGTGGTCGCAATCGCCGGGCTGCCGCCGCTCGGCATCTTCATGAGCGAATTCCTGGTCGTGAGTTCGACCTTCGCGCGCCAGCCTTTGCTGGCGATCGTGCTGGTGTTCGGGCTGTTGCTGGCGTTCGGCGCCTTGACGCTGCGGCTGACCACCATCGCCTTCGGCAAGCCGCGCGGCAGCACGGCCTCGGCCGAGGCGTCCTACGTGCCGATGTTTGCGCATCTCGCTCTGGTTCTCTGCGCGGGAATCTATCTTCCCGCCCCGCTCGTCGCCTGGTTCCAGCATGTGGCCCGCCTCCTCGGATAGGATGAACTGGACATGCCATCGCTGATCGATTTCCTGCAGGAAGGCCGCAAGGCCGGGCAAGGTGGCCCTTGGCGGCGCGTCGTGCTCGATGTGGAGCAATGGAAATTCGCGGCCGGCGAACTGGCGAGAGGAAGCTGGAGCCTGCTCGGGCTTTGGGGCGAACCCGCGACGGTGCACATGGCGATCCTGGACGAGCCCGCGGCAGATATCGCGATCGTCAGCCTGGATTGCCCGGACCGTCATTTCCCGTCGGTCGGCGCCCTCCACCCGCCGGCGCTTCGCCTGGAGCGCACGGCCCACGATCTGTTCGGCCTGGTCGCGCAGGGCCTGCCCGACACCCGCCCCTGGCTCGATCACAACGATTGGGGCGTGCGGTTTCCGCTCGGCGATCGCATCGACGCATTGCGGAAATCATCGCCCTATCGCTTCCTGCCGGTGGAAGGAGGCGGCATGCACCAGATCGCGGTCGGTCCGGTCCATGCGGGCATTATCGAGCCCGGCCATTTCCGCTTTACCGCCAGCGGCGAGACCGTGGTGCGGCTGGAACAGCGGCTGGGATATGTCCACAAGGGCATCGAGGGACTGATGACCAGCGCCGATCTCGAGCGCGCCGTTCAGCTTGCCGCGCGCGTGTCGGGCGACAGCACGGTGGCCTATGCCTACGCGTTTTCGAGAGCCGCCGAGGCGGCGCTGGGACCCGTCGCACCCGACCGCGCGGCCTGGTTGCGGGCGCTCGCCGCCGAACTGGAGCGGTTGGCCAACCATCTCGGCGACATTGGCGCCATCTGCAACGACGCTTCCTTCGCCCTGATCCACGCCCATACCAGCGTTCTGCGCGAAACCGTGCTGCGCGCGGCCAACACCGCCTTCGGCCATCGCCTGATGCGGGACGTCATCGTGCCCGGCGGCGTGACCCGCGACCTCGACGATGGCGGGCGGGAAGCCATCTACGCAGCACTCGACACCATCCGCCTGCGATTTCCGAACCTGATCGAACTCTACGACAACACCGCTTCCCTGCAGGATCGCACCGTCGACACCGGCGTGCTCAAGCCCGCGCTGGCGAAACAATATGCCGCCGGCGGCTATGTCGGTCGGGCCTCGGGCCGATCCTTCGATGCGCGCCGGACGCTCGCCTATCCGCCCTATGACGACCTGCAATTCGAGGTGCCGGTTGTGAGCGAAGGCGACGTCAATGCGCGGGTCTGGATCAGGGTGCGCGAGGTCGAGCAGAGTCTTTCGCTGATCGACCAGATCCTGGAGCGGCTTCCGGAAGGTGCGCTGCTCGCGAAACTCACGCCCGGCAAGGAGGCACGCGAAGGTATCGCAATCGTCGAGGGATTCCGCGGCGACGTTCTGGTCTGGCTGCGACTGCGCGATGGCCGGATCGAACGCTGCCATCTGCGCGACCCCTCGTGGTTTCAATGGCCACTGCTGGAGGCTGCGATCGAGGGCAACATCGTCGCGGACTTTCCGCTCTGCAACAAGTCGTTCAACTGCTCGTATTCGGGTGTGGATCTCTAGGGACATGAGAGAGATACCGCGGAAAAGCCGCGCCTCGCACTGAGGTTTAAGGACAAGAGAGATGCGCAAGCTGCTGTTTCAAAGCCTGTTTCGCTCGCCGTTCACCGAACCGGCGCCGCAGCCTTCCGACGCCGCGGTCGCCGAACTCGCGACCGCGCTCGGCCGCGCGGCGCGACGCCGGCTCGGCCGCAGCCTGTCGATCCGCGAGGTCGACGCCGGCTCATGCAATGGATGCGAGCTCGAGATCCATGCGCTCAACAATGCCTATTACGACGTTGAACGCTTTGGGCTTCGTTTCGTCGCCTCGCCGCGTCATGCCGATGTCCTTGTCGTGACCGGTCCCGTCACAAAAAACATGCGCGAGGCGCTCATGCGCACCTATGACGCGGCCCCTGGCCCCAAATGGGTGGTCGCGGTCGGCGACTGCGCGCGCGACGGCGGCTGTTTCGCCGGCAGCTACGCGGTCGCCGGCGGCGTTGCCGAGGTGATCCCGGTCGACCTGCACATTCCAGGCTGCCCGCCGACGCCGACCGCGATGCTGCAGGGCCTGCTGGCGCTGCTCGAGCGGGTCGACGCCGCAGCCTCCGGCTAGGGCGCGGGCTTCCTGCAGGAGGCCAAACCCCTGGCTTGGCTGCTCACCGCCAAATCAGGAACCTATGCCGCGACACTTTGTTCTGGTCGTCGTCGCAGTCGATTTATTGCTCCCAGTTTGATCCGCATCAAGTCCGGCTGCTTGGGCGGGAAAAGGATGCACCGGACCGAGTCGGCGCCGAGCCACCATATGGGGGAAGAACATGAGTTCGCTCACTATCAAGGGAAATGGGCTTCAGTCAAAGCTGCTCTGGACCGCGGTGATCGCGCTCGGCGCGGTTTCCTTCGCGATCGTGGCGCTGAGTCGAGGCGAGAGCGTCAACGCGGCATGGCTCGTCATCGCCTCGGTGTGCATCTACCTCATTGCCTACCGCTTCTATGCGTTGTTCATCGCTGAAAAGGTACTGGGTGCTGACCCCAAACGGCAGACCCCCGCCTGCCAGCACAATGACGGCCTCGATTACGTACCGACCAACCGCTATGTGCTGTTCGGTCACCACTTCGCGGCCATTGCAGGCGCCGGTCCCCTGGTCGGTCCGGTACTCGCCGCCCAGATGGGCTACCTGCCCGGCACACTCTGGATTCTCGCCGGCGTCGTCTTCGCCGGCGCGGTGCAGGATCTGACCGTGCTGTTTCTTTCCACCCGGCGTGATGGCCGCTCGCTCGGCGATATGGTGCGCTCCGAAATGGGACCGGTGGCCGGCGGCATTGCGCTCGTTGGCGTGTTTCTGATCATGGTGATCCTGCTCGCCGTGCTGGCGCTGGTCGTGGTCAAGGCGCTGGTCGGCAGTCCATGGGGCACCTTCACGGTATTTGCGACCATTCCGATCGCCATGCTGATGGGCATTTACGCCCGCTTCATCCGGATCGGCCGCATCGCGGAAATGTCGGTGATCGGCATCGTGCTGCTGCTTGCGGCGCTGATCTACGGCCGGACCGTGTCGGAAAACCCGGCGATCGCCGCATGGTTTGATCTGCGCGGCGAGACGCTGGCGCTGATCATCATCGGCTATGGCTTCGTCGCCTCGGTGCTGCCGGTGTGGCTGCTGCTGGCGCCGCGGGACTATCTGTCGACCTTCCTCAAGGTCGGCACCATGGCGCTGCTCGCGGTCGGCATCATCCTGGTGCAGCCGGATCTCAAGATGCCGGCGGTTACAAGGTTCATCGACGGCACCGGCCCGGTATGGTCGGGCACCCTGTTCCCGTTCCTGTTCATCACCATCGCCTGTGGCTCGGTGTCCGGCTTCCATTCGCTGATCGCCTCCGGCACCACCCCGAAGATGATCGAGAACGAGAACCAGCTCCGCTTCATCGGGTATGGCGCCATGCTGACGGAATCGTTCGTCGCGATCATGGCGATGATCGGCGCGACCGTGATCGAACCCGGAATCTATTTCGCCATCAACAGCCCGGGCGCGCTGATCGGCACCAATGCCGCGCAGGCGGCGCAGGTGGTCTCCGGCTGGGGCTTCACCGTTACCCCCGACATGATCACCCAGCTCGCCCAGGACGTCGGCGAGAAGACGCTGCTGTCGCGTACCGGCGGCGCGCCGACCCTCGCGGTCGGCATGGCGCACATCCTGTCCGGCATGTTCGGCGGTCGCGTCCTGATGGGGCTCTGGTACCACTTCGCCATTCTTTTCGAGGCGCTGTTCATCCTCACCACCGTCGACGCCGGCACCCGCGTCGCCCGCTTCATGATCCAGGATCTGGTCGGCAGCGTGGTGCCGTCGTTCCGCAAGACCGAATCGTGGGCCAACAACCTGATCGGGTCGGCGCTGGCGGTCGGCGCCTGGGGCTACTTCCTCTATCAGGGCGTCATTGACCCGATGGGCGGCATCAACACACTCTGGCCGCTGTTCGGCATTTCCAACCAGATGCTGGCGGGGATCGCGCTCATCCTGTGCACGGTCGTACTGTTCAAGATGAAGCGCCAGCGTTACGCCTGGGTTACGATCGCGCCTGCCCTCTGGCTGCTGATATGCACGCTGACGGCGGGGTGGCTGAAAATCTTCAGTGCTGAACCGACAATCGGCTTCGTTGCCCACGCGTGGAAGTTCAGCGATGCCGTCGCGGCGGGCAAGATCCTGGCGCCGGCCAAGACGCTTGCCGAGATGCAGCAGGTCATCGTCAATGATTACGTCGATGCCACGCTGTGCGCCCTGTTCGTCATGGTGGTGCTGGCGATGGTCTTCTACGGTGTCATCGCCATACGCCGGGCCTTGGGCGATCCGAAGATCACCACCGTCGAAACCGGTCTTCCCGCAACCGTCCCCGGAGCGAAACTTGTCTGACATCATGACGATGAAGGAATGGACGGTGCGCACCGCGCGTCTGATGGTCGGCATTCCCGACTATCAGACCTATGTGGAGCATCGCCGGCAGACGCATCCGGACGCCCCGATAATGACTTACGAGGAATTCTTCGTGGAGCGCCAGAACGCCCGCTATGCCATCGGCAAGGGACGCTTTCGCGGCTGTTGCTAAAGCGTTTTCGAGCGAAGCCTGCCCCGCACTTGATGCGGGGTGGATACCGGTTCGCGGGAAGAAAACGCGTCGAAACAAGAGTCTCAGCGCGCCCGCTCCAGCGTCCGCGAGGACGACGGCCTGGATTGCCGGCCCGGCTTCGGCTTCGGCTTGGCGACGTGCTCGCGGAGCCGGACGCCGCGGCCGCCGCTCGTGCTGGCAACGCCTGGGTTGATCAGTTCGATCCCGGCGTCATCAAGCGCTGCCACCAGCTTCATCAGCGAATCGACGTTGCCGCGCACGACGCCGTCGCTGGCCTCCATGCGCTGGATGGTCGGCACCGAAAGGTCCGCCAGTTCGGCCATTTGCCGCTGATCGATGTTCAGGAGCGCGCGCGCGGCCCTGAGCTGATTGGCGGTGATCATGGCGCTGATTTCTCCGGTTTAGGGCGCCAACGGTCCGGCGGGGGACATTGGCGTTTGGCATATTACATGATAAGAGATGTCTGATACATATTTAATGCATGGTGGCGCCTGTGCGGCTGTTGGGGCGATATCAGGGCCGGAACGGCGAGATCGAGATCGTCGAATGCCCGCAGTCCGGCACCCGGATCTATTTCGAACAGGGCGTGCGGCAGAGCCAGGCGACGCCGGACGGCGAGAGCGTCTTCACCTATGTCAAGCTGATGGACGAGATGCTGTCGCGCGCGGCCAACATCCTGGTGCTGGGATGCGGCGGCGGCAATCTCGCCACCAGGCTGACCCATCTCGGCAAAAAACTGACGATCGTCGACAACAACCCCATCAGCTTCGTGATCGCGCAGAAATTCTTCGCCCTGCCCGACGATCTCCCCTGCATCGTTTCCGATTTCCGCCGCTTCATCTTCCGGGATGACGCGTTGTACGACGGCATCGCCATCGACGTCGGGGGTCCCGGATTCGGCTTCAACGAGGAATTCGACGCCGAGACTTGCGAGGCGATCCGCGCGCGGCTGGCGCCGGGCGGCCGCATCGTCATGAACGTGACGGTGCCCAACGATATCGACCCGACGGTCGACCGGATCGCCGCGCGGCTCGCCGGCGACAATTTGCAGGTATGGATCGTCGATGAGCAGGGCATCGAGGAGCGCAATGCGATCATCGCCTGCCTGCCGGAACGGCAATTGAACGCACGGCCGGCGCTGCAGGAGGTGATGGCCAACACCTCCGAGCGCTGGTCGATCCGGCGCGGCCGGCTGCGCAGCCGCGACCTCGCCTGCGGATCGCGCCCGGGATAAGGCGTGAGGAAATCTAAGGACATGCGGGAGGATCGTCGGAAACGACATCAAGCTCACCCGCCGCTCGAACTCCCGCCATCCGCCGGGCCAGTCAAACGTCTCGACCCCCGCCTGCTTATTTCCTGCGCCGACTGCCCATAATTTCCGCAAGCCCTGCCTAAGTGCTGGCGGCGGTGCATCCAACTTTTTGTGCGCCCCGGGACAAGCCCGAAACCGGCAAGCGACCGTAGGCTTCCTTCGAACTTGGAACATGGCGCCGCCATGACAATGTCGAAGGAGAAAACACATGCACAGGCAGTTTCCCACCGAGGCCCGGGCGCGGCATTCCGCCGTGATCTCCGGATTGCGCAATGCCGCGCTCGCCGCCCTGCTGTTGGCGGGGATCTGGGCGCCGACATCCGCCAGCGCCGCCGCACCCGCCGGCTGCGCGGCGTTGCAGACCAAATATCCGCAGTTCAAGGGCAAGCAGCTCGTCAACGCCATCAACCCGCACACGCCGGGCTATGAGGCGATCGATCCGAAGGACCCGAGCAAATATGTCGGCTTCGACATCGACCTCGGCGAGGCCATCGGCGAGTGCCTGGGCTTCACGCTGAGCTACAAGCCCGTGACCTTCGCGGCGCTGCTGACGACGCTGTCGAGCGGACAGGCCGACATCGTGATCTCCGACATCTACGCCACCGAAGAGCGCGCCAAGGCCGCCGACTTCATCACCTATTCGAAGGTGTTCGACGGCGTCCTGGTCGCGAAAGGCAATCCGAAGAAGATCACCGGCATCAATATCTCGATGTGCGGCGCAGCGGCGGCCGAGAACACCGGCTTCGTGGAAGTGCCGCTCGTGCAGGCGCTGATCCCCGAGTGCAAGGCGGCCGGCAAGCCCGAGCCGACGCTGCAGCTCTATGACAACAACGCCAACTGCATCCAGGCGATCCTCGCCGGCCGCGCCGACACCTATGTCAACGACGTCAACACGGTCGACCAGGCGGTGAAGGCCAACCCGGACAAGCTGGAGAAGGCGATCGCGGTGACGATCCCCTACTCGGTCGGCATCGCCATTCCCAAGGACAAGCCCGATTTCCGCGACGCCGTGATGGCCGCGCTGATCGAGGTGCAGAAGGCCGGCACCCACAAGGCGCTGCTCGCGAAGTGGGAACTCGACCCCAACAACTTCAAAGAGCCCGACATTCTCTCGGTCAAGTAATGTCGCTGTTCGTCCATTATCTCAGCCTGCCGTATCTGATCGAGGGCATCTGGTTCACCGTCATGGTGACCGCCCTCGGTCTTGCCGGCGGGCTGATCCTCGGCCTCGTGCTGGCCGCGATGCAGCTCAGCCGCTTTGCCGTGCTGGCCGCGCTCGCACGGGGCTACACCGTGATCTTCCGCGGCACGCCGCTGATCCTGCAGATGGTGTTCGCCTACGACGCGCTGCCGCAGATCGGCCTGAAACTGTCGGCGATCGGCGCCGCAGGCCTCGCGCTCGCCGCCAATGAAGCCCCCTTCATTGCCGAGATGCTGCGCGCGGGCGTGCTCGGCGTCGACCGCGGGCAGGTGCTGGCCGGCCAGGCGCTGGGGATGACGCCTTCATTGCTGATGCGGCGCATCATCGCGCCGCAAGCGATCCGCACCATGATTCCCGCCTTCGGCAACGAAACCGTCAGCGCGCTGAAGAACTCCTCGCTGGCGAGCGTGATCTCGGTGCAGGAGCTGACGCTGCGCAGCACCCAACTGGCTTCCTCGACCTTCGACTTCTTCTCGATCTTCTTCGCCTCCGGCCTGATCTATCTCGTGCTCACCACTTTGGTCAGCGTGATCCAGCTGTTGGTGGAGCGCGCGCTCGATCTCGATCGTGTCACGCCGCAGGGGCGCCTTGCCATTTTCCTGCCCTGGCGCCGCGTCAACCTGCAGACCGCACTCAAGCTTGCCGAACCGGCCGCCCTCCTCGCCCCGCCGCACAGCCTGCTGCCGGAGATGACGGCGCCACGCCCGACCTCCCGGAGCGACCGCGCCAAGCACGCCGCGATGGTCCAGCGCAACAATGTCGCCGTCGAGGTGACGGACTTGCGCAAGAGCTACGGCGCGCAAACCGTGCTCAACGGCGTCGATTTGACGGTGCGGGTCGGCGAGGTCGTGGCGCTGCTCGGCCCCAGCGGCTCGGGCAAGAGCACGCTGCTGCGTTGCATCAACCATCTGGAAAACTGGGATTCCGGCATGGTGCGGGTCGGCGGCCGCCGTCTCGGGCACAGCGACGACGGCAAAAAACTGTCGCCGCGCGCCATCGCCAACGAACGCGCCGGTGTCGGCGTCGGCATGGTATTCCAGCAGTTCAACCTGTTCAGCCATCTGACCGCGCGGGAGAATGTCGCCGGCCCCCTGCGCTGGGTGCACGGCCTCTCCCGCACCGACGCCGACCGCCGCGCGCAGGAATTGCTCGAACGCGTCGGCCTCGCTCACCGCGCCGATGCCCTCCCCCGACATCTCTCGGGCGGCCAGCAGCAGCGGGTTGCCATCGCCCGCGCGCTCGCGCCGAACCCGAGCGTGCTGCTGCTGGACGAGCCGACGTCGGCGCTCGATCCCGAACTCGTCAACGAGGTGCTGGAGGTGATCCGGCGCCTGGCGGTCGATGACGGGCTGACCATGATCATCTCGACGCATCAAATTCGGTTTGCCGATGAGGTCGCCGACCGCGTCGCGTTCCTGTCCGGCGGCTCGATCATCGAACAGGGCCCGGCGCACGAAATCCTCAGCAATCCGCAACACCCGGCCACCGCGCGCTTCCTCAGCGTGATGGAGGCCGACAAGGCGCCGGAGGGTACGTCATGACCGGCCCTCGCCCGAACGATTACGGACCTCATCCTGAGGAGCTTGCGAAGCAAGCGTCTCGAAGGATGGACGCAACATACGGACTCGCGGCCATCCTTCGAGGCGCGCGCAAGGGCGCGCTCCCCAGGATGAGGTCGGAGACGCCTTCCCCTGCTTGCCCGCGCGGTGGCGCTGCATGGCAGATCGACTTTCGATCCCCCGTTGAAGAGGCATTCGCATGAAGCACCATTTGCTGCCGGTATCGCCGGCTTCCGTTCACTGGGGATATTTCAGCAAGAAGGTGACGCCGGCCCTGACGCTGCGCTCGGGCGACCGCGCCACCATCGAGACGCTGACCCATCACGCCAACGACGATTACGAGCGGATGATCGCCGACGATCCCGGCGCGGAAAGCGTCTTTCACTGGACCCGCGAACACAAGGCCGTGGTCCGTCGCGGCGCCGGGCCGACCGAGGGCCCGTTCATCCGCGGCTCCGGCGAAGGCCTCGGCGTCCATCTCCTGACCGGCCCGGTCGCGATCGAGAATGCCGAGCCCGGCGATGTGCTGGAAGTCCGCATCCTCGACGTGCGGCCACGCCCGGCCTGCCACGCCTGCCATGCCGGCCGCTGCTTCGGCTCCAACGCCTCCGCCAACTGGGGCTTTCACTACCACGACCTGATCGAGGAGCCGAAGCCGCGCGAGGTCATCACCATCTTCGAGCTCGACACGTCAGGGGAGCCGTTCGCCAGGGCGGTCTATAATTACGTCTGGACGCCGCAGACCGATCCTGACGGCATCGTGCATGCGACCGTCGATTATCCGGGCGTGCGCGTCGATCATTCGACCATCAAGAAGCGCGAGAACATCCTTTCGCGCGTAAAAGTGCCGGCGCGGCTGCATTTCGGCACCATGGGGCTCGCGCCCTCGGAATCGGATTTCGTCAGCTCGATCCCGCCGAGCTACACCGGCGGCAATATCGACGACTGGCGCATCGGCAAGGGCGCGAAAATGTATTATCCGGTCGCGGTCCCGGGCGCCTTCTTCTCCGTGGGCGATCCGCACGCCGCGCAAGGCGACAGCGAACTCGGCGGCACCGCGATCGAGACCTCGCTGACCGGCGACTTCGAGTTCGTGCTGCACAAGAAGGCCGAGCTCGGCGGCACGGTGCTGGAGGGTCTCGACCCATCCGATGCTGGAGAACGACGCCGCCTGGTCGGTCTACGGCTTCACCTACCCGAACTACCTCGCCGAGCTCGGCGCCGACGCGCAGACCGAAATCGCCAATCATTCGAGCCTCGACCGCGCGATGCGCGACGCGTTCCGCAAGCTGCGCCGGTTCCTGATGACGGTGCACAGACTGAGCGAGGACGAAGCCATTTCGCTGATGTCGGTGGGCGCCGATTTCGGCGTCACCCAGGTGGTCGACGCCAATTGGGGCGTGCACGGCACGATCCGCAAGAACATCTTTCGGTGCGACTGACGCGCGCCCGACGATGGAACCTCGGGACACCGGCGCCGGATCGCAAGTTGTAGACCTCACGGGGATATCCGGGAGTTGCATCCACTGGCCGCCGCGGCAAGATGTCCGGCGGTTCTGGCACGGAGGTTGCTTCGATTTCCCTGTTTGGGGTCGATCCATGAGCTTCCGCCCGTTCACGAGCGAATCCTATTCCGAAGGCGATCGCCTGGAGGCCTGGCGCGACGTTTTGGGCGCGGTCGGCCTGCAGCCCTCGGCGGGATCGCCGGTGCATACCGGCCACGCCACGGCATCACGCCGCAACGCCGAGGGCGTGGTGCTGGCAAAACTCGCGGCGGGATCGCAGGCGGTGTCGCCGCTGCCGCATCCACCCGGCGACATGCCGATCATGCTGCTGCCGACCGAGGACGGCGTCACGCTGCGCACGGCGACCGGCCACCAGATCATCTCGATCGGGCACGTCTTGCTGTTGCCGCGCAAGGGCGACTGGAGCGTGTCGTTCCAGCGCGACATGCGCGCCATCGTGCTGTCGGTGACCCCGGATGCGTTCGGCGGCCGCAAGGTCGCCGGGCCGGTATTCGCCGAGGTTCGCGTGCTGGCGCCCTCAGGTTTCACCGAGGTGTTCGCGCGCACGCTGGAATCAGCCGCGCGAAATCTCGAGACGCTGTCGGACAGCGAATGGGCGGCGGTCGCCCAGAGCCTCGCTGATCTGCTGCCGACCTTCGTGCGGCAGTTGATGCCGGCAACCGACGCCGGCGCCACCGCGACGCGGGCGGCGATCCTGCATCGCCTGTGCCAGACCATCGAGCGCCGGCTCGACGATCCCGATCTCACGCCGGCCCGGGTGGCGGACGCGGAAGGCATATCCGAGCGGTATCTGCAAAAGCTGTTCGAGGGATCGGGCAGCAGCTTTACCCATTACGTGCGCGAGCGAAGGCTGCAGCGGGCCTCGGCGGAATTGTCGAGCCCCGCGGAGGCGCATCACTCGATCTCGGAAATCGCCTACCGCAACGGTTTTAACGATTCCGCGCATTTCAGCCGCGCGTTCCGCCATCGCTTCGGGCTGTCGCCGCGCGAATTCCGTCAACAGGAACTGGAGCGCGCGTCGGCTTCTGCGGTGACCGGCCAGCGCGGCTGGCCGCAGCAGGCGCTGGCGCAACTGCGCAGCCATTATCCGCTGGCCGGCGCGGAACGCAGCACGGAGCCCGCGCCGGCCGAGAAGACGCCCTGTTGCGCCGAGGGCGAGCAACTGCATCATCACCTCGCGGTGGAAGCCGCGCGCGTGCATTGGGGATATTTTTCGCGCTCGATGCCGCCGCAGGTCGAGATCAATTCCGGCGAGACCATCACGATCGAGACCCTGACGCAGCATGCCTCCGACGATCCCGAACGCATGATCAAGGGCGATGCCGGCGCCGAAAGCGTGTTCCACTGGACGCACGAGGCGAAGAACGTCGACCGCCGCGGCGCAGGCCCAATGGATGCCTCCGTCTATGGCCGCGGCGCCGGCGAGGGGTTTGGGGTTCACATCTGCACGGGACCGGTGGCCGTGAAGGACGCGCAGCCCGGCGACGTGCTGGAGGTGCGCATCCTCGACATCGTGCCAAGGCCCTCGCGCAATCCCGATTTCGAAGGCCAGGTGTTCGGCTCCAGCGTCGCGGCGTGGTGGGGCTATCACTACAACGAACTGCTCGCCGAGCCGAACCCGCGCGAGGCCGTGACGATCTACGAGATTGTTGCGGGGTGCGAAGGCAATCACGACGAAGCGCCGCATGCCCGCGCGCTCTATTCCTATCGCTGGGAGCCGCAGACCGATCCGTTCGGCGTGGTGCATTCGACCTACGATTATCCGGGCGTCCCGGTTGCCCCGGGCTCGGTGAAACGCCGGCACAACGTGCTCGACGGCATCCGCATTCCCTTGCGTCCGCATTTCGGCGTGATCGCGGTGGCGCCGCGCGAGGTGGATTTCGTCGATTCGATTCCGCCGTCCTATTTCGGCGGCAATCTCGACAACTGGCGGCTCGGCAAGGGATCGACGATCTATCTGCCGGTGTCGGTGCCGGGCGCACTGCTCTCGGTCGGTGATCCCCATGCGACCCAGGGCGACGGCGAACTCGGCGGCACCGCGATCGAATGCTCGATGACCGGAACGTTCCAGCTCATCCTGCACAAGAAGGCCGATCTGGCGGGGCGCGTGTTCGCCGACCTCACCTATCCCCTGATCGAGACCGCAACCGAATGGGTGCTGACCGGCTTCAGCCATCCGAACTATCTCGCCGAGTTCGGCGCCAAGGGCCAGAGCGAGGTCTATGCCACCTCCTCGCTCGATCTCGCGATGAAGGACGCTTTCCGCAAGATGCGGCGCTTCCTGATGCACATCAAGGGACTGAGCGAGGACGAGGCGATCGCGCTGATGTCGGCCGCGGTCGATTTCGGGGTCACGCAAGTGGTGGACGGCAATTGGGGCGTGCACGCCATCCTGAGCAAGCGCCTGTTCGACGGCGCGCCGCGCGCTTGACCGAGCGGAGCATGTCTTGAAGTTTCACATGATCGCAGGCGGGCCGAGACCGGTAGCGCCGTTCAGCCATGCCGTCGAAACCGACGGTTTTGTCTTTGTTACCGGACAGATGCCGGACACACCTCAAGCACCGGGCCAACTATCCGACGGCATCGAGGCGCAAACCCGCGCGGTGATGGAAAATCTGCGGCTGGTGCTGGCCGGGCTCGATCTCGGCTTCGAACACGTCGTGATGGCGCGGATCTATCTGACGCGGTTCAAGGAAGACTACGCGGCGATGAACGCGACCTATCGCGGGTATTTTGCTGCCGACCGCCTGCCGGCCCGCACCTGTGTCGGCGTCACTGGGCTAGCCTATGACGCGCTGATCGAGATCGACCTGGTCTGCCGACGGGCGGCGTAATTCGCTTCCGAAAAATGGCGCTGATGTCGCAGCAACCGTGATCGCTTGGCCAAGCGAGCCGCTCGACGAACTGGCATGAGACACCCATTCTTGGTGTCCATCAAACCGGCAGCAGCTCACTTCCCGAAAATCAAACGAAGGTCGTACCTATTCAGATCACCAAATGTAATCACTGCGAGAGCCAAAATCCACGCTACGACAAGGCACATGAAGTTCAGGTCGCCCAACATCCTTATCTCCGCAACTTCGCTGCGCCTATATTTGCGCGTCAATGTGTACCAAAAATAGTTCAACTGGTCTTTGATAGACTTCTTGCTAAATAATTTTGGCCGCCCCAGAGCTTGCCATGTGGAAGGCTCGAAGCGCTCTAAATGCTTGGCTAGATGATAAAACGCCACGCCCCCTATGATAGAGACAGCGATGATCACTGCTAGGGCAATATCCTGCCAATGAGACACCACGAATTTTCCTATCTCGGTTTGATCCATCTTATAGTCGTAGTAGCTCAGAGCCTCCTAAGAAACCGTTGGTGGACAGAGAGAGTATAAATTAGCAACCGCATTGAGACGAAGGAGATGTGTAAGTGCCACCAAGTCCACTGGCGTGCGGCTGACGGCTAGTGAAATCGTATTGCACGCTTCTGGGATCGATACGATCCGGCTGCGGCGAGACGCGCGCACAAACCCGCGGGGTGATTTGCCCGCATGTCCAGCCCCTTTTGCAAAAATATTCTGATTTTCCGAAGAAGCAAATCAGTTTAACAAACCCTCCGTCTCGTCCCACTCGAGGGGCGTATCGCGATCGTCACGGACGCGGGGCGGGATGCAGTGGACGCGGAGGGTGCGCAAGACGAGCGCGCCCGATGCGGACGGTGAAGACGTGTGGTCCTGACGCCCCGACGCTGGCGTCAAGCTTGCGGCAACATCCGCAGGCGATGGTGGCAAGAAAGCCCGGTCACCAGGGAGAGCGCGGAGGAACCCGTTAAAACCATTGCGTGCGGGAATGCCGGGTGTTCCGGCGTATCCGTGGTGACTAACGCGTGTGCTTTCTACTTTGCGCACGCGGCTGCGGGTGCGTGGGCACCCGGCATTCCCCACGCCCTCCTGGGCGGAACGACATGCAACGGCCCGGACGCTTTGCGCCGCGGGGTCGTAAATGCATGTCTGGACCAGGGAGGCCCCGGGAGGGGAACAATTGCGGGTTTCTTCTTTGCCTCGCCCTGGAGGGCCTGGCAGGGGTTGCCGGACAGAGGAAGGAGGGGAAGGCCGCCTTGCAAGCATCGGGGAAAACAGGCAAAACGCCTGAAAATGTCTCTGAAAATGACTTGGAAAACAACCTGGTCGGAGTGGCAGGATTCGAACCTGCGACCCCTGCGTCCCGAACGCAGTGCTCTACCGGGCTGAGCCACACTCCGACAAGTGCGCGGCTTATAGCCTTGGGTTTCGCCCACCGCAAGCAGCCGTATTTAAGGACGTAACCCCGGTGAATGTGGGCCTGAAAACACAGATTTTGCCGGCCGGCGAGCCCGCCGTGGCGGCCGCGGCGCGCGCGCTCGCCGCAGGCGGGCTGGTCGCGTTCCCGACCGAGACCGTCTACGGCCTCGGCGCGGACGCCACCAATGCGGCCGCGATCGCGCATCTCTACCAGGCCAAGGGCCGGCCCGCGTTCAATCCGCTGATCGCCCATGTCGGCGATGTCGAGGCCGCGCGGCGGATTGCCCGCTTCGACGCCCAGGCCACCGCGCTTGCCACGGCGTTCTGGCCGGGGCCGCTGACGCTGGTGCTGCCGAAAACATTGGACTGCCCGGTGGCCGATCTTGCGACCGCCGGGCTCGACACGATCGCAATCCGGGTTCCCGCGCACAGGATCGCGCGCGACATCCTGCGCGCGTTCGGCGGGCCCGTGGTGGCGCCTTCGGCCAACCTGTCGGGGCACGTCTCGCCGACCACGGCCGCGCATGTGCGGAGCGACCTTGCGGGACGGATCGACCTGATCGTCGACGGCGGCCCCGTGGAAGTAGGCGTCGAATCCACCATCGTCGGCTGCTTCGAAGTCCCCGTGCTGCTGCGCCCGGGCGGCCTGCCGCGCGGCGAGATCGAGCGCGTGCTCGGACGTGCGCTGGCGCAGCCGGCCGCGGACAGCGACGACGGCCAGCCGCTGGCGCCGGGCATGCTGGCCTCGCATTACGCCCCGCGCACGCGGGTGCGGCTCGATGCTGACCGGGTCGAGGCCGGAGAGGCGCTGCTGGCGTTTGGGCCCGATGCCGTCGCGGGTGTTGACGCGGCGACTACCGTGATGAATTTGTCCGAACGCGGCGATCTCGACGAGGCCGCCGCCAATCTTTTCGGCTATCTTCGCGCCCTCGATGCCAGGGGCGCGCGCGCCATCGCCGTCATGCCGGTGCCGCATCACGGGCTTGGCGAGGCCATCAACGACCGGCTGCGCCGCGCCGCGGTGGAGCGGGGTTGAGGAAACGCGAAAGACCTGCAAGAGAACAAGATGAACATCGTCAAGCCCGCCACGCCACCGCTCTCTCCCGACCTGATCGCGCGGTTCCGCGCCATCGTCGGCGACAAATATGCGGTGACGGACGCGGCCGAGATCGCGCCCTACCTCACCGAGGAGCGCGACCTGTTTCACGGCCGCTCGCCGCTGGTGCTGCGGCCGGGCTCGACCGCGGAAGTCGCGGCGATCTGCAGGCTCGCCAGCGAACACCGCCTCGCGCTGGTGCCGCAGGGCGGCAACACCGGGCTCGTCGGCGGGCAGACGCCGCACAACGGCGAAGTGGTGATCTCGATGCGGCGGATGGACAGGATCCGCGACATCGACACGGCTTCCAACACCATGACCTGCGAGGCCGGCGTGGTGCTGCAGATCGCGCAAGCGCGCGCCGCGGAAGTCGACCGGCTGTTTCCGCTGTCGCTCGGGGCTGAGGGAAGCTGCACCATCGGCGGCAACCTCTCCACCAATGCCGGCGGCACCACGGCGCTCGCCTATGGCGTGGCGCGCGAGATGGCGCTCGGGCTCGAGGTGGTGCTGGCCGACGGCCGCGTCCTCAACTCGCTGTCGAAGCTGAAGAAGGACAATACCGGCTATGATCTGCGCAACCTCTTCATCGGCGCCGAAGGCACGCTCGGCATCATCACGGCGGCGACGCTAAAACTGTTTCCGAAGCCGCGGGCGGTGGAGACCGCCTATGTCGGCCTCAAATCGCCGGCGGCGGCGCTGAAGCTGTTGTCGATCTCGCAGACCGAGGCGGCGGGCACGCTGACCAGTTTTGAATTGCTGTCCGACATCGCCGTGGATTTCAGCGTGCGGCACGGCATCGACATCCGCGATCCGCTTGCGAGCAAGCATCCCTGGTACGTGCTGATGGAACTGTCGTCGCCGCGCGACGACGCCCGCGCCACGCTTGAAGCGATCCTGGCGCAGGGCCTGGAACGGGAAATCGTCGACGACGCCGTGATCGCGGCCAATCTGAGCCAGCGCGCGGCGTTCTGGAAGCTGCGCGACGAGATGTCGGCGGCGCAGAAGCCGGAAGGCGGCTCGATCAAGCACGACATCTCGGTCCCGGTCGTCGCGGTGCCCGATTTCATCGACGAAGCCAATGCCGCCGTCGTAAGACTGATTCCGGGCGCGCGGCCGGTGCCGTTCGGCCATCTCGGCGATGGCAACATCCACTACAATGTCAGCCAGCCGGTCGGCGGCGACACCGCCGATTTCATGAGCCGCTGGCACGACGTCAACGCTGTCGTGTTCGCCATCGTGCTGAAGATGGGCGGATCGATCTCCGCCGAGCACGGCATCGGCGTGCTCAAGCGCGACGAACTACCCGAGGTGAAGGACAAGGTCGCCATCGAGCTGATGCGCGGCATCAAGGCGATGCTCGATCCGCTCGGCATCATGAATCCGGGAAAGGTGCTGTAAGCGTGACTTTGACAGCCCCTGCCCCGGCGCTCGCCGTAGCACCGATCGAAGACAATGACATCCCGGAGGTGATCGCGCTGTGGCAGCGCTGCGGATCGACGCGGCCCTGGAACGATCCCGCCGCCGATATTGCGCTGGCGCGCAAGGAAACCAACTCGACGATACTATTGGGGCGGAACGACGGTGTCCTCGTCGCCTCGGTACTGGTCGGCCATGACGGCCACCGCGGCTGGGTCTACTACGTGACTGCCGATCCCGAGCATCGCTTCAAGGGCTACGGTCGCGCCATCATGAGTGCCGCCGAAGACTGGCTGCGTGCCCGCGGCATCGCAAAACTCCAACTCATGGTTCGCAAGGACAACACAAAAGTCCACGCGTTCTACCAGTCGATCGGCTATTACAACCAGGAAACCGTGACCTTCGCCAAATGGCTCGACGGGCGCGACCCGACACCGTAACCGAACCCGCAGGCAACCCATGTCCGTCTCCGACCGCGTCCGCGTCAAGAACGTCCGCGTGCTTTCGGACAACTTCGCCACGCTGAAGGACACCACCTTCGAATGGCGGCGAGCCAACGGCGAGTGGCAAACGCAAACCCGCGAGACCTTCGACCGCGGCGATGCCGCCACGCTGTTGCCGTATAATCTCGGGCAACGCACCGTGGTGCTGGTGCGGCAGTTCCGTTATCCGGCCTATGTCAACGGCTATGACGATCTGCTGATCGAGACGGCCGCGGGTCTCCTGGACGACGCGTCGCCGGAACAGCGGATGCGCGCCGAAGCCGAAGAGGAAACCGGCTACCGGCTCGGCGCAATCAGGAAGATATTCGAAGCCTTCATGAGCCCCGGAGCCGTCACCGAGAAACTGCACTTCTTTGTCGGCGAATACGAACCAGGGATGAAGATCGGCAACGGCGGCGGCATCGCCCACGAGGGCGAGGACATCGAGGTGCTGGAACTGACGATCGACCAGGCGCTCGCCATGATCGGCGATGGCCGCATCGTCGACGCCAAGACCATAATGCTGCTGCAATACGCGGCGCTGCATATTTTCACGTGAGGACTTTCGTCGTCCCGGCGCACGCCGGGACCCATAACCACCGCGGATTATTGTGAGAGGGATTGTCGCTCCAGCAACGTGACACAACAAACATTCGTGGTTATGGGTCCTCGCTTTCGCGAGGACGACGACGTTGAGTTTCCTCGCAACATTGACGCCCTTCGACACCAAAGCCGGATTGACCGACATGCGCATCACTCTCATCCACGCCCTGAAACATTCGATTGTCCCGATCGAGGCTTCGTTCGCACGGCTCTGGCCGGAGGCGACCTTGATGAATCTGGTCGACGACAGCCTGTCGGCCGACCTCGCGCGTGATGGTCAACTCACGAGCGCAATGACGGATCGTTTCCTCACGCTTGGACGTTACGCGGCCTCAACCGGTTCCGACGCGATCCTGTTCACCTGCTCGGCCTTCGGCCCGTGCATCGAGGCGGTGGCGCGCGAGCAGGCGCCGATGCCGGTGCTCAAGCCGAACGAGGCGATGATCGAGCAGGCCGCGGCAAGGGGCCACCGGATCGGGCTGCTCTCGACGTTTCCGCCGACACTGGCCTCGATGCCCAGGGAATTTCCCCGCGGGCTCGAGATCGTCCCGAAGCTCGTGGAAGGCGCCATGGCGGCGCTCGATCGCGACGACCGCGTCGAACACGACCGCCTGGTCGTGGCGGCCTCGCGCGACTTGCGCGACTGCGACCTGATCGCGCTCGCGCAATACAGCATGGCGCCCGCGGCGGCGCTGGTTGCGGAAGCCTCTAGCCTGCCGGTGCTGACGACGCCCGACAGCGCGGTTGCGAAGCTGAAGAAAATGCTCGGCGGGTGATCGTGAAGGGCCGGAGCCCAGCAACTTCAGAACAGGCTTCCCTGCCCGTCGTCGGACGCCGCCGGCGCAGGCTTGCGCGGGCTCGGCTTCTTCGCTGGTCTCCGCTCTTCGGGCCTCGCGCTGCTCCGCCGTGATCGGCAGCACCAGCTGGTCGTCGTCATTGGCGACGTGGTTGACCCGGGTGGAGACCTCATGCCAGGCGAACTGGCCCTCGTGCGGTGGCGCCATCAGCGTCATCACGGTGTCCGCGTCGTCGTCGCTGCAATCGAGCCAGCGCGCGAAATCGTCCGCGCCGATCGTCACCGGCACGCGGTGATGCAGCACGGCGAGATCGGCGCTCGCAGCCGTCGTGACGATCGCCACCGTGTCGAGTTCCTCGCCGTTCGGACCCATCCAGGTTTCCGCCAAGGCTGCGAGCCCGATCGGTGCGTCGTCGCGGCGGTGGATGAAGTAAGGCCGCTTGCGGGTCCCTGCGGCCTGCCATTCGTAATAACCGTCCGCCGGGATCAGGCAGCGCCGGCGCCTGATCGCGTTCTTGAAGGCCGGTTTTTCCCGGATCGTCTCGGCGCGCGCGTTGATCAGCAGGGTAAAATTACGTGGATCCTTCACCCAGGCCGGCAACAGGCCCCAGCGCATCAGGCGGAAATGCCTGGCGCCTTGCTCGACGGTCACCACCGGGACCGGCTGTGTCGGCGCAATATTATGCCTCGGCGGGAAATTGGGCTGCTCGATATAGCCGAAAATCTGCCGCAAGGCCGCCGGGGGCGAGGTGATCACGAAGCGTCCACACATTCTGCAGCCCAAATAGGTACCCGTTCAGTACCTTTTAACCCCAAACGTCAAGACTGGGAGGGATGACACCCACGGCTGCCAAACCCGCGCCATCCACTCCCCGGCCCCATCGCCCGACCGCCCCCATCGACGCGGCGCGGGCCGCGACGCTGCGCGCCGCCAACATCAATCCCCGTACCGGGCTTGCCACCGACTACCTCAACCACTTCAACGAGGCGGTCATGCTGCTCGAGATGGTTCCTGACATGCCGGAATGCGCCGAGGATTTTCTGGGCTGGCGGCCGCTGTCCTATAGCGAGCATTTCCATGCCTCCCATTTCAAGGCGCGCGACCTCGCGATCGAATCCTATGAATCGGCGGATGCCATTACCCGCGCCGAGTTCGACAATATCACCAGCGCCATGACCTCGATCCTCACCGCTGTCGGCGAGGCCATGCGCAAGGCCACGCAGGACAAGACCCGGGCTACGCTCGCCGAGCAGGCGACCGGCTGGGTCAAGCCGCTGGTGGCGCTGGCCGGCGGCATCATCAATGGCGGCTCCGAGGCCGATGTCGACTACATCATGACGCATTAGACTTGAGCGCGATCTTCTGGGAAAACCGTCTTCCACTTTCCGGACCATGCTCCGATGCCCTCTGCCTTCCAGCCCTCCCATCCCCAGCTCGCCGTCAGCGCGGCGATCTTCCGCGACGACAGGATTCTGCTGGTGCGGCGCGCGCGCTCGCCGGCCAGGGGATTTTATTCGCTTCCCGGTGGCCGGGTGGAATTCGGCGAAACGCTGCACGCGGCGCTGCATCGCGAGGTCGACGAGGAGACCTCGCTCAGGATCGAGATCGCAGGCCTTGCCGGCTGGCGCGAGGTCGTGCCTGCAGCCGCAGGCGGCGGCCATTATCTGATCATGTCCTTCGCGGCGCGCTGGATCGCCGGCGAGCCGGTGCTGAACGACGAGCTCGACGATTTCAGGTGGCTGAAGCCGGATTCCGTTGGCGATCTCAAGGTCACCGGCGGCCTGCAGGAGGTCATCGAGGCGGCCCGGGGCCTGCTCGGGGTCTGAAAAACCGTCTCGCCTCGTCCGGCCCGCCTGCCTTGCTTCCAGCCCATTGAGAAGGCATATCGTGCGGGCCCATGTTCAAGCATTTCTCCAAGCATATTTTGGCCGCCCTCATCCTCATTTCGGCATGCCTTTGCGGCCCCGTGCGGGCCCAGGATGCGGCTGCGCCGTTCGACAACGACCTGCAGCGGCTGGCCGAGATCCTCGGCACCCTGCACTACCTCCGGGGCATTTGCGGCAGCAATGAAGGCGGCAAATGGCGCAACCAGATGCAGGCGCTGATCGACGCCGAGACGCCCTCGGGCGATCGCCGCGCCCGCATGATCGCCGGCTTCAACCGCGGCTATAACGGCTTCCAGCAGACCTACCGGACCTGCACGCCGGCAGCCACGGTGGCGATTCGCCGCTACATCGATGAAGGCTCGAAAATCTCGCGCGATCTGACCGCTCGCTACGCCAACTGAAGCGGTTTCGAGAGGCGATGCGGTTCACGTAAAGCTTCGGTTCCGGAACTTATCATATTGTTCCAGCCCGTTAACCTTTCCTAAAGAACTGGTCTAGGCGACTCGTTTACACATGCTAAGAAGTTGGGCATTCCAGCGTTCCGCCTTGGATCGCATACAGAATGTCGGGTTTCATGAGCCATCCAGCCTCCTTCACCGCCCGCGCCCCCCTGCCCGACCACGAACAGAAGCAGGCGGCGCTGAGTTACCTTAACGAGGCCTGGGCGGAAGCGCGGCACGATGGCGTCGACGGCGACTGCCTGGCGCAGGCCAGCCTGTTCGCCGCATTCGCCGAGCTGGTCGCCACCTATGGCGAGGACGCAGTGGCGAAATTCGTCGAGGGCCTCCCGCTGCGCGTGCGCAACGGCGAGTTTTCAACCCGATTGGCGAAGCAGTAGCCTTTTACGCCTTCAGCGTCTCGAGAAACCGCACCGGCTCGCCGCCCGACGGTGTCACCAGCTCGCCCTGCCACATCACCCGCCTGCCGCGCACGAAGGTGCCGACCGGCCAGCCAGTGACGCGCACGCCGTGATACGGCGTCCAGCCGGCGCGCGAGGCCACCCACTCGTCGGTGATGGTTTCGCTGCGCTTGAGGTCGACCACGGTCAGATCGGCGTCGTAGCCCGCGGCGATACGGCCCTTGCAGGCGATGTTGAACAGCCGCGCCGGCCCCGCGCTGGTGAGGTCGACGAAGCGCGCCAGCGACAAGCGCCCGGCGTTGACGTAATCGAGCATCAGGGGCACCAGCGTCTGCACCCCGGTCATGCCCGAGGGCGAGGCCGGATAGGTCTTTGCCTTCTCCTCCAGCGTATGCGGCGCGTGATCGGAGCCCAGCACGTCGATGATGCCCTGCTCGATACCGTACCAGATGCCTGCCCGATGTTCGGCCGAGCGCACCGGCGGATTCATCTGGGCGCGGGTGCCGAGCCGTTCGTAGCATTCGGGCGCCGCCAGCGTGAGGTGATGCGGCGTCGCTTCGCAGGTGGCGACATCCTTGTGGTCGCGCAAAAACTCGATCTCCTGCCTGGTCGAGATGTGCAGGATGTGAATGCGTTTTCCGGTTTCACGGGCGAGCTTGACCAGGCGTTGCGTCGCCATCAGCGCCGCGGTCTCGTCGCGCCACACCGGGTGCGAGCGCGGATCGCCCTCGACGCGCAAATGCTTGCGCTCGTTGAGCCGGTATTCGTCCTCGGCGTGAAACGCGGCGCGGCGCTTTATCACCTTGAAAATCCGGCGCAGGCTTTCGTCGTCCTCCACCAGCAACGCGCCGGTGGACGAGCCGATGAACACCTTGACGCCGGCGCAGCCCGGCGCGCGCTCCAGCTCCGGCAGATCGGCTACGTTGTCGCGGGTTCCCCCGATGAAGAACGCAAAATCACAATGCATGCGGTGGCGGCCGGCTTTCACCTTGCCGGTAAAGGCCTGCTCGCTGATCGTCAGCGGATCGGTGTTCGGCATTTCGAACACGGCAGTGACGCCGCCCATCACGGCGCTGCGCGACCCGGTTTCCAGGTCTTCCTTGTGGGTCAGGCCCGGCTCGCGGAAATGCACCTGCGTATCCATCACGCCAGGCAGGATATGCAGGCCCTTGCAGTCGATCACCTCGGCCGCCGAGGCCTGTCCAAGCGAGCCGATCGCGGCGATCCGCCCATTGGCGATGGCGATGTCGCGCGCGCCCTCGCCGTCCTGATTGACCACGGTGCCGGACTTCAGAATCAGATCGTAGGTTTGGCTCATCGTTCCTCGTGTTCGGCTCAACCCTCATGCTGAGGAGGCCCGCAGGGCGTCTCGAAGCATGAGACGCATTCAGTGCCAGTTGCCACCCTTCGAGACGCGGGCGGAGTCCATCATCGGGCCGTGCTTACGCACGGACCCGTTGGCCCGCTCCTCAGGATGAGGTCATCCTACGCCGCGCGGGTCTTGTCGTTTATGCCTTGGCGGCTTACGTTCCGAGGCAACATGTCGCAAGAGATTTTTGCATGAAAGCAGCCTTTCTCCCCGACCGGGGGGTGGTCAAGGTCAGCGGCGAAGGGGCACGCGATTTCCTCAACGGCCTTTTCACCACGGATATCAGGCTGGTCCGGCCCGGGTTAGGCCGTTTCGGGGCGTTGCTGACGCCGCAGGGCAAGATCATCGCGGATTTCCTGATCACCGAGGCGCCCGCCGGCCATGGCGGCGGTTTCCTGATCGACTGCCCGCGCGCGCTGGCGCAAGCGCTCGCCGACAAGCTCGGCATCTACAAACTGCGCGCCAAGGTCGACATCGAAAATCTCTCCGACAGCCTCGGCGTGCTCGCGGCCTGGGACGGCGAGCCGGCCATGCAGCCCGATCTGGCCTTCGCCGATCCCCGCAACACCGCGCTGGGTTGGCGGATTCTCGTTCCCGGAGAGCTCGCGCAAAAGGTCGCCGAGCTGATCGGCGCGGAACTCGCCGAGGCCGCAGCCTATGAAGCGCTTCGCATCGCCTGTGGCGCGCCGCGCGGCGGTCTCGACTTCATCTATGGCGACGCGTTTCCGCATGAAACCAACATGGACCGCCTGCACGGCGTCGATTTCGACAAGGGCTGTTACGTCGGCCAGGAGGTGGTGTCGCGGATGCAGCACCGCGGCACCGCGCGGACGCGGACGGTCCGAATCAGTCTTGAAGACTTCTCGCCGGAGCCGGGCACGACGGTTCTTGCCGGCGACAAGGCCGTCGGCACCATCGGAGCGACGGCAGGCAAGGTCGGTCTGGCGCTGCTCAGGATCGATCGTGTCGCCGACGCGCTTGCCGCCGGTTTGTCCCTGACGGCGGGCGGCCTTGCCATCCGCGTCGCCGACCCCGACGACCTCCTGACCTCGCCGAAGCAGACCGTCGCATGAGCCGATCCGCGCGCCTGCACGCCGACGGCCTGACGCGGTGCCCGTGGCCCGGCGAAGATCCGTTCTACATGGCCTATCACGACACCGAATGGGGCGTGCCGGAATATGACGACCGTGCGCTGTACGAGAAGCTTATTCTCGACGGTTTCCAGGCCGGGCTGTCCTGGATCACGATCCTGCGCAAGCGCGACAATTTCCGCAAAGCCTTCGACGACTTCCAGCCCGAGAAGATCGCCCGCTACAACGCCAAAAAAATCCACGCGCTGATGAACGACGCCGGCATCGTCCGCAACCGCGCCAAGATCGAGGGTGCCGTCAACAGCGCAAAATCCTATCTTGGGATCATGGAAGACGGGCCGGGCTTCTCGAAATTCCTCTGGGACTTCGTCGACGGCCGGCCGAAGGTCAACAACTTCAAGACCACCGCCAGCGTGCCGGCATCGACACCGCTCTCGATCAAGATCTCCAAGGAACTGGCGGGGCGCGGCTTCAAATTCGTCGGCCCGACCATCGTCTACGCCTTCATGCAGGCCACCGGCATGGTCAACGACCACCTGGTGACTTGCTTTTGTCACGATACCTGCGGCGGCCAACATCGCAGGCCCCGCCTTCAAGTCAAATGACGGCGAACAAACCGTCCGCGCCGCCGACCTCCAGCCGCGTCTGGCAGCGTATGTTATCGGGGCGGCGGCTCGACCTGCTGGACCCCTCGCCGCTCGATGTCGAGATCGCCGATATCGCCCATGGTCTGGCACGGGTCGCGCGATGGAACGGGCAGACCAGCGGCGCGCATATCTTCTCGGTGGCGCAGCACACGCTGCTGGTCGAGGCCGTGATGCGCGAGCATACGCCGCGCGTCGATGCCCGGGTGCGGTTGGCGGCACTGCTGCATGACGCGCCGGAATATGTCATCGGCGACATGATCTCGCCGTTCAAGGCAGTGCTCGGCGGCGACTACAAGACAGTGGAAAAGCGGCTGCTTTCGGCGATCCACATCCGCTTTGGATTGCCGCCGGCGCTGGCGGACGACATAACGCAGCAGATCAAGGCCGCCGACCGCGGCGCGGCCTATCTCGAGGCGACCGAACTCGCAGGCTTTGCGCAAGCCGAAGCCAAGCGCCTGTTTGGCCGCGATCCCGGCCTGCCCGCCTCGATGCGGCAGGATTATTTGACGCCCTGGACCGCAGCCAAGGCCGAGAAGCGGTTTCTGGCGCGATTCAAGACGCTGCACCCGTAAATGCAGGCCTCCGAACGACCTTTCACGCCCCGGCGCGCGGGCTTATAATCGCGGCAAAAGGAACGCCATGATCCACGTCTGCTCGCTCGCTGCCCTTCCCGACACCGTCAAAGCCACGGGCGCCAGCCACGTGCTGACGGTGATGGCCAATGTCGATCAGGTGCAGCGGCCGGAATCGGTGCTTCCCGCCAATCACCTGAAAGTGCAGATGGATGACATCACCGAAGCGATCGACGGCTTCGTCGCGCCCTCGGATTTCCATATCGAGCAGGTGCTGAATTTCGTGCGCGGCTGGGACCGCGGCGCCCCGCTGGTGGTGCACTGCTATGCCGGCATCAGCCGCTCGACCGCGAGCGCCTTTGCCGCCGTTTGTCTGCTCAATCCGCATCGCGATGAAATTGCAATCGCCAGGCAAATTCGCGCCGCCTCCCCGATCGCCTCGCCGAACCGGCTGATCGTGACGCTCGCCGACAAGGCGCTGGGGCGGGAGGGACGCATGCTGCGCGCGCTCGACGAGATGGGTCCGGGCAGCATGATGGTCGAGAGCCACCCGTTCCGCATCGATCTCGACTGATGCGCATAAACACCGCCAGATGAGCGAAAAGCTTCTGACGCCGATCGAGATCGGCCTCACCGCGGCGATCGTCGCGATCGAGGGCAACGAGCCGTTGATCCTCACCGCGTCTTCCGGCGGCGACGGCAAGCTCGCCGGACTTCCGTTCGGCCCGTTCGACGCGGTCCGGCACCGCACCTTCGAGATCGGCTTGCGCGCCTGGGTGGAAGAACAGGCGGGATTGCGGCTCGGCTACGTCGAGCAGCTCTACACATTCGGCGACCGCGGCCGCCACACCCAGCCCGGCGACACCGACGTGCACGTCGCCTCGATCGGTTACCTCGCGCTGACCCGCGCTGCCGACAATGCCGCTCGCGCGGCGGGCGCGACTTTCGAGCCCTGGTATCGCTTCTTCCCGTGGGAAGACTGGCGGGAAGCGCGGCCCGCCATCATCGAGCGCGACATCTTTCCCGAACTGATGCGCTGGGCCGGTCAGACCGAACAGCCGGACGCGGCCCGCGCGCTCAGCCGCAAGGATCGAATCCGGCTGTATTTCGGTATCGAGGGCGCGCCTTGGGACGAGGAGCGCGTGCTCGATCGCTACGAACTGCTCTACGAAGCCGGACTGGTCGAGGAGGCGCGGCGGGACGGGCGCCCTGCGGCATTAGCACGCAAGTCGATCCCCAGGCTCGGCGTCTCCATGCGCTTCGACCACCGGCGCATTCTCGCCACCGCGATGGGGCGGCTGCGCGCCAAGCTGAAATACCGCCCGGTGGTGTTTGAACTTTTGCCGGACGAATTCACACTCACTGAATTGCAGCGCACCGTGGAGGCGATCTCGGGGCGGCATCTGCACAAGCAGAATTTCCGCCGGCTGGTGGAAACCGGCGCCCTGGTCGAACCGACCGGCGTGATGTCGACACAGACGGGCGGCAGGCCCGCCGCGCTGTTTCGCTTCCGCCGCGAGGTGCTTCAGGAGCGGCCGGCGCCGGGTCTGCGCGTCCGCGCGCGGCGCTGACGATTTTTTTGAAGCGGTTAAGCCCTCAACGCCGGGCCGATCGCCTGGAGGCTTGATGTTCGATACGCCGTTCGATTTTTTTGCGCTGGTCATCGCCGTCGTCGCGTTCGTCTTCGCGCGCAAGGCGCTCAATCAGGCCGCGAGGCTGCGTGCGCGGCTCGACGCGGTCGAAGCGGCGTGGCAGGCGCGGCCGGTTCCGCCGCCACTCACCCCGCTGCAGGAGTTGGAACAGACACTGGCCGCCTCGTCGCCCGGCATTGCGGCCGAACAACCGGCCGCGCCGCAAGCCGCAGGCGGCCCGGCCGCGATGCCGCCGCCGCTGCCGCATGCCCAGCCCGGCTTCGAGGAACGCATCGGCACCCGCTGGGTGGTCTGGATCGGCGGCCTGACGCTGGCGCTCGGCGGCTTCTTCATGGTCCGCTATTCGATCGAGGCGGGGCTGCTCGGACCCGGCGTGCGTACGCTGCTCGGCGGCGCGTTCGCGCTTGCTTTGCTCGCGGCCGGCGAATGGACGCGCCGCAAGGAAAGCATTTCGGCCATCGAGGCGCTGCCGATCGCCAATATCCCCGCGATCCTCACCGCCGCGGGCACGGCGGTCGCCTTCGCGACCGTCTATGCCGCCTACGCGCTCTATGATTTTCTCGCGCCCGCGACCGCATTCGTCCTGCTCGGGCTGGTGGCGCTCGGCACGCTCGCCGCGGCGCTGCTGCACGGCCCGGCGCTGGCCGGTCTCGGCGTCGCCGCCGCCTTCGTCACGCCCATCCTGGTCTCCTCGGAGAAGCCCGACTTCTGGGCGCTGTATATCTACCTCGCCATCGTCACCGCCGCAGCGTTCGCGCTGGCGCGGATCAGGCTGTGGCGCTGGCTCGCGGTCACCACCATCGCAGCCTCCCTGCTGTGGACCTTCCCCTGCCTCGAGTGCGGGCCGTCGATGGTCGGACCGCACGACTTCCATGTCATCGCCGGTTTCGTGCTCGCGGCCCTGCTCGTGGTGTGCGGCCTCCTGTTCGGACCGCCGGCCGACGAGGGCCGGATCGAGCCGATCTCATCCGGCTCGCTCGCGGCGTATCTATTTGGCGCGACGATCATCGTGCTTGCGAGTTTCCATGCTGATGCCGCCATTATCGTCTTCGCAGTGCTGGTGGCCGGCGCCTTGATGGTCGCATGGCATGCGCCTTCCGCGACCGGCGCGGTCGCTGCCGCCGCGGCCTTCGTCTTCGTCGTGTTCGCCGAATGGGCGGTGCGCGGCAATCCGGACATGCTGGTGCTGCCCGGCGGCCCGCTGCCCGGCATCGGCCCGGTCGCCACCGACGCCTCCGTCACGCTTCATCTGGTCACGGCGGCGATCTTCGCGGCAGGCTTCGGCGTCGCCGGATTCCTGGCGCAGGGCCGCTCGGTCAGCGCCATCATCCCGGTGGTGTGGTCGGCGTCTGCCGTGTTCACGCCGCTCGCGCTGCTCGTGGCACTCTATGCCCGCATCGCCCGTCTCGATCGTTCGGTGCCGTTTGCGATTCTGGCTGTGCTCCTTGCGGCGGCCTATGGCGCCGCGACGGAACGTCTGACGAGACGCGACAACCGGCCGGGACTGGCGATTTCGATCGCGCTGCTCGCCACCGGCACGCTCGCAGCCCTGGCCCTGGCGCTGACCTTCGCGCTCGAAAAGGGCTGGCTCACCATCGCGCTTTCGCTGATGTCGCTGGGCACGGCGTGGATTTCGATGCAGCGGCCGATCCCGTTCCTGCGCTCGCTTGCCGCCATTCTCGCCGCCATCGTGGTGCTGCGCGTCGGCTATGAACCGCGTATCGTCGGCGATGCGGTCGGGTCCACCCTCGTCTTCAATTGGCTGCTGTGGGGTTACGGCGTCCCGGCGCTGTCGTTCTGGGTGGCGAGCATCTTCCTGCGCCGCCGCGGCGACGATGCGCCACTGCGCGCCGTTGAGGGGGCAGCGGTGCTGTTCACGGTGTTGCTCGCGTTCATGGAAATCCGTCATGCCGTGAACGGCGGCAATGTATATCGGAATTCGGCGGGTCTCACCGAAAACGCCCTGCAGGTCTGCGTCGCGCTCGCGATGGCGATCGGCCTGGAGCGGTTGCGCATCCGCACCGGCAGCATCACCCACAATGGCAGCGCGCTGCTGTTGACGGTTTTCGCTGGCCTCGCCAGCGTATTCGGGCTGTTGCTGCTGAACAACCCGCTGCTGTGGCCGACCAATGTCGGCGGCGTCTTTGTCAACCGGATCATGCTGGGCTATGCCATGCCGGCCGTCCTGATGCTGCTGCTATCCTATGCGGTGGCGGGACGGCGGCCTGCCGCCTATGCCAATTGCATCGCGGCGGGCGCGCTGGTGATGGCGCTGAGCTCCGTGACGCTCGAAATCCGCCGGCTTTATCACGGCCCGCTGCTGACCTTCGGGGTAACCAGCGGCGCCGAGCAATACACCTATTCGATCGCCTGGCTGGCATTCGGCGTGGTGCTGCTCGGCATCGGCATAACAGTCAATTCGCAGCGGGCAAGGCTGGCATCGGCCGTGGTGATCGCGCTGACGATCGTGAAAGCGTTCCTGATCGACATGTCGACGCTGACCGGTGTCTACCGCGCGCTGTCGTTCATGTGTCTGGGCCTGGTGCTGGTGGCGATCGGCTGGCTGTACCAGCGCATTCTGTTCCGCAAGGAGGCCGCGCCGCGAGCCACACCTGTTACCCAGTCGGGAGGCTAGGCGCGCTTTTCGTCCCGGCCCGCGCCGGTTTCGCGCGCCCCGAGTTCAATGCAAATACTGCCGTGTTCTCGACCCTGGACCGGTGCAGACATTTTCTAAACACAGTTTGAATTTCAAGAACGATATTGCTACGACGGCACTTTTGCTGAAGCATTGCGCGGGACGTAGACAGGGAGACACAGCCATGAAAGCGCTCGCCCGGATGACGTGCCTGGCCATCGTCTGCGCATGTCTTATCTGCGCATGTCTTGTCTGCGCATATCTTGGCGCTGGCGCTGCATTGGCCCAGCCAGCCACGATGGGATGCTCCTCGGAGCACCTCGCAAATGCGGCGCTGGCGTTGCATTGCCGCGGCGGCGTGACCATCGTTGCCGAAAGCGGCGCGACGTTCACGCTGCAGAGTCACAACAAGAACGGCGACGTGGATTCCGCCGATCTGCAAGGCGGGGCGTTGCTGGTCGATGCGCGGAAGCAGCGCGGCAAGAACTCGCTTCGAGGTAACGACACCACAGGCCATCGCCGCCGTGCGCGGCACGAAATGGGCGGTGGACACCAAGGACGCAAGGACGTCGGTTCTGGTTCTGAGAGGCCAGGTCGCGGTGCGCAGGGCCGCCGGTCCCGGCCAGGTCGTTCTTGGGCCGGGCCAGGGTGTCGACGTCGATCCCGGCGCCGATCCCCTGATCGTCAAGCGATGGCCGCAGCCGCGCGTTGATGCATTGCTGGCACGGCTTGGACAATAACCTTGGCATTGATCTTGGACAATGATCATCAGTGAGCGGCAGGATCTTCCAGACACTGGCTGCGCTCGTCCTGTCGGCGCTTTGGGCGCTGGCGCTGGGAATAGGCCACTGGCGGGGCGACGTTCAGCTTCTTGATCGCGCCGAGGGCGCCTTGACCGATCTGCGCCTGCTCGCGCGCGGGGAACGAGCCGCGCCGGATTCGGTCACCATCGTAGCCATCGACGACGACACCGTAGCGAAGAGAGGCGGCTACCCGATGCCGCGCGCCGATCTCGCCGCCCTGGTCGAGGCGATCGCGCGCCTCGACCCCCGTGTCATCGCGGTCGATTTGCTGTTGATCGATCGCGGCAACGACCAGGGCGACGCGGCTTTGGCACAGGTGCTCGGCAAGCGCCCGACCGTGATCGCTTCGGCGGCGGTCTTTCCCGACGCGACCCAGTTGATGGAGACAGATGAGAGCGGACTTCTCGCGCGCCTGCCACGCGCGGAGAAATTCCTGCTGCCGCTACAATCATTTTCCGATCACGCCGCCGTCGGAGCGGTCAATTTGACCACGGACAAATCCGGGACGCCCAGAGGCGCCCCTCTGCTGTTTCGATCCGGCGACAGGGTAGAGCTGTCGTTCCCGCTGCGCGCCGCTGCATTGGCAGCCGGTGCCGAGCCGACCTTCGAGGCGGACAGCCTCACTCTGGCGGGACGGCAGATCGCCGTCGACATCGACCACATCATGCCGCTGGCCTTCTATGGCCGCCATGGCACGATCCGGACCATCAGCGCGGCTGCCGTATTGAGCGGCAACATCGTTCCGGAGGCCGTTCGAAACCGGATCGTCGTGATCGGGGCCACCGTGACCGGCGGCGGCGACGTGTTCCCGACGCCGTTCGATCCGGTGATGCCGGGCGTGGAGATTGTCGCCACCGCCGTTTCCCATTTGATGAACGGCGACGGGATCGTGCGTGACCGCACGATACGCGCCGTCGACGCCCTTCTGGCGCTCGTCCTGACGCTGCTGCTGGTGGGTTTGCTGGCGTGGCGGCGCAGTGCGGTCGGCCTCCTCTCGATCCTGGCCGTGCTCGTAATCTGGGTAATCGGGAATTTCGCGGCATTTTCGCATGGCGTCTGGCTCAGCGCGGCCCTGCCGGTCGCGGCCGCTGCTCCGCCGGCAATCCTGTTCGGCGCGGTGCAGCTCTGGCTGAACCGCCGGCAGGCGCAGTATTTCGCCATGAAGAGCGACTTGCTGCAGCAGTTCCAGGCGCCGGCGCTCCGCACATGGCTGACCATGAACCCGGAGTTTCTGCTCGCGCCGGTGCATCAGGATGCCGCGATCGTCTTCGTCGACCTGTCCGGCTTTACCTCGCTCAGCGAAACCCATGGAATGGACGCGGTGCTGGAAGTTCTGAAGGAATTCCATACCCTGGTCGACCGCGATGTCGTGGCGCACGGCGGAATCGTCACGAGTTTCCTGGGCGACGGCGCCATGATCCTGTTCGGGCTCCCGGAGAGCACCGTGGACGACGCACGTAATGCGGCGCTTTGCTGCGTCGCGCTCTGCAACCGCATCGAACGATGGATCGAAGCGCTGCCGCCATCGATCGCGTCGCAAACCGGCTTCAAGGTAGGCGCCCATTTCGGCCCCATCATCGCATCCCGGCTCGGCGGCGGCAGCTATCAGCACATCACCGCGACGGGTGACAGCGTGAACGTGGCCAGCCGCCTGATGGAGGTTGCGGCGAAGGACGGCGCGGCGCTGGCGCTGAGCAACGATCTGCTCCGCCAGGCGGGCCCGAATTGCGCATTGCTCGAGTCTGGCGTCCTCACCGGCCCCCGGGAAACGCGGATCCGCGGGCGCGCCGGCGCGCTTTCGGTCTGGCTTTGGCGGAACGATTCAGGCGGGCCCCGCCAATCCGGCCCGATGCGGCCGTGATCTTCAACCGCCGCCTTGTCAGGCGGCGCGGACCGAATTGAGGAACTTGCCGACCTCGAGCTTGAGGCGGTTGCTGTCGCGGGACAGCGATTGTGCCGCCGAGAGCACTTGCGAGGAGGCAGAACCGGTCTCGCCCGCGCCGCGCTGCACGTCGGTAATGTTGGAAGAAACCTGCTGGGTGCCGTGTGCGGCCTGCTGCACGTTGCGGGAAATCTCCTGGGTCGCCGCGCCCTGCTCTTCCACCGCGGCTGCGATGGTCGAGGATATCTCCGACAGCCTCTCGATGGTGCCGCTGATTTCCCTGATGGCTCCGACGGATTCCTGCGTCGCCGCCTGGATCCCACCGATCTGCTGGCCGATCTCGCCGGTGGCCTTGGCGGTCTGTTCGGCAAGCGCCTTGACTTCCGAAGCGACCACGGCAAAGCCGCGGCCCGCCTCGCCGGCACGCGCCGCCTCGATCGTGGCGTTCAAAGCGAGCAGGTTGGTCTGGCCTGCGATAGTGTTGATCAGTTCGACGACGTCGCCGATGCGGGCCGCCGCCTTCGACAGTTCGCCGACGCGGTCATTGGTCTTGCGGGCCTGCTCGACCGCCTCGCCCGCCATCCTCGCCGATTCCTGCACCTGGCGGCTGATCTCGTTGACAGAGGTTGCCATTTCCTCCGTCGCCGAGGCCACCGACTGCACATTGGTGGAGGCCTCTTCCGAAGCCGCCGCAACCGCCGTAGTGACTTCCTGCGCGTGTTCAGCCGTCCTGGTCAGCGTGCCGGCGGAGGCTTCGAGTTCAGTCGAGGCCGACGACACGGTTTCGACGATCTCGCCGACCGCGGATTCGAAATTGTCGGCGAGCCTGATCATGTCCGCCTTGCGCTGCTCTGCAGCGTGCTGTTCCGCCACGACACGGTCGGCACGCATCCGTTCGACTTCCAGTCCGGTCTTCTTGAACACGACCAACGCGGTCATGATCTCGCCGATCTCATCGACCCGCCGGGGTTCAGGCGTTTCCACCTGGAGGTCGCCATGCGCCAGGCGATTCATGGTCACGACGCTGGCTTTCAGGGGGCGAACGATCCCGTTGCGGGCCACGAGGTAGCTGACCAACATCGCGAGCGAGCTGACCACCAGGGTCGAATAAATGATCGACCAGAACGTGCTGCGGGCAGACTCCAGGAATTCCACCTTCCTGATGCCGACGTAGAGAATGCCGAGCACCTGCCCGTTCGAATCGAGGATCGGATCGTAGGCGGTCATATAGGGTTCGCCGAGGATCTGCGCCTCGCCGCGAAAGGAAGTCTTGCGATCGAAGATCGCATCGTGTGCACCGCCCGGCGCCAGGGATGTTCCTACCGCCCGCGTACCATCGGGTTTCAATACGTTGGTCGTAATTCTCAGATCTTTCATGAACACCGTGCAGGTGCCGCCGACGAGGCTCTTGACCTTGTCGACCAGCGCTGCGTCGCCGTTCAGGACATGATCGTTCACCAGCAGCTTGCCGTCGGCGACACTGAAGTTCTTGCCGTTGGCGCGCAGGATGTCCCACGCGACCCGCATGTTGGTTTCCACCCGCTCCGCAGCCGCTTTGGTCGCTCCGCCTTCGAGAAGATACCAGGAGACACCGCTGACGCAGACGCCCAACAGGAGGATGCCGGCGACCGACAAGGTCACGATCCGCGGAGCAAGGCCGAAAGCTGAACGGCGGCGGGCTCGGGAATTCCCCGAGAGAGCCGGCGAATCCGAGTTCATTTCTGGTCTCCGAGAGGAGGGCTGATCGACAGGCGGACACGCCTTGGCCCGAATCTCCTCTGTCCTGCCCGTCCGCTTTACCCCCGCTCTTTTACGGTCCCCTTAATTTTGCAGTCCGTAGTAATACGGCCGAGGACGCTTCGCCAGGTGGAGCGGCCCCGTCAGGCCGCCCTTACCGTATCGAGGAACCTGTCTACTTCCAGCTTGAGGCGGTTGCTTTCGCTCGACAGCGATTGGGCCGACGAGAGCACCTGCGAGGACGCGGAACCGGTCTCGCCCGCGCCGCGCTGCACGTCGGTGATGTTGGAGGAGACCTGCTGGGTGCCTTGCGCGGCCTGCTGCACGTTGCGGGAAATCTCCTGGGTCGCCGCGCCCTGCTCTTCCACCGCGGCTGCGATGGTCGATGAAATCTCCGATAGCCTCTCGATCGTGCCGCTGATTTCCTTGATAGCTCCGACGGATTCCTGCGTTGCCGCCTGGATACCGGTGATCTGCTGGCCGATCTCGCCGGTCGCCTTTGCGGTTTGTTCGGCGAGCGCTTTCACTTCGGAGGCGACCACGGCAAAGCCTCGACCGGCCTCGCCGGCCCGCGCGGCCTCGATGGTCGCGTTGAGCGCCAGCAGGTTGGTCTGCCCCGCGATGGTGTTGATCAGCTCGACGACGTCACCGATCCGCGCCGCCGCCTTCGACAGCTCGCTGACGCGATCATTGGTCTTGCGCGCCTGGTCGACCGCCTCGCCCGCCATCCGTGCCGATTCCTGTACCTGGCGGCTGATCTCGGTGATGGAGGAGGCCATTTCCTCCGTCGCCGAAGCGACCGATTGCACGTTGGTGGAGGCTTCCTCGGACGCGGTCGCGACCATGGTGGTGAGTTCCTGCGCCCGCGCCGCGGTCGAGGTCAGCGTGCCGGCGGAGGCTTCCAGTTCGGTCGAGGCCGACGACACGGTTTCGACGATCTCGCCGACCGCGGATTCGAACGTGTCGGCGAGCTTGATCATGTCCGCCTTGCGCTGCTTGGCGGCGATCTGGTCCTGCATGGCCTTGGCTTCGGCTTCCTCGCGGGCCTTCTGCTCGGCCCTGACCTTGAAGGTCTCGACTGCCTGCGCCATGTCGCCCACCTCGTCCTTGCGTTCGAGCCCTGGCAGCACCACGCCGAAATTGCCGCCGGCGAGTTCCTTCATGCCGGAGGTCAGGCCGGACAGCGGCTTGATGATGCCGCGCGCGATCAGGAACGCGATCAGCAGGCCGAGCAATACGGCGGCGCCCGCCACAATTTCCTGCATGGTGATGGTGGTGTTGATGCGTTCGTCGGTATCGGCGGTGGTCTTCCTGAAATTCTTTCCGATCACCTCCACCAGCCCATCGAGCTTTCCAATCGCGCTGATGGTCAGCGGGCTGATGGATTTGTAGTACAGCTCATCTCCCCGCAACATGGCAGGCCCGGCTTTGTCGAACGCCTGACCGTACTTGATCACGCTCGCCTTGATGTCCTTCAGCGGCGCTGCAAGCTTCGGCGGCAGGTCGGCATTCTCGAGTGCCTCGATATGATCCATAGCGTTGCCAAGATTGGTCTTGAAGGTGGCGATACCGCCGGATGCACGAGTTGTCAGCATCCGCCAGCCGGCGACCTGGACCAAAAGGATCTTGGCCTCGAGCGGAGCCGCTTCCTGGGAGAACTCGCCTCCTTCCGCAGCCTTGACGAATTTCTGAACGTCGGCCGCCAGTTTTTCACCATCCGTGAAAAGCAGGGCCCGGCCTTCCACCATCTGCGTGACGGCCTCGCCCAGGGCGAGGCGCTTGGCCTTCAAATCTTCGACGTCCTTCCCGAGCCCCTGAAAGATGCCGCGCCGCTCGTTGGACACAGCCAGCTTCGCTGCGGCCTCCAGAAGTTCGGACGCCTTGTTCAGCCGCTTCTCGGCTTCCGCAAACGAGCTCTCGTCATGATCGAACGCATAGCGCAGGGTCGCCCGACGGCCAGCCTGCAGTTCGGTTGCGATTTCGCTGGCACGTATGGTGTTGGTGGACTGTACCGTCAGCAACCTGACCTGGTCGTGAATCCCTCCCAGCTGCCACACCCCCAAAGCTGCCAGGCCCGCGCAGAACAGCACGAGCGCGCCAAATCCGGCATAGAGCCGGCCGCTGATACGGAGATTGAGAAACGACATGGACCGGTCCTTGCAAATGCGATGCGTCGGGTGAGACGAAACTCAGGCGTGAGCGGGATGAACGGTTTCTCCCCGCCCGACATACTGAGCGCCTACGAGAAATAGCGTCGCGGTTCCACGTTACCGTTAACTTCCTCCTCGTAAGAATACGGTGAAATCAACGACACGCAGCACGCGGCCGCCGGCCGATGGCATCGCGGGTCTCGACGACGGCGATTCACCGCAGCAGAACAATCGTTGGATCGTATCAAGGGACGACAGCGACGAGCGCCAGGCTCGCCGGCGCGACCGGATCGTTCAGCCGAGCGATTCCGCTACGAGGCGGATTCTGAATACGGGCTGCCTAGACTCGTCCAGCATCTCCATGTGCCATTCGGCATTGGGCTTCAGACTGCGCGAAATTCCACCAAGCAGATTTGCGCAAACCTTGGTCATCTCGGACCAGGCCGCCTCGCGGCTCTCGAATTCCGATCCGTGATCGGAAGCTCCGGAATAGCGACCGTGGCTAATCCGGAAAAAATACAGCGACATTGTCGAACCCGTTTTCTTTGGCCGCCCCCACAGCCTGTCGATTTTCGGCAAATTGGATCGAAAATCGCTACCAACACATGAAAGTGCCGGACCGTATGATTACGGCATCGCGCTGCGGCGATCGCGGCCGTCAGCAAGGGAACCCTGGGTGATGATGTCTCGGACCGTGCCCGGTCAGTCGGTCGAGCGGCGTAGCTCCGGAGCGCCTTCTGGCTTCGAGGATTTCAGGTTTCGCCTCGGACTTGACCGGCTCGATCCGCGCGGCCTCGACGTGCGGGGTCTCGACCCGCGCAGTCACTTCGGCGTGCGACGTGCCGACCGTACCGGTCCGCTCCGCGGCGCGCAGCGAACGCGGACGCGCCACGGCGCGCGCCATCAGCATTTGCGCCGCGCCCTGATTGTGGAAATCGCAATAGGCGAAGCCCATACCGGAAACCGATCCGCGGAAACTGCGGTCGTCCTTCTTATCGAGATTGAAGCAGGGCTCGAACGGGATCCCCTTGAGCGAGGCGCAGACGGCCTGACCGCGGATCTGCAGCGTGTTGCCGGGTAACCGCACGTGGCGAATGGGACCGGAGCCCGAAAATTGCACCGCGCCGGCCGCGCCCATATCGTCGAGGATCCGGCCTGCGCCGCGGGTGCCGTCGAAACAGGTAAATGCGAATACCTTGCCGGCGACGAACTTGCGGGCCTCGTCGGCATTCATCGCTCCGGCCATGGCCGGCACAATCAGCGTACTGGCCGTTACGGCCCCCAACACGAAACGCGCAAGCATGCTGTAACTCCGACTGTACTAGAGCGCGGGCAACGCCTGATTTTCTTTACCCGCTGCTTACCATACCAACCGTGGCAACATTGGAGCAGCTTGGTTGGTAAAGTCTGAACGCCATTAGAGAATTTTTACCACGATTTGACCGCGAACCTGACCGGCAAGGATTTTGGCGCCGGCCTCGACAACCTCGTCCAGGCCAATTTCGTGAGTGATTTCAGCTAGTTTTGCCCTGTCCAGGTCACTGGCGAGCCGGCTCCAGGCGGCTTTTCGCTTTTCGATCGGGCACATCACGGAATCGATGCCGAGAAGGCACACCCCCCGCAAAATAAAGGGGGCCACCGAGGACGGCAGATCCATGCCCGCGGCGAGGCCGCAGGCAGCGATGGCCCCGCCATACTTTGTCATCGAGAGCAGGTTGGCCAGCGTGGTCGAGCCGACGCTGTCGATCCCCCCTGCCCAGCGCTCCTTGGCCAACGGCTTGGCCGGACCCGACAGCTCATTGCGGTCGATCACTTCGGCCGCGCCCAGGCCCTTCAGATAGGGGGTTTCGGACAGTCGGCCGGTGGAGGCGATGACGTGATAGCCAAGCTTCGACAGCACCGCGGTCGCGACCGAGCCGACGCCGCCAGCGGCGCCGGTGACAACGATCGGACCCTGCTTTGGGGTAAGACCCTGCTTTTCCAACGCGAGCACCGAAAGCATCGCGGTGTAGCCCGCGGTGCCGATCGCCATCGCGTCGCGAGCCGACATCCCCACGGGCAGGCGCACCAGCCAGTCACCCCTGACGCGCGCCTTTTCGGCGTAGGCGCCGAGATGGGTCTCGCCCATGCCCCAGCCATTGCAGATCACCTTGTCGCCGGCCTTCCATTGCGGATGCGACGACTGCTCGACGGTGCCCGCAAAATCGATGCCCGCGATCATCGGAAAGCGCCGCACCACCGGCGCCTTGCCGGTGACGGCCAGGCCATCCTTGTAGTTCAGCGTCGACCATTCGACCCGCACCGTGACGTCGCCGTCCATCAGCTCGGCTTCGTCGAACTGGGTGAGCGTGGCGACCGTGCCTTTTTCCGCCTTGTCGATCCTGATGGCCTTGAACGTTCCCAACGCTTGTCTCCTGACGCCTGTGGTTTTTGATTTTGCCTGACTTTGAACGGTCTAGGCCAGTTGCGCAACCGGGCGCGTCACCGGCGCCTCGACGATCGGCAGGTTGATCAGCGCCGACAATACGCCGAACAGCACCGACAGCCACCAGATCGGCGTGTACGATCCGAATTTCTCGAACACCACCCCGCCGAGCAGCACCCCAAGGAAGCCACCGACCTGATGGCTGACGAAGGCAAAGCCATAGAGCGTCGCAAACCAGCGGGTGCCGAACATGATGGCCACCAGCGCCGAGGTCGGCGGCACCGTCGACAGCCAGGTCAGACCGGTGACGGCGCCAAACATGATCGCGGAGAAGCTGGTGATCGGAAACGAGATGAACGCCATGATCGACAGCGCGCGGGTGAAATAGATCGCCGACAGGATGTAGCGCTTCGGCAGCCGGTTCTGCAGCCAGCCGACGCTGAGCGAGCCGATGATGTTGAACAGCCCAATCGCGGCGATCACCCAGCCGCCGGTTTGCGCGGGTATGCCGCGATCGACCAGATAGGCCGGCAGATGCACGGTGATGAAGGCGAGCTGGAAGCCGCAGGTGAAGAAGCCGAGTACCAGCAGCACATAAGAGCGGTGGCCGAACGCTTCGGCGAGCGCCGTCTTGAACGACTGCTGGGGCGCAACCGGCACGTGGGCCGATGTTGCCGGCGGGGTCGCGAGCGCGAACGACAGCGGCACGATCAGCAGCATCAGACCCGCAAATACTGTCAGCGCCGGCTGCCAGCCGAAATTGCCGATCATCGCCACGCCGAACGGCGCGAACAGGAATTGCCCGAACGATCCGGCGGCGGTCCCGGCGCCAAGAGCCACGCCCCGCCGCTCAGGCGGCAACAGTTTGCTGAACGCCGACAGCACCAGATTGAACGAGCAGCCCGACAGGCCGAACCCGATCAGGACGCCGGCGCCGATATTGAGCGACAGCGGCGTGGCGGCATAGCGCATCATCAGCAGGCCGCCGGCATAAAGCACGGCGCCGACGCACATCACGCGCATGACTCCGAACCGATCGGCGATTGCGCCGGCGACCGGCTGGCCCAGGCCCCACAGCAGGTTCTGAACGGCAAGCGCGAGGCCGAAAACGTCGCGGCCCCACGAGAACTCCCGGCTCATCGGCTGGACGAAGAAGCCGAGGCTGGAGCGGGGTCCGAAGCTCAACAACCCGATGGCGCAGCCGCAGATGATGATCACCAGCGGCGTGCGCCAGCTCGGGGCCGCGGGGGACAGACGGAGATCGCCCTCGATGGCGGCCATGCAAGATCCTCAAGTTGTTGGGCGGGTCACGGGAAAAATTCCAGCAGGCGCGAGTTCCGAGCGCCCGCCAGCAAATCGACGCGCACGCGAAGTTAATGCATCGGCATGAAAACCCCAACCGCCTTGTCGATCAAAGGTCCCGCCGCATTGCAGCGTTGCAAACCGGGGCGGACAGCCCTGACGAATTTGACCGGCTCGGAGTCTGGCGAAGCCGAGGGGCGCATGCTATGTTTGATTTGCTCGTTATGAGGATAAATAAGATCCCCGTGACATGCTGCGACGCCGCAGGTCGTTGCGGAGTTGCGCCACACAACTGAAGGAAGATGCCGGCCCCCGAGAGGCCGGATTTCTCAACGCCCTAATATGCTCAATATGAGTATATTGGGGAGCCAAGGGAGGCTGTCATGCCGATCGCTGGAATCTACGGTCCCGAAGATTTGGACCAGCCCGCTCACGGGCATCCGCCCCTCGAGGCGCCTGGACGCGCCAGCCCCGCGAGGCGTGCGAGGCCGCTGCCGATGCCATCGCTGGAGTGGACGCCCGAAGTCGAGCGCGCGACCGCGCATCTCTATCAGCGGGTCAGAAGCGTGATCTCGCCGGTCGAGTGGCCGCTGATGGCGCCCACTATCAAGGCGATCAACGAACTGAAGGGGACACGCGGCGCGGTCGTCCTGGCGCACAATTATCAGACGCCGGAGATCTTTCATTGCGTCGCCGACATCCGCGGCGACTCGCTGCAGCTCGCCATCGAGGCGACCCGGGTGAAATCCGACATCATCGTGCAATGCGGCGTGCACTTCATGGCGGAGACGTCGAAGATCCTCAATCCGCACAAGACGGTCCTGATACCGGATTCGCGCGCCGGCTGCTCGCTGGCAGCGAGCATTACGGGCGCCGATGTGCGGCTGTTGCGCGAGCGTTTTCCGGGCGTGCCGGTGGTTGCCTATGTCAACACCTCGGCCGACGTGAAGGCAGAGGTCGATATCTGCTGCACCTCGTCCAATGCCGTTCAGGTGGTCGAGAGCCTCAATGCACCGACGGTGATCTTCCTGCCTGACCAGTATCTGGCGCGATACGTTGCGTCGAAAACACCGGTGAAGATCATCGCCTGGAAGGGCGCCTGCGAAGTGCACGAGCGATTTACCGGCGACGAACTGCGAAGCTATCGCGAGGCCGATCCCTCGGTGCAGATCATCGCGCATCCGGAATGCCCACCCGATGTGCTGGCGGAAGCCGACTTCACCGGATCGACCGCGCACATGATCGACTGGGTTCGCAACAGGCATCCCAAACGCGTGGTGATGATCACCGAATGCTCGATGGCCGACAATGTGCGGGCCGAACTGCCCGACGTCGAGATGGTGCAGCCATGCAATCTGTGCCCACACATGAAGCGCATCACGCTGCCGAAGATTTTGGACAGCCTGCTGACGCTGCGTGAGGAAGTTACCGTCGATCCCCTGATCGCCGAGAAGGCGCGGCGTTCGGTCGAGCGGATGATCAATCTGAAGAATTGAGTTCAACAAAAATCATCGTCCCCGCGAAAGCGGGGACCCATAACCACCGGTGCCGATTTTCGCAGAAGGTAACTACTCCATCGCCTGATCGATAAGCCGCGGCGTATGGGTCCCCGCTTTCGCGGGGACGACAAGAGGAGACAATCATGTCAACCCTTTATGATCTCACCCGCCATACCGACCACGTCGTCATCGCCGGCGGCGGGCTTGCCGGGCTGTTCTGCGCGCTGAAGCTCGCGCCGCGTCCGGTCACCGTGATTTCCGCCGCACCCTTGGGCCAGGGCGCTTCGACAGCGTGGGCGCAAGGCGGTATCGCCGCCGCGGTCACCGAGGGTGACAGCCCTGAGGCGCACGCCGCCGACACGGTCGCGGCCGGCGCGGGCCTGGTCGATGAGACGATCGCGCTCGGGATCGCGCGCGAGGCCTCTGCCCGAATCCAAGACCTCCTGCAGTACGGCGTTCCCTTCGATCGCGACCTCGAAGGCAGGTTAGCCGTCGGCCGCGAGGCCGCGCATTCGGCGCGGCGCATCGTTCATGTGCGCGGCGACATGGCCGGCAAGGCGATCATCATGGCGCTGACTGAAGCGGTACGCGCAACGCCCTCCATCCGCGTGATCGAAGGTTATGCCGCCGAGGCGCTCCTCACCGAAGACGGGGCGGTCACCGGGCTGGACTTGCGGAAAATCGGTGACGCCCTCGCAAAATCCTTGACCATCGCTTCGCGCGCGGTGGTGCTGGCGACCGGCGGCATCGGCCATCTCTATGCCGTGACCACCAATCCGGACGAGGCCAGTGGCCTCGGCCTTGCGATCGCCGCGCGCGCCGGCGCCGTCATCGCCGATCCGGAATTCGTCCAGTTCCATCCGACCGCGATCATGGCCGGCCGCGATCCGGCGCCGCTCGCGACCGAGGCCTTGCGCGGCGAAGGCGCCAGTTTGATCAACGAGGCCGGCGAGCGCTTCATGCTGGCCCGGCATCCGCAGGCCGAACTCGCACCGCGCGACGTCGTCGCTCGCGGCGTGTTCGCCGAAATCGCCGCCGGCCGTGGCGCCTTCCTCGACGCGCGAGCCGCGCTCGGCACGCGCTTCGCCGGAAAATTCCCGACCGTTCATGCAAGCTGCGTCGCCGCCGGCATCGATCCGGCGAAACAGCCGATCCCGGTCGCCCCCGCCGCGCATTATCACATGGGCGGCATCGCCGTGGATGCGCGGGGCCGCACCTCCTTGCGCGGATTGTGGGCCGGCGGCGAAGTGTCGTCGACCGGCGCGCATGGCGCCAACCGGCTGGCTTCGAACTCCCTGCTCGAAGCCGTGGTCTATGCCGCGCGCATCGCCGGGGATATTGAGGGTCACATACTTCCCGCCCCCGGCCGCCTGACGGCCGCGCCGGACATCCAAAATTCGGCGATGCCCGCGCAGCAGGAAGCACGACTGCGCGCGATGATGACCTCGCATGTCGGCGTGATCCGCGATAGCGAGCATCTCACCGAGGCCGTGCGCGCCTTCGCTGCCCTGGAGCGGGATGCCGGCAACATCACGCTGCGCAACATGGCAACATCAGCGCTCCTGGTCGCGGCGTCGGCATGGGCGCGGCGCGAAAGCCGCGGCGCTCAGTACCGCACCGATTATCCCGCCGAGCGGCCGGAACTCAGGCACCGCACCACCACCACGCTGGCCGCGGCGCGGGAGATCGCGGCGTCGCTCGCCGAGCGCGGCACGGTGCGCGCACCGCAACCGATCAGCGCCTGAAATGGAGACCGCCATCGTGACGACACCTGCCGCTCTGCTGCATCCGGACGCGTTTCTATCGCCGCTCGCCATCGACGAGGCGGTCGGACGCGCACTCGCCGAAGATCTCGGCCGCGCCGGCGATGTCACCTCGATGGCCACCATTCCGGAGACGGCCCCTGCCCGTGCCATCCTGGTGGCGCGGCAGGCCGGCGTGATCGCAGGATTGCCGCTCGGGGTGGCGACGTTTCAGAAACTGTCGCCTGATATCAACATCAAGCCGCATTGTCGCGACGGCGCGAGCGTTGCCGCCGGGGTGCAGGTGCTGACGATCACGGGCCCGGCGCGCGCCGTGCTGGCCGGCGAGCGCACTGCGCTCAATTTCATCGGCCGGCTGTCCGGCATCGCCACCCTCACCTCCGATTATGTTCGCCATACCGCCGGCACCAACATGCGCATCTGCTGCACCCGCAAGACCACACCCGGCCTGCGCGCGCTGGAAAAATACGCGGTGCGCTGCGGCGGCGGCTTCAATCACCGCTTCGGGCTCGACGATGCCGTCCTGATCAAGGACAATCACATCGCAGTCGCCGGCGGCATCCGGCCGGTGCTGGAGCGCGCGCGAGCCCATGTCGGGCATCTGGTCAAGGTCGAGATCGAGGTCGATGATCTGACGCAACTGCGCGAGGTGCTCGATACGGGCCTCGCCGACGTGGTGCTGCTCGACAATATGGATATCGCCGCCCTGACCGAGGCCGTGAAACTGGCAAAGGGCCGCGTCGTGCTGGAGGCGTCCGGCGGCGTCACCCGGGACTCGATCGCGAAGATCGCCGCCACCGGCGTCGACTACGCCTCGGCCGGCGCGCTGACGCATTCGGCGCCGAATTTCGACGTGGCGCTGGATATCGATGCCTGAGCGGGATTGCTAGCGGCGCACCGCCGTCTCGGAAATCTCCGCCGAGCTCTTGGCTTCTTCCGTGAGTTCCGCCGAGATTGCAGCGGTCTGCTTCGCCGTTCCCCAGCTCGGCGCGTCGCTGCCGTCGCCCCAGGCGCGCGGGCGATAGAAGGTATGCACGCCGAACCTGTACATCTTCTTCATCTCGCTGACCCAGGACGGGTGCACCCAGTAGGCGTGGTAGTGCGTCGACTTCCCCACTTCCGGCAGCCAGAGCTGGCCGTCGAGCATCGCCTTGGCGATCTTCCTGGCGCGGTCCCACATGTCGGGCTCGCGCACCACGTCGGCGACGTTGTCGCAGGCGAAGGTGAACTGGCAGGCATAGTGGCGATGCTTGTTCTGGTAGACCACGCCGCAGACGGTGGTTGGATAGAAACCGGAGAAGGTACGGTTCATCACCACTTGCGCCACCGCGATCTGGCCGCGCACCGCTTCGCCGCGGGCCTCGAAATAGACGGCTTCGGCGAGGCACTTCTCGGATTTGGCACGCGACTTCTCGTCGAGCAGGCCGAGGCGCTCGGCCGGCGTCTTGGCATGCTGGTTGTCGGCATTGACCTCGCCCTTGGCGGCGACGCTCTCGCCGCTTTCGTCCGTAGCCGACGGCAGCGACGCCGTCGCCTTCAGGTCGGGATCGGGCAGCCTGCCCGGCATCACGATCTCCGGTTCTTCGCCGGGCTGCCAGCGCTCGATGCTTTCGGCGGGCGCGCCCAGCGAGGAACTGCCGAAGAACAGGCTTGCGGTCTTCACCGAAAACCCGTCGCGCGAGGGCGCCGGGTCGAGCGCCAGCGGCGACGCGCCGGGCGCGGTCTTCAAATCACCGAGCGGCTGCGCTTCGAGCGACATCGAAACATCGTATTGCTTTAGCGGCGGAGCGCTCAGCGCCTCCTGAAGCTCGGGATCGAGCGGCGCTTTGCCGGCGGATGGCGCGGCGGCGGTCTTTGCACCCCTGACGGAAGCGTTCGACGTCGCGGGATTCTCGAGCGAGGGCGCGGCATTGGCCGGCGCAACCGTCTCGGGTGGAGCGATGACGAGGCGATCGCCCTTCAGCGTGCGATCGACCTTGGGAAAATCCGACGGCTGATAACGCGGCGGCGGCGCGGCAATCGGATTGCGCGTCACGGAGCCGGTGATGTCGATGCCCTGGTTGTTGAGGCTCGCCAGAACATAATTCGCCGGATGCGGAATCGAGGTTCCGATCGGGCGGCCAAAGCTGTAGGTGGCGACCTGGATGCTGCTGGCGGCGGAGAACACCCGCTTCTGCCAGCGTTCCGCGACGCCCGGCTGGCGGGCCAGCAGTGACGCAATATCCTGATATCCGATCTCGTTCGGCATCAATGCGAAGACGCAGAGGCCGATTCCGAAGGACGCGAACCGCGCGCCCTTCGGCCGGTTACGCACGACTGACATAGATACGCTCACGCAACGCTTACAACGATCGAACTTCAGTACATCCGTGCAATTCGATCTATTTTGTTGGTATCGAATTTAGGTTGCCGAGGAGTTAATCGGCGTTGCGCACGGGATACAGGCAAGTCGTCACGGCGATCGGCGCGATCGTATCGAAAACGTTGGTAAATGGCGGCTGGATGAAAGTGGTAAATATCCGGTCAACAAAAACGATGACGGAATTTTTGGCGGCCCCGTATTTTCGCTGCCGCTGCGTTGCGGGTTCCGTCGCGACGCAACCAACGAGTCTCTCCGTACCCACGGCACGCAAATGCCCGGGACAATCCCGGGCATTATGCTTCTTCAAACAGTGCTGCGCCAAACTCAGGCCTGGCTGGCGACGGCCTTGCCGAGCGCGGCCTGCGCCGCTGCGAGCCGCGCGATCGGCACGCGGTAGGGCGAGCAGGAGACGTAGTCGAGCCCGATCTGGTGGCAGAACGCGACGGAAGCGGGATCGCCGCCGTGCTCGCCGCAGATTCCGACCTTGATGTTCGGACGGGTCTTGCGCCCGCGCGCCACGCCGATCTTCACGAGTTCGCCGACGCCGTCGCGATCGACCGAGATGAAGGGATCGATCTCGAAGATGCCCTTGGCGATATAGGTGCCGAGGAAGCTCGCGGCGTCGTCGCGGCTGATGCCGTAGGTGGTCTGCGTCAGGTCGTTGGTGCCGAACGAGAAGAATTCCGCGGTCTCCGCGATTTCGCCGGCCATCAGGCACGCGCGCGGCAACTCGATCATGGTGCCGACCTGATAGGTCAGCTTGGTGCCGGTCTCCTTCATCACCGACTGCGCGGTCGCATCGATCCGCGCCTTGACCAGATCGAACTCGGCCTTGGTTGCGATCAGCGGCACCATCACCTCGAGGCCGACCGCCTTGCCGGTACGCTTTCCGGCCTCGACCGTGGCTTCGAAGATCGCGCGCGCCTGCATCTCGGCGATTTCCGGATAGGCGACCGCAAGGCGGCAGCCGCGGAAGCCGAGCATCGGATTGAATTCGGCGAGATCGCGGGCGCGATCGGCGAGGCGGCGCGGATCGGTGTTCATCGCGCGCGCGACTTCCTCGATCTCGGCCTGGGTGTGCGGCAGGAACTCGTGCAGCGGCGGATCGAGCAGCCGGATCGTCACCGGCAGGCCCTTCATGATCTCGAACAGCTCGACAAAATCGGCGCGCTGCATCGGCAGGAGTTTCGAAAGCGCGGCACGGCGGGCCTGTTCATCCTCGGCGAGGATCATCTCGCGCACGGTGCGGATCCTCGTTTCCTCGAAGAACATGTGCTCGGTGCGGCAAAGCCCGATGCCCTCGGCGCCGAACTTGATGGCGGTGCGCGCGTCATCCGGCGTGTCGCCATTGACGCGAACGCCGAGCTTGCGGACGGAATCGGCCCAGCCCATCAGAGTGCCGAACTCGCCCGACAATTCCGGTTCTATCATCGGCATCCGCCCGGCCAGCACCTGGCCCACCGATCCGTCGATGGTGATGACGTCGCCGGTCTTGAAGGTGCGCGAGCCGATGCTCATGGTGCCGCGGCCGTAATCGACGCGAATGGTACCGCAGCCGGAGACGCAAGGCTTGCCCATGCCGCGCGCGACCACCGCAGCGTGCGAGGTCATGCCGCCGCGGGTGGTCAGGATGCCCTCGGCCGCGTGCATGCCGTGAATGTCTTCGGGACTGGTCTCGATCCGGACCAGAATCACCTTGCGGCCGTCGGCCTGGAGCTTGGCGGCCTCGTCGGAAGAGAACACGATTTCGCCGGAGGCGGCGCCGGGCGACGCCGGCAGGCCGGTGGCGATCACGTCGCGCCTGGCGGAGGGATCGATGGTCGGGTGCAGCAACTGGTCGAGCGAGGCCGGATCGATCCGCGCCACCGCATCCTTTTTGGAGATCAGCCCTTCATTGGCGAGCTCGACGGCGATGCGCAGCGCCGCCTTGGCGGTGCGCTTGCCGCCGCGGGTCTGCAGCATCCACAGCTTGCCCTGCTCGATCGTGAACTCCATGTCCTGCATGTCGCGGTAATGCTTTTCGAGCAGGGTGTAGATTCGCGTCAGCTCCTTGAACGCCGCGGGCATCGCGGTTTCCATCGAGGCCTTGTCGGAGCCGGATTCCTTGCGCGCATATTCGGTGATGTCCTGCGGCGTGCGGATGCCTGCCACCACGTCCTCGCCCTGCGCGTTGATCAGGAATTCGCCGTACAATTTGCTCTCGCCGGTCGAGGGATTGCGCGTGAACGCAACGCCGGTCGCCGAGCTGTCGCCCATATTGCCGAACACCATCGCCTGCACGTTGACCGCGGTGCCCCAGGATTCCGGAATGTCGTGCAGCCGCCGGTAGGTCACCGCGCGCGCGTTCATCCAGGATGAGAACACCGCGCCAATCGCGCCCCATAACTGGTCGTGCGGATCCTGCGGAAAGTCCTTGCCGGTTTCGCGCGACACCGCATCCTTGTAACGGCCGACCAGATCGACCCAGTCGTCGCCGGTCAGGTCGGTGTCGAGCGTGTAGCCCTGGCTGTCCTTGAAGGTATCGAGGATGTCCTCGAAGTGCGAATGCTCGAAGCCCAGCACCACGTCGGAATACATGGTGATGAAGCGGCGGTAGCTGTCATAGGCGAAGCGGCGGTCGCCGGACATCTGCGCCAGCGCCTCCACCGTCGTGTCGTTGAGGCCGAGATTGAGCACGGTATCCATCATGCCCGGCATCGAGGCGCGGCCGCCGGAGCGCACCGACACCAGCAGCGGATTCTTCGGAATCGCCGAACGCCTTGCCGGTCAGCTTGCCGACGTGATCGAGCGCCTTTTCGACCTGCGCCTTCAACTCCTTCGGATAGGTCTTTTCATGCGCATAGAAATAGGTGCAGACCGAGGTCGGAATGGTGAAGCCGGGAGGTACGGGCAGACCGAGATTGGCCATCTCGGCGAGGTTGGCGCCCTTGCCGCCCAGGAGATCGCGCATCTCCGCTTTGCCTTCGGCCCTGCCGTCGCCGAACGTGAACACCCACTTGCCGGCTTTCGCCGAACTGGCGGCAGGCTTGGCCGCGACAACCTTGCTCGCGGGTTTGGTCGCAGCCTTAGCCGCTGGCTTGGCCGGGCTTTTTTTGAGCGCCTTGCGGGCCGACGCCGTCGGTGCGGGCTTGGCCCGCGTGACCACGGAGGGCTTTGATTTCACTGCGGTTTTCTTGGTCTTCGTGACGGCTTTGGCCATGACAGCAAATAATCCGCGAGAGGATGAGGAAGTTGCGCGCCTTACACCACTTTGAGGGGTTCCGCGCAAGCCGCGCGGCCGGTTTTAACCGCTACATATGCAGCCATCGGAGCAGCCCGAGGCCGACCAGCCCGACGAAAATCAGGTAGATCGCGACGACGAAATTGAGAAACCGCGGCATGATCAGAATAAGAATGCCAGCGATTAGCGCCACGATAGCTGGAATATGGGTAGCCGTGATGGTCATTGAATTCTCCGGAACGAGGCTTGCGGTGTGAAGCGTGGGGGAAGGGGAAATCGAATCGACGCCGGCATTTTATCCATCAGGGCGGTTCCACGATAGGAGACGCGCTCGCCTTTGTCCGGTTCCGGCGCCCACAAAAAATGCCGAAAATTGCCGCGTATGAGGCCGCGCTTTCGTGGGAACGATGCGGCGGCTGCGGCATTGGCAGGGGATTGCGCGACGGTCGCAGGACCCTAGCGCTGCCATCGCGAAGGAGTTCCAGCATGCGGTACAGATTACTTGCCATCGCGGCGATTGCCGGCGCCATCACCGCGCCGATCGCGGCGCAGGCGCAAGGCGTCGTCACGACGGGCGTCGCGCGCGGCCCGGTGATCGTGAATGACGACGCCGATGGCATCGCCGTCGATCAGCGGCCCGCGTTCCGCGAATACATCGTTCGCGAACGCGTGCCGAACTACACCATCCCCGATCGCGTGATCGTCGGCGGCGTGCTGCCCGAGACCGGCGTCACCTATTACGACGTGCCGCAGTCGTTCGGCGTCACGCCCTATCGCTACACCGTGGTGAACGGCCGAACGGTATTGGTCGAGCCGCGCTCGCGTCGCATCGTTCAGGTGGTAGAGTAGGCTGCAGCCTCGCCTGGACGATCGGTCCGAAAGCCCGCAGCGGCGCTTTTCGGACAACTTGGCCCCGTCCGGTCCCCCCGCCGGGCGGGGCTTTTTGTGCCTGTTTGCCTTCGAAGGCGTGCATGCGAATTTCACCAGTATTGTCCACAAACGCAGCTCCGCGATCTCGCGGCGCAAATTGCCCGAGGCTTTGCGATCAAATTTCCTCACCCTCTCGATCAGAGGGCGCAGGGAATGCCGGGCGCCCGATGCGCCCGATAGCCGCGTGTGCAGGGATAGTGTGAGAAGCGCACACGCGTTAGTCAGGTCACACCGGAATCACCCGGCATTCCCCGCGCAATGGTTTTACGGCTTATAACGCGCTCTCCCCGGTGACCGGGCTTTCTTGCCACCGTCGCCTGCGGATGTTGCCGCAAACTTGACGCCAGCGTCGGGGCGTCAGGACCACACGCCTTCGCCGTCCGCCAGCCGCATCGCCCGTCAAGCGCGCACCCAGCGTCCACCGCATCCCGCTCCGCGTTTCGTGACGTTGCGCAACGCCCCTCCAAAGGAGCGGGACGGCGAGGCTTATAAAGGTGATTTGGGTCTTCGGAAAATCAGAATATTTTTGCAAAAGGGGCTGGACAGAGGGGTCGGTAAATCGCCCAGGTGATTTGCCCGTCGGGTTAAATCAGTGAAGCAACGCTGAAGGGGCGCTCGTCATTGCGAGGAGCGAAGCGACAAGCAATCCATCTTGCTTCACTATGGATTGCTTCGCTTGGCTCAATGCCGGCTGTTAGTCAGTCCTGGATCTTCGAAAAATCCGCCACCGCGCGCGTCGCCGCGCGGATTTCGTTCAACAGCTTCAGGCGATTTTCGCGCACCTTCGGATCGTCGTCGTTGACCTTGACCTTGTCGAAGAACGCATCCACCGCCGGACGCAGCTTCGCCATCGCGCTCATCGCGCCGGCAAAATCTTCCCTGGCTACCGCGGCGCCAGCGTCGGTCTTTACCTGATCGATGGCTTTTGCCAGCGTCTTCTCCTCGGCAAGCCTGTAGATCGCCGGATCGGGCGCGCCGTCAAAGCTGCGCTTGTCCTTCTTCTCCTCGATGGCGAGGATGTTGCTCGCCCGCTTGGTGCCGGCGAGCAGGTTCTTGCCGTCGTCGCTGTCAAGGAATTTGCCGAGCGCTTCGACGCGGCGGACAATCTTAAGTAAGTCGTCTTCTAGTTGAATAGATAGCGCCGCCTTTATCAGGTCGTGGCGCGCTCCGATTGTGCGGAATTGGACCTCTAAGCGATCAACGAGAAAGTCGAGCAGGCTGAATATCCTGTCTTTCGCTGCCTTATGCTCGTCGTTCACGACCCGATCAGAGAACGCCTCATTTACAAGTCTATGCCAAACGCGTTCGACATTTGCGGCCGAAAGACCACCTTCCTCCTCGAGCCGTACAAGCGCAGCCCTTTGCTGGCCAACTCTTGCACTTTTGATGTCCAAGAAAATTTCGATGTCGGACGCTAGAAATACGTCAACTAACGGGAGGTTGATCTGGTTGTCCAGGATCAGGCGAATCACCCCCAGCGCCGCTCTGCGCAGCGCGTACGGGTCCTTGCTCCCCGTCGGCTTCTCGTCGATCGCCCAGAAGCCCACCAGCGTGTCGATCTTGTCCGCCAGCGCCACGGCTACGCTCACAGGATCGGTCGGCACACGATCCGCCGGCCCCTGCGGCTTGTAATGCTCCTCGCTCGCGGCAGCGACGGAAGCATCCTCGCCCTGCGCCAGCGCGTAGTACTTCCCCATCAGGCCCTGCAGCTCCGGGAATTCGCCGACCACTTCGGTCAAGAGATCGGCCTTCGCCAGATGCGCGGCGCGTTTGGCCTTCTCCACGTCGGCGCCGACCAGCGGCCCGATCTCGGCGGCCAGCCGCTCGATGCGCTTGATGCGCTCGCCCTGCGTGCCCAGCTTCTCGTGAAACACGATCTGCTCGAATTTCGGCAGCCGGTCTTCCAGTTTTGTCTTCAGGTCGGTCTCGTAGAAGAATTTTGCGTCGCTCAGTCGCGCGCGGATCACGCGCTCATTGCCGGCGACGATTTGCTTGCCGCCGTCGGAGGCCTCGATGTTAGCGGTGAGGATGAATTTGTTGGTCAGCTTTTTGGTCCTGGGATCGCTGACGACAAAGCACTTCTGGTTGTTGCGGATGGTGGCGCGGACCACCTCGCCCGGAATTGATAAAAATTCGGGGTCGAACGATCCCATCAGCACCACCGGCCATTCGACGAGTCCGGAAACCTCGTCGAGCAGCACCTGATCCTCGACCAGCTCGAACCCTTGCGCGAACGCCAACTGCTTGGCGTCGGTGACGATGGTGTCCTTGCGGCGCTCGGGATCGAGCACGACCCTGGCATCGAGCAGCTTTGCCTCATAGTCCTCCAAGCGGCGCACCGAAATCGGCGCCGGCGCCATGAAGCGGTGGCCATAGGTGGTCTGGCCGGCCTCGATGCCGTCGACGGCAAACGTCACGACATCGGGTTCTTCGGTCTCCAAGCCGAAGGTGGCGACGATCGCATGCAGCGGCCGCACCCATTGCAGCGCGCTCGGCCGCGCCGAGCGTTCGCCCCAGCGCATCGATTTCGGCCACGGAAAGGTCCGGACGATCACCGGCAGCATCTCGGCGAGCACCTCCAGCGTGGCGCGGCCGGGTTTTTCGATCAGCGCGATGTAGAAATCGCCCTTCTTGGGATCTCGCTGGATCTTGGCTTCATCGATCGAGGCAAGCCCGGTGGCCTTGAGGAAGCCCGCGATCGCGGCATCCGGTCCGCCGACGCGCGGTCCCCGGCGCTCTTCCTTCAGGTCGGACTGCCGCGCCGGCACGCCGTGCACCGTCAGCGTCAGCCGTCGCGGCGTCGCGAACGCCTTCGCGCCTTCATAGACGAGGCCCTCGGCGACCAGCTTGTCGGTGACCATGCGGCGCAGATCGTCGGCCGCCTTCGCCTGCATCCGCGCGGGAATTTCTTCGGAAAACAATTCGAGGAGAAGATCGGGCATTTTGATTACTCCCCCCTCCCCGCTTCGGTGTGGACCCAGGCTTCGCCGCAGGCCTTTGCCAGTTCGCGTACGCGCATGATGTAGCTCTGCCGCTCGGTCACCGAGATTACGCCGCGGGCGTCGAGCAGGTTGAAGACGTGGCTCGCCTTGATGCACTGGTCATACGCCGGCAGCGCCATCAGATGCGCCTCGCGCTTGCCGTCCTTCCAGCCGGCGTCCAGATATTTTCGGCAGGCTTCTTCCGCCATCGAAAACTGCTTGAACAGCATGTCGGCGTCGGAGTGTTCAAAGTTGTGCCGCGAATATTCCTGCTCGGCCTGCAGGAACACCTCGCCATAGGTCACCTTGTCGGCACCCTCGCGGCCGTTGAAGTTCAGGTCGTAGACGCGGTCGACGCCCTGCACATACATCGCGAGCCGCTCGAGCCCGTAGGTCAGCTCGCCCGCGACGGGGGCGCATTCGACGCCAGCGACCTGCTGGAAATAAGTGAATTGCGATACTTCCATGCCGTCGCACCAGCATTCCCAGCCCAGGCCCCAGGCGCCCAGCGTCGGACTTTCCCAGTCGTCCTCGACGAAGCGGATGTCGTGCAGCTGCGAATCGATGCCGATGGCGGCGAGCGACTTCAGGTACAGGTCCTGAAGGTCCGGCGGCGACGGCTTGATGATCACCTGGAACTGGTAGTAGTGCTGCAGCCGGTTGGGATTTTCGCCGTAGCGGCCGTCCTTCGGCCGGCGCGAGGGCTGCACGTAGGCGGCCTTCCACGGCTTCGGCCCGAGCGCGCGCAGCGTGGTCGCCGGATGAAACGTGCCCGCGCCCATTTCCATGTCGTAGGGCTGCAGGATCACGCAGCCCTGGTCCGCCCAGAACCGCTGCAGGGCGAGAATGAAGCCCTGGAACGAGCGTTCCGGGCGCATGTGCGGAGGTAGCGATTCCATCGTCGATTCGGTCTTTGCTGAAGGGGGCGGCAAGCGCGCGGGACCGTATCGGCGGGGGGACCCGGAATCAAGGCGATGGAAGGCCGGATTCGGCGCGAAATGCCGACCCATAGCGCTTTCAAGCGAAGTGGGGACCGGTTCGCGTTGGAAAACGCATCAAACAAGGAGTCTCGGACCCCGTTTCGCTTTCAGCGAAACGGGGTCCGAGTAGCAACAATTGCACCGAATGGCGAGATGCGCCGCTAACCGGCGCCGCAACGTGGTGCCGCCGAAGAGCGGCGCGTTAGCAATTGGGGCCTATCACGGCGAGACTTCAGGAGGGCCGAAACGCTTCGGCCTTCGTGAGGACCGGCTCTCCGGTTCGTGATGTCTCTCGATTATCTTGTGAGGCACGAAAGCCGGGGCGTCCGATAAGACGGACTACCTCCAGGCTTGCTCGCCGGCCCTCAGGGGTGATGCCCCACCCCGAGGCCGGCGCAAGTTTTTCAGCCGCAAATCCTAAAGCGATCAGCCCGGGCGGTAAGCGCCGGTGGTGGGATCGCGCCGCAGCGTCGGGATGTCGCCGGAGCGGGCGGCTTCCGCGACCCGCGCGAGGCGGGCTTCTTCCAGTTCGCGATTCACCCGCACAGCGGTGCGGTAGGCCCAGCGGACCACGGCCAACCCACCGAGGGCGCCCGCGATTGCAATCAGCGGCGGCATCTTTCGATCCTCGTCGTTCATACGTCTCGCCCCACGCGCCTATTCTCTCCCAACCCGGCCCCGCCTGCAATCGCCTGACCCGAGACCAAATGGCGCGGTAAATTCGGCGTTAGAATCCGAATTTGGCCCAAATCGCCCTGGTCTCCAGCGCGGAAATCACCTCGTCCGGCAAGCCCCCGATACCATCCAGCGTGACCTGCGTCCCCGCGCCGGCGCCCCTGCGGCCGAGCAGGCTAGACAGCAATCCGCCTGACGGCGCGATCACCGGTGTCAGCACCTTGTCGCCATAGCGGGCGCGCAAAGTCGAGCGCAGGTCGCCGATGGCGTCCGCCAGGCCGAGCGACACCGAGGTTTCTCCGGCCCAGTATTCGCCGGTGAACAGCACGTCGTCGGCGCCCTTGAGGCGAGCGCCCCGGCTTCCCTTCACCAGCGCGATGAAGATCGCATGGATCTCGCGCTGAAGCGCCTTGACGCGCGCCACGTCGTCGGGATTTTCGGGGAGGAACGGATCGAGCATCGCCTTGTGCTCGCCCGCCGTATAGAGCCGACGTTCGACGCCGATCTTCTGGATCAATTCCTGAAATCCGAAGGAGCCGCCGACCACGCCGATCGAGCCGAGGATCGACGACGGGTCGCAGAAGATCTCATCGCCGGCGCAGGCGATCATGTAGCCGCCGGACGCGGCGACATCTTCCACGAAGACCAATACCGGCAGCTTCTTCTCCGCCGCGAGCTGCCGAATGCGAAGATAGATCTGGCGCGACTGCACCGGCGAACCGCCGGGCGAATTGATCACCAGCGCCACGGCCCTCGCATGCCTAGTCGCGAACGCGCGTTCCAGCAGCCTGGCGACACCGGCCAGGGACATGCCCGGCCGCAGCGGCGTCACCGCACCGATCAGCCCTGACAGCCGCACCACGGGCACGACCGAAGTCCCGGGCCGCAGACGTGCCGGAACGTATCCCATCAGCCTGTCGAGCAGGCCCGGCCATCCCCCGCGGTCAATACTTTGTTCGGTCATCCCGTTACCTCAAATTTAACGATTTGTTATCCGATCACTGACATTGCACAGGTGTCGATTAACCGGAATGGAACGCCTTTTGCATCGCAGCCGTCGTGAGCTGCAATGGCGCAGCGGAGAAAGTCATGAAAATCTATCTGCTGGTGATGCTGATCGGTACTCTTTTGACCGCCATTCACTTCACTTCGGCGCCAGAACAGCGGTCTAAAACGCTTCCGCAATAGCCGGTTCCAATTCCACCCCCAAGCAGTCAGGCTGGTTTCAGGGGCATGCCAGCGGCAAGACCCCCTTCCCCGCCAGAATGTCCTGAACCCATTTATTGGGCACGGTTGACGCTTCATTGAGCATCAACCCCGGGTGGATCTCGGTCGGCGCCTTGCCGCCCTTGGTGGCGCGAATCAGCACGCGATTGGCCGGCATGGTCGGGTCACCATGGACCGGCAGGATCTTGAGGCTGCCGAAGCCGCGATCGAGCGCCGCCAGCACCTCGGCAAGCCCATCCGCGCGCCAGATCAAGGTGAGGTTGCCGCCGGATTTCAGAATTCGCCGGCCCGCGTGAATCCAGCTCTCGAGCGTCGCGGCGGTCGCCACATGCGCCGATGCGCGCGACTGGTCCGGCGAAGCACGGTGCCGCGCGGAATCGTTGAACGGCGGGTTCATCAACACCACGTCGGCGCTGTCCCGGGCGAGACCCGCCGCGGCAAAGGCGTTCGCCTCGGAGGTCACGTCCAGCACGACGATGTCGGCGGGGATGGCGTTGGCGGCGGCATTGTCGCGCGCCAGCCCGGCGAGCGCCGCGTCGATCTCGACCAGCACCAGGCTGATCTCGGCGACCCTCCTTGCCAGCGCGAAGCCGGCGGCGCCGATGCCGGCACCGAATTCGACGACGCGGTCGCCCGGACGCGCAGCCGTCGCCGCCGCCAGCAGCATGGCGTCGTGGCCGGCGCGGTGACCGGATTTCGGTTGCCGCAGGCGCAATCGGCCGCCGAGAAAGCCATCCTCGGTATACGCGCCGGAATCAGTCATCGGCCCGCAATTCGTGGGCAAGCCCGGCATCGCGCAGAATCTGCCGGGCCTGCAGATTATCGTCCTCATGGACCAGGATTCGGCGCGGCAGGACGCCGAGCGAGCCTTCGATGATGCTCATGTTCTGGTCCAGCACCAGATGATGGATATTGGCGCCATCGAGCAGCGCCCCGACCGCCGAAACCAGCACGATGTCGTTGGTTCGAACCAATTCCCGCAATTGTGGCACTCCTTTGTCGGCCCGGCCTTGTCTGTCAGCCCGGCCTTGGGGCCGCACGAGGCTTTTCAACCGCATCGTGCCCTTGCCGCGTTCCCCGGCACTTTCTATTGTATCTGAGGATAGTGCGAATTGGGCAAAAGTGGAGACCAGCGTGGCGGTTATTGTACCCTTCGAGAGCCCGGCAAGCGCTTCGATCGACGAGCTGGTCGCGCTTGTTGCTCCCGATATGGAGCGCGTCAACGCCACGATCCTGTCGCGGACCGGCTCGGAAGTCACCATGATCCCCGAGGTCGCCAACCACCTGATTTCCTCGGGGGGAAAACGGCTGCGCCCGATGCTGACTTTGGCGATGGCCGGTCTGTCCGGCTACACCGGCGACGGCCATATCAAGCTCGCCGCGTCAGTCGAATTCATGCACACCGCCACGCTTCTGCATGACGACGTGGTCGACGAAAGCGAATTGCGGCGCGGCAAGCTGTCGGCGCGCATGCTGTGGGGCAATGAGGCCAGCGTCCTTGTCGGCGACTTCCTGCTCGGCCAGGCTTTTCGGATGATGGTGGAGGTCGGCTCGCTGCGGGCGCTCGACATCCTGTCGTCGGCTGCTGCGACGATCGCCGAGGGCGAGGTGATGCAGCTCGCCGCCGCCAAGAACACCGCGACCACCGAGGACGAATATCTCGCGGTGATCCGCGGCAAGACGGCCGAGCTGTTCGCCGCCGCCTGCGAGGTCGGTCCCGTCATCGCCAACCGCCCGAAGCCCGAACAGACCGCGTGCCGCTCGGTCGGCATGAATCTCGGGATCGCGTTCCAGCTCGTCGACGACGTGCTGGATTACGGCGGCAAGGCCGCAAAACTCGGCAAGAACATCGGCGACGATTTCCGCGAGGGCAAGATCACGCTGCCGGTGGTGCTGGCGTTCCGCCGCGGCAACGACAGCGAACGCGCGTTCTGGGTCAAGGCGCTGGAGCGCGGCGAGATCGGCGACGGCGATCTCGACCATGCGATCGGGCTGATGACGAAGCACCGCGCGCTGGAAGACACCATCAACCGCGCCCAGCATTACGGCGCGATGGCGGTCGACGCACTGGCGCTGTTTCCGGCGTCGGCGATGAAGACCGCACTCGAGCAGGTGGTGGCGTTCTGCCTGGCGAGGTCGCATTGAGCAAGGCGGGTTTCGCCGCGCCCCGCCTATCTTGCGGCCGATTGTTAACCCGTCATTGCGAGCGAAGCGAAGCAATCCATCGCGCCGCGGAAGCAAGAGTGGATTGCTTCGTCGCTTGCGCTCCTCGCAATGACGAGGCTTACCCTAGCTCAGCGTTCCCGCATGCACCCACCAGCCGGGGTGATCGAGCCTGAGTTTATCGGCGGCGCGCGCCGCCTCGGCCGTGTTCTCATAGAGCGCAAAGCAGGTCGCGCCCGACCCCGACATCCGCGCGAGCCAGGCGCCATTGGTGGCGTTGAGCGCCGAGATCACCTCGCCGATCACGGGCTGAATCCGCATCGCCGGCGCTTCGAGATCGTTGGTGCCGGCAGCGAGCGCTTCGACCCAGTCTTCGAGCGACGCGCCGGCTTCCGGCCAATCGGCGGCCTGCAACACGTCGGAGGCGCCGACCAAAAGTTCGCCGTTGCGCAGGCCGAGCGCCTTGAACACGTCCGCGGTCGCCACGGGAACGCGCGGATTGACCATCACGCAGGGCATGATCGGCAGCGCGAGCGGCAGCAGCGTTTCGCCGACGCCGGTCATGACGCAGCCGCGCGAGGCGAGACAAACCGGCACGTCGGCACCCGTCAGCCGCGCGACCTCGATCAGGCGGGGGTCGTCGGCGGCAAGATTGTTGGCCCGCGCCAGCAGCCGCAGCGCCGCGGCGGCGTCCGCCGAGCCGCCGCCGATTCCGGCCGCAACCGGCAGCATCTTGTCGAGTACGAACTCGCCGCGCTTGAGTTCCGGCACGCGCTCGCCGAGCAGCTTGGCCGCCCTGAACACGAGATTGTCCGATGCCTCGCCGCAGGCCTGCGCCAGCGGCCCCGTCGTCACGAGGTGCAATTCCGGTCCGACCGCGAGGCTCAGGCGGTCGGCGCAATCGGCAAACGCTACCAGGCTTTCGAGGTCGTGATAGCCGTCGACGCGTCGTCCAACCACCCGCAGGGTCAGGTTGACCTTGGCACGCGCATCCTCGACCAGCGCCCCCATTGGCGATACGCCCCTTCGATCCGGCCTTGCGATCAGCCGCCCTTGTCGTCTTCTTTTTTCTTGTCCGCGGAGGCGGCCGAGGCCGGCGCGGCGACGTCGGGGAGACCGTTCTGGATCTTGGCCTCGATCTTGGGCAGATCGTCCGGCTCGGGTTTCAGATCGCGCGCATGGGCCCACTGGAACCTGGCTTCCAGCGTGCGGCCGATACGCCAGTAGGCGTCGCCGAGATGGTCGTTGATGGTCGGGTCCTCGGGCTTGAGATCGATCGCGCGCTCGAGATTCTTCACCGCGTCATCATAATTGCCGATGCGGAAATAGGCCCAGCCCAGCGAGTCCACGATGTAGCCGTCGTCGGGGCGCTGCTCGACGGCGCGCTTGATCATCTTCATGCCTTCGTCAAGATTGATGCCCTGATCGATCCAGGAATAGCCGAGATAGTTCAGCACGTGCGGCTGCTCGGGCTGCAGCTCGAGCGCCTTGCGCATATCGGCCTCGGCCTTGCTCCACTGCTTGGAGCGCTCCAGGCAGATGCCGCGGTAGTAGTAATACACCCAGTTGTTCTTCTCGTTAGGATCGGGCATCGCCGCGATGCCCTGCGAGTAGGTCTCGGCGCAGTCGGCGAACTTCTTGCGGCCGCGCTCGATGTTGCCAAGCGCCATCGTGGCCTCGATGTCCTTGTGATCCTCCGCCGTGACGCCCTTGAGGATCTTGATCGCCTCGTCGCTGCGGTCGGCGGCGTCGAGATCGGTCGCGAGCTGAATCTGGGCGTTGCGCTTCAGCGCCGAATTGGCCGGCATGCGCTCGTAAACCTTGATCGCCATCGCCGGCTTCTTCACCGACTCGTACAGATCGGCCAGTGACAGCAGCGCCAGCGGATGATTGGGCGCGAGGTACAGCGCAAGCTGCAGATAAACGAGCGCGAGATCCTCGCCGCCGCGGCGGGTCAGCGTCGCGCCGATGCCGTACAGCGCCTCGGCGGCGCCGGTCTGCGCGGAATCGACCAGCGGCTGCAGTTTCTTGCCTGCCTTGGTTTCGCGCAGGCCCTCCAGCACCAGGGGATGCCGCGGCAGCTTCTTGTTGAAGGCTTCGTAGATGCCGGTCGCCGCAGCGGCGTCCTTGTTGCGCGTCAGCCAGCGCGCATAATCGTCGGCCACGCGCAGCATGCCGTCGTCGAGCTTGTAGGCCCGCTCGAGCCGCACGCCGGCGTCCTTTTCCTTGCCGGCGAGTTCGAGGATCATGCCGGAATGCAGGTCCTTGAACAGCGGATACCATTCCGGCCCGGTCAGCTTGTCGATATTGGCCACCGCCGTCTTGCTGTCGCCGGCGCCGTAACTGGCCCAGCCCGACAAGAGCGTCGCCACCAGGTCCGTGATCGGTCCGCGGATCGACTGATTGATGTTCGACTGCGCGGCGGCGTATTTCTTCAATTTCAGGTCGCGCACGCCGACCACGAGGCGGGCGACGCGATTGGCCTTGTCGATGGTCAGGATGCGGTCGGCGAGCTTGACGGCCTCGTCGATATCGCCGTCCGCCAGCGAGGAGATGAAGGCGCGGTCCAGAAGTTCGTTGTTCTTCGGATCAATCCGCAGCGCCGAACGGTAGAACGCCGCCGCGGCAGCCGAGTCGCGCTCCACGCTGGCATGCCGGGCGGCCAGGTAGCTGCCGGACATGGTCAGCGATTTCAGATCGTGCGGGCTCGGAAACTGCGCCGAATTGTCCGAGGGATGGTCGGGCGTCTGGGCCGACAGCGATCCGGGCACGGCGAGCGCGGTGAAGGCGACAGCGGCAATTGCCCAGCGATTGAAACGAATGGAGATCATCACGGTTCGCCTTAGCTCCAGGGATTACGGCAAGAAGGATTTACTGCAAGATCTTGCGATCATTCTCGAATGCGAACCCAACCGGCGGCATCAAGCCGGGTGACAATGCCGCGTTTGGCGTTCAACCGCAAGGATACGGCGTGGCGAATCGATCGGCAGCAACCCCGCCGGTAGCGGCTGAAAACGCTCGCAGTGTGGCCGTATCGTGGCCGCCCCCCCTGCCCGCGGCTCCGTTCCGATCAAATCGGGACGGAGCTGTCGTTATTTCCACGCGTTTTCTTCATGCGAAGCGGGCATCCACGCCGCTCGACAACGCTGTGGCCGCTCACGCAATCGTGGTCACATCGCCTCGTAATTCGGTCCGCCGCCGCCCTCCGGCGGAACCCAGGTGATGTTGCCGTTCGGGTCCTTCACGTCGCAGGTTTTGCAGTGGACGCAGTTCTGGGCGTTGATCTGGAAGCGCGGGCCGGATGCTTCCTCGACCCACTCATAGACACCGGCCGGGCAATACCGGTTGGACGGGCCGGCAAAGACATCGTGCTCCGAGGTCTTTTGCAGGTTCATGTCGGCGACCTTGAGGTGAACCGGCTGATCCTCTTCGTGATTGGTGTTGGAAAGGAATACCGACGAGAGCCGGTCGAAGGTGAGCTTGCCGTCCGGCTTCGGCGGCGCGACCGGCGCATGCGCTTTCGCCGGATCGAGCGTCTTGCGGTCGGGTTTGCCGTGCGACTGGGTGCCGAACAGCGAGAAGCCGAGCGTGTTGCACCACATGTCGATACCGCCGAGCGTCACGCCGATCACGGTGCCGAACTTCGACCACAGCGGCTTGACGTTGCGGACGCGATAGAGATCCTTGCCGACCGCCGAGCCGCGCCAGCTGTTCTCATAGTCGACCAGTTCGTCATTGGCGCGGCCCGCGCCGAGCGCGGCCGCAACGTGCTCGGCGGCGAGCATGCCGCTGCCGATCGCGTTGTGCACGCCCTTGATGCGCGGCACGTTGACGAAGCCCGCCGCGCAGCCGATCAGCGCGCCGCCGGCAAAGGTCAGCCGCGGCACCGACTGATAGCCGCCCTCGGTGATGGCGCGCGCGCCATAGGCCAGCCGCTTGCCGCCTTCGAACAGCGTGCGGATCGCCGGATGGGTCTTGAAGCGCTGGAATTCGTCGAACGGCGACAGATAGGGATCGTGGTAGTTCAGGTGCAGGACGAAACCGACCGCCACCAGGTTGTCGTCATAGTGATAGAGGAACGAGCCGCCGCCGGTTGAATTGTCCAGCGGCCAGCCGAACGAATGCTGGATCAGGCCCTTGCTGTGTTTCGCGGGATCGATCTGCCAGACTTCCTTCAGTCCGATGCCGAATTTCGGCGGTTCGCAGTTGGCGTCGAGCGAAAACTTCGCGATCAGCTGCTTGGTCAGGCTGCCGCGCGCGCCTTCCGCGAACAGCGTATACTTGCCGAGCAGTTCCATGCCGCGGGTAAAGGAGTCCTTGCGGGTGCCGTCCTTGGCGATGCCCATGTCCCCGGTGGCGATGCCGCGCACCGCGCCCTTGTCGTCGTACAGTACTTCCGCCGCCGCGAAACCCGGGTAGATCTCGACACCGAGCACCTCGGCCTTGCGTGCCAGCCAGCGGCAGACATTGCCGAGCGAGCCGATATAGCAATGATGATTGTTCATCAGCGGCGGCATGGCGATGCCCGGCAGCGGGATCGCGGTGCCCGCGGTCATCCAGTAGAACTTGTCGGCCTTGACCTGGGTCTTCAACGGACAATCGGCGTCCTCGCGCCAGTCCGGGACCAGTTGGTCGAGCGAGCCGGGATCGATCACCGCGCCCGACAGGATGTGGGCGCCGACTTCGGAACCTTTCTCAACTACGACGATGCTGAGATCGGCATTGAGCTGCTTCAGCCGGATCGCGGCGGAGAGGCCCGAGGGCCCGGCGCCGACGATGACAACATCGAATTCCATGGATTCGCGCGGCGGCAGTTCTTCGGTGCTCATGATCTGGTCCCGGCCCGGATGGAAAAGGTTGTGTCCTGATGGTCGTTTGTTTCCACTTTTTTCGCCTGAGAACAACATGGAAATGCGCGGTGAGACGTTTCGTTGCGGCCCGATCCGCTCTAGAATGCCGCCATGCCCCCGACATTCCGCCATGACGCCTGAGCGCGCGCCGACCGTTTCGCAGCTGCTGGCCTTTTATCTGGAGGCCGGGGTCGACTGCGCGCTGATGGACACGCCGGTCAACCGGCTGGCCGATCCCGACCTCGCCCCCGTGGCCAGCGAAACCGCGCCGGCAAGACCTGTCAGGGTCGCTGCCCCGCTTCCCGCCGCGCGCGCCGAAGTGGCGCAAGCGCCGGAAGCCGCGATCCTGTCGGCGCGGGAAGCGGCGCGCACCGCGCCGACGCTCGAGGCGTTGCGCGCGCTACTGGAGAATTTCGACGGCTGCGCGCTGAAATCCACCGCCACGCGGCTGGTGTTTTCCGACGGCAATCCACAGGCGCGGATCATGTTCGTCGGCGAGGCCCCCGGTCGCGAGGAAGACCTCGAGGGACTGCCGTTCGTCGGCCGCTCCGGCAAATTGCTGGACCGGATGATCGCGGCGATCGGATTGGACCGCAGCAGCGCCTACATCGCCAATGTCATTCCCTGGCGGCCGCCCGGCAACCGTACGCCGACGCCGCAGGAGACCCAGATCTGCCTGCCGTTCATCCAGCGCCAGATCGAACTGGTGAACCCTGACGTGCTGGTCACGCTCGGCAATCCCTCCACCCAGACCCTGCTGTCGACCCGCGAGGGCATCATGAAGACCCGCGGGCGCTGGCTCGAATACGACACCGGCAGCCGCGTGATCCGCGCGCTCGCCACTTTCCATCCGGCCTATCTGTTGCGCTCGCCGTCCTACAAGCGCCTGGCGTGGCAGGATCTGCGCGCGATCGCGAAAGCGCTTGCGCCGGGATCCTCACCCTCATCCTGAACGTGAACCGCTTAAGGCGCTTTGGGCCGCACGATCGCCCAGCCGATCCGCAGCAGCGGTTGCCGCCCGGTGACGAACCACTCGAACGCCCGCGGCACTTCGGGCACGAGGCCGGGAAAACGCCGCGCGATATCCGGCGGCGGCGTGCCGACCGTGTCGGCGGCGCGCCAGACCACGACGCCCCCGGTCTGGTTGAATTTGGCAAGCGTCAGCCACGGCGTTCGTTGCGGCGCCGCGTCGAGCAAGAGATGGGGACGCGCCGCGTCGAGTGAAATCAGCGCCGCGAGCTGCGCGTCGCCGGTCACCGCCTTCAGGGGTTGGTTGGTTCGCCGCTCAAAACTGTCGCCGAAGAAATTCGCAATCGCTCGCGCCGGCAGCGACGTTGTCACCTCGCCGCCGCTGGTCCAGGGCACGAACATCGTGGTCGCGAACACCGCAAGCGCGGGCGCGACGATGGCGGCCGCCCAGACCGACCGCAACAGGCGCTGGCGGCGGAGATGGACGAGATCGCCGGTCGCTACGATCGCGGCCAGTCCGATCATCAGCAAGGCGACGCCCGAGCCGCCCACGACGCGATCGAAACCGAACAGGCCGGAAATCAGGCTCCCGAACAGCGCCGGGCCGATGGCCAGGCAATAGACGAAATCCCGCGCCAGCGGATCGACCGGCGGGCGATAGATGATCGGCGCCTCTTCCCGACTGCCGGCGAACCAGCCGGAATTGAGCGCGACCAGCAGCACGAGTCCGGATATCGCCGCGAGCAGACCGCCGAGCAAGGTAGCCCAGTGCAGTGCGGTTGCGCGAAGGTCCGTCGTTCCCGGCCAATGCGGCAACGACAGGGCGTCGGCCCGGATCAGCCAGATCAGATAAGGCAGTGCCAGCACGACGATCACCAGCAGCGCAAACAGCGGATCGAACGACATCAGCGTGCGCCGTCCGCGCTTGGTCGCGAGCGCAAACCCGACGATCAGGAGCAACAGGAAGGGCGCGGCGGAGGTGGTCAGCAGCAGAAGCCCGGCTTCGATCGACCATGCGAACCACGCATTGTGCCGGTTCTGGCCGATCAGTTGCCAGGAATGCAGCAGCAATAGCGCCCACAACGGCCGCGCCAGCACCTCCGGGCCGAACTCGAGGCCGGGCGAACTGAATGCCGTCACCGTCATGGCCAGAAGCACCGCGAGCACCGCCTGCTGTCCGCCGACGATGGCGCGCGCGAGCAGATAAAGCCCCCAGAACATCGCGATTCCGCAAAGCTGCGACAGGAAATAGACGCCCATCACGTGATCGCCGGCGGCGCGAAAGGCGATATCGGCGAGCCAGAACGCCAGCGGCGGGCCGAGATAGGTGCCGACCTGGTATTCCCGGCCATAGGCGATGACGGTAGCGAGGTCGCCGGGAGGGCCGCGATACAGGAGTAACGGCACCAGCAGCCACAGCGCGGCCTGAAACAGCACCACCAGCCAGACCACGAGCCGCGGCCGGGCGCGGATCAGTTCGATAATCAGGGAGGAGAAACGCATGAACCGTCCGAATTGCCCAACTCCGGCGCTACCAGCCGCCGCCATCCGATCCCGGATGTGTGATAGAGCGCGTCAGCCCCAGAGGCAACCATCGCGTTTTGAAGCGAGGTGGACGCCGGTTCGCGCGAAGAATACGCGTCGAAACGAAGACTTCGAGCCCGATGCTGATTCGATCAGAGCCGCCAATCAAATCCCGGCCGAAATCGCGACGTCGACGCCAACGTCGACTTGCGCTTCCGCAAACAGATCGGGTTCGCGTTTGATCGTCCAGGGCTGGTGCTTCTCCCGCGCCGCGACCACGGGCGCAAAAAAGCTGCGGTGATGCGCCGATGGGCCCAGCCGGTCGAGCGCCTCGAGATGCTCCGGCACGCTGTAGCCCTTGTGGGATTCGAAGCCATAGCCCGGGCAGTCCTGCGCCAGCGCGCACATCAGGCGGTCGCGCGTCACCTTGGCGATGATCGAGGCCGCCGCGATCGACATCACCAGCCCGTCGCCGCCGATCACGGCCTCGCAGTCGCAGTCGACGTCGAGCCGGTCACGGCCATCGACGAAAACATGCCTCGGCATTTCCGGCAGCGCGCGCACCGCGCGCTTGAGCGCCCACAGCGAGGCCCGCAGGATATTGTCGCGGTCGATCCGGGCCGGCGAGCCGAACGCCACCGCGAAGGAAGCGGTCGCGCAGATTTCCTCGAACAGTTCCTCGCGCCGCTCCGCCGTCAGCCGTTTTGAATTGTCGATACCCCTCGGAATTCGCTTGGGGTCCAGCACCACGGCCGCGGCCACCACGGGACCCGCCAGCGGGCCGCGACCGGCCTCGTCGCAGCCGGCCACCGGCCAGACGCCGCGCTTGATCAGCGCGCGCTCGCGGCGAAAGCTCGGCGGCGCCACGGCAATCACGCCCTTTGCGGGCCTGGCCTCACCGTCTTTGGCTTTACCCTTGGCCTTCTCTTTGGATTTTTCCCGAATCATGGCCGGGATCGTGCGCAAGCTTCGCCCCCGGCGCAACCGGGAACTCGGCGCAATTCCCGCTATCCAATATCGCCGGTCAGTCCGGCAGATGAATCCGCCTGTTCTCGCCGACCTCGATCCCCGGTGCGACCACGACCTCCCAGGGATGATTGTCGGGATCGCCGAAATAACCGGAATAGCCGCCATACTCCGTCCTGTGCGCGGGTTTCAGCAGTGACGCGCCCCTGGAGATCGCGAAATCCAGCACCGCGTCGACTTCCTCCTCCGAACGGCAATTCCAGGCCAATGTCATCCCGCGGAACGCCTGCGGCCGCGGCCGCTCCGGCAGCGTGACATCCTGCGCCAGTTGATCCCACGGAAAAAGTCCGATCGCGGTACCCCCGGTTTCGAAGAACGCGACAGTCTCGCCGGTGGCCTGGAACTTCCTGGCAAAGCCGAGCGCCTCGAAGAACGCGATGCTGGCGCGCATGTTGCTGACGCCGAGCGTGATCATGGTCAGTCGTGCGACGGGTGCAGCTGTTGTCTCACTCATGCCGGATCGCCTCCGTCGCCCTAGAACAAACTCAACTGCTGGCCGCTACGCTCAGGTCTTGCAAAATGGTCGGTGGTCAATTTCGACCGCCGCTTGTTGAGCCCAAGCTTCTCGCAGGCGATCTCGAACCGGCGGCCGATCATCCAGGCCATCGGCCCGGTGCCCTTCATCCGCGTTCCCCATTGCGAGTCGTAGTCGCGGCCGCCGCGCATGTCGCGGATCAGCGTGAAGATGTGGCGGTAGCGGTCGGGATAATTGGCCATCAGCCATTCGCGGAACAGGTCGCGCACTTCCAATGGCAGCCGCAGCAGCACGTAGCTTGCTTCCTTGACGCCGGCATGCGCCGCCGCATCGAGAATGCGCTCGATCTCGCTATCGTTCAGCGCGGGGATCACGGGCGCGACCATCACCGTCGTCGGAATCCCCGCCTCCGACAATTGCCGCAGCGCCTCGAGCCGCTTGGCCGGCGTCGAGGCCCGCGGCTCCATGGTCCGCGCCAGTTTTGCATCGAGCGTCGTCACCGAAATCGCCACCTTGGCGAGATTGCGCTTGGCCATCCGCGCCAGGATGTCGATGTCGCGGGTCACGAGCGCCGATTTCGTCACGATGCCGACCGGGTGCGAGGCGCGCTCCAGCACCTCGAGAATGCCGCGCATGATCTTCCGCTCGCGCTCGATCGGCTGATAGGGATCGGTGTTGGTGCCGATCGCGATCATGCGCGGTTCGTAGTCCTGCGCCGCCAGTTCCTTTTCCAAAAGTTGCGGCGCGTCGGGCTTGGCAAATAATTTCGATTCGAAGTCGAGACCCGGCGACAGCCCGAGATAGGCATGGGTCGGCCGCGCAAAACAGTAGACGCAGCCGTGTTCGCAGCCCCGGTAGGGATTGATCGAGCGGTCGAAGCCGATATCGGGAGAATTGTTGCGGGTGATGACTTTTCGCGCGGTATCGAGCGCGACCGTGGTCTTGAACGGCGGCAAGTCGTCGAGGCTCTGCCAGCCGTCGTCGAACGCGACCCGCGCCTCGGCCTCAAAGCGGCCGCTGGCGTTGGATTGCGCGCCGCGGCCCCGCCGCCGCTCGCGCTCGATCGCGACCGCAAGTTCCGGAAAAGGGGTGGGTGCACCCGCCGGTTCGGAGGGCGCCGTGACCGGCGGGTGCTTGAGGGCATGAGAGGATGCTCGGCTCATGGCGAGAACATAGCACGTCGTAAGAACAAATCAAGAACATTGATTTGGCCTGTGGATTGCGACGGTCCACGCTCCCGGCGCTAACTGACTGCTTCCATGACATTTTTATGAATGATCTGGCGCAATGAAGCTGTCGTGAGCGCGGGGCATACAGGCGAGATCGAACTCCCGCCGGGTGCGCCCATGAAATCCCAGATTGTCGAGCAACTCGGGCAGGCGGACATTCTGCTGCCGTCACTGGTCGCGGAAGGTCTCGCCGCCAACGACCGGATCAAGGTTCGCATGAGCGCGCTGCAGGCGGCCGCGCATCATGCGCGCGAGCCCGATCACCCGGCGACCGATTTGCAGGTCGAATGCCACGCCGCCGGAATCGCGCCTGCCGCGCTCGCCACCCTGATCGGAGGCGCCCATCTCGCCGGCGATGGCCGGATTGCCGCGCCCAATCTCGCCAGGCTGATGAAGGAAATCCACGACGACGCGGCGACGATGCTGCGCGCGGTCGCCGCCGGCAAGCCGGCCGAGGGCGAAACCATGAATGTGCGGCTTGCCGCGATGCGCGCCGCCGGTCTGCTCGAGGCCGCCAATGACATCGAAATCGCGCGGGTCGCGAAATTGACCGGCGTTACCGAGGGTGGCGGCGACAGCCTGCATCGCCTGGTGATGGATCTGCACAAGGCGCTGAACCGGCTGGCCGCGGATTGCTCCGAGGAGATCGTGAGCGGTGCCCATGTGTTCGGCCTGCATGCCGAAGACCGCGCCGCGGTGGAAAGCTTCATGCGGGGGCTCAACGAAACCCGCGGCCTGAAATTCAATCATCCGGGTCTCGATACGATGGCAACCCGCTCCGGCGGCCGGTTGCTGATTCAAAACGACATCGGCACCACCGACGCCCATGTGGTGGTTATCGCGATCAAGAAGAATGCCGTGACCGTGACCTACACCGACGTGCATCGGGCCCGCGCCAAGTTCTTCATCGCGCTGTTCGACAAGTTCGAGGCGAAGTGGAGCGGGCTCGATCGCCACGTCGCCGCGGGGCTCGGCGAGGACAGCGCCTTCTTCCTCGTCACCGGACAATATCAGGCCGACAGCGCCACCGATCGCAACGCGTTCCTGGGCGCGCTCGGCGCGGCGCTGGTATTCCTGATCGACTGGAACAAGGCGCGCAAACTGTTGCGCAGCTGGGTCGCCAAGGACGACGCGACGCGCATCCTCGATTGGGCGGCACGGCAGCGGATCGGCCAGCGCGGTTTCCTCGAACTCGGCGGCAATGAACTGATCGGCGCCGCGGTGCGTAACGCTGCGCCAACGCGGATCGGTTTCGGCGAGCGGCTGGATCAGGCGCTCGGGCGCAACGCCGCGGTCGATTTCCTGAAAACCGCGATGCGGGTTTCGACCGAGGCGCTCGGCGCCGGGCGATCGGTCCGGCTGGTGCGCGACCAGATCGAGGCCGATCTGGTCAGGCGGCTGGATCGCGTCGACAGCGCGCTGCTTGCAACCGTGCTGCGCCAGATCGGCCTGGCGCACGACATCACCGCCGCGATCGCCCATCATCTCGCAGCGCTTCAGGCGGGCCGTCCGATCGACGGCAAGCTGCTCGCGGGCCGCGCCGGCCGGATCGAGCGCAAGGCGGATCGCATCGCCATCGAGGCGCGCAAGGAAGCCACCCGCCTCAACGCCGGCGCGATCATCGAACAATTGGTGGACCGCGTCGAGGAGGCCGTCGACGAACTGGAACAAGCCGCCTTTATCGCCTCATTGGCGCCAGCGGGAATCGATGCCGCGCTGCTGGTGGCGCTGGCCGAATTATGCGCGGTCGCCATGACCGCGACGGAAGCCGCCGCTTCGGGACTCGCCGCGGCGATCGAAGTTCCGGAAGGACGCCGCGCCGATTCCGAGGACGCGCTGAACGCCGTGATCCGCCTGATCGACGCCGAGCATGCCGCGGATGCGCGGGAACGCGACGTCATCACGCGGGTATTTGCCGGCGGCTTCGACGTCGCGACCTCGCTCTCGGTCATCGAACTTGCCCGCGCCATCGAGCGCGCGACCGACCGGCTGGCCGGCTTCGGACACCTCTTGCGGCGGCACATCATGACGGATTTATCGGCCTAGATTTTCAAGGATTTCAGCTCATGCATATCGCGCGTATCGGCGGCGTATCGACCGAACAGCATCCCGCCGACGCGATCGGCAACAAGGCCGCGAACCTCGCGCGGATGGCGGCGCTCGGTCTGCCGGTGCCGCCGGCCTTCGTGCTTCCGGTCAAGCTTTGCGCCGACATCATCGACAGGGATGCCCACGCCGAACGGCATTTGCGCGACGGCTTGAAGGAAGGCATCGAATTCCTTGAAAGCGTTACCGGAAAACGATTCGGCGACGGCCGGCAGCCGCTATTGGTATCGGTCCGCTCCGGTGCGGCGCGATCGATGCCGGGCATGCTGGACACCGTGCTCAATGTCGGCTGCACGTCGCTCGCGGTGCAGGGCCTGATCCGCTTGACCGGCCGGCCGCGGCTCGCCTGGGATTGCCGGCGGCGCTTTCTGGAGAGCTTCACCGAGACCGTGCTCGGGCTCGATCCCGCTCCCTTCGCCGCGCGTCTCGCCGAGTTGACGGCAAGCGAAGACGTCGCGAGCGACCGCGAACTGGACAGCGAGGCGCTCGAACGCCTCGCCGCCGACCAGCAGGCGCTGGTCTGGGATCGCGATGACGGCCGGCTGGAGAATGCGGCGGCCCAACTCGAAAGCGCCGCAAGGGCGGTCTATCGATCCTGGATGAGCGAGCGGGCGCAGGCCTATCGCCGTTTGCAGAAGCTCGATGATCTCGAGGGCACTGCGGTCACGGTCCAGGCCATGGTGTTCGGCAATGGCGGGCTTTCATCGGGCGCCGGCGTGGCGTTTTCGCGCGATCCATCGACGGGCCTCGACCAGCCGATGATCGATCTCGTGCTCGACGCCCAGGGCGAGGACGTCGTCTCCGGCCGCCGCACGCCCGACACTGAAGAGACCATCGTCCGCTCGCTGCCGGCCGTCGCAGCCGAGCTCGGCGATATCCTGAAACGGCTCGAACGGGAATTCGGCGATGTGCAGGATGTCGAGTTCACCATCGAGGACGGCAAATTATGGATCCTGCAGACGCGCGCCGCGAAGCGGACGCCGCGCGCGGCGCTGCGGATCGCCATCGACCTCGTGCGGGAAGGACTGATCACGAGGGAGGAGGCGCTGGAGCGGATTGCCGGCATCGATCTGGCCGCGCTGGTCGAGATTTCGCTGGTCGCGGCCGGCAAGCCGGTCGTCGCCGGTATCGGCGCCTCAGGCGGCATCGCAGTCGGACGCGCGGCGTTCAGTTCCGAAAGTGCCGCGCGCCTTGCGGCCTCCGGCGACCCCGTGATCCTGATGCGTCCCGACACCTCTACTGCCGACGTCGCGGGTTTTGCGGTCGCGGCCGGCATCGTGACGTCGGTCGGCGCTCGCACGGCGCATGCCGCGCTGGTCGCACGCCAGATGGGAAAGCCCTGCATCGTCGGATGCGGCGGCATGACGGTCGACGTGGCGGCCGACCGGGCGCAGTTGGCGGGCACCACGATCTCCGGAAGCGACTGGGTCACCATCGACGGCGGCAGCGGCAACATCCATCTCGGGCGGTGCGACACGGTCGAGACGCGGCCGGAGACGGAGCTCGCCGAGATCGCAAGCTGGCGCTCACAGGTGACGGCGCACGACGGCCACGGGGCGAAGTCCGCCCGCCATCAGGCGCGCCACGGAAAGGCCGGCGCGTAGCCGGCACCCCCGACCGGCCACGGGCGCCCCGCCTCGTTGACCTCGCCCGACCCTGGTTTGCCGCAAAAAGCTGCACCCGGCGGGCTGCTTTGATTGTGACAAGGTGATAACTGTGCGAGGTTTTTACCGTCCGGGACACCAAAGCCTCATCCATGCTGAGCGTCATCATTCCGACTGAGGGCGTCGAACAGCCCGCCGTTGCCACCCTCGCCGCACTGGTGCCGGGTGCCGCCGCCGGCGTGATCAAGGAAGTCCTGCTGGTCGATCGGGCCGGCACCGGCGTGATCGAGCGGGTCGCCGATGTCGCCGGCTGCCGCTTCCTGCCGGTGGAAGGATCCCGCGCGGCGGCGCTGGCGGCCGGCGCGCGGCAGGCCCGCTCGCAATGGCTGATGTTCCTGCACGCCGGAGCCGTGCTGGACTTCGGGTGGATCGAGGAAACCTCGCAATTCATCCAGCGCGTCTCCGACAGCGACCGCCCCCGCGCTGGCATCTTCCGCTATGCCCGCTCGCCCTATGCCGACCCCAGCCTGCGCGACGGCTTCAGGTTCGTCGCCCGCATGATCACCGGGCCGTCGGCGGACCAGGGCCTTCTGATCGCGCGCGACCATTACGAGCGGCTCGGCGGCCACGCGCCGGACGCCCGCCGTTCCGAGGCCCGGCTGCTCCGGCAGCTCGGCCGCTCCTCGCGCACGCTGCTGCGCAGCCGGATCATCATGATGGCCTGAACCAAGATACTTGCCAAAGTCAAATAATTGTTTGACAATGGCAACTATCGAGGTGGACCATGTCCCAACCGGATTCCGACGCTCAGGTCTCGGCGGTGCGCGCCTTCAACCGCTTCTATACCCGCAAGCTCGGGGTGCTCGACCAGCAGCTGCTGAAGAGCCCGTTCTCGCTGAGCGAGGCGCGGGTGCTCTACGAACTGGCGCACCGCGGCAATCTGGCGGCGAAGGAAATCGGCATCGAGCTCGGCCTCGATCCCGGCTATCTCAGCCGCATCATCCAGAAATTCGACGACGACGGGCTGATCACCCGCAAGCCGTTGGCCACCGACCGCCGGCAATACCAGCTCGGCCTGACCGCCAAGGGCCGCCAGGCCTTCGCCAAGGTCGAGCGCAGTTCGAAGGACGATGTCGCGGCGATGCTCGCGGCGATGCCGCCCGGCGGGATCCCGCGGCTGATCGAGGCGATGACTGCGATCGAGCATCTGCTCGGCGCGCCGCAAGGTCCGCCGCCGCCTGCGATGCTGCGCGATCCCCGCCCCGGCGACATGGGCTGGGTGGTGCAGAGCCATGGCGAACTTTACGCGCGCGAATACGGTTTTGACTCCTCGTTCGAAGCGCTGGTGGCGGAGATATCGGCAAAGTTCCTCGCCTCCTTCGACGCCTCGCGCGAACGCTGCTGGATCGCCGACATCGACGGCACGCAGGTCGGCTCGGTTTTCCTGGTCCGGCACAGCGACGATGTCGCCAAGCTGCGATTGCTGCTGGTGGATCCCGCCGGGCGCGGACAGGGATTGGGACGGCGGCTGGTCGGTGAGTGCATTTCGTTTGCCCGTCAATGCGGCTATCGCAGGATCACGCTGTGGACCCAGAGCATTCTGCTCGCCGCGCGAAAAATCTACCAGGATGCCGGCTTCGTGCTGGTCGCCACCGAGCCGCACCGCAGTTTCGGGCAAAGCCTGATCGGCGAAACCTGGGAGCGCGAACTGTGATGCCGGCGCGCCGCGACGAGCCGCGGCGCATCACGCCGGAACTCATGGCCTTTCACAAGAGGCGCGCGCGTCGGCTTCGCGATGAAGCCTGGCGCGAGATGTGGCGCAGCCTGTGGGCTTCGCTGAAGAAGATCATCGGCTAGGCCGTCGCGCCTTGCGCCTTCGGGCGGCGGAGATGTTCGTCGAGCCGCGGCATGATCTCGACGAAATTGCAGGGCCGCGTGCGGTAATCGAGCTGGCTTGCGAGAATGCCGTCCCAGGCGTCGCGGCAGGCGCCCGGCGATCCCGGCAGGCAGAAGATGAAGGTGGCGCCGGCGGTGCCCGCGGTGGCGCGGCTTTGAATTGTCGAGGTGCCGATCTTGGCGTGGCTCAGCAGGTGAAACGCGATCGAGAAGCCGTCCATCCGCTTCTCGAACAGCGGCTCGACCGCCTCCGGCGTCACGTCGCGGCCGGTAAAGCCGGTGCCGCCGGTGGTGATGATGACATCGACGCCGGCATCGGCGATCCATTTCCTGACGATGCCGCGGATCGCCTCGATATCGTCGGTCGTGATCTCGCGCGCCGCCAGATGATGACCGGCCGCGGTGAGCCGCTCCGAAAGCGTGGTGCCGGACTTGTCATCCGCCAGCGTGCGCGTGTCCGAGATCGTCAGCACCGCGATGTTGAGCGGAATGAATTTTTTGGATTCGTCGATGGAGGACATGCACTATGCCCCGCCGGCGAACGTGTTGCATGCCTGCACCGTGCCCTGTTGATAGCCGGTCATGAACCATTGCTTGCGCTGCGCGGCCGAGCCGTGGGTGAAGCTGTCGGGCACCACCCGCCCCGTCGCCTTCCGCTGCAGCGTGTCGTCGCCGATGGCGGTTGCCGTCGTCAGCGCCGCGTCGATGTCGCCGGCCTCGATGAAGCCGGGCCGCTTCTTCTCCTCGCGATTGACCCAGACGCCCGACAGACAATCGGCCTGCAGTTCGACCTTGACCTGCAGCGCATTGGATTCCGCCTTGCTGCCGGCCTGCTGCTGCAGCCGCGTCACGCGCGGCAGGATGCCGAGCAGGTTCTGGATGTGGTGCCCCGCTTCATGGGCGATGATGTAGGCCGCCGTGAATTTGCAGGCATTGCCCGAGCAGCCGCGAAAGCGCGTCTCGACCTCGCGGAAGAATCCGGTGTCGAGAAAGATCGTCTTGTCCGGCGGGCAGTAGAACGGCCCCATCGCCGACTGCGCCATGCCGCAGCGTCCGCCGTTGGTGGCGTTGCGGAACAGCACGATCTTCGGACCCTTGTAGGATTGGTTCGATGCCTGGAAGATCTCGCTCCAGCGATCGTCGATTTCGCCGAGAATGCCGGCGATCATGCTGCCCATCTCGTCGGTCGGCGCGCCGGTCTTGGCGGGTCCGGACCTGCGATCGGTCTGATAAGTCGGCGCCTGGCCGCCGCCACCCAGGATTTCCGCGCCGCCGATCAGGATGCGCGGATCGATGCCAAACGCATAGGAGATCAGGCCGAGCACGATGACGGTCCCGATGCCGAGCCCGCCGCCGCCCATCGGCAGGCCGAAGCCGCCGCCGCCACCACCCATTCCGCCGCCGCTGTCATCGCGACGGTCTTCGATATCGTCGCTGCGACGGAAGTCATCGTAACGCATGGCGCATTTTCCTCATTTCAGTCTGCCTGCAACTTGAAAGTCTGCCGGCAACGCACTCGCCGATATCCAACGCGGCAATCACATAAAATTTCCATTGGCTTAATCAATAACCCGCCCGGCAAAAATTGCCTAGCGAGAAAGAATTACCGGGTTAAGTCGTTTTTTACTTTGCCGCGTCAATGTATCGCCAGTCGGTTGTTTAGTCCCGCGTCGCCGACAGCGTCGCCTGAGTCAGAGTATTTGAGTCATGGTTGTGTCGCGTCGCGGGGCGTCTGTAAGGGCGCCCCGCACTAAATTTGAGTCCCCGGAAAATACCCGTATCATCGTAGGCGATTGCGTCGCCGAGATGTCGAAACTGCCGGCCGGTTCGGTCGACCTGGTGTTCGCGGACCCGCCCTACAATCTGCAGCTCAAGGGCGACCTCAAGCGCCCCGACGAATCCCACGTCGATGCCGTCAACAACGACTGGGACAAGTTCTCGTCATTCGCGGCCTATGACGATTTCACCCGCGCCTGGCTGCTGGCCTGCCGCCGCGTCATGAAACCGTCGGCGACGCTGTGGGTGATCGGCTCCTATCACAACATCTTCCGCGTCGGCGCCATCATGCAGGACCTCGGCTTCTGGGTTCTCAACGATATCGTCTGGCGCAAGACCAATCCGATGCCGAATTTCCGCGGCCGCCGCTTTACCAACGCGCACGAAACCATGATCTGGGCCGCGCGTGACGAAAAAGCCAAGGGTTATACCTTCAACTACGAAGCCCTGAAGGCCGCCAACGAGGACGTCCAGGCGCGCTCCGACTGGCTGATCCCGCTGTGCACCGGCGAGGAACGGCTGAAGGGCGAGGACGGCAAGAAGGTGCATCCGACGCAAAAACCCGAAGGTCTGTTGGCGCGGGTGCTGCTGTCGTCGTCGAAACCGGGCGATCTTGTCATCGATCCCTTCAACGGCACCGGCACGACCGGCGCGGTGGCAAAGCGGCTCGGCCGCCGCTACATCGGCTTCGAGCGCGACAAGACCTATGCTGCGGCCGCCGAAGCGCGCATCGCCGCCATCGAGCCGCTGCCGGATGCCACGCTGGCGCCGTTCATGACCGCGCGCGACGCGCCGCGCGTCGCGTTCTCCGAACTGATCGAGCGCGGCATGATTTCGCCCGGCACCCGACTGGTCGATTCCAAGAAGCGTCACGGCGCTCTGGTCCGCGCCGACGGCGCCATCATGCTCGGCGACAAGGTCGGCTCGATCCACCGCATCGGCGCGGTGGCGCAAGGCGCCGGCGCCTGCAACGGCTGGACCTTCTGGCATGTCGAGACCAACAAGGGCTTGAGGCTGATCGACGAGCTGCGCGCCGAGATCCGCTCCGAAATGGCCGCGGGCTGAGATTTCAACGAAGCCGTCGGTGACGCGGCGCGAAGAGAGCCATCCTCCGCGCCAAGATTTTCCGTGAGTTGTCGTGCCCGCGAACCCGGAGACTCATACGCCGTGTCGCCCGCCGTGAAAAAAACCCGTTCGACGGCTTCGTGTAACAACTGTTTCCTTTGGTTGATGGGTCCCTGCGTTCGCGGGGACGACGGCTGAGAGGATGCTGTCCTGACACGGCTTCGCGATCCCGCCGCGTGTTTCGCGCATCAGCCCGCATGGTGGATTATTGGTCAGCATCCGGGACGGTCGTCTTGGGCGGTAGTGACGCGATGCCGGCTTCGGGGGCCGCGAGGGCCTGTTGCAGCGCCGGATAACCGTCGAGTGCGGGGCTGCCCTTCAATGCCGAAAGCGCGAATTCAGCGCTTTCATAGCCGAGGCAGCGGTAAGCATCGAACTGCGCGGAATTGAAGAACTGATCGACCGTGGATTGATGCGGAAAGTCCGGATTCAAGGCAAGATATCCCGCCGTCTTGAAATCCAGCTGCTGAATCAGGGTCGATTTCACATAGATGAGGATGCCGTCCTTTTCGGTGGGATGGTCATAGGTGAGTTTGCCGACGATGAACGGCGCCGCCGCGTAGCGCGCGGTGGAGGGATAGCGTGGGTCGGCGCCATCACGCTCCGGATACATCATGAGCCGCGGCGGCCCCATGCCGTCGGCGAAATCCAGTTTGGCCTTGAAATCCTCTTCGATCCGTCGCGTGGCCGACACGAGCGCTGACAGGCCCATTTGCGGGTCGGCTTCGCCATCGACGATCAGGATGACTTTGGTCCGCCGCCGCACCAGTTCGTAGAGCCCGAGATTTTCGAAGTGGCCGCCATCGGTCAGTTCGAGATAGCCGCTGTCATAGGTATGGCCTTGCTGGAGGACACCTGACCACAGGCCCGGATTGAGGAAGGTCGGGATGTTGTAGCGCTTCGTGCTGCTTTCAAAGATCGGGTTGCCGACCCACAATCCCAAGCGGATGTTGAGGAGCGACATCACGGCGGAGACAAAAGGATTCCTGGTGATCCCGGTCCCGATATATCCGGCGCTTGCGGACGCTGCCGCGCCCGAGGCTGCCATGGCCGACGGCAGCGTCAGCGGCCCGTTCATCTTGATGTATGGGTCTATGCGCCGCCAGCCGGTGGCTGTGCTGCCGACGTGAAGAGGGGTGATGATGAAGTTGTCGCCGCCGCGCGAAGCATATTTCTGATGCGGATCGTTGGAAAGGATGACATTGGCATTGATGATCGGGAAAGGCAGCCCGGCCTTGGACGGCGAATCGTATTTGGACAAGTCCGCAAGCGCCGCGACCGAGAGGCCGTCGGCGATCGGAGAGGTCATCGTTGTCATCGCCTCGACGGAGGCCGTGGTCGGCATGAACGCTTCCATAAGCCGGTCGCGGTAAAAACGATGCAGGCCGACGAAATTGATGTTGCTCCAGACGGAGATCGCCAAGGCGATCAACATGGAAAACGGGATGCCTACCCTCAGGACAATGCCGACCGTATCGCCCGCGAAAGATTGCGGATGGATCAACATCAGAACGAACACGTAGGCAAAAACGATGGTCGCATAGAGATAGATGATGGCGCCGGCGGTCGCCGCGATCTGCCCGATCACGCCGGGGATGATGTTTCGCAGAAACGTATAGTAGCCATAGAGGGCGGAGGCGACACCGGCCGCGACACTGAAAATGCCGGTGGCGGTGCCGCCGACGGTATTTTTCGCGACATAGTAGGGCGCGAACGGGATCGTGCCAAGGGCGAACAGCACAACCGTGATCGGCAAAATCTTTCCGATGGTGGTTTCCAGCCAGCGACGCAGCATATAGCTCGAATTCAGGTTCGGATCGGTCCTCACATCCGCCACTAGCGTCACCGCGGCAACGGCGGCGAAAATGGTCGCCGTCATCAGGATGAAGACAACCGACGGGTCCAGAGAACCGAACGAGAAGGTGCCAAACGTCGAAGAAAACAGCACGAGAACCACCAGGCTCCAGATCACAGCGGGAGTCTTCGATCGCTGCTTCGCCGGATCCTGAGGTGAGCGACTGACCAGTGCGAACACAATGGCCGCGCCGACGAAGGCACATGCGAGGATGTAGGAGAGCAGCAGCAGCACCGCGAAAATTGCCCTGTAACGGAACACTTCGAGGTCTGGCCGCACAGTATCGACAAAGTCTGTCCTCCACATCACCGGCATGACGTTGCCGAATGGTGATTGCAGCGACAGGTGCGTGGCCGCGATTTCGAGGAGCAGGTCGAATAGGAACAGGCCGCCCATGGCAAGCGTCAGCAGCGGCAGCCAGGTTGCGATGGCAATGATGATCGTGCGCAGCAGGACACCGATCATCGACCACATCGTCAGGTCGTGTCCGGGGATCAGGTACGAGCTGTGCGCGCGAAGGAAAGAGAGAATGCGATCCGGTTTCGGATCGAGAGTTACCTTTTTCGCGGGGTCTCGGGCTTTCTCGGCGTCTTGCGGTGGCTCGGCGTTTTGCGGTTGCGGGTCGCCCTGTGGTTGCGAGGGATGGGCCGGGCCGTAGGGAAAGTCACGCGGTCCGGTACCGTAGAGGCGAAGGGCATCGTTCGGCTCGGGCGCTTCGATGTTCGGTCGCGGCGCCGCCTTACCCGACGCTTCGGTCGTCGATGTCCCGGATGTCTGCAATCCAGAACCGGGCGGATCGGCTGTTTTCTTCGCCGCTGCTGCCGCGACTTGCGCTTGCAGTCGTCCCTGGGACCACCACCACTGCAGGGATGATCCGAGGTATCCTCCGCCGGAGACCGTCGAGATGAAATGGAATCTTTTGAGCAGGTCATGCTCGGCGAGGGATTGCAGCACGCCCAATGCAAGCGAGGCCGAGCGGATGCCGCCTCCTGACAGGCCTATACCCCACCATTCGACCTTCGCATGCTCGCGCCCGGCGATGTGCTCGCGTTCGCTTTCGATGACGTCCTTGGCGTCGTCCAGCAATTTCTTTTCGCGTTCGGCCGGCGACAGCCTTGCCAGATCTTTTGCGGCCGGATCGCTCATGATGTTCTACCAGCCAATGCCACCTGAAGGGCCGCTTGAATTTAAGGCGAGGACAGCACCCAACGATGCTCCGGTCCCCGTATCGCGCCTGCCGAGAGCGATTCGAGATCGTTGATCCTGAGGAATGCTTCTCCCGGCGGTATGCTGCGTTTGAACAGGACGCATTCCGGCGTCCCCGCATTGACGCGATATTGTCGGGTCTCGACGCGCTGGAGCGCAAGCTTTTCCGAGCTGGCGTTCGCCGTCGTCACATGCAGCAGGACGAAGACCTGGAAGTACGTCCCGCGATCGACGACATCCGTATCGAACGAGAACTGCCCGCGATTGTTGCGGCCATATACGGATAAATTGTCGCTGAGCTTGCCATTCGTGGCGTGACACCGCTTTTGTCTGGCGGTGTAATTGAAATGGAAGGCGTTCAGTGTCGCATCGTCATCCGTCGATCGGCCGATGTCGTGGTAGTCGTCATACGATTTCGAGGAAACGCGGGCTTTGGCAAAGGGCGCGACTTCACCGCAGGGCGCGTTGTCGAAATTCTGCGCCCGCCGCACCAGCTTTACGGTCCCAACATCGGGATATGAAACTTCTTCGCCGGCCTTGCGTTGGCGGCCGGTCTTCAGAATTACGACGCCGGCCCGCCAGGGCTCGAAGGTCTCATCGACCACATAGGCGAATTCGCTCTTGATATTGCCGAGGCTGACACTGCTTTGCTCAGGAAGGTACGTCCAACCGGCGGCCCCCGCCACGCGATAATACAGCTGCCCATCCGCAAGCGTCCGGCCGACGCCTTTCAACGCATCGCAGGAGCCGGCAATACCCTGCGTGGTCATCAGGCAGGTCATCAGGAGAGACGCAAGTGAACGAGAAGAACCGAGCTTGAAATGGCTCATGAGCGCCCCCTTCAATAAAGTAAAAAAGGACTCGAAAAAGTAAAAAAGGACTCGAACAAAAACCGTCGGGACGAAGATGCAATTCGATGAATATACACGGCAGCATTGTGGTGTCCAGCGAGTATCCCGACTTGTTCATTTCCGACAGGTGTGGCGCATACCTCTTTGGTGCGGACTTCGCACCGAGCGGGTAGCCCGGCTTGATGCTGAAGCTGGTTGTGACGAAAGGGCCTGCGCCTTAGCCGGGCATGCCCCGGGCGGATCGGCCTCTCCCTCACGCACTCGTCGCTTGCGCCCCTCGCAAATTTTGAGCATGGACATACCGTCCGCGGCGTTGCGGCCGCGTCCCGAATATTCTCGGCAACAAGAGCAAAGGGGAGATTTGAATGCTTAAGTTCTACTTCAACGGAGCGCCCAACCCGAACAAGGTCGCGCTGTTTCTGGAGGAGTCCGGCCTGCCCTTCGAGCCGGTGCCGGTCGACACCCGCAAGGGCGACCAGTTCAAGCCGGAATTCCTCAAGGTGAATCCGAACGGCAAGGTGCCGGCGATCGACGATGACGGCGTGTTCGTATTCGACTCCAATGCGATCCTGCTCTACCTCGCCGAAAAGACCGGAAAATTTCTGCCGCCCAGCACGCCCAAAAACCGCGCGCAGCTGCTGTCATGGCTGATGTTCGTCGCCTCCGGTATCGGGCCGTATTCGGGCCAGGCGGTGCATTTCAAGCACTTCGCACCGAAGGACCTGGAATATGCGCACAATCGCTACCAGTTCGAGGCCCATCGCCACTACGGCATTCTCAACGAACATCTCGCGGGCAGCCGCTACATGGTCGGCGACACCTACACCATCGTCGACATGGCGTTCTGGGGCTGGGCGCGGATGGTGCCGTTCGTGCTCGGCGACGACGCGCTCGGCAAATATCCCAACGTCAAGCGCCTGCTCGATGAGGTCACGGCGCGGCCGGCCGCGGCGCGGGCGATCGCGCTGAAGGACAAGTACACCTTCAAGACCGAAATGGACGACGAGGCGCGCAACATCATGTTCGGCCATCTCAAGACCAGGGCCGCCTGACCAGACCGGCACGTCAGGCCTGCATGACAAGACGGCGCCCTTCGCGGGCGCCGTTTTTTTGTTCCTTGACTTGCCGCGGAACGGCTTGCCGGTTTCGTGGGTGATCTGCGACCAGCAGGCGCCCGGCTGGCCCACGCGTTCGGTGGTTTCGCCTGCCAACCGGCTTCAAGCGACAAAGACACGGCTCCTTGCGACGCCAGCGAACCCTGATCCTGCCCTGCGACACCAATCCATCATGTCAAAGGATGACGCAAAAGCCGGTCATATGATCGGGCTCTCGTCCCGCAATCTTGCACACGGAGATGATGATGTACCGCGCGACAGGTCCCGGTCAGGTCGAGGTCAGTGCGGATTTCACCGGGATCGGCGTGCTGCAGGCGCTGCTCTGGAATTTCGACTTCGACGATTTCGCCGGCTACAAATACAGGGGTTTGAAGCCGCGGCACGCTACCTTCCTGAAGGAAAAAGTCTTCCCGCTGCTTGAAAACGACACCGGTCAAATCTGGATGTGCGGGGCAGCGAGCCGCATCGGCACCGCCGGATGGAACATGGAGCTGTCGCGCAACCGCGTGATCACGGTGGCCGGCTATTTGTCCGAGCTGGGAATACCGCCGGAGCAGATGCAGACCGACGCCATTGGCAATACCCAGACAGCCACGCATGCGCTGGATGACGATCACGACCGGTCGGTTCTGCTGCGGGTGGTGCCGAAAATCCATTTCAAGCCCATCGTGAAGCCGGACTTGCCGCGCCCCCTCCCTCCGAAGCCCAAGGTCAGCAGGAATTTCAAAATCGCCATGCTGATCGAGGTTGACGGCTCGATTTCGTTCGCGGCGAGAGAGCTTATCAAGAAACTGGTCAAGGGCAGGATCGGAGCGGGTATCGCGTTTGCCAGCGCGCTCTTCAGCATATGGGACACCGACAACAACTTGAAGTGCACTTATATCTTTGCCGCAGTCGGGCTCGGTTTCGGACTGAACCTTCCGAAGACCGGCGGCAGGTCGGGCACATTGCACGGCGACTGGACCCCGTTCACCACCGAAAAGCCGATCTCGTGTTCGCAGTTCGGCCGCACGATGCGCTTTACGACGATCGGCATCGGCGACGTCAGCAAGACCTGGGTGCTGATCGAAACGCCGCCGGGGGTCAACGACGTCTACATTTCGATCGCGACCGGCACGACGATCGGCGGCGGGGCCTCAACCTATCCCGCCCACACCAGCGCGTTTATCCCGCTGGAAAGCCCGAAGCGGTTTTCCGGTCCATGAAGGGGACGGTCACTTCGCGGCGATCGCGCCCCGTCGTCGCTTCAGCCCTCGATCGCGGCCACTGCCTCGATCTCGATCAGCCAGCCCGGACGCGCCAGACGGCTGACGACGACCAGCGTGCTCACCGGCGGCTTCTCGATGTTGACGTAGCGGTCGCGGATCGCGCGCAACTTCGGTATCGCCGCCGGATCGACCTCGGCGACGAGGTAGATGTTGAGCTTGACGATGTCGGCCATGGTCGCGCCGGCGGCCTCGACGGCAATTTTGACGTTGGCGAACACGCGCTCGGCCTGGGCCTCGAAATTCCCCTCGCCGACCAGCGCGCCCGTGGCATCGCTCGAGACCTGGCCCGCCAGATAGATCAGCATGCCCTTGTTGACCTTGGCGACATGGGAATAGCCGACCGGCGGCGGCAGCGTTGCCGGGCTGAGAAATTCCGTGCTCATCTCGATCTCCCTTTCACATCATCCAGAACGGCTTGCCGATCTCATGGGCAATCTCGGAGCGGCAAATTCCAATGTCCTGCAGCTCGCGCTCGCTCATGACGGCGAGTTGGCGCCGGACACAGCGGCGCTCCCGCCAGACCCGGACCGGCGCCAGCATAGCGCGGACGACGGTTTGGACCGAACCCGGGAGTTGTCGCGCCCGATTGCGGCGCCGATGAGGGTGACCGGCGCAGACGCCGCCCGACACGTCAACCCGCCAGCTTGCGCTCTTCCGGAAACGGCCCGAGCACGCGCTCGACCAGCGCGGAATCGCAATACTCTTTTATCTGCACGATCTTGCCGTCCTCGATACGCCACACCATGCAATATTGATTGTCATAGCGCAGGCCGGCCTTGGTGACGTTGTCGCCTTTCGCCTCGACCACGACATAGTCGCCTTCCGCGATGAAGTTGAACGCCACGCTGCGGGGGCGCACCGCGAAGAACGAGCGGAAGTGGCCCATCAATCCGTCCAGAATGGCGTCGCGCCCCTTGAATTCATGGGACCACGAATACTGGCCGGTGACGACCCAGCTCGCATCGTCGGCGAGATTGTCGGCGAACGTGGCGCCGCTGCGGCTGGCGGAATCGGTGTAGACCTGTTGCACGAGTTTCTTGTTGGCTGCGGCGCTCATGGCGGCTTCTCCGGTTGTCGAATGCCCGCATCATCGCGCGTCACCCACCATTCTTCCAATCGATAGTGAATATGATATATATTCACTGTATGCATTTGACTGCGCTCGATCTCAATCTGCTGGTGACGCTCGACGCGCTGCTGCGGGAAGCCAATGTCGGCCGCGCCGCGATGCGGATCGGCCTCTCGCAGCCGGCCACGAGCCACGCACTGCAGCGGCTGCGCGAGATGCTCGGCGACCCGCTGCTGGTTCGCGCCGGCGCGCGGATGGAATTAACGCCGCGGGCCCAGGCGCTGCGCGGACCGCTTTCGCAAGCGCTCGACCAGGTGCGCGGCCTGTTCATTCCCGACGATTTCGATGCCTCGAGCAGCGAGCGGCAGTTTCGCCTGATGATGCCGGACCTCGCGGTGGAACTGCTGGTGCCGCTGCTGATGCAGAAGATCGCGCGTCTCGCGCCGAGCGTCCGGCTCGACATCGTGCCGTGGCGAGGCCCCGCAATCTTCAGCGCGGAGTTCGCGCGCACCATCGATCTCGTGATCTCGATCGGCGACGCGTTCAAGGCGTTTCACCGCCAGTTGCTCTATACCGACCGCGACGCGCTCGCGGTGCGGCGCGGCCATCCCGCAGGCGGAAAACTCGCCCGCCGCGAAATCTTCCTGAAAGCCAGCCACGTCGCCGTCATCATCCGCGGCCAGAGCGAGGACCTGATCGACAGCTGGCTGCGCGCAAAAGGAATTGAGCGGCGCATTGCGCTGGTCGTGCCCGGCTATCTCGAGGCGCTGCATGTCGTGGCGCGCACCGACCTCGTCGCCTTCGTCCCCGGCCGGCTGATCGCGGCGCTGGCAAAGCCGCTGGCGCTGAAGGCGGTGACGCCGCCGCTCGATCCCGGCATCGACGAACAGTTCATGTTCTATCCAACGCGAGCCCAGTTCGATCCCGGCTCGATCTGGCTGAGAAACTTGATGCTGCAGACCGGGCGAGAACTGGACCGGCCGAAACGCAAGGCCGCGTAGAGCGATCCGGCACTAAATCTCAATCGCCGCCCCGGCGAACCTTGAAGCAAATGCGATCATCGCTGGTGTTCTGTGTTCGCATTCGATCAGGGACCAAAAACGAGTGCACGTTAACTACAATCCGATGCGATACGCGACGAAAGTCCGTTCCTGATTGTGCATAAGAGAAAATTAAGGTTGATTGAACTCGTTCTTTAGCGGTCGCGAATACATGCGATCGCGGCGTTGGGGGCGAGATTGAGAACGATCTGGATCGCGGCCTTTTGCCTTGCACTTCTGGGTGGGTTGTTCGCCACCAAAGTGACGGCATCGATGGCGCCCACCGGGGAAATCGAGTCTGATCCAACGGCGGTCAGCACGGCCCTCGTGCAGGACACTCTGACTGAGTTCTGACAAGCTCGACGTCGGATATCTTCTTCCTTCTGCAGACACGAATAGAGCCGTGCCCACGGAGGCGATGGAAGTTATTCAAGCCCTGTCGAGGCTAGCGGCAGGCAGAAGCTCTCGGGGTCTGAAGGGTCCGCATCCAAATCGAATTGCGGTGATGCTGCCCAAACCCCGACCCAAGATCCGATTGTCGAAGAACAACAATCCCTCGAAGGCTGCCGGCGACTTGAAAAGCTGCGCTCAGCCTGATGGGCTGGGTGGCCTGCTGTTGTCGTGGAGCGGATCGCTGCGTTGTGGCTGACGATCGGTTTTGAACTGGCCCGCATGTGCGGCGCGTAGCGTAGCCATTGGCAGATAAACCTCGTCATCCCGGCGAACGCCGGGACGACGACGGGGTATTCATCTCTCGTCCGCCAGCACCTTTTGCACCGCGGGCCGGTCGGACATCCGCTTGCGATGATCGGCGACCTTCGGCAGGGTCGCGATATCGACGCTGTCGCCTGCCAGCCAGCCCGACAGCGTAAACAGATAGGGATCGCAGATCGTGTAGGCCTCGCCCATCACCCACGGCCCCTTCAGCATGTTGCGTTCGATCAGCGCGAAGCAGGCCGCCATGGTTTCCGGCACCTTGCGCTTCATGTCCGCGAACGAGGTCTCCTCGCTCGCCCAGCGATAGCCGCGCCCTTTATGCGCGTGGTTCACATGCACGGTGGAGCAGAGATAGCTGTTGAAGGCCTGCACCTGCGCGAAGGCGAAGGCGTCGTCGAGCGGGGCGAGCCTGGCTTGCGGAAAACTCTGCGCGATGAAGGCGAGCATCGCCGGCGTCTCGGTCAGGATGCCGCGGTCGGTCACCAGCGACGGCACCCGCCCCTTCGGGTTGATCGAAAGATATTCTGGACTGTTCTGCTGGTTGGCTTTGAAATCGAGCCGCTCGGCGCTGTAGGCGGCGCCGGCCTCCTGCAGGGCGATATGGGACGCGAGCGCGCAGGTTCCGGGGGCATAATAGAGTTTCAGCATTTTGGTCCTCTCGCGAAAGCCAAACCCTAACGGCGCGCCTTCCGGCCGTCCATCCCCGGCCGGCTTTTCCCGGGCCTTCGCGGTTGCCCACAGCCGCGCTCCCATGCCATGACGATGCCCACCAGGGAGGGCGTATCATGACCGTACTCATCGCCGGCGGCGGCATCGGCGGGCTGACGCTGGCGCTCAGCCTGCATCAGATCGGCGTTCCGGCCAAAGTGTTCGAAAGCGTGGCTGAGTTGAAGCCGCTCGGCGTCGGCATCAACGTGCTGCCGCACGCCGTGCGCGAACTGATCGAACTCGGGCTGCTCGAACAGCTTGACGCTTCCGGCGTGCGGACCAGGGAGCTCGCCTATTTCTCCAAGCACGGCAAGCCGATCTGGAGCGAGCCGCGCGGCCTCGAGGCCGGTTACAAATGGCCGCAATTCTCGGTTCATCGCGGCACGCTGCAGCAGATCCTGCTCGATGCCGCGACCGAACGGCTGGGACGAGAGAACATTCTCACCAGCCATCACTTGAGCGACTGGGCCGAAACCTCCGACGGCGTGCGCGCGCATTTCATCGACAAGGCCACCGGCAGACCGGCGGGCAGCCATGACGGCACGCTGCTGATCGCCGCCGACGGCATCCACTCGCGCATCCGCGAGAAACTTTATCCGCAGGAAGGGCCGCCGATCTGGAACGGCCGCATTCTCTGGCGCGGCATCACCGCGAGCGAGGCCTTCCTGTCCGGCCGAACCATGATCATGGCCGGCCACGAAATCCTGAAATTCGTCTGCTATCCGATCTCGAAGCAAGCCGACGCATCGGGCAAGTACCAGATCAACTGGGTCGCCGAGCGGCACATGCCGCCGACCTACCAGTGGCGCCGCGAGGATTACAACCGCACGGCAAAACTGGAGGAATTCCTGCCCTGGTTCGAGAACTGGAAGTTCGACTGGCTCGACGTGCCCGGCCTGATCCGCAACTGCCCGCGGGCTTACGAATATCCGCTGGTCGACCGCGATCCGATCCCGCAATGGACGTTCGGCAACGTCACGCTGATGGGCGACGCCGCGCATCCGATGTATCCGATCGGCTCCAACGGCGCCTCGCAGGCGATCCTCGATGCCCGGGTTCTCACCCGCGAGATCCTGGCGCACGGCGAGACCCATGCCGCGCTGGCGGCCTACGAAGCGGAGCGCCGGCCGGCCACCACGGACCTCGTGATGCTCAACCGCCGCAACGGACCGGAGCAAGTGATGCAGATGGTCGAGGAGCGCGCGCCGGACGGCTACCAGGTCGTCACCGACGTGCTGTCGCAACAGGAACTGGAAGACATCGCCGCCAACTACAAGCGCGTCGCCGGCTTCCAGGTCGAGGGCCTCAACGCCAAGCCGCCGATCGTGACCATGCCCGCGCCGGGGAAGGTTTCCAGCGCGGGGTGAGCGCTATCGAACCGCCTTCGCCGTCTCGACCAGCCTCGCGCTCGTCGTTGCGGTGGCCAGCACCGTGCCACCCTCGCCCATCAACCTGCCCTCGACGAACGCCACGGTCTTGCCGAGTTGCGTCACGGTCGCCTCGGCGGTGATCGGCCCCGGTCTGGCCGGCGCCAGGAAATTGACGGTCATGGAGATGGTCGCGGTGTAGAGCCGCCCGTCGGTCATGACGAACACCGCCGGCCCCATGGTGTCATCGAGCATCGCGCCGAGGATGCCGCCCTGGACGAAGCCGGCCGGATTGCAGAAATCCCGCTTGCCGTCGAAACCGATCCGGATCCTCCCCTCGTCGGGCCGGGCATCGATCAGGTGCCAGCCGAGCAGTTTTGAGGATGGCGGGGCGTCGAGACGGTCGAGGGCGGTTGCGATCATGGGAGCCTCCATTGGGCTTCCCTCGCTAACGCAGGCCTGCTGACAGCATGGTGTCAGCAGCGCGCAAGCAAGCGACCGATCCTAGATGCCCAATCCGTGCGTGATCACCTTGCGCATGAGGTTCGGCAGCGCTTCGTCCTGTAGGGTCGCGATCGGCACGAAGCGCATGCCCTCCGGCGCGCGGGCGCGGGCTGGAAGGCTCGAGGTGTAGACCACGAGCTCCAGCGGGAAATGCGTGAACACGTGGCTGACCACGCCCGTTTTGCGGTGCCAGCGCGCCAGGCCTTTCAGCGCCGGCGCCTCGCCCAGCGCCGCCTTGTCGTCCTGCGCGACAAGCCAGGCCGAGGTCGGCACTTCGGTCATGCCGCCGAGCAGGCCTTTTTCGGCCCGCGTGCGGACCAAGAGCCGGCCGCCGCTGACGACGACGAACGCCGCGCCGCGCCGCAGCGCGCCGGTTTTCTTCGGCGCCTTGCGCGGAAACAGCTCCTGATCACCGCGCGCGCGGGCGGCGCAGTCGTCGTTGAGCGGGCACAGCGCGCAGGCCGGTTTCTTCGGGGTGCAGATCGAGGAGCCCAGATCCATCAGCGCCTGCGCGCTGTCGCCGGCGCGAGACTTTTCGTCGCCGGTGCGGGAGGCGCCGAGCAAGGTCGCGGCCAACTCCCGGATCAGCGGCTTCGCCTGCGGCAGCGGCTCTTCGACCGCGAACAGCCGCGACACCACGCGCTCGATATTGCCGTCGACCGGCATGGTGCGGCGGTCGAACGCGATCGCCGCGATCGCAGCCGCGGTGTACGGCCCGATCCCCGGCAGCGACCGAAGGCCCTCCTCGCTGTCCGGAAACGCCCCGCCATGCTCGCGCAGCACTTTAACCGCGCAGGCGTGCAGGTTGCGCGCGCGGGAATAATAGCCGAGCCCGGCCCACATCCGCAGCACGTCGTCGAGCGAGGCGCGGCCGAGCGTTGTGACATCAGGCCAGCGCGTGATGAATTTCAGGAAATACGGCCCCACCATCTTGACGCCGGTCTGCTGCAGCATGATTTCCGACAGCCAGACCCGGTACGGATCGGCCCGCTCCCCCGCGGGCGGCCGCCACGGCAGCGCCCGCCGATGCCGGTCGTACCACGCGAGCAGCAGCGCGGGGCGGGCTGTCTCGAACCGGTCTTGTTGCCGTGGCTTGCCCTTGTGGGCGGTCATCGTTGAAACCATTCGGGCAATCTATCCTGTCTGCCGCCGACCTCTCCACGTCATGCCCGCGCTTGTCGCGGGCATCCACGTCTTTCTTTCGCGCCAGGCCATGGCGGTTGAGGTGGTTTCGTCGGCGCTCCGCGAAGTGCTATAAGAACCCATGGCAAAGCCCGGCTATATCAGCGCAAAACCGCTTTCCGTCCTGCTCAGCGACGTGTTTTCCGACGCCTATGCCAAGCAGGGCTTTGCCGCGCGCGAACTGGTGACGCGCTGGGGCGACATCGCGGGACCCGAAATAGCAGCCCATTCCGAGCCCCTGAAAATCCAGTGGCCGCGGCCGGTGGAGGGACAGCCGCAGGAACCGGCGACGCTGGTGCTGCGGGTCGAGGGGCCGATGGCGCTGGAGATCCAGCATGCCTCCGACGTCATCCTGGAGCGGGTCAACCGCTTCTTCGGCTGGAGCGCGGTGGGACGGCTGGCGCTGCGCCAGGCGCCGCTGTCGCGCCGGAACCGGCCCGCGCCTTCCCGCGCGCCGGACCCGAAGGCGGTGGCGCAAGTCGCCGAAACCCTGTCCTCGGTCGAGGACGAGGATTTGCGGGCGGCGCTGGCGCGGCTCGGCGCCCTCATCAAGCGAAATTGAGCCCAAAGCCTCGCGGATTTGGGGCCCGCCATTGCCACATTTGTCGTTTCAAGCTAGCGAACACGCGTCTTCTTTTCGGTCCTTTTGGGCGTGAACGCGCCAATCCCGGAGTTCAGCTTTGATCATCACCCGCCGCGCCTTCACCGCCGCCCTGTCGCTGACCGGGCTTTCCCTGCTTGCCGGGCTTTCCCCGTTCCGCCTGGTCTCCGAGGCAATGGCCCAGAGCGCCTCCGATGTGGCCAAGCCCGTGTCGCTGCCGGACATGGCGCTCGGGCCCGCCAATGCTCCCGTGACGATCGCCGAATTCGCCTCGATGACCTGCCCGCATTGCGCGGCCTTCAACGAGACGGTGTTTCCGAAGATCAAGTCGGAATATATCGACACCGGCAAGATCCGCTACATCTTCCGCGAATTCCCGCTCGACATCAAAGCCGCCGCCGGCTCGATGCTGTCGCGCTGCATCGCCAATGGCGACGCCGCCAAATATTTCGCGGTCACCGACATGCTGTTCCGGCAGCAGAACGACTGGGTGATGAAGGATACCGCCGCATCGCTCTCCCGGATCGGCAAGCAGGCCGGCCTCAGCCAGCAGCAGGTCGACGACTGCCTGAAGGACCAGTCGCTGCTCGACAAGATCGCCGCCGACCAGAAATACGCCGCCGACGTGCTGAAGGTGGATTCGACGCCGACCTTCTTCATCAATGGCGAGAAGATCAAGGGCGAGACCTCGTTCGAGGAGTTCGACAAGAAGATCAAGTCGCTGCTCAAGAGCTGATCGACTTCACCTGAACCCTGAAGGGGACGAGGCTTGATCCTCGCCCCCCGCGCGGGGGCCGGACATGCCCCGACCCTCTTCGTCAAGGGCGAGGCGATCGCGGGCGAGGCGCCGTTTGAGGAATTCGACAAGAAGATCAAGTCGCTGCTGAAGGGCTGATTCCGGCGCGATCGCCGGCCGAACGCTAACTGGCCCAGATAAGTCCCGCAAAAGGCTTGATAAAACCGTTGATACCCCCCTTATAAAACCCTTGGGAAAAGCCTGCGGCAGCGGTTGCCCAAAGCGTGCGGCCTCGCCATTGTCGGCCCCCATGAGCCGCCGCAAGCGACTCGCCGCCACACCGACATCGCCTTCTATGGTATTGTCCCGGCAGGGAGATTCGCGCCCTGCCAACAGAGAATCGTGTTCATGAAACTCACGCGCCTCCGCCTCCACGGTTTCAAGTCGTTCGTTGAACCCACTGATTTCGTGATCGAACCCGGCCTCACCGGCGTGGTCGGCCCGAACGGCTGCGGCAAGTCCAATCTGGTCGAGGCGCTGCGCTGGGCGATGGGCGAGACCTCGCACAAATCATTGCGCGCCGCCGACATGGACGCGGTGATCTTCGCCGGCTCCGGCAACCGTCCGGCGCGCAACCACGCCGAAGTCGTGATGACGATCGACAACACCGATCGCACGGCGCCGGCCGCGGTCAACGACCGCGAGATCCTGGAGATCTCGCGCCGGATCGAGCGCGAGGCGGGCTCGGTCTATCGCATCAACGGCCGCGACGTGCGCGCCCGTGACGTCCAGATCCTGTTCGCCGACGCCGCCACCGGCGCGCGGTCGCCGGCGCTGGTCCACCAGGGCAAGATCGGCGAGATCATCCAGGCCAAACCCGAACAGCGCCGCCGGGTGCTGGAAGACGCCGCCGGCGTCGCCGGGCTTCACGCCCGCCGCCACGAGGCCGAACTGCGGCTCAAGGCCGCCGAGACCAATCTGACCCGGGTCGAGGACGTGATCGGGCAGTTGGCCGGGCAGATGGAGGGCCTGAAGAAACAGGCGCGGCAGGCGATTCGCTACCGCGAAGTCGCGGCCAAGGTACGCAAGGCCGAAGCGCTGCTGTTTCATTTGCGCTGGCTGGAAGCCAATGCGGGCGTGGCCGAGTCCAGCACGACCCATGACCTCGCCGTCCGCGAGATGGCCGAACGCACCCGCGAGCAGGCGGAAGCCGCCCGCATCCAGGCCATCCGCGCCTCCGAGCTGCCGGCGCTGCGCGAAGCCGAGGCCCGCGCCGCGGCCGGTTTGCAGCGGCTCACTAGTGCCCGCGAAACGCTCGATCGCGAGGAGGAGCGCGCCAAGGAGCGCGTCGCCGAGCTCGACCGCCGGCTGACGCAGTTTTCGGCCGACATCGGCCGCGAACAGCAGCAAGCCTCCGACGCCGAGGTGGCGCTGCAGCGGCTCGATGCCGAAGACACCGAATTGAAGGAAGAGATCAAGACCCGCGTCGAGAAGCGCAGCGGCGTCGATGAGCGCGTCTCCGAAGCCGAGGCGACGCTGGCGGCCGCCGAGCGGCTGTTCACCGAATTGACCACCGCGCTCGCCGATCTCACCGCCAAGCGCAACCAGCTCGACGGCAGCGTCCGCACCCACAGCGACCGGCTGGCGCGGCTCGACCAGGACATCGCCAACGTCGCGCGCGACGAGCAGAAGCTTTTGGAGGAAACCAGCGCCCTCGGCGACCTCGAGGCGCTGGCCGCAGCCCAGGAGACCGCGCAGCAGGGTCTGGCAAAGTCCGAAAGCGCCTCGCAGGAGAGCGAAGCCGGCCATGTCGCCGCGCGCGCGAAACTGGAAGCCGCCCGCGCGCCGCTGGCCGAGGCCGACAAGCGGGTGCAGCGGCTCGAGACCGAAGCGCGGACGATTTCAAAGCTCGTCAACGGCGAGACCAAGAACCTGTGGCCGCCGATCATCGACGGCATCACCGTCGCCAAGGGCTATGAGAAGGCGCTCGGCGCCGCATTGGGCGACGATCTCGATGCCCCGGTCGATCCCTCGGCGCCGATGCGCTGGACCAATGCCGGGGTCACCGAAGGCGATCCTTCCCTGCCGGCGGGCGTGGAAGCGCTCGCGGCCCATGTTGATGCGCCGATCGAACTGGCGCGCCGGCTGGCGCAGATCGGCGTCGTCGCACGCGAGCGCGGCGCCGAACTGGTGTCGCAGCTCAAGACCGGCCAGCGGCTGGTGTCGCTGGAAGGCGACGTCTGGCGCTGGGACGGTTTCGTCGCGGCCGCCCATGCGCCGACCGGCGCGGCCCGGCGGCTCGCCGAACGCGCCCGCCTTGTCGACATCGAGAACGAGCTGGAGCAGGCGCGCATCGATGCCGGCGCCAAGCGGCAGGCGCTGGAGAGCGCCGAGGCCGCGCTGAAAGCCGCTGCCTCCGCCGAGACATCGGCCCGCGACGCCTGGCGCGCCGCCCAGCGCGAGGCCGATGCCGCGCGCGAACGCCATGCCGCGACCGAGCGCGAGATCAACCGCCACGCCGCGCGGAAGTCGGCGCTGGCCGAGGCGCACAGCCGCCTTGCCGCCGACCGCCTCGAGGCGCAGGCCGCGCATGAGAGCGCGGAAGCCGCCCTCAACGAATTGCCGCCGAGCCTCGACACCGAAACGAAGCTTGCCGACGTGCGCACCGAGATCGACGGCCACCGCCGCCTCGCCGCCCAGGTGCGGGCCGAAGCGCAGGCGCTGGCGCGCGAGGCGGAGCTGGCGGACCGTCGCCTGCAGGCGATCACGGCCGAGCGCAACGAATGGCAGAACCGCAAACAAAGCGCGGCCTCGCAGATCGCCACCATCGAAGCCCGCATCACCGAGGTCACGGCCGAGCGCGCCGAACTCGACAATGCGCCGGCCATCTTCGCGGAAAAGCGCCGCGCGCTGATCAGCGAGATCGAGGCGGCCGAAACCGGGCGCCGCGTCGCCGCCGACGCGCTGGCCGCCGCCGAGAACGTGATGGCGGAAACCGACCGTGCCGCCAAGATTTCGCTCGAAGCCCTGTCGGCCGCGCGCGAGGCGACGGCGCGGGCCGAAGAACGCATGGAGAGCGCAAGGCGCCGCCTTGCCGACCTCGAGCGCGAAATCCACGACATGCTGGAAGTCGAGCCGCAGGCCGTGGCGGGTCTTGCCGAAATCGAGCCGGGCGCCGAATTGCCGCCGCTCAACGAGATCGAGGAAAATCTCGAAAAGATGCGCCGCGACCGCGAGCGGCTGGGCGCGGTCAATCTGCGCGCCGAGGAAGAGCTGCGCGAGGTCGAGGCCCAGCACACCGCGCTTACCACCGAACGCGACGACCTGGTGGAGGCCATCAAGCGGCTGCGCCAGGGCATCCAGAGCCTCAACCGCGAGGCCCGCGAGCGGCTGTTGACCTCGTTCGAAGTCGTCAACGCGCATTTCAAGCGGCTGTTCGTCGAGCTGTTCGGCGGCGGCGAGGCCGCGCTGCATCTGATCGAGAGCGACGATCCGCTGGAAGCGGGCCTCGAAATCATCGCGAAACCGCCCGGCAAGAAGCCGCAGACGCTGTCGCTGTTGTCAGGCGGCGAGCAGGCGCTGACCGCCTTGGCGCTGATCTTCGCGGTGTTCCTCACCAACCCCTCGCCGATCTGCGTGCTGGACGAAGTCGACGCACCGCTCGACGACCACAATGTCGAGCGGTTCTGCAACCTCTTGCACGAGATGACCTCTTCGACCGACACCCGTTTCATCATCATTACGCACAATCCGATCACGATGGCGCGGATGAACCGCCTGTTCGGCGTCACCATGGCCGAACGCGGCGTGTCGCAACTGGTTTCGGTCGCGCTCGAAGAAGCGGTGAAGATCCTCGACCAGGACGTGGCGTGAGGTAACGCTCCGGCGTCACCACCAATCTTGACGTCATCATCCGCGAAAGCGGATGATCCAGTACGCAGCGCCGTCCGTGTAACCCCCTGCCGTCACGGAATACTGGGTGCCCCGCCTTCGCGGGGCATGACAAAAGAAAAATGACCGCTCCCGATCTTCCCGCCGAACTCAAGGCCGCGCTCGCTACCAAGCTGCAGGGTTTTTCTCGCCTGGAGGCCGCCGAACGCTCCGCGTCGATCTCCAGGACCTATCGCGACGGCGGCGGTTCGACCGCGATCCGCTCCGGGACCGACGCGCTGGCCTATGCGCTGGCGCGGATGCCCGCGACCTACGCCGCGGTGACCGCGAGCCTGAATGCGCTGCGCGAGGTCGCGCCCGACTTCGCGCCAAAAACCCTGCTCGACGTCGGCGCCGGTCCGGGAACCGCAAGCTGGGCCGCGGCGGAAGCGTTTCCATCGTTGCAGGCCCTTACCCTCCTCGACGCCAACAGCGCCTTGCGCGCGCTGGCGCTCGACCTCGCCGCCGGCAGCACGCGCCTGCGCGATATCGACTACCGCCAGGGCGAGGCCCGCGCACTCTTGGCCGAGGCGACGCCGTCCGACCTCGTGGTGGCGAGCTACATGATCGGCGAGATCGGCGAGGCCGAGCGACGAACGCTCCTCGAGCTGATGTGGGCGAAAACCCGCGATACGCTGCTGGTCGTCGAACCCGGCACGCCCGCAGGCTATGGCCGCATCATCGCAGCGAGGGAACAACTGATCGCGTCCGGCGCGCATGTCGCCGCCCCCTGCCCGCACGATGGCAAGTGTCCGCTTTCTCCCCCCGACTGGTGTCATTTCACCCAGCGGCTGCCCCGCTCCCGCGCCCACAAGCAGATCAAGGAAGCCGACGTTCCCTTTGAGGACGAGAAGTTCAGCTATGTCGCGCTGACCCGCGCTCCGGGCGCGCCGCGTCCTGCCCGCGTGCTGGCGCAACCCGTCGTCGGCAAGGTCGAGGTGAGCGCAAAGCTCTGCACGGCCGAAGGTATCGTCAGCGCCAAAATCCCCCGCCGCGCCAAAGCGGACTACGCCCGCGCCCGGCGCTGGCGCTGGGGCGACGCAGTGACGGATGAAGTTTTGCGCGCAGACAAGCCGGCGAGTTGATCCGGAGGCGCTGGCGCGACCGCGGCCGCATGGACAGGCCAACTCCCCGCAGACCATCGCGCGGAATATCGTCCGCTTTTCTCGGCGCTGCAGCACGGCGCCGTGAAGGCCGTTGAACTTCCAGAGCTCCCGTGGCGACCAACCCGGGCGGCCCCCATATCGGGGGACGCTGACGCGCGCCGATCTTTGCTCTAGGCTGCGCGCGGTCCCATCAGGAGTTCATTGGTCATGTCATCGGGCTGGATCGTACTCGGCATCCTCGTCATTCTCGTCCTCTTCGCCGTCGGCGCCTATAACCGCCTCGTCACGCTCGGCCAGCGGGTCAGCCAGGCCTTCGCCGACATCGACGTGCAGCTCAAGCAGCGCCACGACCTGATCCCGAACCTGGTCGAGACCGTGAAGGGTTACGCCGCCCACGAGCGCGGCACGCTCGACGAGGTGATCAAGGCGCGCAACTCGGCGATGTCGGCGCAGGGGCCGGCGCAGGTATCGGCGGCCGAAAACCAGCTGAGCGGCGCGCTCGGCCGGCTGATCGCGCTGTCGGAGGCCTATCCCGACCTCAAGGCCAACGCCAATTTCCAACAGCTCGCAAGCGAATTGTCCGACCTCGAGAACAAGATCGCCGCCAGCCGCCGCTTCTTCAACAACGCGGTCCAGGAATACAACACCGGCATCCAGCAGATGCCGGCCGCCCTGTTCGCCGGCATGTTCGGCTTCACCCGCAAGGATTTCTTCGACCTCGGCGCCTCCCGGACCGAAGTCGAGGTGGCGCCGCAGGTGAAGTTCTGAGCCTGCCACACATCCCGGCGGAATAGAACATCATGGCCGCGTACGGTCTTTACACGCACATCGCATCGAACAAGTTTCGTTCGATGGTGCTGCTCGTCGGCCTGTTCGTGCTGTTCTACGTCCTCGTCTATGCCGGCGCGCTGGTCGCCGAAGTCCTGATCAACGGCGATGCGACAGTCAATGATTACCTGATGGCGGCGGCGCGCGACCTCGTCACGGCGTTTCCCTATGCCACGATCGCCGCCGCGCTGTGGATCGTGATCGCCTATTTCTTCCATCAATCGATCATCGACGCCGTCACCGGCGGCGAGAGCGTGACGCGGCAGGAACAGCCCCGGCTCTATAATCTGCTGGAAAACCTCTGCATCTCGCGCGGCATTCCGATGCCGAAGCTCAAGGTCATGCAGAGCGACGCGCTGAACGCGTTCGCCACCGGCTTGAACCAGCGGCAATACGCCATCACCGTCACCTCGGGGCTGTTGAACGCGCTGAACGACCAGGAGATCGAGGCGGTGCTCGGCCACGAACTCACCCATATCCGCAACGGCGATGTGCAGATGATGGTGGTCGCGGTGATCATCGCCGGCGTGGTCGGCTTCTTCGGCGAGCTGTTCTTCCGGGTCTTCACCAATTTCGGCTATTACGGCGGCGGCGGCTCGTGGTCGTCATCCTCATCATCGTCGTCCTCCTCGTCGTCCTCGTCCGGCGGCGACCGCAAGAGTTCCGGCGGCGGCGCCGTCGTCGTCATCATCATCGCGGTCGTCCTGATCGTGCTGGCGTGGCTGTTGTCGCAACTCGTCAAGCTGGCGCTGTCGCGTTCGCGCGAACTGCTGGCCGACGCCGGATCGGTCGAACTGACCAAGAACCCCGACGCCATGATCTCGGCGCTGCGCAAGATCGAGAACCGCGGCGAACTGCCCGGCGCCACCTCGGCGGTGATGGAATTGTGCGTCGACAATCCGCGCGAGGGCTTTGCCGACCTGTTCGCAACCCACCCTTCGGTGGATTCGAGGGTTCAGGCGCTGGTGAAATACGCCGGCGGGCACGATCCCGGACCGCTGGCGCTGCCGTCGGAGGCCGAGCAACCGGACGACCGGGAGCCGCCGGATGCCGGGCAAACCCCGCCGCCCGCGCCATCGGGTCCCTGGAGCGACACCCGGCACCCCACCGGCACGGCGCAAGGCGCGTCGCCCGCTGCCTCGCACGGTCCCTGGGGCGATCCTCCCCCCGGCCCATGGGGCCGCCACTAAAGCCGCCCGGCCACGCCGACCCACTTCGGTTGCCCGCAGCTCCGCGGAAAACCGGCGGGTTTTCCCGGACGCGCTGTCTGACGCCGTCAACCGGTCTCCACACCGTTTGAAAACGCGATTAATGAATTGAATTCCCCCTTGTTTCTGCCATGTTCACGCCCAAAGCAGGGATGGAATCGCACCGATCTGGGCAACCGCAACCGGTCGGGCACTTCGAGGGTCGTGCGTCGGACAAAATGGACGGGTAAGGGAAGTTTATGGCGAAACCAGTTGTGATTGTGGTGGGTGCCGACAAGGGCGGGGTCGGCAAGACCACCGTTTCGCGCACCTTGCTTGACTATTTCAGCGCCAACAATGTGCCGACCCGCGCCTTCGATACCGAATCCCCGCGCGGCACCCTGATGCGCTTCCACCCCGAGATCACCGAGATCGTCGACATGACGACGACCGCGGACCAGATGAAGATCTTCGATACGCTGAACGCGGCAAGCCCGTCGGTCACCGTGATCGACGTCCGCGCCGGCCTGCTGTCGCCGGCGCTGGCCTCGCTCCGCGACATCGGCTTTCTCGACGCCGCCAAGTCCGGCCAGATCACCTTTGCCGTGTTCCATATACTGGGCCCCTCGATCGCCTCGCTGGACGAGATCGCCGAGACGGCGAATTTCATGGTCGGCGCGAAATACTTCCTGGTGAAGAATTTCATCAACGACACCCAGTTCTTCCAATGGGACCAGGCGACCTACAATGCCTATTTCCACCGCATCAAGGACGCCACCGAGCTCACCATCCCCAAGCTGAACGAGATGGCCTACGAGCAGGTCGAGATCTCGTCCGTGCCGTTCCTGAAATTCGTCGCCAACAAGGGAACCCACGACGAAGCCGCCAACTATTCGTTCGTGCTGCGCGGCTATGTCCGCCACTGGCTGGCCAATGTCTGGAGCGAATTCGACCGCATCAAGCTGACCGACCTGGTCGGCTCCGGCAAACCGTTGTCGCGCAGCGGCGAAAAATAGTTGCTGATCCAGCGCTAATTGGCTGGATTGGGTGGCCAGTTCGGCTGATATAATGGTGGATGCTCACCACGCCCGTCTACATCATCTGCTCGCCCCGCCCGCTGGTCGGCAAGACGCTGATCGCGCGGCAGCTAAGCGAGTTTTTGCTGCTGAAGAACGGTGACGTGACGGCCTTCGATATCAATCTGAAGGAGCCGTCGCTGCTCGATTTCCTGCCTGACATCACCGAGAGCGCCGAGATCGAAGATACCTTCGGCAAGATGGCCCTGATGGACCGGTTGATCGTCAACGACGGCGTCGGCAAGGTGATCGATCTCGGCTTTCACGCCTTCGACGAGTTCTTCAAGATGGCCGATGAAATCGGCTTCATGAAGGAAGCGGCGCGGCGCGGCGTCTCACCCGTCATCCTGTTCGTCGCCGACACCGACCGGGGCTCGGCCCGCGGCTATGCCATGCTGCGGGCACAGATCCCGAGAGCCTCGCTGATCGTCATCGACAACGAATATATCGTGCGCGGCGAACTGCCGGAGGCCATGAGACAGGGCCGCGTCCTGCGGATCGCCGCCCTGCCGACGTTCCTGAAGACCTATGTCGACCGGCTGAGCTTCAAGTTCACCGGCTATTTGCGCAGCGAGAATGATTCATCGACCGAACTGCATCAATGGATCCGCAGGAACTATTTCAGCTTCCGCGAGCTGGAACTCAACCTTATCCTGCAGCGGTCGTAGCTCTTCTCCCTCGCCCCGCTCTTGCGGGGAGAGGGTCGGGGTGAGGGCTGCGTCCGCGAATTGAAATGGCGGTGAGAGCGGTACCCCCTCACCCGAAATTCGCTGCCGCGAATTTCAACCTCTCCCCGCAAGCGGGGCGAGGTTGAAGAAGCTAATGCCCCTCGAACGACAGCAGCGTTCGCACCGGCACGTCCATTGCCCGCAGCTTGGCCGCGCCGCCGAGGTCCGGCAGGTCGATGATGAAGCAGGCGGCCACCACGTCGGCGCCGATCTGGCGCATCAGCTTGACGGCGCCTTCGGCGGTGCCGCCGGTGGCGATGAGATCGTCGACCAGGATGACGCGCTCGCCGGGATGGATGGCGTCGGCATGCATCTCCATTTCGTCGAGACCGTATTCCAGCGAATAGGCGATCCGCACCGTGGTATGCGGCAGCTTGCCCTTCTTGCGGATCGGCACGAAGCCGGCGGAGACCTGATGCGCCACCGCGCCGCCAAGGATGAAGCCGCGTGCCTCGATGCCGGCCACCTTGTCGATCTTGTTGCCGGCCCAGGGCTGCACCAGTTCGTCGACCGCGCGGCGGAAGGCGCGGGCGTCGCCGAGCAGCGTGGTGATGTCGCGAAACAGGATTCCCGGCTTCGGGTAGTCCGGGATGGTGCGGACGGAGGCCTTCAGGTCATGGTCAAACGTCATCGATGCTTCTTTCAGGTCTTGATCACGTGCTTCAATAATTGACGGGGACGCCGAGCCGGAACGCGTTCTCGACGATGCGCAGGCCCACCTCGCCGCCGAGCGACATCAGCAATTCCGGATGAAACTGCACACCGCCGACCGGCAACGTCTTGTGCTCGATCGCCATCGCGACGCCGTCCTCGGTGCTGGCGGTGACGCTGAGCACCTCGGGCATGCTGTCGCGCTCGACATAGAGCGAATGATAGCGGCCGATCACGATTTCATCAGGCAGGTTCTGCATCAGCCGTCCGCCCCGCACCTCGACCTGCGACGGCCGGCCATGCGCGGGCTGGCCGAGCTGGCCGAGCCGGCCGCCGAAATATTCCCCGATCGCCTGCACGCCGAGGCAGACGCCGAAGATCGGCAGCTTCTTCGCCAGCGCGGCGTCGATGGTCCTGGAGATGGCAAAATCCTCCGGCCGGCCCGGCCCCGGCGACAGCACCAGCAAATCCCAGTTCTTCTGTTTCAGCATGTCCAGCGCATGCACATGCCGTACCACAGTGACGTTGGCGCCGACCTGCCGGAAATAATCCGCCAGCATGTGCACGAAACTGTCGTCATGGTCGATCAGGAGCACCTGCTTGCCGGAGCCGGTGGCGTCAGGCGCGAACGCCGACAGCGGCTTCGGCGGATCGCCGCGCAACGCCTGGAACAGCGCCGCCGCCTTGACCTGGCATTCGCGGTCCTCGGCGGCGGGGTCGGAGTCGAAGAGGCAGGTGGCGCCGACCCGCACTTCGGCAAGCCCGTCCTTCATCCGGATGGTGCGGATGGTGAGACCGGTGTTGATACTGCCGTCGAAATTCACCGCGCCGATCGCACCGGCATACCAGCGCCGCGACGAGCGCTCGTGGTCCTCGACGAACTGCATCGCCCACAATTTGGGCGCGCCGGTCACCGTCACCGCCCAGGCGTGGGTGAGGAAGGCGTCGAGCGAATCGAAGCCCGGCCGCAGCATGCCCTCGACATGGTCGACGGTGTGAAACAGCTTTGAATAGGTCTCGATCTGGCGCCGGGCCAGCACCTTGATCGTTCCGGGCACGCAGACGCGCGCCTTGTCGTTGCGATCGACGTCGGTGCACATGTTGAGTTCGAATTCGTCCTTTTCCGAATTCAACAGCTGCCGGATCTGCTCGGCATCGCCGATCGCGTCGACGCCGCGCGCGATGGTGCCGGAGATCGGGCAGGTCTCGACCCGCCTGCCGTCGGAGCGCACGAACATCTCGGGCGATGCCGAGACCAGGAACTCGCCCTCGCCGAGATTCATCAGCGCGCCGTAAGGCGACGGGTTGATCCGGCACAGCCGCTGGAACACTTCCGCCGGCGTTCGCTCGCAGGGCTCGGCGAACAATTGCCCCGGCACCGCCTCGAACAGGTCGCCGCGCGCAAAGGCCGCGCGCGCCGTCTCTACCGTGGCCTGATATTCGCCTGATGCGTGATCGGAAAATCCCTGCCGCGGCGTCTTCGCGTAAGAGCTTTCGGCGGTCTCGCGCGAAAGGCCTTCGGACGATCGGCCCTTCCAGGCAAAATCGTAGCTGACGACCACGCCGCGGCCGGTGGCGCGGTCATAGGCCAAAAGGCGATCCGGCACGTAGAGCACGATGTCGCGCTGGTCCTGCTCGCGCGGGCGCTTCTGCACGAGGTCCTCGATTTGGAACACCAGGTCGTAGGCGAAGGCGCCGAACAGGCCGAGCAGCGGATCATCATTGGCGCCGAACGCCGCCACGAGATCGCGCACCAGCGACATCACGCTGGCGCGGCGGGTGCGCTGATCCTCGTCGACCGGCGCAGCGCCGCGCAGGATATGCCCGGCGAGCCGTGCGGCGCTCTTCTCCGTCACGACCACGCAGGGCTCGCGAAGGACCTCGCCGAGGAAGGCGATCAGCACCTCGCCGCGCGCGTTCAACGCTTCCAGCGCGAAGTCGGAGCCTCTCGTCACCAGCCGCAGCGGCGGATCGGAGAAGCCCATGTCGAAACTCTCGTAGCGGCCGGGCACTGTGGTGCCGGACGACAGCACCACGCCAGGCCGGCGATCGAGCAGGTCGATCAGGTCGTCGAGCCGGGATGCGCCGCCCGAGAACTGCTCCGCCGTCCGCACGACCGCAAGCCCGCCACGGGTGCGATATTCGCTGCGCGCCGGCAGTGAGAAGACTGTCCTGTTCATGTGATCCTCTTACGAAACTTGCCGAGGGAACGCCACACAGGACAAACGAAAAGGCCGCCGAACTGTGCTGGCGACCTCTGACGATTTGAGAAAATGCAATCGCACCGGCCACCTCTTCAGGAGGTGCGCCACCACAGACGGGTCTTGCGGGCAACGGTGTTCATGATCAACGTAAACACCATGGCCGGGCCGGACGTCAAGCCGGGATCGCCGCCACCGGGGCCGCCCGATTAACGATTTCCGGCCGTCTCAGGGTATTGAAAGGCCGGAAAAATGCGTAGGATTCGGCCTAACAGGTAAAACCGGGAGGCGCGCGATGGCTATCACGGCACTGGGATATGCCGGGTTCGGTTCGGCCGCGCTCGACGACTGGCGGCAGTTCGGCACCGGCCTGGTCGGCCTGCAGGCGGTGGAGCGCAGCCCGTCTCTGCTGGCGTTCCGGATGGACGACCGCAAGCAGCGCATCGTCATCGACCGCGCGGCGCCGGAGGGTTCGCGCTTCTTCGGCTGGGAAGTCACCGATGTGGCGGCACTTGATGCGCTCGCCGCGCGGCTGGAAGCGGCCGGGGTCGAGGTGACCGCCGAGCCGCAGGCCTTGGCCGATGCGAGGCGTGTCCGCGCGCTGATCTCGTTTCGCGATCCCGCGGGTAATCGCCTCGAAGCATTTTACGGCGCCGAGACCGCCGAAGAGCCATTCCGCCCGGGCCGATCGATCTCGGGTTTCCGCACCGGCCCGCTCGGCCTCGGCCACGCCGTGCTGACGGTCGAAAACATCGAGCCGATGATGGCGTTCTATGTCGAGGTGCTCGGCTTCGCGCTTTCCGATTATATTCTAAAACCGTTCCGCGCCTATTTCTTCCACGTCAATGGACGCCACCACAGCCTCGCGATGATCGAGACCGGCAAGAGCGGCATGCACCATTTGATGATGGAAATGTTCTCGCTCGACGATGTTGGCCAGGCCTACGATATCGCCCTGACCCAAGAGGATCGCGTCAGCGTCACGCTCGGCCGTCACACCAACGACCTCATGACCTCGTTCTACTGCAAGTCGCCGTCATCCTTCATGATCGAATGCGGCTGGGGCGGCCGCGAGATCGATCCGGCGAACTGGCAAGCGGTCGAGATGCACGACGGCCCGAGCCTGTGGGGCCATGAACGAGTCTGGCTTCCGCCCGCCGACCGCGAGGTGGCGCGCGAGATGCGGATGCGCGCAGCCGCGGACGGCCGGCGTGCGCCGGTGCAGGTGATGGAGGGCAATTACAGGCTGATGCCGGGAACGTGTCCGTGGTGGGATGGGGTCAAGCAGGAGCCTGCAATTCACCGGCTTTATCCCTCGCGGACATAGAGCAGATCAATCGCGCCCTCCTCCGTGTTCATCCGTCGATCGCGCGGGCGAAAGCCGTGCTTCTCGTAGAATGCGCGCGCGTTGAAATTATCTTCAAACACATCCAGTGTGATCCGGCCGGGAATGCTCGCAAGCGCCCGTTCGAGCAACGAGGCGCCGATGCCGCTGCGCTGATGCAACGGATCGACAAAAAGCTGATCGACGTGCCGGCCGCTCAGCGCAATAAAGCCGGCCATGGCGTGAGCCTCAAACGTGGCCAGCGTCCAGGTCCATTCGGCGAATTTCCCGGCATACCAGGCCTCAACCTCCTGCAGGGAATACGACCAGTTCATGAAGCGATAGGCTATCCGGCAGGCACGGTGATGCACCAGACTGATCGCCTTGAGGTCATCTGTTTCGAGCGGCCGGAACATGTGTTGCGGGCCGCCCGGCATGCTCACCCCAGATGCTTCCGGAAGAACTCCGTCGCGCGGCCCCAGGCAAGTTCGGCACACTCGCGATCATGCACCGACTGCCGCTGCTCGTTGACGAAGGCGTGCTCGGCGTCATAGCGAAACAGCTCGAGCGATTTGCCGGCGGCCTTCATCGCCTTCTCGAAACCGCTGACCAGTTCCGGCGTGCACCAGTCATCCTTGTTGGCGAAATGCGCCTGCAGCGGGATCTTTACGTCTGACGGCTTGGCCGCCTGCTCCGGCGGAATGCCATAGAACACCACGCCCGCGGCCAGTTCCGGAATTTTGGTGGCGCCGATGATCGTCACCGCGCCGCCGAGGCAGAAGCCGGTCAGGCCGACCTTGGCGCCGTTGCGGCCAAGATATTGCGCGGCGCCGCGCACCGTCTGCGTGGTGGCGTCCATGAAGTCCAGCGAGTTCATCTCTTTGCCGGCGGCGTCGGTGTCGTGATAGGGCACCACCTTACCGTTGTAGAGATCGGGCGCCAGCGCGTCGAAGCCGGCGAGCGCGAAGCGGTCGCACATCCCCTTGATCTGCTCCGAAAGCCCCCACCATTCCTGGATCACCACCACGCAAGGCGCGTTGCCGCGCGCGGCGTTGGCGAGATAGCCGCTGGCGTCCTTGCCGTCCGGGCGCTTGAACGTGATGCTGGTACCCATGGCTTCCTCCGGTGATCTTTTTCGGGATGGCGGATTGGCGGCCATTTTGGCCGGTGCGCGGCCGGGAAGCAATGACCCAACAAAAAAGCCCCCGCGGGGGCTTTTTCAAATTCATGTCATCGCTGACCCAGATCAGTGCGCGTCGGCCCAGACCTTCTTCTTGGTGAAGTACAGCAAGCCGGTGAGCAGGATCAGGAAGACGAACACCTGCATGCCGATCCGCTTGCGGGCCTCCATATGCGGCTCGGCGGCCCACATCAGGAAGGTGGTGACGTCCTTGGAGTATTGCGCGACGGTGGCCGGCGAGCCGTCGTCGAAGGTGACCTGGCCGTCGCTGAGCGGCTTCGGCATCTTGATGGCGTGGCCCGGGAAATACTTGTTGTAGTAGGAGCCGTCCGGGATGGTCACGCCGGCCGGCGGCTTTTCCTCAAACCCCTGCAGGATGGCGTTGACGTAGTTCGGGCCCTGCTCCTGGAACTGGGTGAAGAAATCGACGAGGAACCAGGGGAAACCGCGCTCGTAGGAGCGCGCCTTGGTGATCAGCGACAGGTCGGGCGGCAACGCCCCGCCATTGGCCGCGCGCGCGGCCTGCTCGTTGGGGAATGGCGCGGGGAAGTAGTCGGCCGGCCGGCCCGGCCGATCGAACATTTCGCCCTGGTCGTTCGGGCCGTCCTTGATCTTGTATTCGCTCGCGAAGGCCGCCGCCTGTCCCTCGGTAAAGCCGGGGCCGCCGGGATCGGCGAGGTTGCGGAACGCGATGTAGGACAGCGAGTGGCAGGCGGAGCAGACTTCCTTGTAGACCTTCAGGCCGCGCTGCATCGAGCCGATATCGTACTTGCCGAACGGCCCGGCGAACGACCATTTCTGCGACGGCGGCGTCTGCTGCTCCTCGGCGCGGGCGTTTTGCACGCTGCCGGCGAACAGCCCGCCGGCGACGACCAGCGCGATCACCGCGGACACCATCGGCGCCGTCTTGCTTCCGGTCTTCGCCAGCACGTCGGCGGCGATCGAATTCGGGACCGGCCGCGGCGTCTCGATCCGGCTGAGCAGCGGCAGCAGGATCAGGAAATAGGCGAAGTAGCAGAAGGTCAGGATGCGGCCGGCGATCACATAGATGCCTTCCGGCGGCTGGGCGCCGAGATAGCCGAGCAGCACGCAGACGATGACGAAGATCCAGAAGAACTGCTTTGCCAGCGGACGATACTTCGACGATTTGGTCCGGGCGGTATCGAGCCACGGCAGGAACGCCAGCACGATGATCGCCGAGAACATCGCGATCACGCCCGCGAGCTTGTTCGGGATCGAGCGCAGGATCGCGTAGAACGGCAGATAGTACCATTCGGGCACGATGTGCGCGGGCGTCACGCCGGGATTGGCGGGGATGTAGTTGTCGGCGTCGCCGAGATAGTTCGGCATGTAGAAGATGAACCAGGCGAAGAACAGCATGAAGCAGGAGAGGCCGAACGCATCCTTGATGGTGGCGTAGGGCGTGAACGGCACGGTGTCCTTTTCGGTCTTGGCTTCCACGCCGGCCGGATTGTTCTGGCCCGCGACATGCAGCGCCCAGACGTGCAGCACCACCACGCCGGCGATCACGAACGGCAGCAGGTAATGCAGCGAGAAGAAGCGGTTCAGCGTCGGATTGCCGACCGAATAGCCGCCCCACAACAGGGTCACGATGCTCTCGCCGAAATAGGGCACGGCGGAGAACAGGTTGGTGATGACGGTGGCGCCCCAGAAGCTCATCTGGCCCCACGGCAGCACGTAGCCCATGAAGCCCGTCGCCATCATCAGGAGGTAGATGATGACGCCGAGGATCCAGAGGATCTCGCGCGGCTCCTTGTAGGAGCCGTAATAGAGGCCGCGCAGCATGTGGATGTAAACCGCGAAGAAGAACATCGAGGCGCCGGCGGCGTGTGTGTTGCGCAACAGCCAGCCGTAGTTCACGTCGCGCACGATGCCTTCGACCGACTTGAAGGCCATGGTGGCTTCCGGCGTATAGTGCATCGCCAGGATGACGCCGGTCAGGATCTGCACCGCGAGCATCATCGAAAGAATGGCGCCGAAGGTCCACCAGTAGTTCAGGTTGCGCGGCGTCGGATAAGCCACGAACGAGGAATGGACGAGACCCATAATCGGCAGGCGCCGCTCAATCCACTTCAAGGCTGGATTGGTCGGCTGGTAGTCGGATGGTCCGCTCATGATGCGATCCTGAGGAAAAAAGGCGACGCGACGGGCTCAAGGTCTCGGATGGAAATCCGAAACTCAGCCAATCTGGATTTTGCTGTCGGAAACGAATTGATAGGGCGGCACTGCGAGGTTGGCAGGCGCGGGTCCCTGGCGAATGCGACCGGAGGAGTCGTATTGCGAGCCGTGGCAGGGGCAGAAGAAGCCGTCGTAATTGCCCTCATGGGCGATCGGGATGCAGCCGAGGTGGGTGCAGATGCCGATCACGACCAGCCACTGGTCGTGCCCCTGCTTGACCCGGGCCTGGTCGGCTTGGGGATCGGGCAGGCTCGCAACCGGAACGGCGCGGGCCTCGTCGATCTGCTTCTTGGTGCGGTGGCTGATATAGATCGGCTTGCCCCGCCAGAACACCTTGATGTCCTGCCCCTCGGCAATCGGTGTCAGGTCGACTTCGATCGGCGCACCGGCCGCAATGGTCGAGGCATCCGGATTCATCTGGGAAACCAGCGGCCAGACCGTGAGTGCTGTGCCGACGGCGGCGGCAGCTCCCGTTGCAACGAAGAGGAAATCACGGCGTGTGGGATGATCCGCCGAAGACGTTGTCGTCACGATTCCAAACCCTTTCTCAGCTGCAGCCGGTGGAACCGCCCCAGGCACCGCTTAGATGAACCAGGGAGGCTGCCGGCGCCCGCGACCCCCGCGGCGGCAGAAAGACCGCTTTTCCCGGCTCAGTCGCCAGTGAGAAGCAGTCCAGAATCGTTCTATTGGCACCCTTGCCGGAAGAGCGCAAGCCCGCTATCGGCTGGCCAGCGTGCAATGCACTAATTCCGCGCAGCACTGGTGTTTTTTCCTACATTCATGGGGAGACCGGACGGACCGTCACGACAATGCAGATTGCGCTTTTCCAGCCCGATATTCCGCAGAACGCAGGCACGATTCTCCGTCTCTGCGCCTGCCTTGACGTGGCCGCCCACATCATCGAGCCCGCCGGCTTTCCGGTTTCCGACCGGCACTTCCGCCGGGCCGGCATGGATTATCTCGACCAGGTGACCATCATGCGCCACAACTCCTGGCCAAAATTCCAGCAATGGCGCCAGGACGGGGGCTACCGGCTGATCCTGTTCACGACCAGGGCGCCCTCCTCCTATCTTGATTATCGCTATAACGAGACCGACATTTTGATGTTCGGGCGGGAATCCGCCGGCGTCCCCGACGAGGTCGCTGGCGCCGCCGATGCCCGGCTGGTAATCCCGATCAAGCCCGGCCTGCGTTCACTGAACGTTGCGGTTGCATCCGCGATGGCCCTGGGCGAGGCGCTGCGGCAGACCGGATCCGCACCCAGGGAGACGGCGCGGTGAGTTACGCGGTAAAGGAAATCTTTCTGACCTTGCAGGGCGAAGGTGCGCATGCCGGCCGCGCGGCGGTATTTTGCCGGTTCGCCGGCTGCAATCTCTGGAGCGGCCGCGAGCAGGACCGCCCCGACGCGATCTGCAAATTCTGCGACACGGATTTTGTCGGGACCGACGGTACGCTCGGCGCCCGCTACGCCGCGGCCGACGATCTCGCCGACGCCATCGCCGGCCAATGGGCAGGAGAGCACGGCTACCGTTACGTGGTGCTGACCGGCGGAGAGCCGCTGTTGCAGGTCGACGCCGAGCTGATCGATGCCCTGCACGCGCGCGGCTTTACGATCGGGCTGGAGACCAACGGCACCATCGAGCCGCCCGATGGCGTGGACTGGATCTGCGTCAGCCCCAAGGCCGGCGCGGAATTATTGGTAAGGCGGGGCGACGAACTCAAACTGGTCTATCCGCAGGCCGGCGCCATGCCAGCGGCCTTCGCCGATCTCGCCTTCGAGCGCTTCTCGCTGCAGCCGATGGATGGGCCGGATGTGGCGGCAAACACCGAGCGCGCGGTCAATTATTGCATCCGCCATCCGCAATGGCGGCTCAGCCTGCAGACACACAAGACCCTTGGGATCAGATAAAGGTTGGACGTTTAGATGTGGGAACTGACAAAATCGTTCCGGTTCGAGGCCGCGCATGCGCTGTCGGGCACGACGCTCGGTGAGGCAAGCCAGGAAATCCACGGCCATTCGTTCCGCGCCGAGGTCACGGTGCGCGGCACGCCCGATCCGGTAACGGGGATGGTGCTCGATCTCGGCCTGCTGCAGCAGAGCATCGCGGCGGTGCAGAAAATGCTCGACCACAAGCTGCTCAACAAGATCGAGGCGCTCGGGCCCCCAACGCTGGAAAACCTGTCGCGCTTCGTCTGGGAGCGGGTCCAGCATGCGGGAAAGATCACCCGCGTGAGCATTTACCGCGACAGTTGCGGAGAAAGCTGCACCTATTATGGCCCGCAGGGTTAGACTTATTTTATCGTCATTGCGAGGAGCGTTAGCGACGAAGCAATCCATCTTTCCTCTGGATTAAGTGTGGATTGCTTCGCTACGCTCGCAATGACGAAAACTTATGTTATCCGCTGACGACTAGGAATTTCTGATGGACCTATCCGTGATCGAGGATCGCAAGGCGCGCGCGCGGGGCTGGTTCGAGCACCTGCGGAACGACATCTGCGCCGCCCTCGAGAAGCTCGAGGACGATGCGCCGGCATCGCTCTATCCGGGCAGCGCGGCGCGTTTCGTGCGCACGCGCTGGGACCGCACCGACCATACCGGCGGGCCCGGCGGCGGCGGCGTGATGAGCGTGATGCGCGGGCGGCTGTTCGAGAAGGTCGGCGTACACTGCTCGACCGTGCACGGCGAATTCGCACCCGAGTTCCGCGCGCAGATTCCCGGCGCGGCCGAGGACCCGCGCTTCTGGGCCTCGGGCATTTCGCTGATCGCGCATCCGCGCAACCCGAACATCCCCGCTGTGCACATGAACACCCGCTTCGTCGTCACCACCAAGGCCTGGTTTGGCGGCGGCGCCGACCTGACGCCGGTGCTGGACCGCCGGCGGACCCAGGGCGATCCCGACACGATGGCGTTTCACGCCGCGATGCAGGCCGCCTGCGGCGGCCACAACGGCGTCGCCGATTACGACAAGTACAGGAAGTGGTGCGACGAGTATTTCTATCTGCCACACCGCAAGGAGGCCCGTGGCATCGGCGGCATCTTCTACGACTGGCACGACAGCGGCGACTGGGACGCCGACCTCGCCTTCACGCAGGAAGTCGGCCGCGCCTTCCTGAAGATCTATCCCGAACTGGTCCGGCGCAATTTCGACACGCTCTGGACAGCTGACGACCGCGAGGAACAACTGATCCGGCGCGGCCGCTATGTCGAGTTCAACCTGCTCTACGACCGTGGCACCATTTTCGGCCTGAAGACCGGCGGCAATGTCGATTCGATCCTGTCGTCGATGCCTCCCGAAGTGAAGTGGCCCTGAGGCGATGGCGCCAAGACAGCCGAGACAAATGACGCAACTGCCCCGCGCGATGCTGATCGACATGGACGACACCATCCTGTCGGCCTATGGCCGGCCCGATGTCGCCTGGAACAAGGTCGCGGCCGAATTTGCCCCGGAGTTCGGGGCCATCCCGTCGCAACAGGTCGCCGCGGCGGTCGTCGAGTTCGCGCGAGGGTTCTGGGCCACGGCGGACGCCGAGTGGCGGCTCAAGCTCGAGGAGGCCCGCCACGTGGTGGTGCAAGGCGGATTCAAGGCGCTTGCCGCCAGGGGCCACGCGCCGCTGCCGCTGGAGCTTGCGGTCAGGCTCGCCGATCGCTTCCACGCCTATCGCGAGGAGGAAATGTTCGTCTTCCCGGGCGCGCATGACGCGATCGACGCGCTGCGGTCGCACGGCGTGAAACTGGCGCTCGTTACCAACGGCGCCGCCGGCCCGCAGCGCGCCAAGGTCGAGCGTTTTGCGCTGACGCATCGCTTCGATCATATCCAGATCGAGGGCGAGCACGGCTTCGGCAAACCGGAAGAGCGCGCCTATCTGCACGCCATGCAGGCGCTCGGCGTCACCGCGCCCGAGACCTGGATGGTCGGCGACAATCTGGAGTGGGAGGTCGTGGCGCCGCAGCGGCTGGGCATCTACGCGATCTGGATCGACGTGCACGGCGAGGGCCTCCCCGCGGATTCCGGCATCAGGCCCGATCGCATCATCCGCTCGCTGACCGAGCTGTTGCCCGACGAGCGCGGATAGCGGCCGTCGTATCGGCCGTCCCCGAAGCCTCATCCGTCCGACGAAAATGATCGGCCGTGATCGGCCTGTCATCACACGGCAGTAGCGTGTGCCCGGCGTCATTCAACGCTGAGGGAAAATATCATGAACTTGAAACCCGGCGACGTTGTCATCCTGAAATCCGGCAGTCAGCCAATCACGGTGGCGGAAGTAAACGGCGATACCATCCTGTGCGTCTGGATGGGCGCAGAAGGCGACCTGTTCCGCGAAGCGCTTCCCCTGGCCGTGCTGGAACCGGCGGAAATCGAAGTTTCGGATGAAGAGGAAGAGGTTTCCGATGAGGAGGAAGAAGGCGAAGAGTGAGGATTAAAGCGTCCCTTGGCGTTTTACCGATCGCTTTCCGCCTGCTCGTTCCGCTCCGCTTCTCGCGCCCGATCTTCCCACGCCTTGGCCATCTTGAGCAAAGTCTCCCGGTCGTTTGCGTCCATCGATTGCGCTATGCGGGTACAGTCAGCCGCATATTCCCGGTACGTTTTCGCATCGTTCATTGTCTCGGCCTCCTCCGGCCCTTCACCGGAGGACAAACGCACGATGGCGTGCCACTGTTCGGAGCGGTTTCATGATCGTGACGAATGGCATTTGGGGAACAAAGCAGCGATTGGAGAAATTAGGGAGGAAATACTCGGGACCTCGTCTATGGCGTCAGCCGACGAATATTACGGGTACGTCGAGCAGTGCATCGCGCTCGCCGCAAAGGAACTACACCCGGGGGACCGGGCCCGTCTACTCCAAATGGCGAAATCATGGCGCGACTTGGCCGAAAAGTTGGAAGCGAGCCAGAATAACCCCGCCGCCACGCCCGCTCCATCGGGAGTCAGGGGAACCAAACGGGGGTGACGGTGATAATCCCTGGCTTGCCATCACTTCTAACTCGTATGCATCAGGAGGAAACGATGCGGTCGTCAGTGATTGCACTCGCTCTTGCACTATTTTCGGCTCCATCGGCAATCGCGCATGCGCAAGATCAAACTGTGTCCGTGGGGGCCTGGACGATTGCTACTTCCTCAAAAGCCGACAAGTTCGACAGTTGCACGATGAGCCGGTCTACCAGCGATCTCGACATTACATTTGTCCGGGCTCGCGACGGCTTGATCCTGCTTCTTGATTCATCGAAATGGAAGCTTGAGCGAGGGAAGGCATACGAGGTCACCTTGCTTGCGGGTTCGCGCTCAGTTCAAACAAAGGCGTTGGCCGAAACCAAAAGCGTAACGATCGCCGTGGCAGACCGGCCGCTCAGTGAGAGAATGCGCACCGCAAATATTCTCGAGGTGAAAGGAGAAGGAGCGACCTTGAAGGTGCCGCTAGACGGAAGCACGGCCGCCCTCGAGCGCCTGGAAGCATGCTTCGAGAAGAATAGCCGCGCTGGGGTTGAGAGTAACCCGTTCGTCGCACCGAACCGGAGGCCTTAAGTCAGCAACGGCCCGGGCAGCCGGGTATCGGCGGGTCATTAAAGCTGAGGTCTCAGACGGGTCATTCGCGTCGGCTTGACCGTGCGCCGACACTTCCGGTCTTTCTTGGCAAGAAGTGCCACGCGGTCGGCAAGCCCGCAGTTCGAGGACTGCCGAGCGGCGTCATTCAAGTCGATCCCGCAGCGGGCGGCTCCGGCTTCTTCGCTGCGGCGGATTTGAAATGACCCGCGCGCAGCCGACGATAATCGCCCGGCGATTGGCCGACCCAGCGCCGGAACGCATGATTGAACGCGCTGACTTCGGAGTAGCCGAGCGAAAAGGCGATTTCCGCCAGCGCCAGCGTCTCGTTTTCCAGGAGGTTCAGCGCCAGCGTCCTGCGCACGTCGTTCTGCAGGTCGGAGTAGTTCACGCCGGCATCCTTCAGCCGCCGCTGCAGCGTCCGCACCGAGGTGCCGGTCGCCCTGGCGAGGTGCTCGATGCCGCCCTCGCCCTTGACCAGCACGCGCGCGATCTCGCGGCGCAATTGCTCGATGTCGCCGCGCTGTTCCGGCAACGCAGCGAGCCGAAGGTCGCCGTAATGGCGCATCAGGCCCTCGATCATGGCATCGGCCGTCGCCATCGGCCGCGTGAGCAAGCCGGCGTCAAACCGGATGCCGGCCCAGGGATGCCCGACCCGGATGTTGTCGCCCATGATCTCCGCGCGGGTGCGGCGTTGCGCCGGCGTTTCATCGGCCAATTGCGGCAGCAGGACCTCCTGCGGGGTCCAGCGCGGATCGCCCAGCCCGACCCGCATGAGGTTGCACGCGAAAGCGATCGCCCAGTCGCCTTTCTGCCGGTACGACATCATCAGCGGATCGACATAATAGGAATACACGAATACGATGCCGTCGCTGACTTCCACGCCGTGCACGGTGGCGTCGACCATGGTTGGCAGATAGCGCCCGATCGTTTTGAAGGCTTCGCCGACCGTGCGCGAGGCAAGGGCGACATTGCCGACGACGCCAACGTGCCTCGGCTCGTACTGGGCGCCGAACTTCAAGCCGAATTGCGGATCGGCCAGGAGATCGGCGCAGATCTCCAGCAGCTCCAGATAGCGGATGAGCGGCACGCGCCGTTCGGGATCGGTCAGATCGCCGGGCTCGAGACCGGCGCGGCGCAGGGCGTCACCCGCGTCCGCCCCGCGCGAACGCATGTAGGCGCCGAGGCCGTAGACTAGGCTGGCCAGATTGATGGTCGGCGCGGCGAGCTTGGCCGCGGCGCGTCTTTCCGTCGTCATTGGCGTGAGCTCGCAAGGCTTTGGCGCAGTATATCAAGACCGCCCTGGCTTTGCCGAGTACCTCAAGCGACATAAACACGGTCGCTTCCGGCCGTGACATGCGAACGCAAAGGGATCGGATCATGACCCAAGTTACAACACCGCCCGCAGCGGGCGTGGTCGAAGCCCTCGCAGCCTGAGGCGTACCGGACATGCTGACCGCACTCCTGTTTCGTTTTCCTTCCCCCGGTCCCTGGGGAAAGGAACTGACGGAAGCCGTACACGACCTCGCCCGTGACATCGCCAATGAGTACGGGCTCGTGTGGAAGATCTGGCTGGAAAACCGCGAAACGGGTCATGTCGGCGGCATCTACCTGTTCGAGCATGCCGCTGCCGCTGAGCGCTACCGTGAGAAGCACGAGCGCCGGCTCTCGGCCATGGGGTTTACCGGAGTCACGGCAAATACCTTCTCGGTCAATACCGAACTCTCGGTTCTGACCATGGCGGGGGCCGCACTCGGTCAAACCCCCGCATCGAAAAGCGCATCGACGGCCGCGGCCGCGGTGCCGTCCTGACGACAAATCCCCGGCTGGCGCGAGCAGCGCCGGTCATCCTCCATGCTATCAAAGGATCCAGATCATGTTTTCGACGTCCATCACCCGGGCCTTCAGGCTCACAACACCCATCGTCAATGCGGGCATGGCGATGATCGCGCGTCCTGCTCTCGCGGCCGCGGTCTGCGAAGCCGGCGGGCTCGGCACGATCGGGTCCGACATCAATCCGCCCGACGTCCTGCGCGATCTCGTCCGACAGACGAAGACACTGACAAAGCGGCCTTTCGGCGTCGATCTGATCGGCAACTTCGTCACCGATGAACACGTGTCCGTCCTCGTCGAGGAAAAGGTGGCGCTCGCCATCTTCTTCTGGACGTTACCGACGCCAGGGCATGTCGAACGGTTGAAGCGGGCCGGGATCAAGGTCTGGATGCAAATCGGCCGGGTCGCCGAAGCCGAGCAGGCGGCCGCACTCGGCGCCGACGCACTCATCGTCCAGGGTGCGGAGGCCGGTGGTCATAACCGGGCAGAGGCTTCGACCATGACGCTCTTCCCGCGCATTCGACGTCGCTTCCCCCGCCTGCCGTTGCTTGCCGCTGGCGGCATCGTTGACGGTGCCACGATGGCGGCCGCACTCGTTCTCGGCGCCGATGCGGTCTGGTGCGGCAGCCGCTTTCTCGCCTCGGTTGAGGCGGAAGCTCACGATAGCTACAAGGACCGCGTGGTGTCCGCCGACGTCGGCGATACGGCAATCCTCTCCATCTACGGGCCCGAGTGGCCCGATCAGGCCATGCGGGCGATCGTCAACGACGGCGCACGCGTCGCGCTGGGGCGGGAAGCCGAGGCCGTAAAGGATGCCGAGGGCCAAACTATCGGTTCGACGATCCTCAATGGGCAGACAATCCCCGTCCCGCGCTACAGCGCCATTCTGCCGACACGTGATTTCAAAGGCGAGATCGAACAAGCCTGCCTAACGGCCGGGCAGAGCGTCGGCAACATCGACGAGATCCTGCCGGCGGGCGAGATCGTCCGGCGCATGACGAGTGAGGCGAAGGCGGCACTCGACCGTCTTGCTGTCAAGGAGGAGGCCGCGTGATGCGCCGCTTTCACCACTCAGGCGCGCCACCAGCTTGCGCTCGCCAGTCATCGGCCCGGCATGCGCCTTCGTTTGTGTCGCATGCTGCGGTTGATTGTCTTGGCATATGGGCGGCTTTGCTGGCCTCAATCTAATCAACAAGCGTTTACAGGAGGCGGCATGGCGGCGCGTACCGGCGAACAGTTTCTGCGGGGTCTGGCGGGCAGGCGCGACCTTTGGGTCGGCGGCGACAAGGTTTCCTCGGTCGTCGACCACCCGGCCCTTTCGGGCGCGGCCCGGGCGCTGGCCGAAGTCTTCGACCTTCAGCACCGGCACGCCGATGTCTGCCTGATGCCCGACTCCGAGACCGGCGAGCCCATCAATGTCAGCCACATGATCCCGCGGTCGCGGGAAGACCTTCAGCGCCGCCATCGCAGCCTCGAATACGTCGCCGAATACTCGGTCGGCCTGATGGGCCGCACGCCCGACTATATGAACGTCACCTTCGCAGGCTTTGCCGGCCGCGCCGACGAGTGGGCGGTCGACGGCAACGAGCGGGGTGCGCAGAATCTGGTGCGCTACCAGAGGAAGCTTGCCCGCGAAGATCTGTCGCTCACCCATACGATCATTCATTCGAGCGTCGACTTGTCCAAGGGCAGGAATCCGATCGGTCACGATCCGGTGCAGCTCCACAAGGTCGGCGAGACGGCACACGGCATCCTCGTGCGGGGTTCGCGCGTGCTGGCGACGCTGGCGCCCTTCTCGGACGAACTCGCCGTCTATCCCAGCGGACCGATGCCCGACGCCGCGCCGGAGCACGCGTTGAGCTTCTGCATTCCGATGGATACGCCGGGTCTGAAGTTCATCTGCCGCGACAGCGCGTCGGCGAACACCAATCGTTTCGATCATCCGTTGTCGAGCCGCTTCGACGAGCAGGACGCCTTCGTCATCTTCGACGACGTCGAGGTGCCCAGGGACCGTGTGTTCATCGACGCCAATCTCGCCGTCTACAACTCCGTGATGAAGACCACGTGGTGGCCCAACATCCTGCAGCAGACCATGATCCGGGCGCAGACCAAGCTCGAATTCGCCTGGGGTCTGGCGAGCCGTATGGCCGAGACGATCAACACGATCGGCCAGCCGCAGGTCCAGCAGATGCTGGGCGAGATCGCCATGTTCGCCGAGTTCGCGCGCACGTCGGTGTTCGCCGCCGAGCAGGCGGCGCGCGAATACGGCAACGGCATGTGGGCCTGCGACGCGCGCCCGCTGGCAGCGCTGCGGGCGGCGCTTCCGACGTGGTTTCCCCGCACCAACGAGATCATCCGCCAGCTCGGTTCGCACAATCTGCTGACCACGCCGGCGCGGGCGGCGCTGGCCGACGAAACGCTGCGGCCGCTGCTGGAGAAGTACCTGAAAGGCGTCGGTGCCGACGCCGAGCAGCGCAGCCGGCTCTTCCGGCTGGCCTGGGACTTCGCCGCCACTGCGCTCGGGAGCCGCAACGAGCAGTACGAGCGCTTCTATCTCGGCTCGGTCGGCCGCGCCCTGACCGCGCTGCAAGCCAACGGCGACCGCACGCGCGCCAACCGACTTCTTGATCGGTTCCTCAGTGAGGAACTGGAAACTCGGCGCCCGGATTTCTAGCCGAGGAAGGATCGCAGCGCCGACGAAATCATCACCACCCCGCCGGCGATCACGGCGACGTCGAGGATCGCGGTGTGGATATGCACCGGCATGCGCTCGACGAAGGCCCGCGCCAGGAACGCACCCGGCAGCGCGATGCCGCCGATCAACAGCGCGAACGCAAGCACCTGCGCGGTGACGACGCCGGCGAGCCCGAACACCGAGATCTTGATCAGGCTGGTGGCGACCGAGATGACGGCGTCGGTGGCGATCACGCCCGCGCCTTCGAGCCCCGCCGCCATCAACAGCGACAACAGGATCACGCCCGAGCCGGAGGTGCCGCCGACCACGACGCCGTAGCCGACCGCACCGATGCCGAGCCCGGTGTCGCCGATCCTGACATTGCGGCGTCTCGCCAGACGACGCAGCGGCACGCTTGAAATCAGCATGGCGCCGATCACCACCGCCGCGCCGGCATTGGTGAGTTTGGTGTAGCCGTAGGCGCCGAGCGCGGTGGTCAATGCGGCGGCGAGGATCACGATCAGGGCGCGGCGACGGTCGGCATAGCGCAGATAGGCGACGGTGCGGCTGAGATTGGTGAAGATGGCGGAGATGGCGATGATCGGCACCACAGGTCCGGCGCCGATCAGCGGCACCAGCACCAGCGGCATCAGCGCGCCGGTGCCGTAGCCGGCCAGCCCACCGACAATGGAGGCAAACAGCGCGACGCCGGCAACCAGCAGCAGTTGAACCAGGGAAATATCGGCGAAGCCGGAAACGATGTTCACAATCGGAGATCGCGGGTGAAGCGGGTGACGGTCTGGTCGGCGATGGCGTCGAGCGCGGCCTTGTCCAGCGGAAAATTCGCCGCGAGCCAGGCGTCCTCGGCCAATCCCAGCACCTGCCCGAGCGCCGGTCCTTCGGCAATCCCGCGAGCGGTGAAGTCGGCTGCCCTGAGCGGAAACTTCGGCGCGGTCCACCGCTCCGGCAGCCGCACTAGCTCCCGCCACTGCGTGGAATGGCTGTCGTCCCCTGCCCGGGCCCAGGCCAGCATCAGCCGGTCGCGGTAGCGATCGGCGCCGAGCCGGTAGAGCCTGCGCCGCGCGATCGCCTCGTCCATGCCGGCGAGCCGCCACCAGCGATGGCCCATGGAATCGAGCGCCTTGGTTTCGGCATTGGAGAGCCGCAGCCGCGTCGCTACCCGTCTCGCGTCCTCGGTGACGGCGACCGCGAGCGCGCCGAGCCTTCGAACCGGGTCCGGCTTCAGTCCCAGCGCCCGCTCGGCCGCGATCATGCCGGCGAACGCGCCGACATAGGCGACGCCGCCGAAGATCGGCAGCAGCAACCCGCCGTCCGCCATCGCCGCAACCGCGCCGGCCGCGCCGTCGGCGACCACCAGCTTCACCATTTCCATCCGCATCCGTTCGGCGGAAAGGCTGCCAAGGCCCGCCCGGCCGCGGATGCAGGCAAGATAGCCGGCACGATCGGGCTCGCCCGCGCCGAAGGCGGCGTGAATGCGGAAGAACCGCAGGATGCGCAGGTAATCCTCCGATATCCGCTGGTCGGGGTCGCCGATGAAGCGCACGCGCCTTTTGGCGATATCGTCGAGGCCGCCGACATGATCATGCACGACACCGGCCGCATCGACCGACAGGCCGTTGATGGTGAAGTCCCGCCGCTCGGCATCGATAACCCAGTCGCGGCCGAACGCCACCCTGGCCTTGCGGCCGAAGGTCTCGGTATCCTGGCGCAGCGTGGTGATCTCGAACGGGTGCGCGTCGACGACCAGCGTCACGGTGCCGTGGTCGATGCCGGTCGGCACGCTCTTGATGCCGGCCGCCTTGGCGCGACGAATCACTTCCGTGGGCAAAGCGGTGGTGGCGATATCGATGTCGCCGATCGGAATATTCAAGAGCGCGTTGCGGACCGCACCGCCGACCACGCGCGCTTCCTCGCCGTGGCCGTTCAACAGCTTGAGCACGCGGGCGGTTGGACCTGATCTGAGCCAGGGCGCGTCGTCGAGCACCCGCGCATCGTTCATTTTTCAACTCCGGGAACGAATTTTCCGTTCTCGATATGCGCGGGAATGTAGGTCGAATGCGGCGAGGCGCCGGAAAACTGCGCAAGCAGCACGAAACTGACGATCACCAGCAGCAGCGAGCCAATCAACAATTTGGCGATGATGTGCAGTGGCCACGACGTCTGCACCGTCAATCCGGAGCGGGTCGCCAGCAGGAACAGCACATAGACCGCGAATGGGATCAGGAAGATCAGGATCTCGGTGACGGCCGGACGGATCATGTCAGGCAGATCCGTTCGTACAGCACGCGCAGGATCCCGGCGGTCGCGCCCCAGATGTAACGTTCCGCGAACGGCATGGCGTAATAGGAGCGCTCCATGCCGCGAAATTCCTTGCTGTGGATCTGGTGGTTGCCGGGGTCCATCAGGAACGCGAGCGGCACCTCGAAGGCGTCCTCCACCTCGGACTGGTTGATGCGCAGCTTGAAGCCCGGCCGCACCCGCGCCACCGTCGGCAGGATGCGGAATCCGAAACCGGTGCCGTAGAGATCGAGATAGCCGATCGGATCGACGAATTCCCGCGAAAGCCCGATCTCCTCCTCGGCCTCGCGCAGCGCGGTGTCGAGCGGCGTGGCGTCGGTCGCATCGATCTTGCCGCCGGGAAAGGAAATCTGGCCGGCGTGGTCGTTGAGGTGGGCGGCGCGCTGCGTCAGGAGCACGGTCGGCTGCGGATGGTCGACCACCGGGATCAATACCGCCGCAGGCCGCACCGGCTGTTCGCGCGCGATGATCTCCAGCATGCGATCGGTGCCCTGGTCGCCGCTCCTCGGGATGATGTTGGGGTCGACCAGGCCCGGCGGGACCTCGAAATCGAGCCGCGCCCGGCTGCGTTCGAAAAACTCCGCGGAGTTGATCGCCGCCGGATCGGTCTTCAGCATCGGCTCGTTCAAAGCGCGCCCCTCACCTGCTCCGCATCCGCCATGGCAAAAAATTCGCCGCCTGATGCCACGCCGAACATCGGACGACCATCGACCACCCGCTCCTCGCCCATGTCAACCAGATCGTAGTAGAGCGCGCGGGTGACCTTGGCCCACAAATCGGCACGGACATGGAGATAGGGCGTCAGTCCGCCGTCGGCAGCCACCTCGAATCGCAGCCCGTGGGCGGAATCGCAGGCCACCCAGTCGTCGACATTGGTACGGAAGCGCAGCAGCCGGTCCCGACCGTCGTTCTCCCTGACCATCTCGACTGCGAGAAACGGCGCATCGTCGACGCGGATGCCGACCTTCTCCACCGGCGTCACGAGAAAGTGCTTGCCGTCCTCGCGCTTGAGGATGGTCGAAAACAGCCGCACCAGGGCCGGCCGTCCGATTGGCGTCCCCATGTAAAACCACGTACCATCGCCGGCGATTCGCATGTCGAGATCGCCGCAAAACGGCGGATTCCACAGGTGCACCGGTGGCAGCCCTTTTCCGGTGGCGCCGGCGTTTGCGGCGTCCCTTGCAGCAGCCGTCAGCACGTCAAGGCCATGATTGGTGGTCTGCCCTTGATTGGTCGTCTGCCCTTGCTTCGCCATTGTTTGACCTGAGTCTGAGCGCCTCGGTTTGGCACGATTGGTGCAAGTCTCGCGACGTACGCCTTGAGCGGGTTCCGCCCGTAGGAGCCCGGATCCGGTCGCCATATCGTGATGCCGTTCATACCCCGAAAACCCGGTAATGTGGGGATAGTTTAATTCAACAAATACATGGCCTTCGCATAAGTTTAGCATGGGGTTCGTGGCATGACGATGCAAGCGGTGCTGCGGCAGTGCTTGTTCTAAAGGGCTTGGTTTGAAGGAGAAGCAGATGGCTGGCGCAGATAGTGTCGAGAAACTCGAGGATGTCATCGTCCGTTCGGCCGAGCAGGTCGCCGAACAAGTCCGCGCAGCGAAGGCGGCGATTTCCACCGTTATCTTCGGTCAGGACCGGGTGATCGAAAACACGCTGGTGACGATCCTGTCCGGCGGTCATGCGCTCCTGATCGGCGTACCCGGCCTTGCCAAGACCAAGCTGGTCGAAACGCTCGGCACCACGCTCGGGCTCGACGCCAAGCGCATCCAGTTCACGCCCGACCTGATGCCGTCGGATATCCTGGGCGCCGAGGTGCTGGACGAAAGCAGCTCCGGCAAGCGCTCGTTCCGCTTCATCTCGGGTCCGGTGTTCGCGCAGCTTTTGATGGCCGACGAAATCAACCGCGCCAGCCCGCGCACCCAGTCCGCGCTGCTGCAGGCCATGCAGGAACAGCACATCACGGTGGCCGGCGCCCGCCACGATCTGCCGAAGCCGTTCCACGTGCTGGCGACGCAAAACCCGCTGGAGCAGGAAGGCACCTATCCGCTGCCGGAAGCGCAGCTCGACCGCTTCCTGATGGAGATCGACGTCGATTATCCCGACCGCGACGCCGAGCGGCGCATCCTGTTCGAAACCACCGGCGCCGAAGAGACGCTGGCCAAGGCTTCGATGAACGCCGAAATCCTGATCACCGCGCAGCGGCTGGTGCGGCGGCTGCCGGTCGGCGATTCCGTGGTGGAGGCGATCCTGTCGCTGGTGCGCTCCGCGCGTCCGGGGCCTGAGGGCGGCGAAGCCGGCAAGCTTATCGCCTGGGGACCGGGTCCGCGCGCCAGCCAGTCGCTGATGCTGGCGGTACGCGCCCGCGCGCTGCTCGACGGCCGCCTCGCGCCCTCGATCGACGACGTGCTCGATCTCGCCGAGCCCATCCTCAAGCACCGCATGGCGCTGACATTCTCCGCGCGCGCCGAAGGCCGCACTGTTCCCGACGTGATCAGACAATTGAAGACGCGGATCGGTTGATGGCCGCAGAGACCACGCATGAAGCGAGGGAGATTGTAGCGATCCGACGTGCCGATGGCGAAAGCCGAACGCTCGCCGCGACGCTGCCCCGTCTCGTGCTCGAGGCCCGCCGCATCGCCGCCAACGTGATCCACGGCCTGCATGGCCGGCGGCGCGCCGGCGCCGGCGAAAGTTTCTGGCAATACCGCCGCTTCGTTTCCGGCGAACCGTCGCAGAACGTCGACTGGCGGCGCTCGGCGCGCGACGATCATCTTTACGTCCGCGAGCAGGAATGGGAGGCGGCGCACACGGTTTGGCTGTGGCCGGACCGCTCGCCGTCGATGGCGTTCGCGTCGAAACAGGCGCGCGACAGCAAGCTCGAGCGCGCGCTGATCGTCACCTTTGCGCTTGCCGAACTGCTGGTCGCCGGCGGCGAACGCGTCGGCATTCCCGGCCTGATGAACCCGACCTCGAGCCGCACCGTGATCGACAAGATGGCGCAGGCGATGCTGCACGACGATGCGGCGCGACTCAGCCTGCCGCCGTCCTTCGTGCCGTCGGCGCTGGCCGAAATCGTGGTGCTGTCGGATTTCTGGTCGCCGATGTCGGAGATCAGGGCCATGCTCGCGGGCCTGTCGGCCTCCGGCGCGCACGGCACGCTGGTCCAGATCGTCGACCCCGCCGAAGAAAGCTTTCCCTATTCGGGGCGGATCGAATTCGTCGAACCGGAAGGCGGCGGCGTGATCACCGCGGGCCGCGCCGAAAAATGGGCCGGCGACTACGTGGCGCGGGTGGCGCTGCATCGCGACGAAATCCGCCACGAGACCAACAAGCTCGACTGGCTGTTCTCGACCCACACCACCAGCCGCTCGGCCGCCGAGCTGTTGCTGTTCCTGCATTCGGGCATGATGGTGAACAAGGGCAGCGCACGCGCTGCCACCGTCAAAGCGGGGCGACGCGCATGATCGCAGGCCTGCCGCTCTCGTTCGCCGAACCGGTCCTGCTGCTGGGCCTGCTGAGCCTGCCGGTGCTGTGGTGGCTGTTGCGGGTGATGCCGCCGCGGCCGCGGCGCGTCGAATTCCCGCCGACGCGGCTGTTGTTCGACATCGCGCCGAAGGAAGAGACCCCGTCGCGCACGCCGTGGTGGCTGACGGCGTTGCGCCTCTTGGCCGCCGCGCTGGTGATCCTGGCCGCCGCCGGGCCGATCTGGAATCCGCAAACCGGCGCGGCGGCGGGTAGCCGCGCGCCGCTTCTGATCCTGCTCGACGACGGCTGGAGCGCCGCCTCGAGCTGGGATGCAAGGATCAAGGCCGCCGACGAACTGATCGCGAACGCCGACAACGACCGGCGCGGCGTGGCGCTGGTGCCGCTTGTCCGAGCCCGCGCGCGACATCACGATGATGCCGGGCGGCACCGCACGGGTGGCGCTGCGCCAGTTTGCGCCAAAGCCCTATTCGATCGAACGGGTTGAAACCCTCCCCGCCATCGAGCGTTTCCTGAAAGCAACCGGCGATTGCGAAATCGCCTGGCTGTCGGACGGCGTCGATACCGGCCGCGGACCGGAGTTTCTCGAGGCCTGAGCAAAACCATCGGGGATCGCGCGTTGACGATTTATGAAGGCGGCACGCCGCCGCCGCTGGCCCTGGCCGCGGCCGAAAACGCCGCGGCGAAGATGACCGTGAAGGTGCTGCGCGCCGGCGGCGGCGTCGCGGCGGGCCTGGTGCGCGCGCTCGACCAGAAGGGCTCGCCGATCGGCGAGGCCCGCTACACCTTTGCGCCGCAGGAGCGCGAGACCGAGGCCGCGTTCGATCTGCCGGTCGAGTTGCGCAACGACATTGCACGGCTGGAGATCGCCGGCGAACGATCCGCGGGCGCGGTGCAGCTGCTGGACAAGCGCTGGCGCCGCCGCGCGATCGGCGTCGTCAGCGGATCGTCCAGCGATACCGCGCAGCCGCTGCTGGCCTCGACCTTCTACCTCACCCGCGCGCTGGGGCCGTTCGCCGATGTCCGGCTCGGCGACAAAGGCGCGCCGCAACAGGTCATCACGCAATTCCTCGACCAGAAGCTGCCGATGATCATCCTTGCCGACGTCGGAACGCTGTCGCCCGAAATCCGCGAGCGCATCAGCGCGTGGATCGAGCAAGGCGGCGTGCTGGTGCGCTTCGCCGGTCCGCGCCTGGCGCAGGCCGATGACGATCTGGTGCCGGTCAAACTGCGCCGCGGCGGCCGCAGCCTTGGCGGCAGCCTGACCTGGGAGAAACCGCAGCACCTCGCCGCCTTCACCGCCGACGGACCGTTCGCGGGCCTCGCGGTGCCGAAGGACGTCACCGTCAACCGGCAGGTGCTTGCCGAACCGGATGCGGTGCTGGCGACGAAGAGCTGGGCCTCGCTGGAAGACGGCACGCCGCTGGTGACCGGCGAACATCGCGGCAAGGGCATCGTGACGCTGTTTCATGTCAGCGCCGATATGCGCTGGTCCGACCTGCCGATGTCCGGCACCTTCGTCGAGATGCTGCGGCGGATCGTCGACATGTCCGGCTATACCTCCAATCCGGGCGCGGGCGTCGCCGGCGAGACGACCGCCGAGACGGTGGCGCCGCTGCACATCCTCGACGGTTTCGGCGTGTTCGGCCCGCCGCCCTCGACCGCGAAACCCCTGCCCGCCGACTTCCGCGATCGCGCGACGGTCGAGCATCCGCCCGGCTTCTACGGCCCGGCCGACGGTCCGCTCGCGGTCAACACGCTGGCGGCCGCCGACCGGATCGCGCCGCTCGACACCTCGGGCCTGAACGCGCGCCACGCCAGCTACACCAATGCCGAACCGCGCGACCTGCGCGGCATCCTGCTGTCGGCGGCGCTCGCCCTGTTCCTGATCGATGCCGTCATCGTCGCCATGCTCGGCGCCGGCATCGCCGCATTGCTGCGACGGCGCGCGGCGCCGGCCGCGCTGGCGTTCGCGATCATCGGTGCCGCGATGCTGGCAACGCCGGGGCCGGCGCGCGCCGACTCGAGCGACGATTTCGCCATCAAGGCGACGTCGCAGACCCGGCTCGCTTATGTCGTCACCGGCAATGCCGACGTCGATTCCATCGTCAAGGCGGGCATGGCCGGACTGACGCTGTTCCTCGCGCAGCGCACCGCGCTGGAAGCCGGCGATCCCGTCGGCATCGATCCCGCGCATGACGAACTGGCGTTCTTCCCGCTGATCTACTGGCCGATCGTGCCGGGCGCAGCGAAGCCGCCGCAGGACGCCATCAACCGGATCGACGCCTACATGAAACAGGGCGGCACCGTGCTGTTCGATACCCGCGACGCCATCGAGGCGCCGCCGGGAGAGAACGGCGCCTCGCAGACGCCGGGCATGCTGGCGCTGCGCAATATCCTTGCCTCGCTCGACGTGCCCGAACTCGAACCGGTGCCGCGCGAACACGTGCTGACCAAGACGTTCTATCTGCTGCGCGACTTCCCCGGCCGCTTCAACACCGGCCAGACCTGGGTCGAAGCGCTGCCGCGCGGCGAGGACGACGAGGATACCTCGCGCCCGGCCCGCGGCGGCGACGGCGTCTCGCCGATCATCATCACCTCGAACGATCTCGCCGGCGCCTGGGCGATCCGCCCGGACGGCCAGCCGATGCTGCCGCTGACGCCCGGCGAACCGCGGCAACGCGAATTCGCGTTTCGGTCCGGCGTCAACATCGTGATGTACACGCTGACCGGAAACTACAAGGCCGACCTGGTGCACGCGCCCGCGCTGATCGAACGGCTCGGGCAGTAGGATCGCCACATGCAGTACGGTATCGCGTTCACTCCGCTTGTTCCTTCGCTGGTGCTTTGGCTCGCGGTCGCGGCAATCGTCGTGATCGCGGCATTGCTGCTGCTCGGGCGCGCCCGGGGGGCCGCGATCCGCATCGCCGCACTGGCGCTGATCCTGCTGGCGCTCGCCAACCCCTCATTCACGCGCGAAGACCGCGAGCCGCTGTCGTCGGTCGCCGCCGTGGTGATCGACAAGAGCCCGAGCCAGAATTTCGGCAACCGCACCCAGGAGACGGAAAAGGCCAGGGAGGCGCTGGTCGACAGCCTCAAGAAGATCAAGGGGCTGGAAGTACGGGTGGTCGAGGCCGGCCAGGCCGACGGCGAAACCGATGGCACCAAATTGTTCGGCGCGCTGTCCTCTGCGCTGTCGGACGTTCCGATCGATCGCGTCGCCGGCGCCTTCCTGATCACCGACGGACGGGTGCACGATATTCCGCCAAACGCGGCCGCGCTCGGATTCCAGGCCCCGGTGCACGCGCTGGTCACCGGACGCAAGGACGAACGCGACCGCCGCATCGCGATCTCGGCGGCGCCCCGCTTCGGCATCGTCGGGCAGCCCCAGACCATCACCTACCGGCTCGACGATCAGGGCGTCAGCGGCGAGCGCGCCAGGGTCGTGGTCCGCCGCGACGGCGAAGTGATCAACGAGCGCACCGTGCTGAGCGGCCAGACCGTGAGCGTCGACGTCGACATCAAGCATGCCGGGCCGAACATCGTCGAGATCGAGGCATCGCCGCTCGAGAACGAACTGACGCCGGTCAACAACCGCGCGGTGGTCGCGATCGACGGCGTGCGCGACAAATTGCGGGTGCTGCTGGTCTCGGGCGAGCCGCATTCCGGCGAACGCACCTGGCGCAACCTGCTGAAATCCGACGCCAGCGTCGATCTCGTGCATTTCACGATCCTGCGTCCGCCGGAGAAGCAGGACGGCACGCCGATCAACGAATTGTCGCTGATCGCGTTTCCGACCCGTGAGCTGTTTCAGCAGAGGATCAACGAATTCCAGCTCATCATCTTCGACCGTTACGCGCGCCAGGGTGTGCTGCCGATCCCCTATTTCGACAATATGGTGCGCTACGTGCGCGCCGGCGGCGCGGTGCTGGTGTCGGCCGGTCCAGATTACGCTTCGAACACGAGCATCTGGCGCACGCCGCTGGATTCGGTGCTGCCGGCAGAACCGGTCGGCGTCACCGAGAAGCCCTATTATCCGCATCTGAGCGACGCCGGAAAACGCCATCCGGTGACGCGCGGGCTGGAAGGCTCCGCCACCGAGCCGCCGCACTGGAGCCGGTTCTTCCGCACCGTCGATACGCGCAACGCCAGCGTGCCGCCGCTGATGACGGGCGCCGACGGCAAGCCGCTCTTGCTGCTGTCGCGAGCTGGCGAAGGCCGCGTCGCCCTTCTGTTGTCGGACCACATCTGGCTGTGGGCGCGCGGCTATGAGGGCGGCGGACCGCATCTCGATCTGTTGCGGCGCATGTCGCACTGGCTGATGAAGCAGCCCGACCTCGACGAGGAGGCGCTGCGCCTGCAGGTCCAGGGACACGATCTTGTGGTGCTGCGTCAGACCATGGCCGACAGCGTCGCGCCGGTAACGGTGACGTCCCCCACCGGCGCTACGCGCCAACTGACGCTGAGCGAAAGCGAACCGGGAACGTGGCGCTCGACGCTTGCCGCCAACGAACTCGGTCTGTGGCAGGCGACCGACGGCACGCTGAAGGCGCTGATCAATGTCGGCCCGACCAACCCCAAGGAATTTTCCGAAGTCACCTCCACGACTGACATGCTCAAGCCGCTGGCCCAAGCCACCGGCGGTGACGCGCGGCGCGTCGTCGACGGCTCCAGTATCGATCTTCCGCGCATCGTGCCCGTGCGTTCGTCGAGCGTATTCCACGGCGACGGCTGGATGGGCGTGAGAATGCGCGACGTCAGCGTGGTCAAGGGCGTCGGCGTGCTGCCGCTGTTCGCCGGCCTGATCGGCCTGTTGCTGCTGCTCGGCGGCTTTGCCGCCACCTGGCTGCGCGAGGGGCGCTGAGCGCGGGTCGCGCAGCGCTCCATCTCACGTTGCGTGAATCGCTCGCGCCCTGATCGCACCCGCCTTGCGAATTTGATCGCGCCGCGCACCGACTACGGTTGACACGCTGCGCCTCTCCCTGCGATGTTATAATATAACATCGGGGCGGGCCGAGATACCTTGGCTTTCCGACGCAAGGTATCGGCATGAAGTGGTTCCGGTCGAACATCAAGCATGGCTCGCGGCTCGCGCTTCTGGCGCTGGCTATCCAGTTTGCGCTTTCGTTCGGACATTTCCACGCCGCCCAAGCCGCCCCCGTCTTCCAGTCCGGACCGTTGCAGGCGGACGCCAATGACGCCAACGGCTTTCCCGCCGCCGAGGCCTATCAAACTATCCGGCAACAACCGGCGCCGGATCACGATTCCGGCCGGCAGCCGGGCGATCCCTGTGCGATCTGCGCCGTCATGGCGCTGGCGAGCAACGTGCTGTCCGCGACGCCGCCGCTGTTGCTGCTGCCGCAAGCGGTCGAGTTCCTCTATCAGGCCACGGATGCCGAGTTCGTCCATCTGAACTCGGCCCGGGTCGCCTTTCAGCCTCGCGCTCCTCCTGTCTCCTGACCTCGATTGATTGAGCCGGTCCGGATGATCGCCGCCTCATAGCGGACGATCCATCCGGCGAATCGAAATCGGTCCGTCTAATGTCGACGGCAGGCACCATCCGAATTCGCCGCTTCGGCGAATTAGACTGTGGCCTTATCAGGATCGGGACAATGACGCTCCTTGCGAGAAGTACACTCTTCCTCTCCAGCTCAGCGCTGCTGCTTGGCCTGGGCGGCAACGCGATGTCGCAGACCGCAGCACCCGCAGGCGGCGGCACCACCGCGCTGCCAAGTATCACGGTCGTGGCACCGCATCGTGTGCAACCGCCGCGCCGTCCCAAGGTGCGGGTGGTTACGGGCCAACGCCGCGAAACGCCTGCCGCGCCGCCGCCGCCAACCGAGGCGCAAGTCGTCGCGGGTCAGAACACCAAGTTCGACGAGGCGCTGCACATGATCGTCGCGCCGATCGGCGCCGCCTCGACCCAGATCAACCATCAGGCCATCGAAGCGCTGCCGCAGGGCACCAATGCCTCGCTCGACAAGGTGCTGTTGCAGTTTCCCGGCGTCACGCAGGACTCGGCCGCCAGCGGCGAACTGCATGTCCGCAACGAGCACGCCAACATTCAATATCGCATCAACGGCATCATGCTCCCCGACGGCGTCGGCGCTTTCGGCCAAATCCTCGATACCGGCATCGTCGGCAGTCTTGCGCTTTTGACCGGCGCGCTGCCGGCGCAGTATGGCCTGCGCACCGCCGGTGTGCTGGACATCCAGACCAGGACCGATGCGTTCAACAATTCCGGCAGCGTCAGCGTCTATGGCGGCAGCCACGGCACGATCACGACTTCGCTCGAATATGGCGGCACGGTAGGACAGACTCAGTATTTCGTGTCCGGCCGCTATTTCGGCAGCAATCTGGGAATAGAAAATCCGACATCCTCGAATGACGCCATTCACGACCGCACGGCACAGGAGAAAGGTTTTCTCTACCTTTCGACCGTAATCGATCCGACCAGCCGCCTGACCTTCATGAGCGGCGTATCGAACGGAAGTTATCAGATTCCCAACAATCCCGGGCAGACGCCGAACAACACGGCTTTCGGAGTATCCAATTTCGATTCGGCCTTCCTTAACGAACATCAGAACGAGTTCAACCAATTCAACGTTCTCGCCTACCAGAAATCGATCGACGACATCGATTTGCAGGTCTCCTATTTCAACCGCTACAGCCAGTTACACTTCTACCCCGACCCGGTCGGAGATCTGGTCTTCAACGGCGTCTCGTCGGACGTTTACCGTCAGAGCGTCGTCAACGGTATTCAGGAAGATACTGCCTGGCGCGTCGGCTTTGCCCATACCCTGCGGTTCGGATTTTCCGTCAGCGGAGAGCGCTCTCTCGTCAACAACATATCCACCGTTCTGCCGCTCGCCGATCCCAACGACCCCACCGCCGGCACGATCGATGCGCCATTCTCCGTATTCGATTCAAGCAGCAAGACCGGCTGGCTCATCGGCACCTATCTTCAGGATGAGTGGAGGATCAACAACCAATTGACCCTGAACGCCGGGTTACGTTTCGACCAGATGTATCAATATGTCGATGCCAACCAGCTTAGCCCGCGCGTCAGCCTGACCTGGAAGCCCTATGATGGCACCACATTCCACGCCGGTTACGCGCGAAACTTCACGCCACCGCAGCAGGTGATCGCTGCCCCGACCAATCTCGCGCTGGTTACACCCCCCGCCGTCCCCGCCAACACGCAAACTCCCGAAGTGCCGCTCAACAGTCCGGTGCTGCCGGAACGATCTCACGTGTTCGATGTCGGCGTCGTGCAGAAGATCTATCCCGTGCCCGGCCTCGAAGTCGGCGTCGATGGCTATTACAAGCTCGCGCGCGATCTGCTCGACGATGGCCAGTTCGGCGCGGCCTATGTGCTGAACGGCTTCAATTACGAACGCGGAGAAAATCTGGGGCTCGAACTCAAATCGACCTATACCAACGGCAACTTCCGCGCCTATGGGAACGTCGCCTGGGCTAAGCAGATCGCCACCAACATCGTATCCAACCAGTTCTTGTTCGCTCAGGACGAATTAAGCTATATCGCCACGCACTACATCTACACGGACCATGCCCAGGTCCTGACCGCGTCGGCCGGCGCTTCCTATCTCTGGAACGGCACACGCTTTAGCGCCTCGATGATCTACGGCAGCGGACTTCGGTCCGGCTTTGCCAACACCGATCACCTGCCGTCCTATACTCAGGTCAATCTCGGAATATCGCATGAATACCTTTTTCCCGGATGGACAAAGCCGACGACGCTGCGGTTCGACGTCGTCAACCTGTTCGACAAGATCTACGAGATCAGGGATGGCTCCGGCATCGGCGTGTTTGCGCCGCAATTCGGACCTAGACGCGGGTTCTTCGTCGGCGTTACGCAAAAACTGTGAACGACGGATTCTATCATGAGGATAAGGCCCTGCCGGTGACCCGGTCGATCCGCTTCCTGACATGCGCGTTGGTTGCCGTTGCGGCGATCCTCGTTGGGGCAAATCCGGCGGCAGCCCATCCGCATGTCTGGGTTACGGCCGCGAGCGAACTGATCTATGGACCGAATGGCTCGGTGACAGCCATCCGGCACGCCTGGACCTTCGACGACATGTTCTCGACCTATGCGCTGCAGGGCACCGAGAGCAAAAAGAAGGGCGTCTATACAAGGGAAGAACTGGCGCCGCTGGCGCAGACAAATGTCGAATCCCTGAAAGAGTACGGCTTCTTCACGTTCGCCAAGGTCGGCAGCCAGAAGCAGCCTTTTCTGGCCCCGACCGATTACTTTCTCGAATACCGGGACTCAGCCCTGGTGCTGCACTTCACGCTCCCGTTCAAGACGCAGGTCAAGGCCAAGCAGCTTGTCGTCGAGATATTCGACCCGAGTTATTTCGTTGACTTCGCGCTGCAGAAGCATGATCCGGTTCGCCTCGTCGGCGCGCCCGCCTCCTGCGCCGCAGCGATCCAGCGGCCGAGCGATGGAACGGCCGGCGCCCAGAAGCTCGGTGAGGCCAGTTTCCTGGATGGCAACAACAGCAATTATGGCGCGATGTTCGCGAACAGGATCACCGTGGATTGCCCTTGAGGATGACGCGCATGAAAAACTTTCGGCAAATCGCATTGAGTTGCCTCGCGATCATCGCCGTCGCTCTGATCGCCGATGGCGCACTGCAGGGCGCACTGGCGCAAAATCCGTTCGGCGGACCGCCTGCGTCGCCCGATTCTCAAGTCGGCGGAATCATTGGCTGGCTGTTGACCAAGCAATCGGAGTTCTATCGCGAGATCTCGTCGGCCATTCGCGCCGCCAAGGCGGATGGCAGCGCGGTATGGACCCTGCTTGCGATTTCATTCGCCTACGGCATCTTCCACGCCGCTGGCCCCGGCCACGGCAAGGCCGTGATCTCGTCGTATCTCGTCGCCAACGAGGAGACCGCGCGGCGCGGCATCGTGCTGTCCTTCGTCTCCGCGCTGATGCAATCGCTGGTCGCGGTGTCGACCGTCGGCATCGGTGCATGGCTGCTGAATGTAACGGCGAAAACCATGTGCGGCGCCGAGCGCGTCATTGAGATCGCCAGCTACACGCTGATCGCCGCATTCGGCATCCGGCTGGTCTGGAGCAAGGGCGGCGGCTTCGCGCGGGCGTTGCGATCATCCCTCCGCGGATCCGTGCCGCTGCCGGCGCCGGCACTAGCCCACGCGGCGCCACGTCGTCACCATCATGAACATCGCCCGGACGATCATGGCGATCACGGACATCATCACCATCACCACATGGCCGGATATGCGCACGCCGAGCATGGTGCCGGCCATGTCCCTGACGCGCATTGCGGGCATTCCCATGGCCCCGAGCCCGCGCAACTTTCGGGGCCCGGCGGCTGGCTGCGGGGTTTCAGCGCGGTCTTGACCGTCGGCATCCGGCCATGTTCCGGCGCCATTCTGGTCCTGGTATTCGCGCTGGCGCAGGGCCTGTTCTGGGCCGGTGTCGCCGCGACCCTCGTGATGGGGCTCGGCACGGCAATCACCGTCGCAACCATCGCCGTCGTTGCCGTCTCGGCGAAGGGGCTGGCGCGGCGGTTGGCCGCCGGCCGCGAGGGCGGCGGCGCATTGTTGATGCGCGGTGTCGAGTTCGGTGCCGCCGGCCTGGTGTTGCTGTTTGGCGTCGGATTGCTGCTGGGTTACATCGCCGCCGAACGCGTAACCTGCTTTTAGAACGACACTATCTTGCTTGCCAGGCTCCAGTCCGGACGGATCGCGCCGGACACGTCGGTGAATGCGCCATCGACGAGCTCGGCGACCAGGAGACGGCTGTAGTCCACCGGTCCCGGCATTGTCGCCCGCCCCTTCGGGACCGGCTTGAAACCGACGCGACCGTAATAGGGCTCGTCGCCGACCAGAAGCACCAGGCGATGTCCCGTTGCCCTGGTGTCCTTCAACGCGCGATCGAGCAGCGCGCGGCCAACGCCGCGACCGCGGAACGGTGGCTCGACCGTCAGCGGGCCCAGCAGCAATGCCTTGGTATCGCCAATGCAAACCGGCAATTGGCGCACCGAGCCGACCAGCAGCGTGCCGATCCAGGCCGTGAACGACAGGTCGAGCAGATGATCGACGTGCTCGCGCAACCGGTATGCACTCAGCACAAAGCGGCCGGGCCCGAAGGTTCGCTCGTGCAGCCGTTCGACCGCCTGCGCGTCGTTGGCGGTTTCAGGCAGTATCGTCAGGGAGAGATCGCTCATGGGGCGCGGGATAGCATCTGGCGGCGGCGCGGTCTATCGTCCTGGCGCCGGCAATTCCGAACTGTGTCAGTTCTTGTTGATGGGGGCTTGCGACAGATAGGCCAGCAGCTTCATTTCACGGCGGCCGCGCGTCACCGTATCGAGCACCAGGCCCGACGACACCGACAGCACTGCCACGATCATCAGGCCTGTCGACAGAACCGCGGTCGGCAGCCGGGGAACGATGCCCTCTTCGAGGTAGGTGACGATGACCGGGATCGCGAGACCGATCGAAACCAGCGTCAGAAAAATCCCGATCGCCGTGAAAAAGCGCAGCGGCTTTTCGGAGCGGTACAGCCTCAGGATGGTCCCGAGAATCCGGAACCCGTCGCTCCAGGTGTTGAGCTTGCTGAACGATCCAGCGGGGCGGGCGTAATACGGCGTTTCCATTTCGGCGACAGGCAGCGCCAGTTCGAGCGCGTGCACGGTGAGTTCAGTCTCGATCTCAAAGCCATCCGAAAGCACCGGAAAGGATTTGACGAAGCGGCGCGAGAAGACCCGATAGCCGGACAGGATATCCTTGAAGGCCTGGCCGAACACCGACGACAGAAAGGACGTCAGCATCCAGTTGCCGGTGCGGTGGCCCGGCCGGTAGGCGGCCTGCACCTGATCGACGCGAAAGCCCACCACCATGTCGAGATGATCCGATAGCAGCGTGTCGATCATGCGCGGCGCGCTGGCGGCATCATAGGTCGCGTCGCCGTCGACCAGCACGTAGATATCGGCGTCGATGTCGGCAAACATCCGCCGGACCACATGGCCCTTGCCCTGGCGGCGCTCGCTCCGTACCTCGGCCCCCGCCTCGCGTGCTACCGCGATGGTGCGGTCCGACGAATTGTTGTCGTAGACGAAGATCGAGGCCGTCGGCAGGGCCTTGCGAAAGTCGGCAACGACGGTTGCGACCGCAGCCTCCTCGTTGAAGCACGGCACCAGAACCGCGATCCGCATCGATGATGGTATCATTGCCGAAATGCCCGCCCGTCGAACCCCGCCAACTCAAATTCCCATAGCATGATCAGGCCTTTGCCGGCTGCCCGAGCAGCCGTTCGTCCACCGCTTCCGTCGGAGCCATCAGGGTGGCGAACAGCAGGCTCCACAACGAGAGCATTGCGACAGGGATAGTATAATAAGACGTGAAGATGGGGTGGGTCAGGAAGAAGGCCAAATTCACCAGAAGGCTGGCGGCCGCAACCAGCGCCGTTTGTCCGCTGCCGCTGCCGCGATACCAGCGCAGCATCAGGACGGTCCAGGCGCCCGCCAGCACGAGCAACACGAATTGCGAGTCGGCAAGATAGCGCCACATGATGCCGGAGCTGAACTCGGGGGGCATCATGTCGACGGCTCCATACGTCGTCGAGAAGGGGCTGCCGGCATTGATGGCATTCGCAATCAGCGTCGGCGCCATGCCCGCCAGCAAAGCTGTTCCGAACACGGCGCCCTGCAGAAACGTCTCCATCTTCCGGGACGAAAGGAATGCGACGAAGAAGAACACCAAATATCCCGACGACAGAAACAGGTTCGGCAACCTGAAATTCACGGCCAGACCGATCAGGAGCCCGACGGCTCCCGCCAGAAGCAGGCGACTGCGCGGTTGCCCGGCAAGGAAGAGTTTGGCGGTGAGAAAACCGGCCAAGGCGCAGACCACCATAGTGGGAGCCATCGAATAGCTCGCCTTGGAGGGGGTGATCATCAGGTAAATTGCCACATCGCCAAAGGCGGCCACCAGCATCAGCGAGGGGACGGTGGAGGCCCGGCTGATCGCGCCCAGCGCGAAGCAGAAGACCACAATGGACGCTGCGACATAGAGAGGGATCACCTGGAACCCCTCCGGAAATAGCGACAGGAGAAAGCCGGTGCCGGGCGGGTATTGTACGACCACCTTCCCGGTGACCGGCATCAAGTTGTGGCAGGGCGCAGTGGCCTGATCGCTCCAGTTCGGGAAACCGATTTCCTTCAATTTCAAGGCCAGGTAGTGATCGTCATCAAGGGAGATGTCCGTGTTCAATCCGGCAATTCCGAATTTCTGGAACAGATGAGCCTGCCGCAAGTAGCAGATATCGTCATAAACCCCGCGGGCTTCGCTCCAATAGGACATCGACCAGATGTTGATGGCGAGGACGACGACGAAACCGAGCCCGCAGAGAATTTTCAGAAACTTCATCACTCTATCCGTCGCGGGCCGGTGGACGCTCCGATGATGGCAACCTTTGCAGTTTTTGCCGGCGGCACAAGATGCGCTGTCTAGCGCCAGGTCGCAATTGGCTCCCTGCCCTCAAGCACCTCCGATATCCGCAACCGGGTACCCTGAGTTGTCTCGGCCGGCAGCGCACCCGCCTCGAAGAAACCGCAGGCGGCGATTTCGCGGTTCGGTTCGGGCAGCCGGTCCTGGCGAAAACGCCGGATCAGATAGACCGCGACGTGGTCCCGGCGCGAGACATGGCGGTTGAGGAAGATGCCATGCAGGGCCGGCTCTTCGAGGATTTCAATACGCCCTTCCTCCACCAGTTCGCGCGCGAGCGCGTCGCGCAACGTTTCGCCGACTTCGACGCCGCCGCCTGGCAAATGCCAGCCCGCGACATAGCCGTGCTTGACCAGAAACACCCGGCTGTCGCCGTCCAGCACCACGGCGCGAACCCCAAGCGTCATGCCGCGGGCGAAGCGCCAATAGAAATGAAGGCCCCGCCGCAGCGCCGGCTCAAGGCTCCTTCGCAAGCTATTCATTGCCATCGAATTTCCGGGTTTTCCGGCCATCGTGTTTGATCCTCGTTTGATCCTTGCATCGCCGCGGCCCGCTTGCCATTACATTCCCGGAACGCTTGAGGGTATCACGAGATGACCGCGTACTGGCTTGGTCTCGCAGCTCCACCGGCGGGACGGATGTGATGGCGGCCTTCACGCTGGCCCATTTGTCCGACCCGCATCTGCCGCCGCTGCCGGCGGCCCGGCTGCGCGATCTCGCGGGAAAGCGCGCGTTCGGCTATCTCAACTGGACGCGCAATCGGCACAAGTACCATCGGCGTGACGTGCTGGATGCGCTGGTGTCGGACATGCAAGCCACGATGCCCGATCACATCGCCATAACAGGCGATCTCGTCAACCTCGCACTCGAGGCCGAATTTCCGCCGTCGCGGGCCTGGCTGGAGAGCGTCGGCACGCCCGATCGGGTCACGGTGATCCCCGGCAATCACGACGCCTATGTTCGCGTCACCCAGCACCGTTTCGCGGAAGCCTGGGCAAGCTACCTCGACGGCGACGCCGCGCCCGGCGGCGGGGTGTTCCCGTCGCTGCGCCGGCGCGGGCCGCTGGCGCTGATCAGCGTGTCGTCGGCGGTCCCAACGCCGCCGCTGATGGCGACAGGTTGGCTCGGACGCGCCCAGCTCGAACAACTCGAGCGGATGCTGGCGGGGCTTTCCGGCAACGAAGCATTCCGCGTACTGCTGATCCATCATCCCCTGCGCTCGAATGCGCGCGCCAAGCGGCTGACGGACTCTTCCGAATTGCTCGCGCTTCTGAAGCGGCATGGCGTGGACCTGGTCCTGCACGGCCATGACCACGTGCATTCGACGATCTGGGTAGAAGGGCCGAAGGGCACCATCCCCGTCGTCGGCGTGCCGTCGGCGTCGGCGGTGGCGCATGGCCGCTACCCTGACGCCGCCTATAATTTGTTTTCGGTCGAGCGCGACGGCGACGCGTGGCGGGTCGAGCAGACGGTGCGGGGCATCGACAAGACGCTGCGCGTCCGGCAATTGCGGCAGACGCGGCTGATCTAGAGATTGCGCAAGGTCTCGAACAGCGCCAGTGCGAACAGGGCCAGCGCGCCGGCGAGGAAGCCAAGTACGAAGGTCCAGAATCCGCCGCGCCGCCGCTTGGCGGTCGCGACCGGCTCTGGCGCGGGCGCGACGACCAGCGCATGCTCGCGCTCGATCATGCGGCGCGCGACATAATCGGTCACGGCCTCGACGATCCTTGCCACTTCGTGGGATTCGGCGATCACGGTGCGGCCGAACCGGGTATCCTGCACGAAACGATAGATGCGCTTGTCGCGTCCCATCATCACATGCGCGACGACGTCGATCCACAGCCGCGGCGTGTCGCCCTGGCTGATGCCGCGATCGAACAGATCGATCCCGGCGGGAATTTGCGCAAACAGCGGATCGAGCGCCTCGTTGAGAATTTCCAGCCGCGCCACTTCGGCGTCGCGCAAATCGACCACGACACCGGTGCGGTCGGCGGCCTCGATCCGCGCCTGCCGGAGCGCATCGCGCAGCCGGATCGGGGGCGCTTCGCCGGCAGCACTGCTTCCGATATTTGCCGCGTCTGACATACGCTGGATCGCCTTGTCCTGATGGGTCCCGAACGGGCTTAACCTATCAGTAACCATGCTTCCCGCAAAGGCCGTTTATTCCCAATGACTTACGCCTTTGGCTTTATCCCCCGCCAGAGGGAGGCGCCCCGAGACGAAAGCGGCCCCAACCGGAAAACCGGATGGGACCGCTTCGCCCTTGGACGTCTTCTTAGGAGATCAGGCCGCGCGCGACGGCTCTTCCACGATGGAGAAGCGGACGCCGGCCTTGTGGCGGTTCTCTTCGGAGACCACGCGCCATGCATCCTCGGCTTCCTGGCGGGTCTTGAACGGACCCTGCACCTGAGCCGAGCCTTCCACGAGCTTGTGGAAGTTCATCGAACCGAACTCGCCGCCAATCACCCAGAAATTGCTGCCTTTGGTCATCGTAGTCTCCTGTTGTCCGAGTAGCGTTAGCCGAACTGGTTCATCGTGTTGTGGGCGCCGCCCGCCTTCAGAGCGGCTTCACCGGCGAAATATTCCTTGTGAACGTCGCCGATATCGGAGCCGGCCATGTTCTGATGCTTGACGCAGGCGATACCCTGACGGATTTCCTGGCGCTGAACATTCTTCACATAGCCCAGCATGCCCTGCTCGCCGAAATACTCCCTCGCGAGATTATCAGTCGACAGAGCTGCCGTGTGATAGGTCGGCAACGTGATCAGATGGTGGAAGATGCCGGCACGCTTTGCCGAATTGGCCTGGAAGGTGCGGATGCGCTCGTCGGCTTCAATGGCCAGCGGCGTATCGTCGTATTCCGGCTTCATCAGCTCGGCTCGATTGTACTTGCTGACATCCTTGCCGGCTTCCTTCATCGCGTCATACACCTGCCAGCGGAAGTTGAGCGTCCAGTTGAACGATGGCGAGTTGTTGTAGGCCAGCTTCGCGTTCGGAATCACCTCGCGAATGCGGTCGACCATCTTGGCGATCTGCTCGATATGCGGCTTCTCGGTCTCGATCCACAGCAGGTCGGCACCGTTCTGCAGCGAGGTGATGCAGTCGAGCACGCAGCGATCTTCGCCCGTGCCGGCACGGAACTGATAGAGGTTGCTGGCAAGCCGCTTCGGACGCATCATCTTGCCATTGCGGTTGATGATGACATCGCCGTTCCTGGCGTTGGCGGCCGTCACTTCCTCGCAATCCAGGAAGCTGTTGTACTGATCGCCGAGGTCGCCGGGCTTGTGGCTGACAGCGATCTGCTGCGTGAGGCCGGCGCCGAGCGAGTTGGTGCGGGTCACGACGATACCGTCCTCGACGCCCAGTTCGAGGAAAGCATGACGGCAGGCCCGGATCTTCGCCAGGAACACCTCGTGCGGCACGGTCACCTTGCCGTCCTGGTGGCCGCACTGCTTTTCGTCGGAGACCTGATTCTCGATCTGCAGGGCACACGCACCTGCCTCGATCATCTTCTTGGCGAGCAGGTAGGTCGCCTCGGCATTGCCAAAACCGGCGTCGATGTCGGCGATGACGGGCACGACATGGGTCTGGAAGTTGTCGATCTTTTCGATCAGCGCCTTTTCCTTCGCCTTGTCGCCTTCCTTGCGGGCCGCGTCGAGCGCGCGGAAGATATCGTTGAGCTCACGGGAATCCGCCTGACGCAGGAAGGTGTAGAGCTCTTCGATCAGGGCCGGCACCGAGGTCTTCTCGTGCATCGACTGATCGGGAAGCGGTCCGAACTCGGAGCGAAGTGCTGCGATCATCCAGCCGGAGAGATACAGATAGCGGCGATCGGTCGTGCCGAAATGCTTCTTGACTGAAATCAGCTTCTGCTGCGCGATGAAGCCATGCCAGCAACCGAGCGACTGGGTGTACTTGGTGGGATCGCCGTCATAGGCAGCCATATCGCGGCGCATCAGCGCCGCGGTGTACCGGGCGACGTCCAGGCCGGTCTTGAAGCGGTTCTGCAGCCGCATGCGCGCCACGGCTTCGGCGGTGACGCCGTTCCAGGTCGGCTGCGTCTTGAGGAGCGCCTCGGCAGCTCCAATCTCGCTCAGATAGGAAGCCGGTCCCTGGATAGCCTGGTCGCCGATCCCGCGTGGCTGGTAATTCATGATCGTATTCCTTCGACATTCGTGACAGTGCATTGCGAAACGTGGCGGGAGCTAAACGCTGAATCGCGTAATTAGGCTAGATACCTTGCGTTCTAATGATGATGTCATGTAACATATGCACTTGTCATAGATGTCATTTTGTAATAATTGTCACAAACACAGCGTTTTCGAGCGAAGTGCCCCGCGATTCGCGCCGGAAAACGCGTCAAAACAAAGCGATGGTGGCCCGATTCCATCGGGATTGGGGCTCCAGTCAGGAAGGATGCCATGGCGACCGACTCGGGAAAGAAGCTTTTCGTCGGCCCCCGCTTCCGGCGGATCCGCCAGCAACTGGGTCTGTCGCAGACCCAGATCGCCGAGGGGCTCGGCATTTCGCCCTCCTACATCAACCTGATCGAGCGCAACCAGCGCCCGGTGACGGCGCAGATCCTGCTGCGGCTGGCGGAGACCTACGACCTCGATTTGCGCGATCTCGCCACCGCCGACGAGGACCGCTTCTTCGCCGAGCTGAACGAGATCTTCTCCGATCCCCTGTTCCGCCAGATCGACCTGCCGAAGCAGGAACTGCGCGACCTCGCCGAGCTCTGCCCCGGCGTGACGCACTCGCTGCAACGGCTCTACGCCGCCTATACCGAGGCCCGCCGCGGCGAGACCATGGCCGCCGCCCAATTCGCCGACCGCGAGGAAGGCGCCCGCTTCGAGGCCAACCCGATCGAACGCGTGCGCGACCTGATCGAGGCCAACCGCAATTATTTTCCGGAACTCGAGCAGACAGCGGAAACCCTGCGCGACGAACTGAACGCGCCGGCGGAGGGGCTGTTCGCAGCCCTTGCTTCGCGCCTGCGTGAAAAGCATTCGATCGTCACCCGCATCATGCCGGTCGACGTGATGCGCGAGACGCTGCGCCGCTTCGACCGCCATCGCCGGCAGCTCCTGATCTCGGAGCTGGTGGACGGGCCCGGCCGCAGCTTCCAGCTTGCCTTCCAGATTGGCCTCGCCGAATGCGGCGCCAGTTTCGACGCCATCATCAACCGCGCCGGCCCGCTCGACGAGACCCCGCGCCGACTCTACCGGATCACGCTGGCGAATTATTTCGCGGCCGCCGTGATGATGCCCTACCAGGCGTTTCACGCTGCGGCGGAAGGCCTGAGCTATGACGTCCACGTGCTGGCGCAGCGTTTCAATGCCGGCTTCGAGCAGGTCTGCCACCGCCTCACCACCCTGCAGCGGCCGAACGCGCGCGGCGTGCCGTTCTTCCTGCTGCGCGTCGACAACGCCGGTAACGTGTCGAAGCGGTTTTCCTCCGGCACCTTCCCGTTCTCGAAATTCGGCGGCACCTGTCCGCTGTGGAACGTGCATTCGACCTTCGACACGCCGGACCGGCTGCTCAAGCAGATCATCGAGATGCCCGACGGCGTCAGGTATTTTTCCATCGCGCAGATGGTGCGCCGCCCGGTGGCGCCGCATCCGCAGGCGCAGCCGCGCTTCGCCATTGGGCTCGGTTGCGAAATCCGCCATGCCTCCCGCCTGATCTACGCCGCCGGGATGGACCTGGAAAAGACCGAGGGCACCCCGATCGGCGTCAACTGCCGGCTCTGCGAACGCGAAAACTGCAGCCAGCGCGCCGAGCCGCCGATCACCCGCACGCTGATCCTCGACGAGAACACGCGACGGGTGAGTTCGTTTTCGTTTTCCAATGCACGGGAGCTGTGAGGGCCGCGCTCGCGCGGCAATCTCAATTCGTCGTCCCGGCGAACGCCGGGACCCATACGCCGTGACGTCCGTGGGGAAACACGCTGGGGGACGGCTTTCGTAAAACAATCGATGCCTGTGGTTATGGGTCCCGGATCGCGCTTCGCTTGTCCGGGACGACGAAAATTATTCTCGCGGCGCGGATTGCGCCCGAGTTGTTGAAAGAACCTTCCGCCCCCTCAAGAGGGCGTGGGGAATGCCGGGTGCCCAGTGCACCCGCAGCCTCGTGTGCGAAAGTGGTAGTTCAAGATGCACACGAGTATTCACAGCGGTCGCACCGGAAATCACCCGGCATCCCCGCACGCAATGGTTTTAACGGTTTCCTCCGCGCTCTCCCCGGTGATCGGGCTTTTTTGTCACCGTCGCCGGCAGCGTCTTAACTGCCGACTTGACGCCAGCGTCGAGGCGTCAGGACCACACGACTTCGCCGTCCGCCTTGGCGCTGTTCGTCAAAAGCGCCGCCGCGTCCATCGCATCCAGCCCCGCGTCCGTGACGATCGCGATACGCCCCTCGTGTGGGGTGGACGGCTGCGGCTATAAGCTGATTTGGGTTTTCGGAAAATCAGAATATTTTTTCGGAGGCGACTGGACAGGTAGAATCAGCTTGATGCGGCTCAGGAAATTCGATTTTAGGCGCAGACGTTCATGAAGGAAAAAGGGGCCCGCTTTGGCGAAGCGGCTCGCGCAACAAACGCCACTCGTCGTCCCGGCGAACGCCGGGACCCATAACCACCGATGGCAATTGTTGGAATGAGCTGCGGCGCCAGCTTTCGCAAAACGTGCATCTGTGGCTATGGGTCCCGGATCGCGCTCGCTACGCTCGCTTGTCCGGGACGACGACGGAAAATGCGGCACGCGCGATTTTCCAATCGTCACTGCGTCCCTCGCCATTCAACGCGCGCGTCATTTGCCGTTGGCGAGTTGGACCCAGGCGGCCTGCTGCGATTTCAGCAGGCCTTTTCGTTCCTCTTCCAGCGCGACGACGCGTTTGGTGGCGACGGTCATGGCTGACGCGGCGACGTTGTAGCGGTCGACCGTGCGCTGCATCGGGAAGATGAACTGGCCGTCGACGACCTTGTAGGTGCCGAACTCAGAGGCGATGACGCCGACATAGGCTTCGTAGGCGCGGTAGAACTCGGCGCGCGCCGCCATCATCTTCGCGATGAAGGCCGTCATCGCCGCCTGCCGCCGGTCGACGGCCTCCATCAGCCGGTCGTGCGTCTCCTTGTCGACATGCAGCGCCAGCGCGCCTTTTTCAATTGCATCGCGTTCGGCCTTCAGCAGCACCGAGTAGCGCGGTATGACCGCCGACGCATTGGCCTGCGCCGTCTTCAGATTGCGGCGGAGCGCCTCGAGTTCCCCGCGGTTCATGGCGCCGAGATTGATGTCTCCAGGGATCGGTGGCTGCTCGACTTCACCTGACAATTTTTCGGCGGCCGCATCGGTTTCGTCCGCGGCCTTCATGGCCATGGCCAGCACCTGCAGCACGCGATTGGAAGGATGCTGCTTGAGCGCACTGGTGATTTGCGCTGATTCGGTGATGCCCTGCAGCGCCGCCTGGCTTTGGCGGGCGGCGATGCTGTCCTGACGGCCGGCGAGGCCCGAGAGATACCAGGCCCCGTACGACAACGCGACAAAGACGACGAACAGGCAGGCGAAGGCCAGGACAACACGCGTCCTTGCTCTCCGGTCTGAAGGCACCTGCACCTGCACCAGCATCAGCCGCCTGTCGCTACTCCCGCCGCACGGCGGGCCGGCGGCGAGTATAGGATTTGTTCGCGCGAGCGCGAACGGGGAAATGGCGGGGAACGGAGCCTTTTCGCCGGATTCGTCATGCCCGGCCATGACGGAGAAACGAATCGGTTTTCGGGTGGTTGGAATTGGTCTGAAAATATTGAATGCTCCTCCAGTCAAACCCAAGGGAGAGAATTCATGCGTATTGCGGTTGTCGGCGCGGGCGGGGTCGGTGGGGGATTTGGCGCGGCGCTGGCGAAGGCGGGCGCCGATGTCACCTTCATCGCGCGCGGCGCGCATTTGGCCGCCATGAAGAGCGCGGGGTTGAAGGTCACCGGCCCGCTCGGCGACACCCATCTGGTGCCGACCCAGGCGACCGACGATCCCGCCGACATCGGCAAGGTCGATATCGTGCTGTTCTGCGTCAAACTGTGGGACATCGAAAGCGCGGGCGAGCGTATCAAGCCGCTGATCGGCCCTGGCACCGCTGTCATCCCGCTGCAGAACGGCATCGATGCCCACGAGCGGCTGATCCCGATCCTCGGGCGCGAGGCCGTGATGTGCGGCGTGGCGCAGATCTCGGCCTCGATCACCGCGCCCGGCGTCATCACGCAGGTCGGCACCTTCATGCGCATGATCTTCGGCGAGCTCGACGGCAAGCGAAGCCAGCGCGCCGAGGATTTTCTGGCGCTGTGCCTGAAGGCCGGCTTCGCCGCTACTTTAAGCGAAGCGATCATCACCGAGCTCTGGATGAAGTTCATCCTGCTCGCCACCAATGCCGGCATGACGGCGCTGGCGCGCCAGCCGATGGGCCCGCTGCGCGACGATCCCGACATAAAACCGTATTTCGTTTCCGCCTGCCAGGAAACCGCCAATGTCGCCCGCGCCAAGGGCATCGCGCTGCCATCGGACGCGCTGGAAAAAGTTCTCGACCTGGTCGGTCACATGCCGCCGGACATGAAGGCCTCGATGGCGCTCGACCTCGAGCGCGGCAACCGGCTCGAACTGCCCTGGCTCAGCGGCAAGGTCGCCGAACTCGGGCGCGAACTCGGCGTGCCGACCCCGACGCACAGCATGATCTACGCGATGCTGAAGCCGTATGTGATGGGGAAGAAGGGGTGAGCGCACGAGCGTCACCATTTTGAAGATCACTCGCGCGAGGTCAGCGTCACCTTGCGGGCACGATGCCATGCGGCGAACGCCTCGATGACCCGATTGAAGAATCGCGGCGGCAGAAAGCCGTAGTCATAGCGATCGCCGCGGCCGACTTTTCGAAGATCGTAGCCCGGCCAGTCGAATTCGTTGCCCTCGGCGACAACGATCCAGGAACGCGCGTCATCGAGTCCGAGATGACGCTTGACCGCGGCGGGAATCTCAACGGCTGAAGCGGGATCGGCGGGAACGGAATGCGTGATCGGCAGAACCACCACGATCGTTGTGTCGTTCGCCGGACGCTCGACCGCCAGCACGATGACGCTCGGACGGTCCTTGCGCCCCTCCTCCCGTCCGGCCTCATGCTCGTGGTGCCATAGATAGGCATAGGAGATGACGAGGCCCGGTTCGGGCGTAGGGATCGGCATGCGCCGCTGCTATTTTTTCGGTTCAAGCACGGCATCGAGATGCGCATGCCGCTCGTCCATGCGTGAGGCGCCGATCGCCTGAACTCTTTCGTCGGACAGTTCGGCGGTCGCAAAGCTGCGACGACGCTGCTTGAAGCGGCGGAATTCCTCGAACTCATCAGGCGCAACGAAATAGCCCGTAATCGATCCGTGGCTCGAAACCGCCACGGCCTCGCGCTGGGCGAGCATGCGATAGCGGCCAAAATTCCGGGTGAACTCCGAAGCCGGGACGGTGTCAGCCATGGCCAGATGTCCTCTCTTGTCGCCCCTAATATACGTAATTTACGTGAAAAGCGCAACTTGCGTATTGCAGAGGACAGGGAACGCTAACTTACTGAAACACCTGAGATAGGGAATATGGGGATTAATGAGGTGTCCCCCTCCCGAATCGCTATTGCAAGTTGTGTATTGGCGGTTGCGAATCGGAAGGGGCAGATCGTGTCGGCCAAATTGCGCATCAAAGCCAAAGGCATTGAAATTGAGTGGGAAGGCGAAGTCGAGTTCCTGAAGTCCGAGGTGCCCGCCCTGATCGCCTCCATTATCGAAGCGATCGGCGGCGGGGCACCAGAGGAGTCAGAGGAGAGCGACGAAGGCGCAGCCAATACCTTCAATGGAGCGGGCCCCCCTAGCCGATTCACCACCGCGTCGGCTGCAGCAAAGCTGCAGGCCCGATCTGCTACCGACTTGTTCAAAGCTGCACTATTGAAGCTGCAGATGAGTGATGGCGTCGAGCCCGCTTCGCGGGCGCAAATTCACGACGAAATGAAGTTGGCTCCTCGCGCCTACAAACCTTCGATGCTAGGCAACCTGAGCAAGACGATTGCCAGTCTAATGGATCAAGGCGAAGTAAACGAACCCTCCACGGGGAATTTTGTCCTATCCGATTCGACCTATGAACAACTCGCGCAACGGCTCAAATCGTGACGCTTCTCCGTGAAAGCCTAGCTCGTCGGGACGTCTCCAAAACGGACAAGTACCTCCTGATTGTCGCCATGCATGATGGCCCGATGAAGTCAAACGATATCAGGGCCGTTGCGCGGCAAAATGGCTGGAGAGATGGGGCCAATAGTATCCCCGGCGACTACCTCAAACAGACGACCAATGCGATCTACGTCCCCACTGGCTGGACTGTCAAAGAGGCTTGCAAGAAAAGCCTCGCCGATCGCGGGCTGATGAATCCGGCTGGCGTGCTGACACCCGTCACCGAAGCTCTCGAACGCTACCTGACCGATGTACATGATCCAGACAAAGCCCGCTTTGTTGAAGAAGCAATCCAGTGCGTGAAGAACAAGGCTTATCGATCAGCCATTGTTCTGACTTGGGTTGGCGCAGTCTATTTGCTGTACCAACACGTCCTGAAAAACAAGCTCACCGAATTTAACCAAGAGGGCCACAGACGTTTTCAAAAGAAAGGTTGGAACGATGTCGTCGATGTGGACGATCTCGCCACCGCCGTGCCAGAATCCGTTTTCCTAAACATGCTTGAGCACATCGGCGTTGTGAGTAAGTCCGAGCAAAAAGAACTTCAAAACTGTCTCGATAGGCGCAACACAGCCGGTCATCCCAACTCGGCGTCATTCGAGGAAGTGACAGTCGGTGCTCACATCCACGAACTGATTGCGAAGGTTTATAGCAAGTACTGAGCGTCTGCCGCGGCAAGCCTAAAAAATGTTCGACAACATCATCGTCTATCGAAACAGCAATTTGCCCAGGCCTAAAAGCGTAGGTTCGCTGGCTGAAGCGCGGATGGGTGGAGCGAAGCGATACCCATCAATTGCCGTTTTGATTCTGATGGGTTTCGCAAAGGCTCTACCCATCCTACTCCCTACTAAGGCGAGGGCGACAACTCGCAAGAAGGCCCGATTGGCGGATTATCAACAATCGGACCGCAGCCATAATTGCGACCGAGACGACAAGCCGGTCGTTGTCGCTTCATTCCCAACCAAGATAGAGCACTGTAGATCATGAAGTTCTTGTGGTGGGCCTGGAAGATCATAGTCAACTTGCTCATTTTGCTGATTGTGATTCTTGTGTTGGATCACCTTCATGAACGCCAGGAAAAACTGATCATCCCCGTTCTTGGCATGCTCTATGTGACCATTCGAACAATTGGCGCTGCAACCGGTCTGGCTACGCTCCAATTTGCACTTGCCCAGCAGGATCAAATTGACGAGGTCCACAGGTTGCTCGATGGTGCCTTCAACCCTGACCGATCTGATGCAAAGAAGGAGTTTCAAAAATACAATACTGGCTGGATGATTGATGGGTTCTTCTTGTTTCTAATTTCGGTCTGCTGCGCATTAGTGTTTTTCACTTCACTTTGAGGGTCTAAGCGCGCCCCTCGGAATCGAGATACGATGCTGCTGCCTAATGATGTAGTCCGCCTGTTTCGTCGGGGAACGACGGATCACGCTTCGCCAATCCCCGTCCATCCTCAAGAGCTCAACCCATCCTATTGCCCACCCGCCAATCCCGCCAATTGCTTTAGCTCGTCGACGACAGGATCCGCGCGCAAAAACAACAATTGAATGCGCTGTTTGGGCATGAAGGTCGCCTTGCCGCCGAACTCGGTGGCGTCCCGGAAATGGATGGTGATGGGGCGGGAATTCAGCCAGCGGTTTTGCCTGACATCCGTTATCTCGCCGAAGGGTACGGAAATCTCCCTGATGTAATTGGACACATAAAGTTGCCGCTCGTCGATGCGCACCCGCTTCAAGCCGGCGCTGGCCCACAGGATGAACGTCGTTCCCAGAACCCACGCACCGAAAAACATGAACTTCATTTGAGGAGGCGGCAAAGCGTTGTTGCCGCCGACCAGGTTGCCTAACCAAAGCTGGATGGTCACTAATCCGAAGACTGGTATCCAGACCGCGGGGAATATGAACTTCAACCAGAACGTCCAGGCCGACGATAGGGTTCTTTCCTGCATGACTTCGCCTTGAACCAGGTGCGGTGAAGTTAGAGCCCGGCGGTGAAGGGCGGATTACGCTGCGCTAATCCGCCCTGCGCACCATTGGCGTCGCATCCAGCTTCATCCCCACCCACGAGCACACAAATCCCGGTATCGCCCCCAGCATCCCTATCGCCACAAACCACCCCGGCAGATCCGGCAGCGCCAGGATGTCGCGAAGCAGCAGGAAGGCCATCAGCCATCCGGCGATCGCGGCGCCTATCGGGCGCAATGGCAGTTCGATGATCGAGGCGACCCAGTCGAACACCGCGACGACGAGGGCCGCCAGCACCGCGTAGGACCAGGCCGGCAGCACGGGCGTGGAGATGGCGACCGGCGCGCCTTCGAGGACGCCGGCCAGGGGCAGCAGGATCAAAAACAGGGCGGCGGCCGCGAGCGGCGGGCCGAGAATGGCGAATACGGCAAATCTTTTCATGACGGGTTTCCCAAAATCCCTTGGTCGGATTGGGTGATGTTTTCGTTCAGGAAAATCGTCCGTTCGGCCCCGTTTTATCGCGGCCGAAGGGCGGATCACGCTTGCCTGATCGGCCCCGCCGCCCTGTTAATGTTACGCTTTAACTAACAATTAAGTACGTGTTTGCGGGCACGAAAAGCCCGGCCTAGCGTTTTGACGGGGAGTGCGGCTTTGTAACCAAAGAATGGTGCGCGCCATGAAGTATCGAGTATCTGGGGCGCTTGTCGCGTCCCTCAGCGTTGCGGCGATCATGCTTGCTCCGAACCCGGCATTCGCGAGGTCGGGCGCGGCGCAGGGCGGAAGGGTCGCCTCGACGCATCCGGCCTTCCATCCGCCGGGAGTCCGGCCGTTCCGGCATCACCGCGGAGGCGCGATCGTCTGGCCCGGCTACGACGCGTTCGACTACGGCACGCCGGGCGGCGAGCCCCTGGTCGACGCCACGCAGCCGCCGTCGGGCGACGTGCATTACACCTATAAACAGGATGTCCCCTGGGATTGGGCGCACCGCTATCCGCCGGCGGTCGAGCCTTCGAACCGGCCCTATGTCTCGAGCTGCCCGCAGGAGACCACGACGTTTACCGGGCGCGACGGCAAGGACCAGACCGTCAACGTGATGCGGTGCTATTGATAGAAGCGTAGCACGGAGCAGTTTTTGAGGCGGGTTAGCGAAAGCGTAACCCGCCTTTTCGTTTGCGCGGATAAAAGGCGGATGGCGCTCCGCAAATCCGCCCCACGGATGTCGCCATTTCCGCATACAGAGATCTGTGCCGGCCCGCGGTCCGGGAACAAATCCGGTTGCGGTCGCTTATTCCAGTCGCGCCTTAACCTCGGAGGCTTCCATGAAGATTGCAAAGATCGTTCTGGCGAGTTGTGCGGCGCTCACCTTGATCGGTTCGGCGAGCCTGGCCCAGCAGGCGACGACTGGAACGGGAATGGTCACGGTCATTGACCGAATCAACGGCACGATCGCCATTCGCCCGACCCAAAGCGGCACGGTCGGCGCCAATACCGGCCCGGCCATGGAGTTCAAGGTCAAGGGCGTTTCGCTGGAGGATGTGCACGCCGGCGACAGGGTCAAGTATTCCACTGAAGCGGACGGCGGCAAGATCATCACCAAGCTCGAGAAGCAGTAAGGCGGCACCGACACGCCGGCCTCGTGGTTCTCCCGGCGATGCGAAGCATCGTGCGGAGACACGCGGCTTCGCCGCGCTCCCCGCCACAGGGTCCAACCTCATCTCAGGCGGGGTCGGAATCCGAACCGGCGGCGCGACCTCGCACCTGGACCCATCTTTCGAAGGCGACGCCGAGGCGGTCCTGATGGCGCCAGAGCAGCCGGCATTTGGCGATGGTTCGAAAGGTATCGAACGTGACGTAGAACTCCATCGGGACCGGCCCGAGCGTGCCGGAATGGATTCGGGCGCCGGTTCGCGTGAAATTGTAGGCGGAGCAGGCGTACAGCACGCGGGCCCCGCGGAAGAACAGCAGGCCGTCCGTCGATTGTTCGATCATCCGCAGTCCAGTCTTCAGTACACGGCCGCGCTGGCTTTGGCACTTCGAGGAACTACATCATCGATTCCGAGGCGGCGAAGATATCGCGCTCCGCACACCTGGCAATCACCAATCCGATCTACGATTAATGCGCCGGCCTTGTGGTCGGATGGCGGCGGTTCCGGGCCTCCTTGCGGGCCGCGCACGCCATGGCCTGGCAATTCACCCCTTGCCCGAAACAAACGTCTGGGATCAAATTCGCTTCCGGGGGCGTTCGAAACGGGAGAGAAACATGCTCAGGAAGCTGATGTTGGCCGCGCTGGTCGTGACTTTTGCCGGCGGTGCCGCGCTGGCACAGGAAACCTGCGACGCCAAGGCCGTCGGCAAGGACGGCAAGCCGCTCGCGGGCGCCGCAAAGACCTCGTTCATGAAGAAATGCATGGCCGACACTTGCGCGACCAAGGCGGTGAGTGCGGACGGCAAGCCGCTTTCGGGCGCCGCGAAGACCAGCTTCATGAAGAAGTGCGAGATGGGCACGTAATCCGCCCCCTCATGACCCCGGAAAGGCCGCCTCGGGCGGCTTTTCTTTTGGCCGGCGGCAAAGCTCCGGTTCGGCGAAGCCGGCAAGCGCCTCAGCGCGCCAGCGACTTCCACCGCTCCGCCGCGGCAATGGCCGGCGCCCACAGGGCATCCGCCGGCTGGCCGCGGTGGAGCGCCTTGCCGACTTCGCAGATCGCCATGAAGGCGCTCGAGCGCGCCTCCTCGACTTCCAGCGGCGCTTCGCCCTCGCCCTGAACCAGTCCGGCCAGTTCGTTGAGCATCGGCAACGCGGTCTGCGGCGGCTCGCGTTCGGCCGCCTTCAGGGCTTCGATGATGGTCACGGCTTTTTCTGCATCGGTCATGAGAGAGAACCTACTCCGCCTTGATGCCGGCCGCACGCACCACCTTGGCCCATTTGTCGGTTTCTTCCGCGATCAGTCTGGCAAAATCGGCGGGCGTGCCGGGCAACGGCTCGCCGCCGATCGCGGCAAGTTTTGCTTTCATGCCGGGATCGGCGATCCCGGCATTGACCTCGGCATTGAGCCTGTTGACGATGTCAGGCGGCGTTTTTGCGGGCGCGCAGAGGCCGTACCACTGGCTGGTGTCGTAGCCCGGCACGAAATCGCCCACGGTCGGCAGCTCCGGCAGCATTTCTGCGCGCGAGGCCGACGTCACCGCGAGCGCGCGCAGCTTGCCTGACGAGATGTATTCCGACGTGCCGGGCGTGGTGGCGAACAGCACCTGCATCTGGCCGCCGAGCAGGTCGGTCAGCGCCGGACCCTGGCCGCGATAGGGAATATGGACGAGGTCGACGCCGGCCATCATCTTGAACAGCTCGCCCGCCAGATGCGGCGCGCTGCCATTGCCGGCCGAGGCCATGTCGACCTTGCCCGGATTGGCCTTTGCGTAGGCGATGAACTCGGGGACCGTCTTGGCCGGGACCAACGGATTGAGCAGGATCACCATCGGCACGCGGATGATGCCGGCGACCGGGGCGATGTCGCGGATGAAATTGAAATCCAGTTTTTCGTAGAGCGAGGCGTTGACCGCATTGGGGACGGTGGCGAGCAGCAGCGTGTAGCCGTCCGGTGCCGCGGTGACGACGGCCTCGGTGCCGATGTTGCCGCCGGCGCCCGGCCGGTTCTCGGTGATGAAGGACTGGCCGAGCCTCCCTCCCAGCCACTGGCCGATCAGGCGCGCCGTGATGTCGACCCCGCCGCCGGCGGCAAAGCCCGCGACGATGCGCACCGGGCGCGTCGGATAAGCGAGCGCCGCCGCGAGGCGCGGCAAAGCCGGCGCGGCGGCAGCGGCCGCGGCGAGTTTGAGGAAATGACGGCGGAGAAGTTTCATGATGCGCCCCCTGGTGGCCGCCATCCTATCGCAAATCGCGCGGCGGCAATGCCGGTAATCCCCGAGAATGATCAGATGCTTGGGACGGATTGCGGCGCGAATTTCATAAGCCCGGATTCATGCAGACGGCGCCACGGCGATACGTCACATCCAGCGAAACGCAAAAAAAATAAAAAATCAGACGCCGTCTTTTTTCGTGCAAAGTTCCGCCGCACTCGGCAGACTATATCCGCATCTCCAGCGCCCGAGAATTTGTATCTCGTATTCGGGGGACGACATGAAGCCTGACCGCGTTCGCTTGCCTAAAAACGTGCTGTTTTCGGGCAGGGAGCCGAAGCCGGACCTCGAAGCGCTGGAAACGGCGAAGGCCAGGCAGGATTATTCGCACCGGAAACTCGACAAGTTCATCGCGGCGGCGCTCGCCGAGTTGAGTAGCGATGACCGCGGCGCGTAGAACCGCTCCCAGTCGCTTGAATTCATTGTGAGATGTCCCATGGCCTCGTGGTTCGAGACGCGCGGCCTTGCCGCGCTCCTCACCATCGGGGTCTAGACCTCATCCTGAGGAGCATCGCAACGCGATGCGTCTCGAAGGATGAAGCCACCGCCTCACCCCTTGCCTTCGATCACCTCCAGCACCTTTGGCGGCGACATCGGCAGGCCAAAGAAGCGCTTTCCGAGCGCGTTGTGGATGGCGTTGGCGACCGCGGCCATCACCGGCACCAGCGGCACCTCGCCGACACCCTTGACCCCTTGCGGATGTTTCGGGTTGGGCACTTCGACCATCACGGTGTCGAGCATCGGCAGGTCCGAGCACACCGGCATGCGATAGTCGAGGAAACCGGGGTTATCGACCTTGCCGTCTTTGTTGTAGATGTACTCTTCGTTGAGCGCCCAGCCGATGCCCTGGGCGACGCCGCCCTGCATCTGGCCCTCGACATAGCCGGGATGGATGGCGCGGCCGACGTCCTGCACGGCGGTGTAGCGGATCACGCGCACGATCCCTAGTTCGGGATCGACCTCGACGTCGCAGATGTGCGTGCCAAACCCGCCCTCGGCGCCTTCGGTGTTGAGCTGCACGCCGGCGCCGATCGGCCCGCCCATCTGCGGGGCCTTGGCCGCAAGCTCGGCCAGCGTCAGCGGCTCGAACTTTCCGGCGTTGGGGCTTGCCGGATGCGCCGCGCCGTTTTCCCATTTCACGGCTTCGGGATCGATCTCCCAGATCTTCGCCGCGCGTTCGCGCAAGGTGGTGATGATCTTGTCGGTGGACTGGGTCACCACCATTGCGGAGGCAAACAGCACGCGGCTGCCGCCGGTGAGATTCGAGAAGCCGATGGTCGCGGTGTCGCCGATCAGGACCGAAACGCGGCGGTAGTCGATACCGAGCAGCTCGGCGCAGATATTGGCGATCGCCGCGCGCGAGCCGCCGATATCGGGATGGCCCGTGGTGACGACGACGTTGCCGTCCTCGGTGATGTTGACCTGCGCCGAGGATTCGCCGCCGGCGTTGAACCAGAAGCCGGAGGCGACGCCCCTGCCCTGCAGCTTGCCAAGCGGCGCCTTGTAGTGCGGATGGGCCTTCGCGGCTTCCAGCGTCTCGACATAGCCGATGCGCGGAAACACCGGGCCGTGCGCGGCCTTGGTGCCCTGTCTGGCGGCGTTCTTCAGCCGCAGCTCCAGGGGATCGATCTTCAGCGCCTCGGCGAGCTCGTCCATCACGCACTCCACCGCATAGGCGCCGATCGGCGCACCCGGCGCGCGATAGGCCGCGACCTTGGAGCGGTTGGAGAGCACGTCGTAGCCGACCGAGAGCACGTTCGGAATGTCATAGGGCGAAAAGCTGCAGCCCACCGCGCCGCGGATCGGCGAGCCCGGCAGCGCACCGGCCTGCAGATAGAAGGTGCCTTGCGCGGCGACGATGGTGCCGTCCTTTTTGGCGCCGATCCTGACCGTGCTCTTCGATCCCGAGGTCGGCCCCGTCGCCCGCATCACCTCCTCGCGGGTCATCACCATCTTCACCGGACGGCCGGATTTCTTCGCCAGCAAGGTCGCGACCGGCTCGAGATAGACGATGGTCTTGCCGCCGAAACCGCCGCCGATCTCGGCCGGAATGGCGCGGATGTCGCTCTGGGGGATGCCGGTCAGATGCGCCACCATCGCGCGCACCATGAACTGGCCCTGGCTCGAGCTCCAGATCGTGGTCTTGTTGTCGGGCGCGACACTGATCAGGCAGGCGTGCGGCTCGATATAGCCCTGATGCACCGGGCGCGTGGTGAAGGTCCGCTCGACGATCACCTCGGCCAGTTTAAAACCTTCGGCGACGTCGCCTTTCTTGACTTCGAGCTTGCCCGCGATGTTGGACGGCTTGCCCTCGAACTTGATGAACTCGTGCAGGATCGGCGCGTCCGGCTTCAGCGCGTCGTCGATCTCGATCGACCACGGCAGCACCTCGTAGTCCACCTCGATCAGCTCGCAGGCCCTTGCCGCGATCGCCTCCGTGGTGGCGGCGACGGCCGCGACGGGATGGCCGGGGAACAGCGCCTTGTCGCGCGCCATCACGTTGCGGCACATCCAGCGCATGTCCTGGATGCCGAGCATGACCGACTTGTCGACCGGGAAGTCGACGATGTCGCGCGAGGTGACGACCGCCTTCACGCCCGGCAGCGCCTCGGCCTTCGAGGTATCGATCGAGCGGATGCGGGCGTGCGGGTGCGGGCTGCGCAGGATCTTGCCCCAGATCATGCCGGGCATGCTGGTGTCGGCGGCAAAGGCCGCGCGTCCCGTCACCTTGTCGGCGCCGTCGGGGCGAATGGTGCGCTGGCCGATCCACTTGTTGTTGGTGATGATATTCATTGCCAGGATCCCCTGATTTCTTGCTCCCGCATTTCAGAAGCGGTCTCCAGAACCGCGCGGACAATCTTGTCGTAGCCGGTGCAGCGGCAGAGATTGCCGGCGAGCCAGAACCGCACCTCTTCCTCGCTCGGCCTCGGGTTCTTCCGCAACAGCGCATCGGAGGCGACCAGCATGCCCGAGGTGCAGATGCCACATTGCAGCGCCGCCACTTCCAGGAATTTCTGCTGCAGCGGATGCAGGTGCTCGCCGTTCGCCATGCCCTCGATGGTGCGGATCTGGCGGCCTTCGGCCTCGACCGCGAGCATCAAGCAGGAGCAGATCAGGCGATCGTCCAGCGTGATGCTGCAGGCGCCGCAATCGCCGGACGCACAGCCCTCCTTCGAGCCGGTCAGGGCAAGCGGCCCGCGCAGCGCGTCGAGCATGGTGGCATCTGGCTCGCAGAGAAACTCCATCGGCTCGCCGTTGATGGTGGTGGAAACGTGCAGTTTTGCCATGGTCCGAATTCCCAACTCAGTTTTCGCGGGCGCGCCGGGCGGCGATCGCCGCCGTGCGCCTGAGCAGCACGCCGGCGATTTTGGTGCGATAGGCAATGGTGCCGCGCTTGTCGTCGATCGGACGGCAGGCGGCGGAACACGCGGCGCCCGCGGCATTGAGCGCGGCATCGTCGAGCTTGCTTCCGATCAGCGCTTTCGCCGCCGCCTCGACCAGCAGCACCGTCGGCGCCACCGCGCCGAGGCCGACACGGGCCGCGCTGCAAACGCCCTCCTTCAGCGTGAGGCTGACGCCGACGCCGACCACGGCGATGTCCATTTCGGTGCGCGGGATCATGCGCAAATACGCATCGCCGGAGCCCTTCGGCCGCGGCGGCAGCGCAAAACTGACAAGGATTTCGCCGGGGAGAAGATGGGTGCGGCCGGGTCCGGCCGGTACTTTTTCGACCGGCAGCTCGCGGCGCCCGTCCGGCCCCTGCACCGTGACGACGGCGCCGGCGGCGACCATTGCCGGCACGCTGTCACCGGCCGGCGAGCCGTTACAGAGATTGCCGCCCGCCGAGGCCCGCCCCTGCACCTGCGTGGAGCCGATCAGGTTGACGGCCTCCAGCACCCCGGGCCAGACTTGGCCGAAGCGCGGATGCTCGGCGAGTACCGCGCCGGGAACGGCGGCGCCGACGCGAAAACCGCCGTCGGCGGTCTCCTCGATCGCGCTCATCTCCGCGATTTTCTTGATGTCGACGATCAGGCCCGGCTTGACGCTGCCGGCGCGCATCTGCACCAGAAGATCGGTGCCGCCGGCCAGGATGCGCGCGGCACTTCCGCCCGCGGCAAAGGCGCGGATCGCTTCGTCGAGCGTGCCCGGCGCCAGATATCGGATATCGGTCATGGTCGTTCCGCCGTCTCCCTGATCGCCCCGGTGATGTCGGCTCACCGTTTCGGGCCTTGCGCGAGGCCGCAGCCTACACGGGCGGGAACGATTGGAATAGGCCTCAAGGACCGGTTCAAACGGCGGGCTCCCATGCGTCGCAAGCAGAAAACCCAAGCCGGCCGCCGTTCAACTGCGCTGGGGACCAAATGGCGCATGGCCGGCCGCTTGTTTGCAAAGCCGCCTGCGCAATTGCATACTTGGTCGCACGGAATGTTCTTGTGGCACTTGAGGAAGATAGACAATGGCGGACGCCGATCTGGATGTCGTAATCCGGCAGCTTGCGAAGCAACAACATAAAAGCCTGATGGCGGCCGCAAAAAGCCGGCGTGATCGATATGTCGGTCTCGCCGCCAAGGCGAAGGACAAGCCGACCACGGATCGCTACAAGCAGATCGCGAAGGATACGATGGAGCAGGCGACCTTCGCCGCCAAGCGGCTGCAGATTTCCGCCGACAACGCCGCCGACAGCTACGCGCGCTCGATGCGAAATGCCGCGGCCGAACATGCCGCCAAGAAGACGGTAGAGAAAAAGGCAGCCGAGAAGAAGGCGGTCAAAAAGCCGGGCAAGAAGACCAAATCCTGATTGGCCACCGGTATTGCCGGTGCGGATCGCGCTCGCGCCGATCCGCCCGCAAACCCGCAACGTGGTCGTCACCGGCGCCTATTTGTCGATTTGCCACGATCCATCCCAGTCCCGCGACGGTGGGTCCGCCTTGAGGGTTTCGATACGCTTGAGCAGGGCCGTTGACGGCCCGTCGCCGGGCATGGCCTCAAGCGAGGCATGAAGCGCGCGAAGCGCGTCATCCCATCGCTGGGCGCGGTAGGCGCCGAGCGCTTCCTGGTAGCTGTCCCGTGATGACAGCAGTTGCGGCGTCAGCTCGTCCTTGCGTCCGAGGATCTCGAAAATGACTTCCGAATGGGTGTGCCCCTCTACCACGACCCGGTCGATCTCGCGAACTTCGAATGCGCCGCCCGTCGCGGCGATCGTTCGCGCCGAGACCAGATTGCGGGTACCATACGCCTTGTTCGCGCCTTCCAGACGCGAGGCGAGATTCACCACGTCGCCCATCACGGTATAGCTCATCATGACATCGGAGCCGATGCTGCCGACCAGCGCCTCGCCGGTCGCAACGCCGATCCGCAAATCGCATTTCTCCATGGGAGTGCCGCGCACGCCGAGCAACTCGGGAATTTCCCGGCGCAGCGTCGCGATGCGTTCGATCATTTCCAGCGCGGCAAGACTGGCGAAGCGGGCGTGATCGGCCTCGTCGACGAACGGGGGTCCCCAATAGGCCATGATGCCGTCGCCGATATATTTGTCGATGATCCCCCGGTTGCTCCGGATCGGTTCCGACATGATCGAAAGATAGCGATTCATGACCTTGACCAGACCTTGCGGCGTCATGCCTTCGCTCAGGCTGGTGAACCCTTTGAGGTCGCAGAACAGGACTGTCATCACCCGGCGCTGGCCTTCCGCCGCGGTCAGGTTCGGGCGGTCGATCAGCCCTTCGACGACGCGCGGATCGATATATTTGCCGAAAGTCTCCCTGACGCGCTGATTGTCGCGCAATTGCACGACCATCCGGTTGAACGCGGCGGCCAGTTGCCCGATTTCGTCGCCGGCCACGACATCGATGGATTGATCGAGGTCTCCCGCCTCGACCGCCCGGGTACCCTCCAGCAATTGGCGGACGGAGCGGATGATGCCGCCGCTGACCAGGTTGGCGAAGATCAATCCGACGATGGCAGCCAAGAGCGTCGCGATCGCCGAGATCAGGACCGCCTGCGTCTGCTCCGATCTGATCGTAGCAATGGCTGCATAGCTTGCCTTTACCATCTCGGCGCGGGTGGCATCGACCTTTTCATCGAGTTCGTCGCGGAGCGAATTGGCCCGCGCAAGGCTGCGTCTGACGGCTGCGAAGTCCCGCGCATCGAGTTCTGAAAGTAATTCCCCCGTCTCCTGCGCCAGATGGCGGCGGGATTCGCTCATCAGACTGTCGATCCGGCTGTCGATGCGCGCCAGCGCGGCATTGTCCGAGGGCGTACTGGTGTCGTCTATGATCGCATTGATCAGCTTGCGTGCAGCCTGCGCCTCGCTGTCGACTTCGGCGCCCTTGGCATCATACAGCTGCTTGCGAAGCTTGTACCCCATCTCATCGGGCGGCTCCTGCATCTTCGCGATCACCATGCGGCGGAGCGCGAGCGCCCTCTCGAGCGACAGCAGATTGATCCGCGTCAGATGCGCGTTCGCGGGAATGTACCTTGCGGTCAGTTCATCCAGCAGATGGCCCACCCGCCCGACCATCACCATCGACAGCACGGATGTCGCCACCATCAAGACAATCAATCCGACTGCGATGGCGACGATCCGCCGCCTGATCGACCGCTTGATCATCGATCCGGAGAATTTCCTTAGACTTTGGAAAGAGAGAGCTTTTGAAATGGTTCGTCCCCCATTGGGAGGTGCTCTGGTATCGCCCGGAATATTCATGGTCCTCAGGAACGCCCGCCTGCTTGATCCACGTCAATCAACCCGGTAGCCGGAGAGACCGAACCATGCCTCAGCCAGAGCAGTCCGGGCATTCCATCCAAAGTCCGGGCGTCAGCAACGCGGCATGCCGCGGCAGGCAATTGGAGCGAAAAAGCGGTTCGGCACCACATGAAAGGGCCGCCGGGAATATGTTCCGACGGCCCTCCGGGCTCAAAATTGATTGGGAACGGCAAACTGCTCAGCCCCGGTGCCTCAGTTAAGCGACTCTCTTCGCCTTTGTGAAGTCGAAAATGCATTTCCGCCCTGCGCCGGAGGTCCGATATTGGCCCGGCAAACCTGCCCCTTTATCGCCGGGCAACAGCGGATTACGATGGGTTTTCGCCGAATGGTCGGGAGGCCCCATGCGCACCAAGATAGCCCTCGCGACCCTGGCCGTGCTTCTTGCCACCGCCAACAGCCATGCGGAGGACTACCGGGCCTGCATATCGAAGGCCACCGAAGCACTGCCGCGCATTGCCGGGCTCGTGGTCAAGAACAGCCGGACCCGTCCTGCTCCTGCCGAGATCTTGTCGACCTGGCGGGGGCAGACACGGCCGGTCATGGTGGATGTGGATATCGTCGCGGCCGGAACGGCGGAGACCTATTCCTATATCTGCGTGCTGACCAACAAGACGGCGTTCGTGCGCCGGGTCATGAGCTAGCTGATATTACAATCGTCAGGGCGAACGCCGGGACAACGCGGTGGGTCCAGTTCGCCCTGGACACACACCTTCCCTGAACGATCTCGTTTCCGCTGATGACCTTCGTCCGCGGTGATGCTACGACCGCATCGCTTCAATCGAGCTGGCACTCACCGGTAGACCGCATGCGATTTTTCTCACCCACACGATTGGTTCTCGGCGCGGCCTTGCTGGCGCTGTTGTGCGTGATGATGGTGTGGGGCGTTCGGCCGGCACCCGCGCAACCCATGCCGGCCCCGGCCAGACCGGCGGCCGCGCCGATCCCCCGTGCCGCCGCCTGCCATAACGGCCTGTCGTTCGACCGCTTCCTCACTGAACTGAAACAGCAGGCGGTCGCCGCGGGCGTATCTCAGCGCGCGATCAGCGAGGCTTCGCCCTACCTCGTCTACGACCAGGGTATCGTCAACCGCGACCGCGGCCAGCGCGTGTTCGGGCAGGTGTTCACCGAATTCGCCGGGCGCATGGCCGCGACCTACCGGATGCAACAGGGCCAGGCCAGGATCAAGGCGCATGCGGCCGCCTTCGCCCGCGCCGAGAAGGAGTACGGCGTCCCGCCGGCGGTAATCGCCGCGTTCTGGGGGCTGGAAAGCGATTTCGGCGCCAACATGGGCAATCTGCCGACGTTGCGCTCGCTTGTGTCGCTGGCCTATGACTGCCGCCGCTCCGAACGATTCGCGGGCGAAACCATCGCCGCGCTGAAGATCATCAACCGCGGCGATCTTACGCCCGACGAAATGGTCGGCTCCTGGGCCGGCGAATTGGGACAAACGCAATTCCTGCCGACGCATTATTTCACCTATGCCGTCGATTACGACGGCGACGGCCGCCGCGATCTCCTGCGCAGTCCCGACGACGTGATCGGCTCGACCGCGAACTACATCGCGACGGGGCTGAAATGGCGGCGCGGCGAGCCCTGGCTGCAGGAAGTGCGCGTCGCCGCATCGTCCAATTTCGCTTCGAGTTTTCCCTGGGACCAGGCCGACCTCACCATCCAGTTGCCGCGCTCGAAATGGGCGCAGCTCGGCGTCACCTATGCCGACGGCAAGGCGCTGCCGAACGACGATCTGCCGGCCTCGCTGCTGTTGCCAATGGGGCGGACGGGACCGGCGTTTCTGGCTTACGCGAATTTCGCCGCCTATACCGAGTGGAACAACTCGCTGATCTATTCGACCACCGCCGGCTATCTCGCGACGCGTATCGCGGGCGGCCCGCCGATGCACCGTCCAGCGGCCGCAGTGGCGCAGCTGCCGTTCAACGAGCTGCGCGAATTGCAGCAACTGCTGGTTCGCGCGGGATTCAATGTCGGCAAGGTCGACGGCGTGATGGGCCAGCAGAGCCGCAGCGCCGTGAAGGCAATGCAGATCAAATACGGCCTGCCCGCAGACTCCTGGCCGACCGCCGAATTGCTGGCCCGCATGCGCGGCCCCCGCGCGCAGGCAACCCCGGCCGGTGCCACGGCTGCCCGGTAGTCTGTATTTTTCCGTCATTGCGAGGCGCGAAGCGACGAAGCAATCCAATTTTTTCCTTTGGCAACAAAGCTGGATTGCTTCGCTTCGCTCGCAATGACGGGTAAAGGTCGATCCTGAAGCGAAATCACCACAACCGAAAGAGCATCCCATGTCCTTCTACGACGCGACCGTGCCCGCCTTCCTGCAAGTCCTCGGCAGCCTCACCGGGCTTCTCACCAAGGCCGAGGCGCACTGCAAGGCAAAGAATATTGCGCCCGAGGTGCTGCTCTCGGCGCGGCTCTATCCGGACATGCTGCCGTTCAGCCGCCAGATCCAGCTCGCCAGCGATTTCGCCGCGAAGGGCTGCGCGCGGCTCACGCACAGCGAGGTGCCCTCGACGCCCGACACCGAAAAGAGTTTCGATGAATTGAAACAGCGGCTCGCCAAAACCATCGACTACGTCAAGAGTTTCAAGCCGGCGCAGTTCGACGGCGCCGATGCGCGCGAGGTGACGTTTCCGGTGGGGCCCACGAACATGACGCTGAAGGGCCAGCAGTTCGCCAGCGGCTTTGCGTTCCCGAATTTCTACTTCCACGCCGCCATCGCCCACGGCATCCTGCGCCACAACGGCGTGGAAATCGGAAAACGGGATTTTCTCGGGGTGAACTGATTAATCACCGTCATTCCGGGGCTTGCGAAGCGAGAACCCGGAATGACGATAATAAACCGCGAAGGCGCCGCTCGGGAGACTGCCTATGCTCCGCTCTTCGTAATTGCGAATGAGTTATCCCGCGTTAACGCGTCCACACTGTTTGTTGACGCAGGTCATATGACCGGAATCGAGCGGGGCTAGACTGCAGTTTTCGAATGGCTCGCGGCTTGCCGCGGCCTTCCGCAGTGCACAACTCATCTGTATGTTTCATACGACCCACCTGCCCTGCCTTCACAATCTCGAAAGCCAAAAAAATGAGCATGCCGTCCAAACTTCTTGAGCCCTATAAACTCGGCCCGATCACGCTTCCCAACCGATTTGTGATGGCACCGCTGACGCGCAACCGCGCGGTCGCGGGCCTGGTGCCGAACCCGCTAGCGGTCGAATATTACGGGCAGCGCGCCTCCGCCGGCCTCCTCATCACCGAAGCGAGCCAGATCTCGCAACAGGGCCAGGGCTATCAGGACACCCCCGGCATCTACTCCAAGGAACAGGTCGCCGGCTGGCGCAGGGTGACGGACCGGGTGCACGAGCGCGGCGGGCGGATCTTCATCCAGCTCTGGCATGTCGGCCGCATCTCGCATACCTCGCTGCAGCCCAATGGTGGCGCGCCGGTCGCGCCATCGGCGATCCCCGCCAAGGGCAAGACCTTCGTCAACAACAGCTTCGCCGACGTATCGGCACCGCGCGCGCTGGCGCTGGAGGAAATTCCTGATATCATCGAAGGCTTCAGGCGCGGCGCGGCGAACGCGCTGGAGGCGGGGTTCGACGGCGTCGAGATCCATGGCGCCAACGGCTATCTGCTGGATCAGTTTGCCAAGGACGGCGCCAACAAGCGCACCGACGCCTATGGCGGATCGATCGAGAACCGCGCCAGGCTGATGCTCGAGGTCGCCAAGGTGGTGTCGGCCGAAGCCGGCTCCGAGCGCACCGGCATCCGCATCTCGCCGGTGACGCCGGCCAACGATATCTCCGATAGCAATCCGCAGCCGCTGTTCGACCACATCGTCGATCAGCTCAATGCCCTGAAACTCGTCTTCCTGCACGTCATCGAGGGCGCGACCGGCGGCCCGCGCGACATCGCGCCGTTCGACTACGCCTCCTTGCGCAAGCGTTTTTCGGGCGCCTACATGGCCAACAACGGCTACGATTTCGAACTCGCCAGCAAGGTGCTGGCGGCCGGCGAGGCGGACCTGATCGCGTTCGGCAAACTGTTCATTTCGAATCCCGATCTGGTCGAACGCTTCAAGCGCGGCGCGCCATTGAACGCGCCGGACAAGGCGACGTTCTACGGCGGCGGCGCCAAGGGCTACACGGATTATCCGACGCTGAGCGCCGCGCTGGACCCGGCGGAGTAAGGAGCGCTCCTAAACCGTCATTCCGGGGCGCGCGTTAGCGCGAACCTCAGATGTGCAGTTGCACATCTGGGAATTTCGCGCCGACGATTTCGGGATTCCGGGTTCGACGCCTTGCGTCGCCCCGGAATGACGCAACAACCGGCTCCTTGCAGGCCCGCGGCGTTGTTCTAATGTGGCGGTATGAGCCAGGATTTGCCCGAGGACATCGTTCGCCGCGCCACCGCCGCCTTCAATGCCGGAAACCCCGAGGAGGCGCGCGGGCTGTGCGAGCAAGGCTTGGCTGGCCACCCCGGCGATCCCATGCTCAGCCATCTGCTGGCCGCCGTGCTGTTTTCGCAAGGAGAGATCGAGTCCGCGCGCGGCCACATCGAGACCAGTTTGGCAAAGCGGCCGGGCAATGCCGCGGCCCGGCTGCTCGCCGCGCGCATCACGCGCACCGCCGGCGATTTCGACGCCGCGCTGTCGCATCTCGATCACGCCATCGCGTTGACCCCGCAGCGGGAAGCGTTTGTCGAGAAGGCGCGTACGCTCGATCAGGCAAGCCTCCTCCAGGCGAGCCTGCGGCAACAGGTACGCGAGGCCTGGCAGGCGATCCTGAAGATTGTACCGCAGAACATCGAGGCGGCGGCGCGGCTGGGACGGCTGGCATGGGAGGATGGCGACCACGCGCTTGCCGCCTCCTTGCTTGAACGCGCGGTTGCGGGCGACGCTCCCGCATCGGCCTGGTTCGATCTCGGACTCGTTCGCCAGGATTTGCACGACTGCGACAAAGCCGCGAGCGCCTACCGCAAGGCGCTGGAGAAAAAACCCGATCATGCCGAGGCGGCGCTCAACCTCGGCACCGTGCTGCAGGAAAGCGGCGATCTCGACGGCGCGATGCTCGCGTACGCGGCGGCCTATCGGCTGCGCCCCGCTATGTTCGGCAGCATCGCGATGGCGCTGACCTCGGCGCCGCATGGCCGGCTGTGGCTGGACGACGCCGAGCTGCGCCGCGCGCTCGGGGGATAGTCCGTTTTTGGTTTGGTGGAATCGCGATCGCGCGTCCAACGGCCTCATGGTTCGAGACGCGCGAAGTCGCGCTCCTCACCATGAGGGTCTCAGACCTCATCCTGAGGAGCGGCGTCTTGGCCGCGTCTCGAAGGATGAAGCCACCGGCCTCTCACGCCCGCCCCCTGCGCGCGCGAAAGCGCTTGCGATAGACGCCGGGGGTGGCGAGCACTTCGGATACGGTCTTCGTATAGGCCGACCGGTGCGCCTCATCAAAGCTTTCGAACACGAGTTCGGGCGCGGCGCGCGGCACCGCAAAGCATTGCGCCACCGGCGTGCCCTTCGGCAGCACGCCGGAAAAATCGCGATCAATCCACAGCGCCGGGAAATTGATGCCGCCGTCGTAAAAGCGATCGGCATCCACCAGTCCCGAAATCAGGCGAAACGGCAATTCGTCCCGATTTACCGGATGGGTTGCGAACAGCGACCAGCCGGGTTCGAGTTCGATGGTCCAGAAACTGTTGAACTTGATCGCGGCCTGCCCGCCGCTCGCGAAGGGCGCTTCCGCGAACTGGGCGGGGACATGAAAGCTCAGGGGAGCGCGCGGATGCCCCGATGTCGCGGGCTCCGGAATCTCCCATTTCCACGAGAACGCACCGCGCTCGACGGTGACGTCGCAAGGCAGCAGGATCAGGACACCATAAGCCATGGCGTCGACGAAGGGCGGGCATTGTTTGACGGTGCGGATCTCGCGGCCGTGGATCTCCGAATGCGCTTTGGCGGGCATCGCGCGCAGCCAGTCCGGCAACGCGCCGCGCGCCGGCACCGGCCGCGGCAGATGCTCCGACAATGCGGGATCGCAACGGAAGATCATGCGCATGGCGGGCTCCTTACGTTCGCGGCAGATACCAGTAATAACCGTCATTGCGAGCGAAGCGAAGCAATCCAGCTTTGTCCCCCGACACGAGAAAGCTGGATTGCTTCGTCGCGGAGCCTGTCATCGGGCGCGCATTCGCGCGACCCGTTGCCTCCTCGCAATGGCGAAAAGAAAAAAGGCCGGGATTGCTCCCGGCCTTCTATTTTCGTGGATGGCCGGGTCAAGCCCGGCCATGACGAGGTCGGGAGACCTCAGTTCGAAGCGCGCTTCGGCGGGGAAGCCGGCCACGACTTGATCAGGGTGTCGTAGTCGACGGTCTCGCCCTTCGGCTTCTCATTGGCGAGCTTGCGCTGGGGCGCGATGTTGCCGTCCTTGGCGGATTTCGCGAACCAGTGTTCGGCGGTTTCCTTCTTGTTGAGCTTCGGTCCGCAGGCGCCCTGGACGCCTGATTTCTCCAGACGTTCCATCACCGAATCCTGGGCGGCGGCGAGCGAGTCCATCGCGGCCTGCGGCGTCTTCGCACCGGACGACGCATCGCCGATGTTCTGCCACCACAATTGCGCGAGCTTCGGATAGTCCGGCACGTTGTTGCCGGTCGGGGTCCACTGCACGCGCGCCGGCGAGCGGTAGAACTCGATCAGCCCGCCGAGTTTTGGCGCGCGCTCGGTGAACGACTTGTCCCAGATGTCCGACTCACGCGTGAACGTCAGACCGACATGGCTCTTCTTCAAGGACACCGTCTTGGAGTTGATGAACTGCAGATAGAGCCAGGCCGCCTTGCGTCGGTCGAGCGGGGTCGACTTCAGAAGCGTCGCCGAACCCACGTCCTGGTAGCCGAGCTTCATGCCCTCTTTCCAGTAGGAGCCGTGCGGCGATGGAGCCATGCGCCATTTCGGCGTACCGTCCGCATTCATCACGGGCAGACCGGGCTTCACCATGTCGGCGGTGAAGGCGGTGTACCAGAAGATCTGCTGGGCGATATTGCCTTGCGCCGGCACCGGACCGGATTCGGAGAAGGTCATGCCTTGCGCCTGCGGCGGAGCATATTTCTTCATCCAGTCGAGATACTTGACGATCGAATAGACCGCCGCCGGGCCGTTGACGTCGCCGCCACGCTCGACGGAGGAGCCGACCGGACGGCAGCCTTCCATGCGGATGCCCCATTCGTCGACCGGAAGCCCGTTCGGCAGCCCCTTGTCGCCGTTGCCGGCCATCGACAGCCACGCGTCGGTGAAGCGCCAGCCCAGCGAGGGATCCTTCTTGCCGTAATCCATGTGGCCATAGATCCTGACACCGTTGATTTCCTTGATGTCGTTGGTGAAGAAATCGGCGATGTCTTCATAGGCCGACCAGTTCACGGGAACGCCGAGGTCGTAGCCGTATTTCGCCTTGAACTTGGCCTTGTAGTCGGGATTGGAGAACCAGTCGTAGCGGAACCAATAGAGGTTCGCGAACTGCTGGTCGGGCAATTGGTAGAGGTGGCCGTTCGGCGCCGTGGTGAACGACTTGCCGATGAAGTCGTTGACGTCGAGCTGGGGATCGGTGACGTCCTTGCCTTCGCCGGCCATCCAGTCCGTCAGATCGACCGCCTGGCCGTAACGGAAATGGGTGCCGATGAAGTCGGAGTCGTTGATCCAGCCGTCATAGACGTTCTTGCCCGACTGCATCTGGGTCTGGATCTTCTCGACGACGTCGCCTTCCTGGATGATGTCGTGCTTGACCTTGATGCCGGTGATTTCCTCGAAGGCCTTTGCGAGCGTCTTCGATTCATATTCGTGCACCGTCAGCGTCTCGGAGACCGCGTTGATCTCCATCCCCTTGAAGGGCGCGGCGGCCTTGATGAACCACTGCATTTCCTTCATCTGGTCTTCCTTCGACAACGTCGAAGGCTGGAATTCGCTGTCGATCCACTTCTTGGCGGCAGCTTCGTCCGCAAACGCAGGTGCAGTGACCGCAGCCGAAGCTGCCATCAGCGCGACCGCGCTCGTCATCATCAAGACGCGGGTCCGGATCACGGGCCCCTTGCTCTTCTCTAGGCGTCGCATGTTGGTTCCTCCGTTGCAGCGACAAACACAATCAGGCCCGGGTTGGTCCCGGATCTGCTCTTTTTCGCCTTGCTCAGACGGTGCGGAAAATCGCAACGGCTGAGACGAGCGAAATCACGGTGGCGAGCCACAGGCTCGACAATTCAATGCCTTCTTCCCCGATCGGAAGCGTCAGAATCGTGTCGGTGCCGACGAAGCCGATCCACAACAGGTGAATCACGGCGGCCATGATCAGCGAAATGAACAGACGGTCGCCGCGCGTGGTCGGAATGTGCAGGATTCCGACGCGCTCGGCTTCGGGATAGGCGATCGCAAGCCAAGTCATCACCGCGAGCGTGCAGGCGAGCAGCGCGAAGAAAATCGCGGTCGGCAGCGTCCAGGCCATCCATGCGATGTTTTCCATGCGGCCCTCCCCTCACACCCGGCCGAGCGCGAAGCCGCGCGCGATGTAGTTGCGAACGAACCAGATCACCAGCGCGCCGGGAATGATGGTCAGCACGCCGGCGGCGGCCAATAGTCCCCAGTCCATGCCGGCGGCGGAGACGGTGCGGGTCATGACGGCGGCGATCGGCTTGGCGTTGACCGAGGTCAGCGTGCGCGCCAGCAGCAATTCGACCCAGGAGAACATGAAGCAGAAGAACGCCGCAACGCCGATGCCGCTGGCGATCAGCGGCACCAGGATCTTGATGAAGAAGCGCGGGAACGAATAGCCGTCGAGGAACGCGGTCTCGTCGATCTCGCGCGGCACGCCGGAGACGAAGCCTTCCAGGATCCACACCGCGAGCGGCACGTTGAAGATGCAGTGCGCCAGCGCCACCGCCCATGGCGTATCGAACAGGTTGATCGCCGAATAGAGGTTGAAGAACGGCAGCGCATAGACCGCCGCCGGCGCCATCCGGTTCGACAGCAGCCAGAAGAACAGATGCTTGTCGCCGAGGAAGCGGTAGCGGGAGAACGCATAGGCCGCCGGCAGCGCCACCGATATCGAGATCACGGTGTTGATGACGACATATTTCAGCGAATTGATGTAGCCGGAATACCAGCTCTCGTCGGTGAAGATCAGGACGTAATTGGCAATGGTCGGCCGGTGCGGCCACAGCGTCATGGTGGAGACGATCTCCTCATTGGTCTTGAAGCTCATGTTGACCAGCCAGTAGATCGGCAGCAGCAGGAAGATCAAAAACAGCGCGAGGATGACGCGGCGGCCGGGAATCGAATGCATCACGCGACTCCCTGGTTCGGCTTGCGCTCGGCGCCGGCATTGGTCATGACGGTGTAGAACAGCCAGCACACGATGATGATGATCAGGTTGTAGACCAGCGACAGCGCCGCGGCCTTGCCGAGGTCGAACTGGCCGAGCGCGATCTTGACGAGTTCGATGGAAATAAACGTGGTCGAGTTGCCGGGGCCGCCACCAGTCACCACGAACGGCTCGGTGTAAATCATGAAGCTGTCCATGAAGCGCAGCAGCACGGCGATCAGCAGCACCCGATGCATCTTCGGCAGCTGGATTGCGGTGAACACGGCCCAGCGCGAGGCGCCGTCGATCTGGGCGGCCTGGTAATAGGCGTCGGGGATCGACTTCAGACCGGCGTAGCACAGCAGCGCGACCAGAGAGGTCCAGTGCCAGACATCCATCACGATGACGGTGGCCCAGGCGTCGAACTCGTTGGACACGTAATTGTAGTTGATGCCGATATTGTTCAGGACATAGCCGAGCAGGCCGATGTCGGGCCGCCCGAAGATCTGCCAGATGGTGCCGACCACGTTCCACGGTATCAGCAGCGGCAGCGCCAGGATCACGAGGCAGGCCGCGACGCTCCAGCCTTGCCGCGGCATCGACAGCGCGACCACGATGCCGAGCGGGACTTCGATGGCGAGGATCACGGCGGAGAAGAACAGATTGCGCCACAGCGACGCCAGGAAACGGCTGCCGAGATCGGTCGAGGGATCGAGCAGTTCCTTGAACCAGCCGACGCCGTTCCAGAAGAACTGGTTGTTGCCGAAGGTGTCCTGCATCGAATAGTTCACCACCGTCATCAGCGGCAGGATGGCGGAGAACGCCACCACCAGGAATACCGGCAGCACGAGGAACCAGGCTTTCTGGTTGACGGTCTTGTCCATTACGTCCCCTCAACCAGAAGGCTGTCGGCGTAGACGTGAACGTGCGACGGATCGAACACCAGTCCCGCCTGGTTGTCCGGAACCGAAAATCCCGCAGGCACGCGTGCGGCGAATTTCACGTCGCCGACGCGGACGCGCGCGAAGCGGATACGCCCGAGATCGTCGATCCGCTCGATGTTCGCCGCCAGCAGCCCGGACCCGGGCGGCGCGACATCGACGAATTCCGGGCGCACGCCGATTTCGATTCTGGCGCCCGCCGGCAAGCCGTCATAGTTGCGGTTGAGCCGGATGATATGGCCGTCGATCCGCGCCTCGCGGCCGCGCACCTCGGCGGGCAAGATGTTCATGCCGGGTGAGCCGATGAAATAGCCGACGAAGGTGTGCGCAGGCTTTTCGAACAATTCGGCCGGCGTTCCGCTTTGCACGACCCTGCCGTCATGCATCACGACCACGGTATCGGCGAAGGTCAGCGCCTCGGTCTGGTCGTGGGTGACATAGATCATGGTGAGATCGAGCGCGCGGTGCAGCGCCTTCAGTTTCGAGCGCAACTGCCATTTCAGCTCGGGATCAATCACCGTCAGCGGCTCGTCGAACAGCACGGCGGCGACATCGGAGCGCACCAGCCCGCGGCCGAGCGAGATCTTCTGCTTGGCGTCCGCGGTCAATCGCGTCGCCTTGCGGCCGAGATACGGCGCGAGGTCGAGCAGGCCCGCGATCTCCGCGACCCGCGCGTCGATCTCCGCTTTCGGCACACCGCGGTTCTTCAGGGGGAATGCCAGGTTCTGTCCGACCGTCATGGTGTCGTAAATCACCGGGAACTGGAACACCTGCGCGATATTGCGCTTCTGGGTTGACAGCGGTGTGATGTCCTTGCCGTCGAACAGAATCCTGCCGCGCGAGGGCGTCACGATCCCGGAAATGAGATTGAGCAGCGTGGTCTTGCCGCAGCCCGACGGGCCGAGCAGCGCGTAGGCCCCGCCCTGCCGCCAGGTCATCGTCACCGGCTTCAGCGCGAAGGATTCCGGGGCGGCGGCGTTGCCGCTGTAGGAGTGGGCGAGATCGACGAGGTCAATGCGGGCCATCCGGCATCTCCCTCACATCGCGCCCGGCGCGGCGACCAGGCGGCCGGCCGCGTCGAACACGAACACATTGTTGGGATCGAGCGCGGCATCGAGCACGTGCCCGGGCGGAAATTCATGCACGCCGTGCAGCACCGCGACCCAGTTGGAGGCATCGCGGCTCAGATGCACGAAGCTTTCCGAGCCGGTGATTTCCGTCACCGTCACGGTGGCCTGGAACGCATGGCGGCCGGCCGCGCCGTTGGCGACCTCGAGCTGATGGGCGCGGAAGCCCACCCGATAGGCGCCGTCGCCGAGACCGGCATAGAGTCCCGATGCCGGCGCCTGCACGCCGCCGGCATATTGCACCGAACCGTTCTTCTTCTCGATCCCGACGATGTTGAGCGGCGGATCCGAAAACACCTGCGCCACGCGCAACGTATCGGGATGGCGATAGACCTTCGAGGTATCGCCGGCCTGCAGCACCTCGCCCTCCCACATGCAGACGGTGCGGCCGCCGAGCAGAAGCGCCTCGGAAGGCTCGGTGGTGGCATAGACGAAGATTGCGCCCGAGGCCTCGAAGATGCGCGGCAATTCGGTGCGCAGCTCCTCGCGTAGCTTGTAATCGAGATTGGCGAGCGGCTCGTCGAGCAGCACCAGGTCGGCGCCCTTGACCAGCGCGCGGGCGATCGCGGTGCGCTGCTGCTGGCCGCCGGACAATTGCAGCGGCGTGCGGTGGAGATAGGGCTCGAGCTTCAGGAGCCGCGCCGCCTCCTGCACGCGCTTGTCGATTTCCTCGCGCGGCCGGCGCTGCACCCGCAAGGGCGAAGCGATGTTTTCATAGACCGTCAGCGAGGGATAATTGATGAACTGCTGATAGACCATCGCCACCGAGCGCTGCCGCACGTCGATGCCGGTGACGTCCTTGCCGTCGACCAGCACGCGGCCCGAGGTCGGCGCATCGAGGCCGGCGAGCAGCCGCATGATCGAGGTCTTGCCGGACAGCGTCGGGCCGAGCAGCACGCTCAGGGTGCCGCGCTCGAGCGTCAGCGATACGTCGCGAATGGCAGGCAAGCCATCGATCGATCGCGTGACATGGTCCAGCGTAACGCTCACGTGCGCCCTCCTGCTTCACGCAAGGGACTTTCCGGGGAGACACGATGGGTTGTTATCCAGTCGTCGAGCGCCGCGATCTCGGCAGGCGACAGCCGCAATCCGAGCTTGGATCGCCGCCATACGATATCCTCGGCGGTCAACGCCCACTCCGACGCCATCAGGTACCTGACTTCGCTCTCCGTCAAGGTGGCGCCGAAGGACCGGCCGAGATCGGCGATCGATTTGGCATCGGCGAGCCATTTTGCCGCACGGGTTCCGTAGGCGTGCGCCAGCCGGTTGGCATGCGCCGGCGTCAGGAAGGGATAGTTGCGCACCAGTTCGGCCGTCAGCGCCGGGATCGCCGAGACGTCCATGTCGCCGCCGGGCAGCGGCGCCTTCGCGGTCCAGCCCTCCCGCGCCTTGACGTCCTCGCGGGGCGTGGAACTGCGTAAGTAAGGCGACAGCCGCTCCAGCGCCTCCTCGGCGAGACGGCGATAGGTGGTGATCTTGCCGCCATAGATCGACAGCAGCGGCGCGCCGCCGGGCGTGTCGAGCTCGAACACGTAATCCCGGGTGGCGGCCTTGGCCTCGCTGGCGCCATCGTCATAGAGCGGCCGCACGCCGGAATAGGTCCAGACCACGTCCTCCGGCTTGACCGGTTTTGCCAGATATTCGCTGACGGAATCGCAGAGATACTTTATCTCTTCGGGCGAGGCTTTCACTTTGGCCGGGTCGCCCTCGTAGTCGCGGTCCGTGGTGCCGATGAGAGTAAAGTCGTCCTGGTAGGGAATCGAGAACACGATCCGGCCGTCGGAGTTCTGGAACATGTAGGCGCGGTCGACTTCGTATAGCTTTCGCACCACGATGTGCGAGCCCTGTACCAGCCGCACCTTGGCTCGCGCGTTGACGCCGGCGCCCGACGCCAGCACCTGCTCGACCCAGGGACCGCCGGCATTGACCAGCACGCGAGCCTGGATGGTCGAGCGCTCGCGGGTCAGCGTGTTTTCCACCGTGACGTGCCAGATGCCGTCGGCCTGACGGATCTCGACCGCGCGCGAACGGGTGCGGATGTCGGCGCCGCGATCGGCCGCGTCGCGCGCGGTGAGAATGACGAGGCGGGCGTCATCGACGAAACAGTCGGAATATTCGAAGCCCCGGGTGAAGCGATTCGGAACCAGCGGTTTTCCGACCTCGTCCGTGGTGAGATCGACCGAGCGGGTCGGCGGCAGCAGCACCCGGCCACCGATATGGTCGTAGAGGAACAGGCCAAGTCGCAGCAGCCAGGCCGGGCGCAGGCCGGCATGGTGCGGGAGTACGAACCGCAAGGGCCGGATGATGTGGGGCGCGATCTGCCAGAGGATTTCGCGCTCGATCAGCGCCTCGCGCACCAAACGAAACTCGTAATATTCGAGATAGCGCAGGCCGCCATGCACGAGCTTGGTCGACCAAGACGACGTCCCGCTGGCCAAGTCATTCATTTCACATAGGAAAACAGAATTTCCCCGGCCGGCCGCGTCGCGCGCGATGCCGCAGCCGTTAACGCCACCTCCAATGATCGCGAGGTCGAAAATTCGGTCCAAAGACGCTTCCCCGGCGTTCGCCTATTCACTTTGGCGATTTGGCTTTCGGATTCGAATAAATCACAACCAAATGTGAAAGCAAGCGAAAAGGGGAACGGGGGCTTTTGAGAGTTTTCACTGGTGTCGTCCCCGCGAAAGACCAAGCCGGCGTAGCTGCGCTGGATGTCGCACCGGCCTGCCTACTCGATCGATTTGTGGTTAAGGGACCTGGCTCGCGCTTCGCTTAGCCGGGACGACGTCAATAAATTACCGCAGCCGCGTGACGGTCGACGGAATCTCGGGCCCGGTGTCGTCGATATCCGCCTGCACCTTCGGCATCGCCTCGATCACCTCGATGCCTCGGGTGTGGCAGATGTTGGCGAGGCCCGCCGGCAGCGCGGCATCAGTGACGAAGGTCTGGATCTGGCTGATATGGGCGATGCGGACCGGGGCGCTGCGCCGCAGTTTTGTGCTATCGGAAACCAGCATCACCTTTCGGGCGTTGGCAATGATCGCCTGCGCCGCCTGCACCTCGCGATAGTCGAAGTCGAGCAGTGCGCCCTCCTCGTCGATCGCCGACGCGCCGATGATGGCGTAATCGACCTTGAACTGGCCAATCAGGCTGATGGCGGTCGAGCCGATCACCGCACCGTCGGCCCGGCGCACCGCGCCGCCCGCCACGATCACCTCGATGCGCGGATGCCGGTACAACAGCATTGCGACATTGAGGTTGTTGGTGATGACGAGTAGGTCCTCATGCGAGGTCAGGGCGCTGGCGACCTCTTCCGTCGTGGTGCCGATATTGATGAACAGCGAGCAGCCGTTCGGGATCAGCGCCGCCGCAGCGGCTCCGATCGCCTTCTTCTCCTCGGCGGCGACAAAACGGCGGGCCTCATAGGCGAGGTTCTCGACGCCGGAGGCGATGATGGCGCCGCCGTGGATGCGGGTGAGCGAGCGGTGGTCGCAGAGATCGTTGAGATCCTTGCGGATGGTCTGCGCCGAGACCTCGAACCGCCGCGCGAGGTCGTCCACCATTACCCGGCCGAAGGCGCGGGCGATGTTGAGGATTTCGGATTGGCGGTGGGTCAGTCCGGTCACGGGGGCACCTCGGGCGAAGACGCGCCCCATGGTGCGGCGGTTCGCCCATCCGGTCAACGCCTCCCAGGCGCGGTTCGGCGCCGATAAGGTGAATCCTGGTTAAATCAGCCCCCGCTTACCGGGGAGCACTCTTGCAGGGAAGCGCTTCCTTCAGGCTGTACAGCAGCGCAAGTCCGAGCGGCATGCTGGCGGCGTCTCCGCCCCGCTTGCGCGCCCAACGCATGAGAACGTCGTTCGCGCGCTCAAACGTCAGGACCGGGAGATCTCCCCCCAGGCAAAACAACCTGCCCTCTAGCGAGATGTTGTAGGCGACGAGGCCATCCTTGATCCCCTCGAAATAGGGCTTGTTAAAGCTGAAATCCTTCTCGCTCTTCGGATGCTGGTATTGCTCCACGGTTACCGTCTGCGCGTTTGCGCCGGGAGCGGGCAATCCACAGCAAAGCACGGCCGCCGATGCAATGATCACAACGGATTGGCACAATCGGGTCACGGCGACACCTCGGGCAAGGACGCGCCCATGGTGCGGCGGTAACGGCCTCCGGTCAACGCGCCAGATCGGCTTGCTTTTGCCGACGACGCGGGGACCAAACGAGACTAGGCCGCCAAAAGCTTGTCGAATTCGGCGGGCTCCAGGGTTTTTCCCTCGCCGTCGGTGATGACCACCTGCCATCCCTCACTGGCCCAGACGCGCGCCTTCGCGATCGCGATCAGCACGCTGCTGCGTTCGCATTTGACGATTTCATTCTCTCTCATTGCGACGATCTGATACGCCAATTCACCAACTCCCCGATACAAAACGCCTCGCCTCCAGTTAGGCTTGCCGCTTTGACTGCAATTCGCCGGCAAAGTGACGATTTGGCGGCACGTCCCGGCTAAAGTGCCGCGGCGTCCGGTGGATGTCGATTCACGACTCAGGGGTGTTGCTTTCGGCCGGTCGCGATATCAACACAATTCACAACGCAATGAGCGCACCGGTGCAGACACACGCGCCAATTGTGCATTAGGTTCCAGTGACATGCGAGTTTGGGAGTCCCGTCAGCGCCTGGCCTCATGCAGTTCAATGGGAATGATATGACACACCCTTCACTTCTCAACCCGTTCAACGCCAATCAGGAGCCTGCGAAAAGCTTTCGTCGGCCAGTTGCCCCGGCGACGCGGACCACACCCGTCTGCGCCAACTGTCAGTCGGACGACATCATCGGACACGCGACCGTGCAATGGAGCAATGAATCGCAAGAATGGGAACTGGCGAACACCTTCGCCCAGCCGGCGCACTGCAATCACTGCAACGGCCCGTGCGACATCATGTGGCTGCCGATCAACTAAAGTCGTCAGGCGCGAGGTCGCCTGCCGTGTCCCCGCGCCTTCGGCGATTGCTTTGCGGCACCGTGCATCCGCCGATGGCTATTTGGGCGCGGCCCGCGCGTCCGGAACGCCCGCGAGAGTTCGTCCGATATCCAGCAGTTCAACCCCATCCGCCTCGACCTGGATAATTTGCTTCTGCTGCAGTTTTGCGAACGTCCGGGTCAGGGTTTCAGGCGCCATGCCGAGATGGGCCGCGATGTCGCGACGCGACATCGGCAGGGAGATTAACCTGTCCGGGCGCGGCCGCTGGCGCTTGCGCCAGCTTGCCAGGAACGCGATCAGCTGTTCCTCCGGCACGCCCCGGCCGAGAAACAGCATCTGCTCCTGGGAGCGCTTCAGCTCCTCCGCCGCGAAATCGATCATCAACCGCGCCATCGTGCGGCTGGCCTGAGTGAGTTCCAGAAGCTCGCATCGCGCAAACCGGCTGACGGAAACGGCGCCGATCGCGTCGGCCGAGAGACAATGGCATTCGCCGCTCGGCAATTCCAGGAATTCGCCGGGCAACGCAAATCGCAAAACGTGATGCCGACCACCGCCGAGCTTCCGGTAAACGCGCACGACGCCCTGCGACAAACCATAAACCTCGCTTGCGATGTCGCCTTCGGCGACAATCTGCTGGCCCGATCGAAAGCGGACCGGCGTTGCAAGCCGCTGCAATTTTCGCTGCTCGCGGGAATTGAGGGCTACCTTGCCGAACAGATCTGGGAAGCTAGCCCGAGCCATTGCGTTTCAATTCTTGGCGTTTCGATTCCTGGCAGCTCAACTTCTTGCATTTCAATTTCTTGCGCCCGCGACGCAAATCATCAAAACAATCGGCCGCAACGACGAGAACGCTTGCGCCCACCATGGAATGCGGCTGCTCGCCGGACGCGCTCACAACAGGTAAAACACCTGGCCGCAGCGGCAGGCGACCAGCGTTTCGTGGCGCGAGGCTGCTGGTTTCTCTTCGGAGAACCCGGGCGGGTACTCATCCACCCTGAACTCCTCCGTCGTGTCAGGGCCGTCGTACTGGGACGCACGCGCGTTGCCGGCGGCGCCGCAGTTTGGGCATAGAATAGCGAGTTCGAAACGGTTGCGCGTGGCCATCCTGGAGGCCTCGTTTATCGAATGGTCGGCGCGCCGCGCGCCCTCGCGCGGAAGCCGACTTCAAGGTCCTCGCACCCGGGATGACGCGCGTACGCATCACTGGCGTACCAGATACCAACAAACCCCATCAGTGCCACTGCCCGTATTGCCGTCGAGACATCATCGCCGCGCGTGAGAGGCGTTAGCGACTTCCTCACCTGCAGGCAAAAAGACTCGCTCTAAATTGGAGACATTCTAATTTCGGAATTACGCCGTGACTGTCCGAGGGGCGACTTATCCGCCAAAAAAGATCTTGCCCACGGTTGTCCCACTCACTCCGGCGTCTGCGGCTTGTAGTGCTTGATCGCTTCGCCCTCGCTCGTTGGCCGCAGGGCGCGGCTCGCCGTGAAACGAAAGCGAAGGGGCCTTACGCCACCAGCCTGAAATCGCCGCGCGCGAGCTGGAGCGCCGCACGCTCGGCCTCCCGCGCATTGCGAAACAGCCGGCCTTCCAGCGAATTGAAGCGATGGGTAGCGGCGAAGAAGCGATAGCCGTCGGGGCCACGCACGACGATTCCGGCCGGCTCCGAAGAGACTTCGATGATGTAGGTGTCCGACATTTTCCTGGCGCCCTTATGCCCCGGTGCGGCCTGTTAACCGCGCCGCCGGGGAAAGGTTCCCGCGCAGGCATATCGGCCTGTCCGGCCGGAAGCGATCGGGAAACGATCAGACGTCCGGTTGAAGCAGCTGGCGGCCCTGCTGGCCCAGCCAGAATGCCAGCGCGAGCGCGACAAGACCGGGTAATCCCAGCAGCAGCAGCGAAAGCGGCAACAGACCGAAATCCGTCGTTGGCTGCTTTACCAGAGCCACTGCGAGGAAGTGCCCGGCCACGGCCGACAGCGCGAATTTCCACGGCACGTCCTTGCCGAAATAGCCAGCGGCCACCGCCAGAAGCAACAACAGCGGAATGCCCCTGTGCCAATAAGCAGGGAAATCCCAGGCCTCGCGAATGCCAGGCCGGCCGGTGAACAGCGGAATGGAAAACAGCGTCCAGACCACGAAGCCTGCGATCGCCGCCAGCGAACGAATGGTCCACACCTGCATGAAAGATCGCTCCCCGCTGCGGTCAGAACTCGAAGCTGTCATTTCCGCGACGCGCCAGCACATGCAGCTCCGCCAGGGTGCCCCGAACGGCGGTGCATCGGCCGCATTCGATCTTGGTGTCTTCAGGGGCGTTCGCGAAATCGGCCATCTTGATCGACAGGCTGCCGCATTCGCAGCAGACCACCTTGAAGCCTGATCGTTCGCCGATGTCCTGCTGCGCCGAATTCATCGTGCTAACGCCCCCGTCAGCTTGCGACGATAAAGTTCGAATTCTAAAATTCGGGCCGCGGCGTCAAGCCAAATCGAACGATCGCGTTAGGGAAATTTAAACCGATCGGCTGCCGCTCGTGGGGGGTAGGTTGGGCAGCCGCCCCGTGAGGCGTGGTTGGCCCCACCGCAAACCGTCATCACCGGGCTTGTCCCGGCCATGACGAAAACCTCAGGCCGAAATCGGCGGCTCGCCATGCTGTATCGCCTGCGGATGGCCATGGTCGTCGATCGAGACGTAGGTGAAATTGCCGTCGGTCACCAGGATCGGCCGTAATTCCTTGCGGCGAAGCACCCAGGCCTCCAGATGCACGGTGACCGACGTCCTGCCGATCTTGACCAGATTGGCATGCACGGAAACGAGATCGCCGACATAGACCGGTTTGCGGAAATTCATGGCTTCGATGGCCACGGTGACGGTGCGCGATTTTGCGATCTTGGAAGCAAAAATGCCGCCGCCGATATCCATCTGGCTCAACAGCCAGCCGCCGAAAATGTCGCCGTTGGCGTTGGTATCGGCGGGCATGGCCAGCGTGCGCGTACAAAGGTCGCCCTGCGGCTCCTCGCAGGTGATGAGCGGCGCGTGAACGGCCTGAGTGTCGGTCATGTCTATGGCGCCCTGCGGCTTGTCGAATCGAAAATGGCTATCTGAAACTATCCCAGCCGGCATCCGGCGTGAACCGGCCGCCGAATTTCGCGGCAAGCGCGCGAAGCGCCTCGACCACATTTGCTGTGCCCCGGGTGCGCGCGTAGTTCAGCGGACCGCCGCGGAACGGCGCGTAGCCGGTGCCGAAGATCATGGCGCCGTCGACGGTGTCGGCGTCGTCGACGATCCCTTCGCGCAAGCAGGCGACGCAGACATTCGACATCGGCAGGATCAGCCGGTCGGTCATTTCCGGCGTCGGTTGCGCCGCATTGGGCGCGGCCGGCGCCTTGTCGGCCTTGCCGTCCTTCCAGACGTAGAAGCCCCTGCCCGTCTTGCGGCCAAGTTCGCCTTTGGCCACCTTGTCGCGCAGCCAGGCTGGCGTCGGCGGCAGCAGATCGCCGAATTTCGAGCGCAGCATGTCGCCGACATCGAGGCAGATATCGAGGCCGACCTGGTCGGCGAGTTCGATCGGCCCCATCGGCATGCCGAATTTCTCCGCCGCCGCATCGATGGCTGATTTGTCGATGTTCTCGTCCAGCATCAGCATCGCCTCCAGCATGTACGGCGTCAGCGCGCGGTTGACGACAAAGCCGGGCGAACTCTTGACCGGCAGCGGCAGCCGGTCGATGGCGCCGACAAAGGCCAGCGCCTCCTTCAGCATGTCGGGATCGCTGCCGTCATGGCTGATGACTTCGACCAGTTGCAGCCGCGAGACGGGATTGAAGAAGTGCAGTCCGACAAGCCGTTCCGGCTTCTGCAGGGTCGTGCGCAGGTCCTGCAGCGGGATACTTGAGGTATTGGTCGCAAGTATCGCGCCCGGCTTCATTTTCGGCTCCAGCCCGGCATAGACCTTCTGCTTCAGCTCGAGCTTTTCGGGCACCGCCTCGATGATCAAATCGGCATTGCGGACACCCTCGCCGTCCATGTCGGGCACCAGGCGATCCAGCGCGTCGCGCAGATCGGTGCGCTTGCGCATGATCTTGCCGAACAGGTCCGAGGCGCGCTTGACGGCGCCGGCGATCGGCTCCGGCTTCATGTCGGCGAGCGTCACCCGCATGCCCTGACTGGCGCACCATGCCGCTATGTCGCCGCCCATCGCGCCGGCGCCGATGACGTGGATATGGCCGACCTTGTTGCCGCCGCCGGCGAGCTTCTTCATCTGCTCGCGCAGGAAAAACACCCGGATCAGGTTCTGCGCCGTCGGCGTCACCATCAGATTGGCGAACGAGGTCTTTTCGGCCGCCAGCATCGCCGCCTTGTCGCCGCCGTGCTTTTCCCAGAGATCAATCAGCGCGTAAGGCGCGGGGTAATGCTCATGCGGCGCGGCCTTTTCGGCCTCGCGGCGCATCCGGTTGGCAAGGAAGCCGCGCACCGGCGTGAAGTTCAGCACCGCGTTGAGGAGACCCGGCCGGGCGTGTTTCAGATGGCCGAACAGCGCGTCCTTCACGGCATTGCGGACATGGCGCTCCTGCGCCACGCCGTCGATCAGCCCGAGCGATTTTGCCCGCCGCGCATCGATGGTCTTGCCGGTCAGCATCAAGGTCATTGCCTGCATCGGATTGACCAGCCGGGTGAAACGCGCGGTGCCGCCGAGGCCCGGATGCAGGCCGAGCATTACCTCGGGGAAGCCGAAGCGGGCGCCGTCGATCGCAATCCGTGACTGGCAGGCGAGCGCGACTTCGAGGCCGCCGCCGAGGCAGAAGCCGTGGATGACGGCGACGCTCGGAATTTTCAGGTTTTCGAGGCGGTCGATCACCGCATGCGCGCGGCCGATGGCGGTCTCGACGGCGCGGGGATCGGTCGCGCCGCGGAATTCGTTGACGTCGGCGCCGGCGATGAACCCGGACTTCTTGGCGGAGCGGATGACGAGGCCGGCGGGGCGCTGGCTTTCCAGCGCGGCGAGCACGCTTTCGAGCTCCTCGATGACGTCGGCCGACAGCGTATTGGCGCTGGTGCCTTCGCGGTCGAACAGCAGCCAGGCGACGCCGTCAGCGTCGCGGGTGAGCCTGAAATTCCGATAGGGACCGTTTTCCTCGGGCTTCGGCCCGAGTTCGAGCACGCGGTCGGCGAGGACGTTCAAGACCCTGGAATCCATCATCACACCGTCTCGATCAGCATCGCGCCGCCCAGCCCGCCACCGATGCATTCGGTGGCGATGCCGCGTTTGGTGCCCAGCCGTTTCATGGCGTTGACGAGATGGAGCACGATGCGGTTGCCGCTGCAGCCGACGGGATGGCCGAGGCTGATGGCGCCGCCGTCGACATTGAGCCTGGTCCGGTCGATCTCGCCCGCCGCGCCGTCAAGGCCCAGGATCTCGCGGCAGAACTTGTCGTCCTTCCAGGCGGCCAGACACCCGAGCACCTGCGTCGCGAACGCCTCGTTCAACTCCCAGGTCTCGATATCGCCCAGCGCCAATTTATTGCGCTTGAGAAGCTCGGTCGCCGACAGCACCGGCCCCAGGCCCATGATCGAGGGATCGAGCGCCGACCATTGGCTGTCGACGATCACGGCTTTCGGCGTCAGACCGTGCTTCGTGACCGCCTCTTCCGAGGCGAGAATCGTCCAGCACGCGCCGTCGGTGATCTGCGAGGAATTGCCGGCGGTGACCTGGCCCCAGGGCCGTTCGAATACCGGCTTCAGTTTTGCCAGCGTCTCGGGCGTCGAGTCCGGGCGCACGCCGTCATCGTGATCGTAGAACTTACCGTCGCGGGCGAAGGCGGTCTCGACCTCGCCCTTGAGCCACCCTTGCGCCTGCGCATTGGCCAGCCGCCTGTGGCTTTCGGCGGCGTAGGCATCCGACTGGGCCCGGTTGATGCCGAAGAGATGGCCGACCACTTCGGCGGTCTGGCCCATATTGAGTTCGGTGATGGGATCGGTGAGCCCGCGCTCAAGGCCGATGATCGGCTTGAAATAAGCCGGGCGCGCTTTCGCCAGCGCAGTCAACCTGGCCAGAATGCCCTTGGCGCCGGCGAGGCCGGCGAACCAGCGCACGCCGGCCTGCGGCCACACCAGCGGCGCGTAGCTCAGCGCCTCGGCGCCGCCCGCCAGAATCAGGTCCGAGACGCCCTCGCGGATGTAGCGGTAGCCGGTGTCGATCGACTGCATGCCCGAGCCGCAATTGATCTGCACCGTGAATGCCACCATGGCCTCGCCCATGCCGAGCCTCAGGGCCGCGACGCGCGCCGGGTTCATCTCATCGGCAATGACGTTGACGCAGCCGAGGATGACCTGGTCGAAGGCGGTGGGTGCAAAGGGTTGCCGGGCCAGCAGCGGCCGGCCGCATTGCACGGCGAGATCGACCGGTGTGAACGAGCCCGGTCCGGAACGCGCCTTCAGGAACGGCGTCCGGCTGCCGTCGATGATAAAAACCGGTCGCGCCATCAGCTTGCCGCCCTCTGCTCGCCGAGTTCCTGAAAGAACTGATGCACATCAGCCGGCTTCTTGTAAATCGGCGACAGCGCTTCCGGCGCGAAGTCGTCGACTTCAATGACTTTCGCAACCGCCTCATGCGCCGCCGCAAGCCGGTCGGCTTCTCCTTGCGTGATGACGCCCTTCTTCACCGCTTCCTTCAAATCGTGGAGGTGGGCGGCGCGCAATCGTTTGGCGATATCCTCGGCGCCGGTGACCAGAAGGAACGCCCTTTCCAGCCGCGCGACGCCGCCGTCGTCATCGACATGCGACAGGTCCGGCGTCAGGCGGTCGCGCGCCGCCGATGGCTCCAGCACCAGTTGCGCACATTGATGGACCACGCGGTCGGAGGGTCCGAGCACGCGGGCGCCGAACGGCTGCACCACGAATTTAAGCAGGCCGGCGACAAAGCGGTTGGGCAGGTTGGCCAGGATTTCGGCGAAGCGGTTCTCGATGGTCCTGAAGCCGCTCGCCATGCACCATTCCAGCGCGGCGAAATCCGCCGGCTGCCGCCCCTCGTCCTGCCAGCGTTTCAGCGCGGCGGACAAGAGATAGAGTTCGGACAGGATGTCACCGAACCGCGCCGACAGCATTTCCTTGCGTTTCAGCGCGCCGCCGAGCGTCAGCAGTGCCATGTCGGCGCAGAGCGCGAAAGCCGATGAATAGCGCGAGAGCTGGCGATAGAATTGGGTCGCTTCGCCGGCGTCGGGGGCCGGGGCAAAGGCGCCCCTTGTCCAGCCGCGGCCCCAGGCGCGGAACAGCGTGGTGATGCTGTGGCCGATATGTTTCCAAAGCGCTTTGTCGAAGGCATCCAGACCTTTAGCGCGGTCCTGTTCACCCAGCGCGTTCATCTCATCCAACAGATAAGGATGAGCGCGGATCGCGCCCTGCCCGAACACGATCAGATTCCGGGTGAGGATGTTGGCGCCCTCGACGGTGATGCCGACCGGCACCGAGCGATAGAGGCTGCCCATGTAGTTCTGCGGGCCGTCGATCACCGCCTTGCCGCCGTGGATGTCCATGGCATCGTCGATCGCGATCCGCATCCGCTCGGTCGCCTGCAGCTTCATGATGCCGGAGATGACCGCGGGATGGTGGCCCTGGTTGAGGGCGGCGCAGGTCAGCCGCCGCGCCGCGTCGAGCAGATAGGCTGTCGCCGCGATCCGCGCCAGCGGCTCCTCGATGCCCTCGAACTTGCCGATCGGCACGTTGAACTGCTCGCGGACCCGAGCATAGGCGCCGGTGGTACGTGCCGCAAAGGCCGCGCCCGCGGCCGACAGTGACGGCAGCGAGATGCCGCGGCCGGCGGCGAGCGCCGTCATCAGCATCTTCCAGCCCTGGCCGAGGCGCGTCTGCCCGCCGATGACGTAGTCCATGGGAATGAAGACATCGCGGCCCCGGTTCGGGCCGTTCTGAAACACCTGCATCGACGGCAGATGCCGGTGGCCGATCTCGACGCCCGCCAGATGTGTCGGGATCAGCGCCACGGTGATGCCGAGCTCATCTTTCGAACCCACGAGATGATCGGGGTCGAAGGCCTTTAAGGCCAAGCCCAAAAGCGTCGCGACCGGACCAAGCGTAATGTAACGCTTGTGCCAGTTGAGACGTAAGCCCAGCACCTCGCGGCCTTCGAAGGTGCCCTTGCAGATGACGCCGCTGTCGATCATCGAGGCGGCGTCGGAGCCGGCTTCCGGGCTGGTCAGGCCGAAGCAGGGAATGTCGCGGCCGTCGGCAAGACGCGGCAGCCAGTGTTGCTGCTGCTCCTTGGTGCCGAACCGCATCAACAGTTCGCCGGGGCCGAGCGAGTTCGGCACCATCACGGTGACGGCGGCCGTCAGCGAACGCGAGGAGAGCTTGCGCACCACTTCCGAATGGGCGTAGGGCGAGAAGCCGAGCCCGCCATATTCCCTGGGGATGATCATGCCGAAGAATTTCTTCTGCTTGATGAAGTCCCAGGCCTCCGGCGGCAAGTCCCGCCATTCCCAGTTGATCCTCCAGTCGTCAAGCATGGCGCAGAGCTGGTCGACCGGGCCGTCGAGGAAGGCCTGCTCTTCCACCGTCAGGGTCGCCGGCGGATGGCTGAGCAGCTTCGACCAGTCCGGGTTGCCGGTGAAGAGGTCGGCGTCCCACCAGACATCGCCGGCTTCCAGCGCCTCGCGCTCGGTGTCGGACATTGCCGGCAGCACGCCTTTGGCCCAGGAAAAGATCGGCTTGGTGATGATATCGCGACGAAAGGAAAAGCTGCTCATGGCGATCTCCTCATGGTCGGGGTGCGGCACCACCCGGCCGGCCCGCCTATGCCAGAAGACGGTTCAGTCTAGCGGAAAGCGTGGGATTTCGGTGAACACTTCGCACTGAAAATAAAGCGAAATTGATCCAAGGCGCGGGCAAAAGACAACGGCCAGAACGCGTCTTGGTTCCGCGAAGCGCCGCGACTTACCTCTCCCCGCGAAGAGCGGGGTGAGGTGAAGAAAAATCAATCCGGCCGCACCATCTCGAACATGTTTTCCGGCCTGATCTCGAAATAGTCGCCCTTTCGGCCGGCGCGCACGATCGGCCGCGCCAGCGCGGTCTGGTAGACGCCGTCCCTGATCATGGCCTTGTCGATATGGACGGCAACGACCTCGCCGAGGGTAAGCCAGGCCGGCACCTTCCTGCCGTCGGCGCCCTGCAACTGGATGATCTGCGTCAGCTTGCACTCGAACGAAACCGGGCTTTCGGCGACCCGGGGCACGTTGACGAGTTTTCCCGGCACCGCCGTCAGTCCGGCGATCTTGAATTCGCTGACGTCGTGGGCGACATGCGCCGCCGTGGCGTTCATCTGCTTCGCCAGATCCATGGTGGCGAGATTCCAGACGAATTCGCCGGTCTCCTGGATATTGGCGACGCTGTCCTTCCAGGAGGTCGAGGAAAAGCCGATGATCGGCGGCGTGTAGCAGAAGCCGTTGAAGAAGCTGTAGGGCGCGAGATTGATATGGCCCCTGGCGTCCCGCGACGAGATCCAGCCGATCGGCCGCGGGGCGATGATGGCGTTGAAGGGATCGTGCCTGAGGCCGTGGCCGTTCTTCGGCTCGTAATAATGCAGGTCTTTCGGGCTTGATGCGTCCATTCCGGTTCTTCCAATTTCGTCATTGCGAGGAGCGAAGCGACGAAGCAATCCATATCACGTCATGCGGCGCGATGGATTGCTTCGCTGCGCTCGCAATGACGGGGGAGAATCCACGACTATTTACGAGCCGCCCGCCTTGCCACGCGAGGTTAGCCCGGCCAGCACAAAATCGACCATCTGGTCGAGCGTGGGCCCGGGCTTGCTGGCGGCCTGCGCGATCATCTGCGGATGGAAAAACCGCATCATCGCGGTGCAGGTGCACATCGCCGCCAGGGCTACGTCGGGGGCGTCGAATTCGCCTGACGCGGCGCCCTCGGCGATGACTTGCGCAATCGTCTCGGTCAGGCGCTGCATGTGGGCGACGCAGACCTCCCAGCTCTCCTCCATCGCGATCTCGACCATCTCATGCAGCTTGGAATCGCCGACATAGCGCTCCGAGTTCATGCTGTGGATGGTGACGATGAGTTCGCGCAGGCGGGCGGCTGCCGGACCGGGCCTGGCCGCGATCGCCTGGGCGGCGTCCTCGACCCCGCCCATCAAGGTGCGCGCGACGCCTTCGTGGATCGCCTTTTTCGAATCGAAAAAGCGATAGACGTTCGCCGGGCTCATGCGCAGCACCTTGGCGATGTCGGCGACCGTCGTCTTCTGGTAGCCGATTTCGCGAAACAGCCGCTCCGCCACCACGAGAATCCGCTCCCGGGTGTCGTGTTCGATATGTTCGGAAACCAGCGTCATGTCGGTACTCAATTCAGTGCGTGTAATCTTCAATTATTCCGCAGCCTCAGCAAGCGGAAATGCGGGCTCGGCTTCGCCCTGATGCTGCGGTGCGAGAACAACGTCCTTGCTCGGGCCGCTTTCCTCAAGGCTCTTGCGGAACCAAAGGGCATAGAGGCCCGGCAGGTACAACAAGGTCAGGAAGGTTGCAACAAACAAGCCGCCCATGATGGTGATTGCCATCGGGCCCCAGAACGCGGAGCGCGACAGCGGGATCATGGCCAGGATCGCGGCCAGCGCGGTGAGCACCACCGGCCGGGCACGCCGGACCGTGGCCTCGACGATGGCCTCCTTGCGGGTCAGGCCGTGGGCGACGTCGGTTTCGATCTGGTCGACCAGAATGACCGCGTTGCGCATGATCATACCGGCCAGCGCGATCAATCCGAGCAGCGCCACGAAGCCGAACGGCTGGTTGGCGACGTTCAGCCCCAGCGACGCCCCGACGATGCCGAGCGGCGCGGTCAGGAACACCAGCATCAGCCGTGAAAAACTCTGCAGCTGGATCATCAGCAGCGTCAGCATGACGACGACCATCAGCGGAAACAGCACGAAGATCGAGGCGTTGCCCTTGGCGGATTCCTCGAACGCGCCGCCCGCCTCGATCCGGTAGGCCGGCTCGAGGCCATCGCGGATTTCCTGCAGTTTTGGCCAGATCTGGTTGGTCACATCGGGCGCCTGCACACCGTCGACGACGTCCCCGCGCACGGTGATCGCCATGTCGCGGTTGCGCCGCCACATGATCGGCTCCTCATGGGCATATTCGATCCTGGCGATCTGCGTCAGCGGCACCGCAACCCCGTTGCGCGAGGTGATGGTGAGATCGCCGACATGGGCGAGATCGAGCCGCTCGGACGGCACCGCGCGCGCCACCACGCCGACCTTCTCGATGCCGTCGCGGATCGTGGTCACCGGCGCGCCTGATATCAGCATGGAGAGTGCCTGCGAGACGTCCTGCGGGGTCAGGCCGAGGGCGCGGGCGCGATCCTGATCGACCACGAGCTTCAGATAGGGCGACTGTTCGTTCCAGTCGAGCTGCGGATCCTTGACCTTGTCGTTCTGCCGGACCACGTCGCGCACCTTGTAGGCGATGTCGCGCACCTTGGCGGGATCAGGGCCGATCACGCGGAACTGGACCGGAAAGCCGACCGGCGGGCCGAAGTTGAAGCGGTCGACCCGCACGCGGGCCTCGGTCAGCACCCCGTCATCGGCGGCCTTCTCGATCCGCGCCTTGATCCGCTCGCGCGCCTCGACGTTCTTCGCGACGATGACGATCTCGGCGAAGGCCTCGTTCGGCAGCTGCGGACTGAGCCCGAGCCAGAAGCGCGGCGAACCCTGGCCGACATAGGCGGTGTAGGTCGAGATGTCGTTGTCGTCCTTGAGCAGCGCTTCCGCTTTCTTCACCGACTTTTCGGTGACGCCGAACGCGGTGCCCTCGGGCAGGCGCAGCTGCAGGAACAGCTCGGGCCGCTCCGACAGCGGGAAGAACTGCTGCTGGACGTGGCCGAAGCCCACGATCGAGAGCGCGAACACGCCGACGGTCGCCAGCACCACCTTGATGCGGTGCTCGACGCACCAGGCGATCATGCTGCGGAGAATCCGGTAGACGCGGGTCTCATAGACCGCGTGCGGGTCGTGGTTATGGTGCAGCGTGATGTTCGGCAGCAGCTTGACGCCGATATAGGGCGTGAAGATCACCGCGACGAACCAGGACGCCACCAGCGCGATCGCCACGATCCAGAAGATGCCGCCGGCATATTCGCCGACCGCCGAGTTGGCAAAGCCGATCGGCAGAAAGCCGGCCGCCGTCACCAGCGTTCCCGTCAGCATCGGAAACGCGGTGGATTCCCAGGCAAAGGACGCAGCTTTGACGCGGTCCCAGCCCTGCTCCATCTTCACCACCATCATCTCGACCGCGATGATGGCGTCGTCGACCAATAGCCCGAGCGCGATGATCAGCGCGCCGAGCGTAATCCGGTGCAGATCGAGCGACATCGCGTTCATGACGATGAAGACGATCGCCAGCACCAGCGGCACCGACAGCGCCACCACGATCCCGGTGCGCCAGCCCAATGCGACGAACGAGACGAACAGCACGATCGCAAGCGCCTCGACGAAGGAGTGCACGAACTCGCTAACGGCATGTTCGACCACGACCGGCTGGTCCGCTATCAGCTCGACATTGATGCCCTGCGGCACCGCCTTCATGAAATCGGCGGTTGCGCCGGCAACGTCCTTGCCAAGCTCCAGGATATTGGCGCCCTTGGCGGTGACCACGCCGATGCCGAGCGCGGGCTTGCCTTCCTGGCGCACCGTGAATGTCGGCGGATCGACGTAGCCGTGGGTGACGGTGGCGATATCGCCGAGGCGGAACACCCGGCCGTTGCTTTCGACCGGCGTTTCCGCGACCGCCTTGACGCCGTCGAGCGCGCCGGTGACGCGCAGCGGCACGCGCTGGGAGGAGGTCTCGACCGTGCCTGCCGGCACGACGTTGTTCTGCTTGGCGAGCGAATCGAACAGCGCCTGCGGCGTGATCCCGAGCGTTGCCAGCTTGGCGTGGGAGAATTCGACGTAGATCCTTTCGTCCTGGGTGCCGTAGAGATCGACCTTCGTCACTCCGGGCACCTTCAACAGCCGCTGGCGCATGCCTTCGGCGGCCTTTTTCAGCTGCGCGTAATCGGCGCCGTCGCTGGTCATCATGTAGAGAATGGAATCGACGTCGGAGAATTCGTCGTTGACGACGGGCCCGAGCAGGTTGGCAGGCAGCTGCGGCTGCACGTCGGCGAGCTTCTTGCGCAACAGGTAGAACAGATAAGGCACGTCCTTGGGCGGCGTCGAATCCTTGAACGTGACCTGCATCGCCGTGAACGCCGGCTTCGAATAGGTCTGCACCTTCTCGAAATAGGGCAGTTCCTGCAGTTTCTTCTCGATGGGGTCGGCGACCTGCGTCTGCATTTCGGCCGCGGTGGCGCCCGGCCAGATCGCCGAGACGTTCACGACCTTGACGGTGAAGAACGGATCCTCGGCGCGGCCGAGCTTCTCATAGGAGAAGAAGCCGGCGGCGCCGAGGGCGACGACGAGAAACAAAATCAGTGCGGGGTGGCTGACTGCCCAGGCCGAAAGATTGAAATGCTTCATCGCGCCCTCCTCTGATCAGAACGACAGTGACGAGACGACCCGGACCTTCTGGGCCGGATCGAGTTTCTGCACGCCGAGCGCCACGACCCTGGCGCCTTCCTCGACGCCGCCCGTGATGACGACGTCATTGCTCTCATAGGATTTCACCGCGACCGGCTTCAGCGACACCTCGCCCTTGTCGTCGACGACATAGAAGGAAGGATCGCCGCCTTCGCTGAACAGTGCCGACAGCGGCAGCCGCGCCACCCGCGTCGTCGCGGGATCGGCCAGCGTCAGCGTCGCGGTCATGCCGAGCGAGACGTCGTCGCCAGCGTCGGGCAGCGAAAATTTCGCCAGATAGGTGCGGGTCGCGGGATCGGCGTTCGGCGCGATCTCGCGCAGTTTCGCGGCGTATTTCTTGTTGGGTTCGGACCACAGCGACACGCTGGCGGTGCCCTCCTTGGCGCGGCCGAGCAGCGTCTCGGGGATGGCGACGACGGCTTCCTTTTCCGCAAAACGCGCGACGCGAATGGCGGTCTGGCCCGCCGTCACGACCTGGCCGGGATCGACCAGGGTCGCGGTGACGACGCCGCGGCTGTCGGCGGCGAGCGTCGCGTAGGACAGCGAATTGTTGGTGAGTTCGACCGAGCGCTGGGCGCGGTTGAGCCGCGCGCGCGCCTCGTCGGCGGTAGCGCGCGCCTGATCCATCTGCGCGTCGGTCGCCCAACCCTTGACGCGCAGCTCCTTGGCGCGGGTCTCGGAGGCGGCAGCCTGCGCCAGCACGCCGGTGGCGGCGCGCAGTTCGGCCTCGGCCTGCTCGGCCTGCAGTTTCAGATCCACCTCATCGAGGGTGGCCAGCGGCTGGCCGATATCGACGGTCTGGCCGACTTCAACTAGGCGCTTTGCGATCTTGCCGGGGACCCGAAAACCCATGTCGGTTTCAATCCGGGGCTTGATGGTGCCAACAAAACTGCGCTCCGGCGATTCGGCCTCGTAATGCACCGTGGCCACCAAAACCGGGCGGGTCGGGGCGGCCTTCTCTGCGACCTTGTCGTTGCAGCCGGCCAGCGCAATCGCCACAAGTGCCAGCGATGCACCAGCTAACAATCTGGAATAGCTAGACAAAATGGATTGGACCAGCATGGCGGCTTCCCTCGTTTCACTTGAGAATGAGTGTCGATTGTTTACTGACGAATGTCAATAATCGTCAGTGATCATGATTTCGTGAAGCTCAGGGCTGGTTAAGAGGTCGCGAATTTCGGGGGCGGTGCAAAGCCACGCCGCCTCGCATCGTCCCACCACGGATCGAGGGGACGCCGCCGAAGACGGCCCGCGCCGTCTTCAGGCAGGACCGCGGCCAGGGTTTTGGAGGGAAAGGGGAAGTCGGTTGTCGCGAGTTGGCATTGCACTGATTGCAGCCGTGATTGCCGTCGCGGTGGAGCGGTTCCGGCTGATCCATACGCCCGCGCTCGACGCCTTCCGGCTCACACTGGCGGGTGCGCTCCTGTTCGGCCGCATCTACTCGGCCTGGGACATGCTGGCCTATGGCGTGGGAATCGCATTTGCCGTGGCGCTCGATCGATTCGCGGCCTGGCGCTCTACCGGCACTGCGCGCGTCAGCTTTCCATCAAGTCGTTGACGCGCTTCTTCGCCCGCGGCGATCTTTCCGCCTTCATCGCGTGGCCGGCGGCGTCCTCGGCAATGCGGATGATTTCCTTGATCCGGGCGGTGATCTTTTCCAGGAGCGATTTGTCGGTGGTGCTCATGTCGCCTCCGAAATCTCGTTCCGAAATCAACCCATCCGAAGGCGGCCGGTTCCGCGACGCATGCTCATTCCGCCAGTTGGAACCGCTCGAACCGGTGCAGTTCCTCCTCGATGCGGCGCTTCAGCTCCTTGCGCGCACCCTTCTTCGCGCCCGCGCCGACCCAGTTCCATTTCTGCAGCAACAGTTTGCGGTTCTGGCGGTCGGTCTTGAGATCGAGCGCGGCGACGATGTCCTCGCCCGCCACAACCGGCAGCGCGAAATAGCCGAACACCCGCTTCGCTCGGGGCATATAGGCCTCGAAGCGGTGCTCGTAGTCGAAGAACAGGTGCGTGCGCTTGCGCTGGATGACCAGGGGATCGAACGGCGAGAGGATATGGACAAGTTCGGAAGCCGTGTCGCCAGCAGTCTCCAGCGTCGCGGGTTCCGCCCAGTGCTCCTGCTTGCCTGCGCCTTCGAGCGCGACCGGCACCAGTTCGCCGCGGCGGACTCGCGCCTCGATCGCTCGTCGGACCCCGGCCTTGCTCGGCGCGTCCAGATGGCAGATCGAATCGAGGCTGACCACGCCCTGCGCGCGCAGCGCGCGATCGAGCAGATAGAAGGTGACTTCCCGCGCCGAGGCGCCCTTCGGCGGCGTGTCCCAGCCAAAATGCCGCCTCATCAGCTCATAGGTCTTGAGCATGCCGTTGCGCTCGCTGATGGTGAGCTCGCCGGTATAGAAGGCAAGCTGCAGTGCCCGCTTCGACGGCTTGCGGCTGGCCCACAGATGCTCCTTGTCGACCAGCACGTCGTCGTCGATGTCGCGGATGGTCAGCGCGCCGCCCTGCCGGATCAGCCGCATCACCTTGCGCAGATCGGCCGGCTTGACCGACGAAAGCCATTTGTGGCCCTCGCGCTTGTGGCGTTTCATCGCCGGGATGAAGAAACGGAGATCCCTGGTCGGCACGAAGGCGAGCGCATGGGTCCAGTATTCGAACACGGACTTGTCCACGCTCTGAGCCTGGCGCAAATTCGCGCGGCGGTAGTCGGGAATCCGGTTCCAGAGAATGTGGTGATGGCTGCGCTCGATGACGTTGATGGTGTCGATCTGGACGTAGCCGAGATGTTCCACCGCGGCCGCTGTCGCGGCCGGCCCGTCGCCGAACGGCGCCCGCGTGTCGAGCCGCTGGGCGCGCAGCCAGATCCGGCGGGCCTCGGCTTTGGTCAAAGGAAGGGATTTCGCGGCGCGGGACATCGCGCGGCAATCTAGCCGGATTCGCGGGCCTGGAAAGCCGCGTCAGCGTCCATCGGCGGGAAGCTCGAGCTTGTAGATGTCCTTGCCGATGGCAAAGGCGGTGACGCCGCCATCGGCGCGTCTCACGAACCTGATCTTGTTGGTGGAAAGTCCCATGTCCTGCGGCGTCCAGGTCTTGCCGCCGTCGCGCGTGCCGTAGCCACCGGTCGATCCGCCGACAAAGCCTCGCGCCTCGTCGAGGAAGGCGATGCCGTAGGGAATCCAGTTCGCATCATGGGTCACGGTCAGCCGCCGCCAGTGCTCGCCGCCATCCTCGGTCTTCACCACATAGCCGCGGGGTTCGCCCGACGGGGCCTGATAGGAGATGATGGTGGCGTAGCCGATCTTCGCGTTTGGAAAAGCGAGCTTCCAGTTGATGTCGCCGGCGCGGTCGCTGTCGAACACCGCGCGCCAGGATTTTCCGCCGTCGGTGGTCTTCAGGATCCGCGCATGGGCCCCGGCTTCCTCGGCCTCGCTGGCGCCGGCGATGAAGCCGGTGGTCTCATCGACAAAATGGATATCGAGGATCATGCCGGTGACGGCGCTCATGTCGCGCGCGCGAAAGGTGCGCCCCTCGTCGAAGGATTCCAGCAAGCCGGCCGGGCCGCCGACGCGACCGCCGGCGCGCACCGCCAGAACCTTGCCGTCGACCTTGAGCACGTCGATGGCGCAGACGCCCACGATCTGGCGGCCGGTAACCGGTTTGACCGCCGTCCAGTGCACGCCGCTGTCACGCGACACATAGAGCGGCTGCCGGTCGGTCACACCAGGAAAATAGCCGGGGCCGATATTGCCGAGAAAGCCGGTCTGGGCGTCGGCGAATTCCAGCGCCCGGACATAGGTGCCCTGCTTGGTCCAGATCGCGGTCCACGCCTCGCCGCCGTCATCGGTGCGGTAGATGCGACCGGTGCCGTTGCCGTACCAGCCGGTCAGCGCGTCGGCGAAAGCGATCGCGTCCTGCTTGTTGTTCAGCGTGTAGGGCGCGGTGGGCAGCATTATCCAGCGCTCGTCGGCGCGGGCCGACGCCGAGACGGCCAGCGCGAGGCCGCCTGCGAGAACCGCCTCGCCCAGCCGGCGCGCCATCATCGAAATCTTCAAATCAAGTGTCCCCGGCCCGTTCGAGGCCCGCGCAAATTCCAGCGCCAGCTTCTCGGAAAGAGCCGCACCGCCCGAGGCGCGGCAGGGCATCTTAACATCTTCTTCTGACTCGGGCGGCGGCTTACCGCTTCGGCTGCTGGCCGATGCTCCCGGTCGCGACGTCGGCCTCGCAGGAAGCCTTGCCGCGATCGGCGGCCTGGCATTTGTAGACGTTGCCGGTCATCCGGTCGATCAGCCACACATTGTCGTCGTTCGGACTATCCATGCCGATGAATCTGGAACCGACGGCCGTAATCAGCGTCGACAGCAGGATCGCCGCCGCGATCATGGCAGCCCCCAGCAATACCGGCATCGAACCTCCCGAGCGATCCGGCATGACCGGGCGATACCCTTGATACTCGCCATATCTCTTCGGTGACTGAAACAAGGCCCTGTTGCTTCGCTTTATTTTGTTTTTGCTGCGTTTGTTTTTCTACGCGGAATTTCATCTTAATCACGCATCTGGCCGATTTGTTGTCCGCACCTCGGCGCCGGCGCGATTTTGCAGTGGATAGCATCGGTTCATGGCGAACCGTAAAAAAAGTCGGGCAGCGCACCGCCGTGCGTTTCGCGATCTCCGGGGCTTCGGATGGGCTGGGCGAGCCCTCCCCGCAGCATTATAGTGGGTGACCCGTTGTGGTTGAAAGGGAGGACGCCATGCCAGGCTTCCGTAGTTTCAATCTGGGAGTTGCGTTTGCATTGGCGCTGGCTGGCGCAGCTCTTGCCCAGCCGCCCGCGACCGATCCCACAATGGTCCGGATCGACGACGGCTCGCTCCGCGGCGCGGGGGTCGGCGGCATGATCAGTTTCAAGGGCATTCCCTATGCGGCCCCGCCGGTTGGCGCCCTGCGCTGGCGCGCGCCGCAGCCGGCAAAGCCGTGGCCGGGCGTGCTGGCGGCGGACAAGTTCGGGCCGGCCTGCATGCAGACCGACAATGTGCCGAAATCGGAGGACTGCCTGACGCTGAACGTCTGGCGGCCGGCCGCTGCGGCGGGGCCGCTTCCAGTCATGGTGTGGATCTACGGCGGAGCGCTGGTCCATGGCCGCACCTCGCTATACCCGGCCGATACGCTCGCCCGGCAGGGCGTCGTGGTCGTCAGCATGAACTACCGGATGGGCCGGTTCGGCTTCTTCGCCCATCCGGCGCTGGCGAAGGAGGCGCCCGACGACATCAGGGGCAATTATGGCTACATGGACCAGCGAGCCGCGCTGCAATGGGTCCAGCGCAACATCGGCAGTTTCGGCGGCGATCCCAAGGCGGTGACGATCTTCGGGGAATCGGCCGGCGGCGGCTCGGTGATGGTTCACCTCACTTCACCATTGTCGCGCGGCCTGTTCCAGCGCGCCATCCTGCAATCGCCGGGTATTCCGACCGCGCGGGCAAAGGTGATCGGGCTGAGCGAACTTGCCGACGCCGAGAAGACGGCCATCGACTACGCGCACGCGCAGGGCATCACCTCTGACGGACCTGCTGCGTTGAAGGCGCTGCGCGCCCTGCCGGCCGGCAAGCTCACCGAGGGGGCATCGGCGCCGGAGGAAATCGCGGCGCTGGCGCAGGGCAGACTGATCAGCGGATTTGCCGGTCCGATTCGCGACGGCAGGCTGGTCGTCGAGGCGCCGGAAGCGGCGCTTGCCGCCGGGCGCCAGGCCATGGTTCCGGTGATGATCGGCGCCAACGACCGCGACCTCGCGGTCGGGACCGCCGGCAGCAAGGACGAATTGTTCAAGGCCTTCGGCGCTGACTCGGCCGAAGCGCGCAAGCGCTACGATCCGCGCGGGGACCAGACATCAGAGGAATTGAAGCAGCAGGTTTTCGCCGACCGGACCCTGGTCGAACCGGCGCGTCACCTCGCCGACGAGATCGCGCGCGCCGGCCAGCCGGTCTGGCTCTATCGCTTCGCCTATGTCTCGCAGGCGCAGCGGGCCAAGAACATGGGCACGCTGCACGGCTTCGAAATTCCGTTCACGATGAATATCCCCTCGGCGATGGTCGGCGACAAGGTGACGCCCACCGACAAGGAAATGGGCGACCTCGCCAGTGGCTACTGGGTGCAGTTCGGTTTGACCGGCGACCCCAACGGCGGCGGCCGGCCGGTATGGCCGCGCCACGATCCCGCGCTCGACCGGCTGCTCCACTTCACCAATTCCGGCATCGTCGTCGGAACCGATCCGCTGAAACCGCGGCTCGATTTGTGGCAGAAGGTCTGGAGCGCGAACCAACAGACCCAGGGCGCGGCGCCGGCGTCGAAGGGCGTGCAGGTCACCCCGGACAATTTCATTCGAGCCGAGACCGATCTCTATTTCGGCAGGACCGTGAAGGACGGCGCCTTCGGCGAGTTGCGGCACCGCCGGGCAATGGCGTCGATCGACAAGCAGGACGTGGTGCGGATGAACCGCGACACGCTCTATTCCTCCGGCGTATTCGACCTCGACGCCGCGCCCTTGACGGTCACGCTGCCCGACGCGGGCAAGCGCTTCATGTCGATGCAGGTGGTATCGCAGGATCACTACACGACCGAGGTCGTCTATGCGCCTGGCACCTACAGCTACGACAAGGCCAAGGTCGGTACGCGCTATGTCTTCATCATCATCCGCACGCTGGCCGACCCCGAGAGGCCGGACGACGTAAAGGCGGCCAACGCGCTGCAGGACGCCATCAAGGTCGAGCAGGCCAGCCGCGGCGCGTTCGAAGTGCCGAATTGGGATCAGGCGTCGCAGGACAAGGTGCGGAACGCGCTGAACGTGCTCTCCAGCTTGCGCGGAAGCAACATGGGCGCGATGTTCGGCAGCAAAAGCGAGGTCGATCCGATCGCGCATCTGATCGGCACCGCCGTCGGCTGGGGCGGCAATCCCAGATCCGCCGCGGTCTACATGGGCGTCTATCCCAAGGAGAACGACGGCAAGACCGTGCAGCGGCTGACGGTGAAGGACGTGCCGGTCGACGGCTTCTGGTCGATCAGCCTCTACGACGACAAGGGCTACTTCGAGAAGAACGACCTCGGCGCCTACTCGCTGAACAATCTCACCGCCAAGCCGAACCCGGACGGCTCGTTCACCGTGCAGTTTAGCGGCTGCACCGGGCAAACATCGAACTGCCTGCCGACCATGCCGGGCTGGAACTATACGGTGCGGCTGTATCGGCCTCGGCAGGAGATCGTCGACGGCGCCTGGAAATTCCCGGAAGCGCAGCCGGTGCGGTGAACGCCCGCCGGGGCAAAATTCCCTGTGCCGCGGAAACCGTCGTGGTGACAAGCGGATAAAGCCATGTGACCCAAGTCACATTCCTGGCATCGAACCGGTCGTAGCGTTGATGCATCAAAACGCCATCAGGCGCGCGACACGAGGATCAGGACGATGACCCGCCTTCACAGACTTACCGCCACCGCGGCGATTACGCTGGCCACCGTGCTGTCGATGACGGCCGGCCTCGCGCTCGCAGCCGACAACAACGTCTCGGCGAACCAGATCGTCAACGCCTTGCAGTCGAAGCCGCTGACGCGCAGCCTTTCCGGAGCGCCGCAGACCGATCCCGCCGTCAAGGCCAGGGAGGAGGGTTTCGTCGCCACGCTGCATAACCGGAAGACCCGGTCGCTCTCGCTCGGCGAGCGCGAGGAAATCGCCGAGATCGCCGCCAGCAAGCCGAAGATCGATCTCGACATCCAGTTCGACTACAATTCCGCCGAGATCAGCAAGGCTTCCCTGCACTCGGTGCAGGAACTCGGCAAGGCGCTTTCAAACGCAAGCCTGAAGGGTTCGACCTTCGTCGTCGCCGGCCACACGGATGCGATCGGCGGCGAAGCCTACAATCAGGACCTCTCCGAGCGCCGCGCCGATACCATCAAGCGCTACCTGACCGAGAAGTACGGCATCAACGGCACCGATCTCGTCACCGTCGGCTACGGCAAGAGCAAGCCGAAGGATCCGAACGCGCCGATGGACCCGGTCAACCGCCGCGTCGAGGTCGTCAACATGGACACCAAGACCGCGTCGAAGTGACGGATCGCCGGGCGCTCCCCGAGGGTAGCGACGCGCGACCGGGGTTTGCAGCGTGGTTATATCCAGCTCTGAAACAGCATCAGCCGGTTGAACGTCATCATCGATGTTCCGACGAAGGCGGCCGTGATCGGCAGCATCGCGGCAAAGCCCGCGAATGCAAACGCGACAAAGCCCCACAGCAGCCAGCGCGGAGTGCCGCCGCGCCTGAACGCATAGACCAGCGCGAGAGAAGCAAGGGTCGCTGCCGGCAGGTAATAATAGAGAAAGCCGAGCGTCCGCGGCAGCAGCGCCCAGGCGAGCCAGCTGCCGAAATAAAACGCCAGGATCAGGAAGGCCTCACGGCGGCGCGCCACGATCCAGTCGCGCAGGCAGAGGCCGAGCGCCGGCAGCGCCGGCCACAGCAGCAGGGGATTGCCGAGAAACACCACGGCCGCGATCCTGTCGTCGCCGATCTTGTCGAAGAGATACCAGACCGGTCGCACCAGGAACGGCCAGCTCGGCCACGAACTCATATAGGTATGCCCCGCGATCGCGGTCGTGGTGTTGTCGCTGAAGATCCGGCGCTGCGCTTCCCAGATGTCGGGAAGCGACAGCCCGTAGAGCGGAACGAAGGTCGAGAGATAGACGATCGCCGGGACGAGCACGAAGCACGTCACGAAATGATGAAATCTGAAACCGGGCCACAGGTCCGGCCGGTACCAGTCGACGGCGTTGCCGTCGCCGAACTGCACGCGCCAGCCTTGCATCAGGCGGATCACGGCCACGATGACGATCGAGACCGCGAGCGCGAACAATCCGCTCCATTTGCACGCGGCCGAAAGACCGAAGCTTAAGCCCGCGAGCGCGAACATCAGATGCGGGCGCGCCTTGCGGAAACCCTGCATGAACGCCGCGATCGCGAACAGGCTGAAGGCCAGCGCGAAAATATCCAGCATCGCGATCCGCGACTGCACGAACAGCATCTGGTTGAAAAAGGCGAGCAGGGCCGAGGCAATGGCCGGCCCCTGCGCCGCGAATAGCGCCAGCCCGCAGAGATACATCGCCACGATCGCAAGCGACCCGAACAACACGCCCGGATAGCGCCAGCCCAGCGGCCCATCGCCGAAGGCGCGGATCGACAGCGCGATCATCTGCTTTGCCAGCGGCGGATGCATCGGATTGAGCATCGGCTGCGGCATAACCGGCTCCAGCATCTGGCGTGCGGCCGGCACGTAATGCACTTCGTCGAAATAGAATTTTTCCGGCGTGGTGACGCCGATTAGGAGGGTGAAATGCGCGGTGAGAAACAGGATGGCGGCGATGATGGCGGTCCACGCCGCCGAAATATGGGGAATAGAAGGTGATTCGCGCACGAAGATTCACAGATCGATGGCGTTGCAAGCAAATCGAGTGTGGGCGGGCAAAATCTTTATGTCCATCGCTTTGAACGCAATTCGGATTCACCGTCACTAACGGTCGGGCTCATCAGGCGCGCCTTGTGGCAAATCGGCAACATTTCGAATGTGCGCCGTCCGGTATGATGACCGGATGAAGAAATCGGCAGTGAAATGAACCTGCGTTACGGCCTTCTCCATGTTTCCGCGCTTTGCCTCGCGGCGGTGCTCGCGGGAAATCCCGCTCGGGCGCAGACGCGCGTCGGCGAAGCGGCCGTTATCCAGAATGAGGTCGTCCGCGTTACCGGATCGGCCACCAGCCAGATCAATGTCGGCGACGGCGTCAACCGCGACGAGATCGTGCGCACCGGCCTCGACAGCGCGGCGCGGCTGGTGATGGCCGACAGCACCAATCTGTCGCTCGGTCCGAGCGCGTCGATCAAGCTCGATCGCACCGTATTCAACGACGAGCATACCTATCGCGACATTGCCGTCAGGCTGACCACCGGGGCGTTTCGCTTCGTCACCGGACATTCCGAAAAGACTGCCTACAAGATCGTCACGCCGCTGGCGACGATCGGCGTGCGCGGCACCGTGCTCGATATCCTGTCGCAGCGTGGCAAGACCACCGTGGTGCTGCAGGAAGGCGCCTCGCGCGTCTGCACCCTGACGTTCCAGTGCCTCGAGCTGACGCAGCCCGGCGATACCGCGATCATCACCTTGACCGGCGGCAAGGCCACGATTCACAAGACCAATCACTCGTCCTGGAACTTCGCCGCGAACTGCGCCGCGGCGGCGGGACTCTGCACGGTCACGCAATATGCCGACGCCACGCCCGCGGTGACGCCACACGTCGATGACGGCAGCGATCCCACCGGCATGCTGTGCGGGCGGTGACGATGATGAAATCCGCGCGCAGCAGAATCGTGTCGGCGGCTCTCACGGCGGCGATCTCGCTCGTGCTGGTTCAGGCGCAAACCGTTGCGACATCCGCTCAGTCGCCGTCGCCGTCGCCCTCGCCGTCACCTACGCCCTCCCCTTCCGCGAGTCCGACGCCAACTCCGTCACCGACCGGCGCCGGGTCCAGCGGCGGATCGGTCGACGATCTCGGCAAGCAGCGCTTCAACCAGATGATCACCAACCGCGTGCTCGGCACGGTGCTGCTCGGCGTCAACGAACAGGTCAATTGCAGCGACTGCGTCAGCGCCTTCGGGTCGGCGGGGTCGTTCTCGGCAGGCATCCACGGCCGCAAGGAGATCACGCCCAATCTGTCGCTGCTGGCGGGCATCGCCTATACCCAGTACAGCGAGGGCGGTTACAGCGTCACCAGCGCGCCGATCGGCGCGTTCGCGCTGCGCTATGATTTCACCGACTGGGGATCGTCGCGGCCGTTCTTCGACGTCGGCGCCATCCTGACGCCATGGGAGAAGGTGCGCTATCGACGCAGCTACATGACGAGCCTCGGCGCGGTAAGCGTCGATGGCCAGACCGATGCCGGCAACTACGGCGCCTATGGACGCGCCGGCTGGATCAGCCGGCTTTCGCCGCGCGACGAGGTCGCCGGGTCCATTGAATTCTGGCAGTTGTGGCAGCGGGTGAGCGGCTACGCCGACCCGGCTTCGGCGTTCAATCCCTTCGACGCGACGATTGCCAGCGGCACCGATCGGACCAGCCTGGTCAAGATCGGCGGCCAATGGACGCATCTGTTCGGCAGTATCGAGGGCAACATCAACGGCGGATGGGTGCAGTCCTTCGCCACCCGATCCGGCATCGTCGCCACCGTGACCGGCGACGGCACGGTAATGCCGACGATGGGCAACCAGGGCTGGTTCGAATATGGCGGCCGGCTCGGCTTCCGCATTGCCAATGGCTGGGTCGCCGATCTCTTCGCCAACGGCACGCTCGGCCCGCAGCCGGTCGGCAACACCATCCACGGCGGCGTCGGATTGCGCGCGAACTATTAGCGCAACCCGCCCTCCGGCCTCGCAGCGTCTACGCCGCCGATTGGCCCTCATAGGCGCGCTTCAGGCCGGCGATATCGAGCTTGACCATCTGCAGCATGGCGGCCATCGCCCGCTGCGCGCCGGCCTTATCGGAGCCGCCGAGATATTGCACCAGTGCGGTCGGCACGATCTGCCAGGACACGCCGTAACGATCCCTGAGCCAGCCACAGCGTTCGGCCTGACCACCATCGGCCAGCAACGCGTCCCACAACCGATCGACTTCGGCCTGATCGGCGCAGTCGATCTTGAAGGAAACCGCGTGGGTGTATTCGAACCGCATGCCGCCGTTCAGCGCCATGAAGCGCTGGCCGGCCAGCGTGAACTCCACCACCAGCACAGAGCCGGCCTTGCCGGACGGGCCGTCGACGGTGTTCTTCTGCACCTTCTCGATCCTGGAATCGGGCAGCAGCGAAACATAGAATTTAGCGGCCTCTTCGGCCTCGCCGTCGAACCACAGACAGGGGGAAATCTTTGACATCGGTGTCCTCCGTTGCGCGGGTTTCGATCAGGCCGTGGCCGTTGCGGACTGCGCGGCGGAAGCGGCCGCAACGTCCATCCACATCACTTCCCAGATGTGGCCGTCGGGATCCTCGAAACTGCGGCCATACATGAAGCCGTAATCCTGCTTCGGGCCGGGATCAATCACGCCACCTGCCGCCTGGGCATTGCCCACCATCTCATCGACAGCGGCGCGGCTGTCGGCGGAGATGCAGATCAAAACTTCGCTCGAGGTCCTGGTATCGGCGATCTTCTTCGGGGTGAACTGGCGGAATTTATCCGGAGTCAGAAGCATGACGTAAATGGTGTCGGAAAACACCATGCAGGAGGCGGTTTCGTCGCTGAACTGCCCGTTCTTCTCGGCACCGATCGCCTGATAGAAGGCGGTCGCGCGGGCGAGATCGCTGACCGGGAGATTGATGAAGATCATTTTGGCCATAGAGAGCTCCTTTTGGCGCGTTGCCGCCAGAGGACGAACAGGTCGACCGAAATCCGACACCCCGATCCTGATTTTTTTGGTGGGGCGAATCCGCACGATTCCTCCGCATCTTGGCGAGAAAGAAGGACCGTCATGCCCCGGCCGCAGACAAGTTTACGCAGTCTGCGCAAAGCACGCTGATACGGCCGGGCATGACGGTCTTTGCGACGCTCACATCACGTTGCGGTCGGCGTCGGCATGGTGAGGAAGGCCCGCGTCACGTGCCAGAACAATTGCCGGTTGATGGCGAGCGTGACCGAATGCGCGGTGCCCGGCAGGATGATGAACTGGCGGTCACCGTTCGGCAGCACGTTGAAGAACTCCTCGAGATCGGCGACGGTAGCGATCCCGTCATATTCGCCCCGCACCAGCAGCACCGGCGACAGCACCTTCTCCGGCTTCACCACCGGCAGGTTGGCGGTCATGTCGAGATAGGTGCCGGTCGGCACCTGGTCGCCGAACTGCATCTCCGCATCCGCCAGCGCCTCGACCGCAGCGGCCTCGCTGGTGCCGGGCCTGTCGCGGGTGGCGATCGAGCGGATCATGTCGCGGTCGCGCTTGCGCATGTTGTGCGAGCGATAATAAGCGAGCTGCTCGGCGCGCTTGGTCAGCGTCGGCGATCCCTCTCCCTTGTAGGTGAAGGCGGCGAACACCAGCCGGTCGGCGCGCTCGGGCTGCGCCATCGCATAGGCGCCGGCGCGCAGCGCCCCGGAGGATTTGCCGAGGAAATGGAATTTGGACCGGCCGGTCTCCCGCGTCACGATTTCGGCCGCCGCCTTCAGATCCTCGACCCCGCTGGCGATGTCGGCATTGCCCGACGTGCGCCCCGACTTGCCGTAGTTTTCGTGATCCATGGTCCAGCAATCGAAGCCGTGGCGGGCAAATTCGTTCATCACCGAATAGTCGCCGTGACCGGGCACGTTGAGATCGAACACCCGCGAGGATACCGACGAGCCGTGCACGAAGAAGATCACCGGCAGCGACGGTCCGCCGGGTTTCGGCGCACCCAGCCGCTTGCGATACATCCACAAGGGCACGTCACCCTTCTTCGCCCAGTATTCGCTGCTCCAGATTTCTCCGCCGTCCACGGCGGCGGCAACCGCGTTTTGCGCCGGCAACGCGCCGGCGAGGCCCCCGGCCACGAGCCCAAGGCCCGCGCCCTTGATGACCGCGCGCCGCGGCAACGGGTGATCGAGATGTCGCATGCTTTCCTCCGACCGGCTTTGCGAGGTGCGAACTCCGCCGCACTTCTCGCGATGACTATTTCGTTTCCGCGGGGTCGCGGTGTACCGGGTCGACCCACAGCACGGTCTCGGGCTTCTCCACCGGCTCGATGTCCAGATTGACCGCGACCGCCTGGCCGTCGCTGCGGACCAGCACGCATTCCAGCACCTCGTCGCGGCTCGCATTGATCTCCTGGTGCGGCACGTAGGGCGGCACGAAGATGAAATCGCCGGGCCCCGCTTCCGCGGTGAACTGCAGATGCTCGCCCCAGCGCATCCGCGCCTTGCCCTTCACGACGTAGATGATGCTTTCAAGGTGACCGTGATGATGCGCGCCGGTCTTGGCGTCCGGCTTGATGGTCACGGTGCCCGCCCACAATTTTTGCGCGCCGGCGCGGGCGAAGTTGATCGCGGCCTTGCGGTCCATCCCCGGCGTCGAGGGCACGTTGGGATCGAGCTGATTGCCGGGAATGACGCGAACGCCGTCGTGCTTCCAGCGCTCCGCGTCGTCGTGATCATGGGCGTGACCGGCGTGGGAATGACCGGAATGGGTATGATCGTGAGAGCCTGTCATCGTGTCTCGCTTTCGAAAATTCGTCCCGCGAACGGTACCGAAAAACCCGCCCGCAATCCAGCGTCAAGGGAACTCTTCACGCCGCCGCGACTTGTCTCGTTGAAGCAAGAGACAAAGGAGAAAAGCAATGGGTAGTACGGCAGACAAGGTCAAAGGCGCCGCCAATGAGGCAATCGGCAAGGCCAAGCAGGGCGTCGGCGAAGCCGTCGGTTCCGACCGCCTGCAGGGCGAAGGCGTGATCCAGGAAATCAAGGGCAAGGGCCAGAAGGCCGTCGGCGACGCCAAGGAAGCCACCAAGGACGCCGTCAACGACGCGGCCGCCGAGGCAAACAAGAATCTCTGATCCAGGAATTTCTGACCCGAGTAGGGCAAGATGCGAAAGACCGGTCCCTCGGGGCCGGTCTTTTTATGCAACCTCCTCCGCTTGCGGGGAGCAGGAGTGAAAATACCGCGTCTACTTCACTGCCAGCAGTTCGACGTCGAACATCAGCGTCGCATTCGGCGGGATCACGCCACCGGCGCCGCGGGCTCCGTAGCCGAGCGCGGGCGGGATGATCAGGGTGCGCTTGCCGCCGACCTTCATGGTGGCGACGCCTTCGTCCCAGCCGGCGATGACCCGGTGTTGCCCGATCGGAAATTCGAACGGCTCGTTGCGGTCGACCGACGAATCGAACTTCTTGCCCTTCTTGCCGTCCTCGTAGAGCCAGCCGGTATAATGCATGACGCAGGTCTGGCCGGGTTTCGGCGATGCGCCTGACCCAACCGTTGTGTCGACAATCTGCAAGCCTGAAGGTGTGGTCATGGTTTTTCCTGCGGTCTGGGCTGCTGCTATGGTCGGTACACACACCAATGGCACGGCGGCTGTCGTCATGACGACCGCGGCCAGCATCGGGATTCCTGCACGCTTGAGACGTCGCATCTTTGGGCACCTTCCGTTAGGTATCGGAAGCGTGTCTAGCGCAAGGAGGCGCGGGTTGAAAGCCCATGGGTCGGCTAATTGGAGGTCGGCTAATTGGGCGGGGCTGGCGTGCGCGATGGCGTGAGGTCCAAGCTCAGGCGGCCCTGAACATGCCGGCCGCCGCCGGATCCGCTTCCTCGGTAGTGACGGAGAATTTCACCAGTTGCACCGGACCGAAATTGGTCGAGATCGCGACGTCGGCCGCGTCGCGGCCGCGCGCCATGACGATACGACCGATCCGCGGATGGTTGTGGCGCGCATCGAACGTGTACCAGCGGCCGTCCAGATAGACCTCGAGCCAGGCGCTGAAATCCATCGGCGCGGGATCGGCGGGCACGCCGATGTCGCCGAGATAACCGGTGCAGTATCGCGCCGGGATGTTCATGCAGCGGCACAGCGTCACCGCCAGATGCGCGAAGTCACGGCAGACGCCGATACGCTCCTGGTGGCCTTCGGAAGCAGTACGATCGCTGCGCGCATGGTGATAGCCGAATCTGATGCGATCGTGGGCATAGTCGCAGATCGCCTGCACGCGCTGCCAGCCCGGCGCGCTGCCTGCGAACAGCGACCAGGCGAGATCGGACAATTTCTCGGTGTCGCAGTAGCGGCTACCCAGCAGATAGATCAGCACGTCGTCCGGCAACTCGCCGACCTCGAACTGTCGCGCCTCGGGCGCGACCACATCCGGCAGACCGCTATCCCTGATCAGAAACTCGTTGCGGATTTCGATCAGGCCGGCCGGCGCGACGATACGCGTGCAGGTGTTGCCAAACATGTCGACGTAGTCGGTCGAGGCAACGTCCGGCGAGAACTGGATCCGGTGCTCGCCGAGGAGATCGCCAAGGCGCGCCCGCTCGATGCTGAGCATCAGGACCATCGGGGTTTCCTGAAAGCACTCAAAGGCGATGTCGTAGCCGGCACGGATTTCCACGTCGCGTCTCCTCGATAACCGTCAAATTAGTTCGGGATAAGCCGGAGTTTAAGGGTTCGTTCCAGCTAAAGTGCTGAGCCCGATGCGGAAATTTCAGGCAACCGGCGCTGCTGAGGGTTAGTCGTCTGCACGTCCGATTGGTTCAAGCCCCCGCCACGTCGAGGCGAGGCGACCGCCAACCCTCAGGTCTTGACCGGCGCCTTGTAGATTTCCGAACCGGCCTCGTCCACGACCACCACGGCCCGGGGCTCGTTGTCGCCGCCGAGGTCGATGGCGATTTGCCGCGCGATCAGGTCGGCGGTTTTCCTGGCGTGGTGCTCGCTCTCGCAATCCAGTCCGACCGGATCCTCGAGCCGCACGCCGTCGGCAATATCAAAATGAAAAATCGGCATTGTCCTCATCCTCGGCGAGGTCAATGCCCGGAGCACAAGCACGTTCCAGAATGAACGCGTTGTTAGAGATGGAAGCGCCGATCTCGGGGGTTCCATTCGGCCTTGTGCACGGCCGGCTCAATAGCCCAGCGCGCAGCCGTCCTTGCGCGGATCGGAACCGCCCGTCAGCGTACCCTTGTCCCAGTCGATCCAGATCGCCTGGCCGCCGCCGAGCGGGCTGACAACTTTCGTGGTCTGGTGCCCGAGTTTCTTGAGCCCCTCGACGATCGCGGCAGGCACGCCGTCCTCGAGCTGATAGACGCCCTCGTAGTGCAGGCCGCGCGGCATATCGATGGCTTCCTGCACATCGCAGCCGTAGTCGAGTATGTTGGTCAGCACATGCACCTGTCCGACCGGCTGATACTGCCCGCCCATCACCCCGAACGGCATTGTTGCGCGGCCGTTCTTCGTAACCAGCGACGGAATGATCGTGTGCAGCGGCCGCTTGCCCGGCGCGATGCAGTTGGGATGGCCGGGCTGGACACGGAAGCCGCCGCCACGGTTCTGCAGCAGCACGCCGGTCTTGTTGGAGACGATCGCCGAGCCGAAGGAATGCGCGATCGAGTTGATGAACGAACAGACGTTGCGGTCCTTGTCCACCACAGTGATGTAAACCGTCGAGGGATTCATCGGCGGCGCCACGTTCGGCAGATCGCGCAAGCGGTCCATCCGGATCTTGCCGGCGTGCTCCTCGGCGAATTCCGGCGTCAGTATCCTGGCCACGTCGACATTGACATAGGCGGGATCGCCGACGTGCTGCTCGCGCATCATGTAGGCGGCCCGCGCCGCTTCGGCTTCGAGGTGGAACCGCTCGATGCTCATCGCCGGGAACTTCGTGAGATCGAAGCGCGAAAGGATGTTGAGCATCACCAGCATGGTGATGCCCGGACCGTTCGGCGGACACTGCCAGACATCGTGGTCCTTATAGAGAGTGCCGATCGGGTTGGTGGTCTCAGTGCTATGGCCTTCGAAATCGTCGAGCGTATGCAGGCCGCCGATCCCGCGCAGGGTCTCCACCATGTCCTCGGCGACGGCGCCCTTGTAGAAGGCGTCGCGGCCGCCTTTGGCGATGGCGCGCAGCGTCTTGCCGAGCTCGGGCTGCCGGATCACGTCGCCGGCGACGGCCGGCTTGCCGTGCGGCAGCAGATAGCGCTCGGTGTTGGTGCCCTTCTTCAGTTTTTCGAACTGGTTCTTCCAGTCGAAGGCGATGCGGGGCGCAACGACATAACCCTGTTCGGCGGCCTTGATCGCCGGCTGCAGCAGCGTATCGAGCCCGAGCTTGCCGTGATCGCGCAGGATGGTGGCCCAGGCATCGACCGCGCCGGGAACGGAGACGGCGTGCGCCGAGGTCAGCGGAATCGCGTGCATATTGCGCTCGAGGTACCATTCCGCCGTCGCGGCCTTTGGCGCGCGGCCGGAGCCGTTATAGGCGACGATCTTGCCCTCGCCCTTCGGCTGAACCAGCGCGAAGCAATCGCCGCCGATCCCGGTGGACTGCGGCTCGATCACGCCGAGCAGCGCGCAGGCCGCCACCGCGGCGTCGGCGGCGGTGCCCCCGGCGCGCATCACCTCGATGGCCGTCAGCGCGGCAAGAGGATGCGACGTCGCCACCATCGCGTTCTGGGCGTGGACCGTCGACCGGCCGGCGAGATGGAAATTCCTCATGCCAAATTGCTCACTTTTGCCGCTGCTTTCCGCGTTAACCCGCCGGTATCGGCGCGCGCCTACATGGCACATTCCAGCGGTCCTGGGCAATGGCGGGGGCAGCCGGGCGCCCTGTCTGCCGACGCCGTTCCGGCGTTCGCAGGCGCGACACGGGACAGGTTGATCGCGCTGCCGCCCTCCTGATAAACCACCGCGATGACATACCGGGTTGCCGCCTTCTACCAGTTCGCCGCGCTGCCGGATTTCCGGGAGCTGTGCGAGCCGCTGCGCGTGATTTGCGCCGGCCTCGGGCTGAAAGGCAGTGTGCTGCTCGCCCATGAGGGCATCAACGGCACGCTGGCGGGCGAAGCCGGCGCCATCGGCGAACTGATCGGCCGGTTGCGCGACGGCGGTCTGTTCGGCGAACGGCTCGACCATCTCGAACTGAAGTTCTCGCAGGCCACGGCGATGCCGTTTCGGCGCCTGAAAATCCGCCTGAAAAAGGAGATCGTCACCCTTGGGGCTGCCGAAGCCGATCCGACGCGGCAGGTCGGAACCTATATTGACCCCGCCGACTGGAACGATCTGATCGCAGCGCCCGACACGCTCCTGATCGATACCCGCAACGGGTTCGAGGTGGCAATGGGGACTTTCGCCGGTGCCGTCGATCCCGGCATCAGGAGCTTCGGGCAATTCAAGGAATTCGCCGCGCGCCATCTCGATCCCGAAAAGCACCGGCGGATCGCGATGTTCTGCACCGGCGGGATTCGCTGCGAGAAGGCCTCGAGCTACCTGCTGTCGCGCGGCTTTGCCGAGGTCTACCATCTCAAGGGCGGTATCCTGAGATACCTGGAAGGCGTGCCCGAAGCCGAGAGCCGCTGGCGCGGCGAGTGCTTTGTGTTCGACGAGCGCGTCGCGCTCGGCCACGGCTTGCGGGAGCGGCAAATGGAACGACAATCCGATGAGTGACGAGAAGACGCTCGGCAGCCGTATCGATGCGCTCGAGACGAAGCTGATGTTTCAGGACGAGACCATCGAGACGCTGAACAAGACCATTACCGAGCAATGGCTGAAGATCGATGCGCTGACGCGGCAGGTCCTGAGCTTGAGCGAACGCCTGCAAGAAGCGGAGGCCAATGCGCCGGGCCCCGCGAACGAACGGCCGCCGCATTACTGAAGACTAGCGATCGCCATCCTCCGTCGCCCTTCAATGGGCGGCGGACAGGACCTCGAGCTTCTGCGCCGCCGATTTTGCCATCACGAGTTGATCGCGCCCGTGATCCTTCGCGGCATAGAGCGCCTGGTCGGCAGCCTCGACCAGCGACGCGTGGCCAGCCGAGCGTTCGACCCCCGGGCGGCATACCGCTCCGCCGATGCTCGCGGTGACAATTCGCGACGGGAAATTCAGCCTGTGAGCGATGCCGAGATCCCGGATCTCGCGAAGCACCCTTTCGCCGATCCGCGCGCATCCCGCAGCATCCGTGTTGGGCAGCAGCATGACAAACTCTTCTCCGCCGTATCTCGCGGCCAGATCCGTGGTGCGCTTGGCCTCCGCCGCCAGCACACCGGCCACGGCACGCAGGCACTCATCGCCGGCCGGGTGACCGTACTGGTCGTTGTACGCCTTGAAATGGTCGAGATCGATCATCAGCAACGACAGGCTGGTGCGCTCGCGATAGGCCCGCCCCCATTCCTCGAGCAGGCGCTCGTCGAAGCGCCGGCGATTGGCGAGGCCGGTGAGCCCGTCCACCGTCGCGAGCGTTTCGAGCTTTCCTTCCAGGGTCTTTTGCTGTGTCACATCGCGCGTGATGGCGACGACGCCGTCGACCTCGCCGCCGTTTCGCGTGACGCGCAGGGTGGATTCGACCCAGATCTCGGATCTTTCCCGATGCCGCGTACGGTAAGCGACGCGGGTTTCTTCGATCTCCCCGCGCTTCAGCGCGGCGACGACCTCCTGGACACGGGGCAAATCTTGCGGGTTGACGCCCGCCAGCGCCGGTGTTCCCGCCAGTTGATCTGGCCGCCAGCCGACGATGCGAACGGACGACGGCGAAACGTAGGAGATCTGTTCGTCCAGCCCGATGCGGGTCACCATGTCGCTCGAGCCCTCCGCCACTACGCGGAAATTGGCCTCCTTGGAGGCAAGCGCCGCCGTCATTTGCTGTCCTCGCAGCAACTGCCTGACGAGGTAGAATCCCATGACTGCAATGAGGATGACCAGGCCGAGAACGACCGCCATGCGGATAATGGTGGCCTGACGCCACGACGCCAGCACCTCATCCTGCGCCCTGGTGACCACAACGATAAAGGGATAGCGGCTGCTTTGCTGGTGGAAGCTGATGCGCAGCAACCCATCCAGTTGGGATTTGAGATAGTTCGCGCCCGTGGATCCGCCGGCGCGAACGGCCTTGAAAATTGCCCCTTCCGAAACGTCGCGGCCGACATTGGCACCGTTGTCCGGGACACGAGCCAGAATGATTCCGTCGGCAGAAACCAATGAAATGGTCCCGCTCTCGCCGAGATCGAACTGGCGATAGAATCCCGAAAAATATTCCGCGCCGGTGCTCGCAACCACAAGCCCGCCAAAGCTGCCATCGGCATGATTGAAGCGCCGAGAAAGGGTCACGACCCATTCGCCGGTCATGCTGCTCTTGACCGGGCGCCCGATGAAGACGGCCCGATCGGTCGATTGCCGGTGGTGGCGAAAATATTCGCGATCACTGAGGTTTTTTCCCATGCCGCCGGACGATGCAAGCCAGTCGCCGTGTTCGTCGACGATCCCGATGGCGTTGACGCGCTTGGAGGCCGCCTTGCGCGCCACCAGAATGTCCTGGAGTTTTGAAAGCGTCGCGCGGCCGGTTCCGTCCGTTTCAAGGCGGGTGACGGCGCCAAGGATGCTGGTGTCCAGCAAGTCGAAACTGTCTTCGGCGTGTTGCGTGAGCGAACGCGCCAGATTGGCCTGATCGACTTCCGCAACCTTCAAGGCGGCTTCGCGCGCACTCCACTCGCGCGCCGCGCTCAGCCCGAGAATCGCGACGCAGACCAGCGCAACAAAACTCGCCGCCCGAAACGGCAGGCGTGCAAGGACAATTTTGTATCGCGCGGCTTCCATCTAGCACGGGCTCTCCGAACGGCGGAAAGTCCCACGCACATCTTATTTATCTCTGAAGTGAATCTTCCAAAGCGCGTTATTCTACGGGCTATTCCGTAGTATTACGGGCGTCCGACGATATGCCCGGTCGCCGGTATGGTGTGCAAAGAATTACGGAAAGAGCGAACCGCGGCGCAGCTGCTGGCGCCATCAGCGCGCCCGCAGCCGCATCATCCATCGGACATTCCGCTAGGGCGTCACAGCCCCATCGCCAGCCACGTTACCACCGCGACCGCCGCCACCACGATGGCGCACCACACCACGGGCGTTACCTGTTTCGAGCTGCCGCTGCGCGGGGAATCGTTTGCGGCGTGATTGAATTCCTAACTCATCCGGACGCCTCCAGGGAGACTTCAAGGCAACGCCGTCGCGCTGCCGGTTCACGGAATTATCGAAACGCTGACAGCACTTTGTCCCATAGCGAGGTGTTCTCGTCGTCGACCTTTGAGGGCGACGGCTGGGCCGCACTGACGGGATCGGATGCCGGGAAACTGTCGATCAGCCCAGCGTCCAGCCGCGCATGAATTTCGCGATCGGCCGCGGCGGCTTCGCGGGGATCCGCGGCATGCTTGTCGTGCGGCGCGGGATTGAATTTCTCGGCCATGTCGAGCCTCCATCGTGCTGCAATAACGTGCCCGCCATCCCGATGTTCCGGCCAGCGGGCGCATAAAATGCACGGGAGGGTGCACAAGGCGGCCTCATGGATTTTTTGTCTTATGAACGTTACAGCGCAGACAGAGACGAGGACTTGGGCTCGACTGGAGGCCGCGGTGAGCTTGCACCCTCATCGCCAAAGGCAAACTAGCGGGGCGCTCCAAGAGCAAATTCCGACCCCAGCCCGTTTGGGATTTTCAATTTGGGGCGACCGCTGGACCTATCCGCCAGGCTGGAGGACTGCGCGTTCAGGGTCCAATTGCTTCGTCATCCCCCTAAAACCCCTCGTTTTGCCCACGATTAGGCTGATCAGAGCGCCCGCGGCCTTGGCCCGCCGCGGGTCGCGGGCAGATCGCAGCTTGGCCAAGTCCGCATCCTCAAGTATCAGGAGTGAGTATCCCGCCCCCCGATCACTCCTTGCGGAAGTAAGCGCTTGTCCCAAATCCAGCCGAAAAAACCGTTCCTCGAAGTGCTTTCCGGCCACCGACAGCCGGTGCCGCCGCTCTGGATGATGCGGCAGGCTGGCCGCTATCTGCCCGAATACCGCGAGGTGCGGGCCAAGGCGGGGGGCTTTCTCGACCTGTGCTTCACGCCGGAGTTCGCCGCCGAAGTCACGCTGCAGCCGATTCGTCGGTTCAGTTTCGACGCCGCGATCATCTTCTCCGACATTCTGGTCGTTCCCTACGCGCTCGGACGCTCGGTGCGCTTTGAGGTCGGCGAGGGCCCGCGGCTGGATCCGCTGGACACGCCGGAGAAGGTCGAAACGCTGGCGCGGCAGGCCGACTTCGGCAAACTCGAGCCGGTGTATGAAGCACTGCGGCGGGTGCGCCGCGAGCTCGATCCGAAGATCGCGCTGATCGGCTTCTGCGGCGCGCCGTGGACGGTGGCGACCTACATGGTGGCAGGCCAGGGCACGCCCGACCAGGCGCCAGCGCGGATGATGGCCTATCGCCATCCGCAGGCGTTCGCCACAATCATCGACGTGCTGGTGGAGAACTCCATCCAGTATCTGCTGTCGCAACTTGCGGCCGGCGCCGACGTTCTGCAGATCTTCGACACTTGGGCCGGCGTGCTGCCGCCGCGCGAATTTGCGCGCTGGTCGGTCGAGCCGACCCGCCGCATCGTCGCAGGCGTGCGGGCGAAGGTGCCGGATGCCAGGATCATCGGCTTTCCCCGGGGCGCCGGCGCGCTGCTGCCGGGATATGTGGACGCGACCGGCGTCGATGCCGTCAGCATCGACTGGGCGGCGGAACCTTCGCTGATCCGCGAGCGCGTCCAGACCAAGGTCGCGGTGCAGGGCAATCTCGACCCGCTGGCGCTGATCGCGGGCGGCGCCGCACTGGATTCCGCGGTCGATGACGTGCTGGAGAACTACGCAAAAGGCCGGCTGATCTTCAATCTCGGCCACGGCATCCAGCCGGAAACCCCGATCGCGCATGTCGAGCGGATGCTGAAGCGGGTGCGGGCATACAAGGGCTGAGGCGCTACACCGGCCGGCTGCGTTCAATGATGTCGGCCGCGCCCTTGGCCAAGAGATCGAGCCCGACCGCGCGGCCGAGTTCGCGCGGGCGGTCGGCGGGACCGGAGCGCGAGGCCTCGATGAACAGGCCGCCGGCCTCGTCGAGCACCGAAGCGGTCAGCGACATCTGCGCGCCGTCGATTGTGGAAAATCCCGCGATCGGCGAATTGCAGTGGCCGTTGAGCACCCACAGCACCTCGCGCTCGGCGTCGGCGCTCTTGTGCGCGGCGGCGTCGTCGATGGCGGACAGAATGCGGCGCGTCTGCCAGTCCTGAGCGGCGCACTCCACCGCAACGATGCCCTGGCCAACCGCCGGCAGCATCTCCGAAATCGAGAATTCATAGGCGATACGATCAGCGAGGCCGACGCGCTGCAGCCCGGAGCGAGCCATGATCAGCGCGTCCGCGGGTCCAACCGCGCCGCCGCCCGGAAGCCGCTGCATCTCCGCATTATCGAGCTTGCGCACGCGGGTGTCGGCGGCGCCGCGATAGTGAATCACCTCGACTTGCGGAAACAGCCGCCGCGCATAGGCCGCGCGTCGCACGGCGTTGGTGCCGATCTTGAAGCCCTTGCCACGCGTCCGCCTGAGATCGTCGACCGAAACGCCGGCGCGCAGCACAAGCACATCGCCGGGCGGATCGCGCGACAGCGTCGCGCCGATCACGAGCCCGGGGGTGTCCTCATTGCCCGGCATGTCCTTCAGCGAATGCATCGCCGCCTGCAACTCGCCGGAAACGACCGCCTTGCGGATTTCGGCGACGAAAGCGCCGCCCTTGCCGCCATGCGGCAGCAGCTTGCCGGTCTGGTCGGAATCGCCCGTGGTCTCGAATTTGACGATCTCGACGTCGAGGCCGGGAACGGCCGCCGTGAGCCGCCGCGCAATTTCCTCGGTCTGGGCCAGCGCCATGACGCTCTTGCGCGTGCCGATCCTGAAACGAATTGCCGCCATTCACTATCCCTTCGACGTCGCGCTACCGCGCGTCCTGCAAGATCATGTCGGAGGCCTTCTCCGCGATCATGATGGTAGGCGCGTTGGTATTGCCAGACATCAGGTCGGGCATGATCGAGGCATCGACCACGCGCAGTCCCTCGATGCCGTGGACCCGCAGCCGCTGGTCGACCACCGCCAGTGGATCGCTGCCCATCCGGCAGGTCGATGTCGGATGATAGACGGTGCTGCCGGTCCGGCGACAGTACGCCAGCAAATCCTCGTCGCTGACAATTTTCGATCCGGGATCGATCTCTTCGAGTGTATAGGGCTTGAGCGCGGGCGCGGCCAGGACCGTGCGCAGGATCCTGATGCCATCGATGAAGGCCGCGCGGTCGGTTTCGGTCGCCAGATAGTTGATGCGGATTTCCGGCGACACCGACGGGTCGGCGCTCCTGATGCGCAGCGAGCCCCGGCTTTCGGGCCGTAGCTGGCAGACCGAGGCGCTGAAACCCGAAAACGAGTGCAGCTTCTCGCCCATTTTGTCGGTGGAGAACGGCAGGAAGTGGATCTGGATATCCGGCGTCGCCAGCCGCGGACTGGTCTTGAAGAACGCGCCCGACGTGCCGGCCGCGATCGTCAGCGGTCCCTTGCGAAGCGCCGCGTATTGCAGGCCGGCCATGACGCGGCGGAGCGGATGATTGACGACGTCGTTGAGCGTGACGCGCTGCGCGCACCGCGTGATCAGCCGGACCTGCATGTGATCCTGCAGATCGTTGCCGACACCGGGGCTGTCGAGCACGATGTCGATGCCGTGATGTTTCAACAGCTCCGCCGGCCCGACGCCGGAGAGCTGCAGCAGTTGCGGCGAGTTATACGCGCCGCTGGCGACCAGGATTTCCCTGCGCGCCCGCGCGGTGCGCAGATTGCCATCCTGGCGATATTCCACGGCCCGCGCGCGGCGTCCTTCGAACATGATGCGCTGCGCCAGCGCCGAGGTTTCGATGCGAAGATTGCTCCGGCGCTTCGCCGGCCGAAGATAGGAAAAGGCGGTGCTGGCCCGCCGCCCGCGCCGGGTCGTGGTCTGGAAAAAACCGGCACCCTCCTGGCTCGCGCCGTTGAAGTCGGGATTGGTGGGGATGCCCGTTTCCGCCGCCGCGACGACGAAGGCTTCCGACAGTGGATCGACATGCCGCCAGTCCGACACCGGGAGCGGGCCGTCGGCGCCGTGATATTTGTCAGCGCCGCGCTGCTGGTTCTCGGCCTTCCTGAAATAGGGCAGCACATCCTCATAGCCCCAGCCGGCATTGCCGCGCTGGCGCCAGCGATCGTAATCCTCGTGCTGGCCGCGGACGTACAGCAGGCCGTTGATCGAACTCGACCCCCCCAGCACCTTGCCGCGCGGCTGGAACACCTGCCGGCCGTTCAGGCCCGGCTCGGGCTCGGTCTGGTACATCCAGTTGACGGTCTTTTCCTTGAACAGCTTGCCATAGCCGAGCGGCACGTGGATCCAGAGGTTGGTGTCCTTCGGGCCGGCTTCGAGCAGCAGCACCGAGTGCTTGCCGTCCGCGCTGAGACGATTGGCGAGCACGCATCCGGCCGATCCCGCGCCGACGACGACGTAGTCAAATTCCAGAACTTCGGCGGATCGGTTGGCCGTGGATGGCGCTTTGTCGTTCATCTTGTTGTGGCCCGGTCTCGACGCTGGCTCGCAAAAAAAACACCGCCAGACAGGCGATTGAGCTTATCCAGCCAACGCTGTCAACTTGGCGATGGTGTTCATATTGCGGGCCGTGCCATCCGCCGCTACCGGGATTCGAAGCTTCGATTTGCCAATTCCGTCGCGGTAGTGGACGTAAACCTCCCGGCTGCCGAGCCGGACCTCTTCGCCGGCCTGACCGGTGATTTCCGCCAGAGAGGTTGCGGGTGGCGGCTTGTTCAGGAAGATCGCCACCGTTCGATCGGGCGCGGCTTCCGGAAACGGGTTGGCCCTCAGGACCCCGGCCAGTTCGGCGGCGGTTCGAACCAGAACCCCAATGGGGTTGCCTGCATAGGCCATCAGGCCGGCCTCGAGGGCCGCCTTGATCTGCGCCTCGGATTTTCCGCTCCTGAAGATCACATTGCCGCTGGCAATGAAGGTCCGGACCTCGGCAAATCCGGCGGCCTCGCACATGGCCTTCAGTTCGCTCATCGGAAGCTTGCCGGTCCCGCCGACATTCACCGCTCCCAGAAGCGCGACGAAGGTCTTCAATTCAGGTCTCGCCAAGGGTGCGTCAAGGGTGCGTCAACCGCGTCGGATTACCTCACCGAGGCCGATTGTTCGGCTGGCTTGCCGAAAACCCGCCGGCAGCCGTCGCTCAGGCTGGCCCGCTGCCTGCGCATGCAGGCGGTAATGCGCTCCACACTCGGAATTTCCGACGCACACAGCCGAAAGACGTCGCCGGTACAAAGCCGGCGCTGGTCGTCCTGCGTGAATGCGTGACCCATTGCCGGCAGCATTGTGAGGCAGAAAGCCAGGCCCGATGCGATCCTGAGATGCCTGACGGCGAACAGATCAATTGACATAGTGCCCCCCGGGCTGACCGACGTTGCGGTCGTTCACCAGACGGTTGGCCGCCTTGGAATCATGCATCATCGTATCGATGCGAATGCCGGCGCTTCAAGATTCTCAACCGCCATTGCACCGATATTTTGCAGCGGTGCTCACCGCGCAACTGCCGTTCCCAAGGTGGAACCAGCGGTCCGCGCGCCTTGCGCGGGTCGTGATAATGAGAGAAAGAATGACACCTCGACAGCCTGTGGGTCGCGAACACGACAGCCTATGAAACCGCTATTCGCCATTCTGCTCGGATCGACCCTGCTTTTCAGCAGCTTCGCCGCCGCACAATCGTCACCTGCCAAGGCAATTTCCGAGTTTCGTCGGAAGCACGGCGAAGGACAAGTCATCATGGACGCCACGCTCAGCCGGATCGCGCTGGAGCAGGCGAAGGCGATGGCGGCAAGAGACAGGCTCGACCACGAAGTACTCGGCGGCTTCGGTGGGCGGATCGCGCCTTCAAAAGCGGGACGGGCTGCGGAAAACATCGCGTATGGCTACGACAGTTTCGAAAAGACGCTCGATCAATGGATCGCCTCGAGCGAGCATCGAAAAAATCTCCTGCTCCCGAACGCGTCTCGCGTCGGCGTCGCCAGCGCACGAAGCGACACCTCCCATCGCACCTATTGGGCCATGGAGATCGCGGGCGACTATGAAGCGCCGAAAGTTGCTGCCGGCACGAGGACGCCGCCTGCGGCCGAGAAGAAAGTGGTCGTAGCCAAGCGGAAAACGTCGGCACAACCTTGTCGGCTCAAACTCCTCGGTCTCTGCTTTTGATCGAACCGGTGTGCGGCGCATCATTTGAGGTTCGACGGTTGAGCCGCGCCGCGCGAAGTCGAACTCGCACCACATCTCCAGGGTTGCGCTGGCACTCATGCGCGCATTGCTGGCATGTGGCATACAAAATTCATTGCAGCCTATTTCACGTCTGTTAGCCTTTGCCTGCTTCAGCGCCTCTCTGAGGCGCTGTTGCTCAACCGTTCACGACATTGCCTATCCGGCGGTGCGAAAAGAACGGACACAACAGGGGAGGCTAAATCATGGTTCGCTTTGCGAACGCGCTATCCTTGCGCGTGCCTAGTTCCCACAAAAGAAAACTCTCTCGTTCCGGAATAGCAGGCTTTCTGGCTACCACCATTCTGGTCGCAGCGTCCGTCGCAGCAGACGCGCGCACCACGCAGATTCAAATCCTGACCAGGGGTACTGCCTTCGGCGGCCATTCGTTTGCCGGCGTGGGCCAATATGAGTTCATCACAGGGATCGCGACGGGCGAGGTCAGCCCGACGAATCCGCAAAACGCAGTAATTACCGACATCCAGCTCGCGCCGCGCAACACGCGAGGCAATGTGGAATATCAGCACAATTTTTACATTTTGCAGCCTCTCGACCCAAGCAAGGGCAACCGCAAGGTGATGTACGAGCCGCCGAACCGCGGCGGCAAGACCTACCAGACGCTGAACAACACGCCGACCGGCACCAACGATCCGGCGGCGCTCACCGATGCGGCAGCGCTGGACGATTCCTTTCTGTGGACCCGCGGCTACACGACGGTCTGGTCGGGCTGGGAAAACAACCTCGGACCGCTGAACGGCCTCGTCGCGACGGCCGCCCTGCCCGTCGCGCACGGCCCGGGAAACTCGACCATCACCGGCCCCGGATATGAATACATCGTGACCGGCGGCGCGACGTTCACGCTGGCTTACCCTGCCGCCTCGGGCAACCAGGGCGCGCCGGACGCCGTCCTGACCCACCGCGTCCATCTCGACGATCCGGCCGTCGTCGTCCCGACCAGCGGCTGGGCCTATACCGACGCGACCAACACCGCGATCAAATTGACATCAGGAAATTTCGTCAACAACGATATCTACGAATTCTCCTACATCGCCAAGGACCCGACGGTAAACGGATTGGGCCTCGCGGCGATCCGCGACTTCAACTCGTTCCTGCGATCCGCATCGCACGACGACCTCGGCACGCCCAACCCGATCAAGGGTCACATCGACCGCATCTACACGGAGACCTCCTCGCAGCCGGCCCGGACCCTGAACGACCTCGTTCATCTCGGGTTCAATGAGGACGAAAATCACCGGAAGGTCTTCGATGGAATGATGCAGTGGATCGGGGCCGGTGACGGTCTCAACATGAACTACCGCTGGTCACAGACCAAGCGCACCAACCGCAACCGCCAGGAACTCCTCTATCTCGAGGGTCTTTATCCCTTTGCGAACGTGCCGACCTTCGATCCGATCTCGCACACCAGCGACTGGCGTTACAAGAAATGCGAACAGACCCACACCTGTCCGCTGGCCATGGAATTCTACTCGGCCAACGAGTACTGGGTGAAGGCCGGTTCGCTGATGAGCACCGACCCGACGGGAAAATTCGACCTGCCGGATCATGAACTCACCCGGCTGTACCTGCTGTCGAGCAAGCAGCATGGCGGCGCCGGCAACCCGGCTTCGAAGGGCGTCTGCCAGCAGTTCCTCAACCCGCTCGATTCCGCTCCGGTCCAGCGCGCGCTGTGGACCGACCTGGACGAGTGGTCGACGCGCGGAAGTGAACCGCCGCATTCGCAGGTGCCGAAACTACGCGACGGCACTCTGGTTCCGCCGCTGCCCCAGGATGGTGTGGGCTTCCCCCACATTCCCGGCGTCACCTACACGGGTTTGAAGACAACCAGGTATCGGTTCAATCTCGGGCCGAACTTCTATCAAACCTTCGTGCCGACGATAAATCCGCCGGTCATCACGCCACCCTACGAGGATAATCCGGCCAACGGTCCGATCTATCCAAGCTACGTGCCAAAGACCGACAAGGACGGCAACGACATCGCCGGCATTCGATTGCCGGAATTGACGGTGCCGCTGGCGACCTATACGGGCTGGGGACTACGGTCCGGAGTCTGGGCGAACGATGGGTGCGAGGCTTCCGGCCAATACATCCCGTTCGCGGCAACGATGACGGCCCGCGTCGCCGCGAACGACCCGCGTCTCTCGGTTCAGGAACGTTATCCGTCCTTCGCCTTCTATAAAACGAAGGTCGTGTTGGCGGTCGACAGGCTGGTGCGGGACCGCTTCCTGATCTGCGACGACACCCAGGACATCGTGAACCGGTTGCTGCTGGCTGGCATCACCGCCGGCGTGCCCGCACCCGGCCCAAATGAGAGCGCGGCGTCGCCCGATCCGGTGCCCGCATGCCAGCCGCACGCGCGGCCGCACTATCACTACCATCGGGTCTTTGATGGTGATGGTGATGGAGACGATCACGATCATCACTAGGCCGTAGCTGTCGGTCTCAATAATCTCAGGTGGCGAGGAAAACTTCGCCACCTGAACTACGTCAAGGCACGTATCGGCCTATAGCCCCTTGACCGAGCCCGCCTCGATCAGGAGCCGGTTGAAACGCCGCGCCTCGGCGCCGCCGGCGCAGCCATAGAACACGCCATCGCAGCGTCGCAGGATCTTCTTCTGCTCGGAAAAGCTCGGTCCCAGCGGTACGCCGGCCGCCTCCTGAATAACCAGCGGCAAATACGGTGCATCGAGCGTGTCGAGCGCGGAGGACAGATCGGCCGGCGTGAAATTCACCGCGTCGATGGCGTAATAGGTGGTGAGATAGCGCCGGTCCAGCACACTCAGCCGGTGCGCCAGCGCCTCCTCGCCGATCGACGGATCCACGATGCGGGCGCCAAACTGCGGCTGGTGATCGCCGTAGCGCACGATCAGGAAGGATTCAGCCGGGAATTCCCGCGCCAACCGTTCCAGCAATCTCTTGTAATCTTGTGCGGTCATCCCCTGACGGCGAACATACTCATCGATATCGGGAGCGTTGCCGGGATCGCGCCAGTACGGCGTCAGTTCGGGGCGCAGGCGCGTGTCCCAGGGGAAATGATTGGCGACGGTGTAGACGTAGAGGAACAGCGGGCCCTTGCCGCGCTCGCGCTCGATGATCTCAACAGCTCGGTCGAAGTAAAAACTGTCGGCCTCGAAGTCTCGCGTGCCGAGGTCGAGCATGTCCAGATAGTGCGCGATGCCGGTCGTCAACTGGAAGGCGCGCGAACCGAGAAACGCGCCATAGAACGGATAGAGGCTGAAGGTCTTGTAGCCGCAGCGACTCAGGGAATGCGGTAGCCCACGGTTGACGCGGCCGGCGGCAATCCGGGTCACAGAGGTGGCAAAGCGTCCGTAGGACCGCGCCGAGAGCCCGGTGAGCACGTTGTATTCGGTGAACCAGCTTGGTCCGCCCACCCCCTCCACCACCAGCTTGCGCGCCTTGCCGTCGAAGGACTGGAAATGCCTGTGATAGCCTGATGGTACTTTCATTCCGGGCGCAGCTGTAATGTCGAAACTGGATTCATCATGCAGAAGAATGATGTGCGGAAGCTTGCGTGCCGGATGGCAGGACACCGGCGCGGCGCCCAGGCTTCCGCTCACGCTTGCGTCGGCCTGCAGAAATCCGTGGTCGGCAAATTCATAAATTGCCTCCACGCCGGTCCGCGCGAACTTCGAAACATAGTTCTCGCTGGTGAAATCCTCATGGAGATCGGTCGGGAACGACAACGACAGACCGATGAGCGCGGCCATGCACAAGGAAGCCCCGGCAAGGCTGGTGCGCCTGCCGACGCGGTAGCGGTCAAACCGCCACGCGGCCATCAGGAGCACGGCCGTGGCGGTTACGGCGAGCCCGATCCAGCCGCGCAGCGAGGGGAAGGCGGCGAGCAGGAACGCCGACGTATCCCGGTCAATGATCATCAGGTCGACGAAATCGACCGTCATCCAGAGCTTGTCGTATTTGAAGCGCGAAAGCAACGCGAGGGCGACGACGAGTTCGAGCGATATCAGCGCCGCCATGGTCAGCCGGCGAACCAGCGCAAGCCAAAGAAAATTGAGCACGGCCCAGACAAGCAGGAATGTCGCCTTGTCGACCCAATCGAGTTCGGTCGCAGCCATGATGATCAGCGCAATCGCGTGCAGCACCGCGACCAGGCCAAGCACGATTCCATCGCCGCGGGAAATAGCCTGGCCGGGCACCAGACGGTCGGCAAGAATGGGCGCGCTGGAGGACATGCCTAGCGAAGGCCCTGCCCGCCCGCGCTCTCTCTTGCCTGCCTTGACGTGTATCGCGCTGTCATTCGGCTTCCCGCCTCCCGCTACGAGACATCGTGCCGGGGATAACGCATTCGCGCCGCGGTCACGATATCGTAACGTACACAACCCTTTGGCCGATGTATTATTTCCTAGCCGGTGTATTATTTCCCGACCGGCCGGTAGACGGGCGCATTGGAGGCTCACATGCGTATCCTTGCGGTGATTGGCACGCTGGCGATCGTGGTCGGAATCGGCGCGGCAGCGTTCTTTTTCGGGGGTTTTTACAGTGTAGCGGGGACCGCCGAGGACCCGGCCGTCGTCACCTGGGCGCTGACCCGGGTGCGCACCGCCTCGATCAATCGCCATGCCGACGACCAGCCGCCGGCGTCCATCAACATCAACGACGCCGCCACGGTGCAGGCCGGCGCGAGGGAGTTCGCCGAGCACGGCTGCGCCAATTGCCACGGCGCCCCGGGTGTCAAATGGGCCAAATATTCGGAAGGCCTGCATCCCGATCCGCCTGATCTGAAGGACGTCGTCGGGGAGCTCTCGCCAGGGCAGCTGTTCTGGGTGGTCAAGAACGGCATTAACATGACGGGCATGCCGAGCTTCGCTCAGGCCGGCGCCAAGGATGACGATATCTGGTCGATCGTCGCGTACCTGAAGAAGCTGCCGGGCGTCTCGGAAGCGGATTACAAGGCGTGGACGGCGCAACCGTCCCATTGAGCGCAACTCAGGGCATTTCAGGCTCGGGCCGAGCCGACGTGATAACGATTCCGCCGGCGATGCCGGCAAGAACCGCCCAATAGGCGTAACGGAAGTCGGAGGCGACGCCGACCGCAAAGAAGGTCAGCACATAGAGCGCGGCCGATCCGCAAGTACCCAGCGCAAAGGCGCCCTCGGGCGTCTCGCGCCGTCGCCAGCCGAAGCCGCACACGATGGCGCAAACGAGTAGCCACGCGCCGGCCGAAAACAGCGGAGTCGGCTTCAGCCTGTCGTGCAGGGAAACCAGCGCGACGAAGGCCGGCCGGTCGGCAAACACGGTCTGCGACGGGTGCTCAACGTCGGCGACCCACATGGTGAGGTTATTGCCAGTGAGGAAATTCCACATGAACGCCGCGCGATGGCGCAGATACGCCACCGGGTGGCGCATCACCGCACGCAGCCAGGCTTCGGCGATAACAGGCGTACCGAACAGCTTTTCCTCTCGTTCGATCTTGCGCATCACGAACTCGCAAGGCTCGAGCCGCCAATAGATGTCCCATTGGGTCGGCTGGTAGCAGCCGTTCAGGAGCAGCGCGGTCTCGGGCTCGCTCCAACTGACCGGAAACTGATTGCTCCCGGCGAAGTGGCTGATGCCGCCGAGGTCGAACACCATGATCGACTGCAACGGATGTTGCCGCGTCGCGCCGAGCGCGCCGTAATAGACCACCTGCACCAACGCAAACAGACCCGCCATCGCCGGGAGGAACAGGATCGCCGTGCGCTTCAAGAACACTTGCGTCGGCCAGGCAATATAAACGACAAGGATCGGCGCGGCGGTCAGCGCGTTCGGACGCAACAGGACGCCGAAGCCGCATAGCGCAAGCGCCAGCGCTTGCAGCGGCACCCGAAGGCGCGCATCGCGCCCGGTGGCAGCGAAAGCGATGGCGGCGGCGAGCAGCCAGCTGGTCGCAAACAGAACATCGCGCCAGATGATTCCGGCAAACACGAAGGCCGGCGGCAGCAGCGCCAACAGCGGCAGCAACAGCGCGAGCCGGCTGCCGCGGCGCGCCAGCGCGAATGCGAGCAGGCCAAAGCCGAGCCAATATGAGGTCGCGATCACGAGGAACATGGAAGCCGCGCCCGGCGCAACCGGGTCGACCATGCCCCACAGCACGGTCATGACCGGGGATTGCCAGTCGCCGAGCACGCCCTTGCCGATGTCCTCGTAAACGAATTTCGCATCGTAAGTCATGATGCCGGGATAGAAAATCACCAGCGTCAGGCCGTAGCCCGCGGCGATCAGCGCGGCGACGGCAACGTACAAGCGCCACCGTACCGGATGTCTGAGAAGATCAGGCGAGAGCGGCATAGATGTCCCCGGAATTGGCTTCGTGCGGCAGCCCCATCAGCCATCGGGCGATCTCTTCGCCGCCGACCCACTCGGCGTTCACAAAAGCCTGGCTCTCGCCGAGCGCGGCGTTGAACCGCGTGTAGCCCAGCGCGACGCAGCGCTCGATACAGGCGCGCGCGACATCGCGCTGGATAGTAGTGAATTCGAAGGACAGCGCCTTGACCGCGCGCGACAGTCCCTGCAGCGCTTCCGCCTCAAAACCTTCGACGTCGATCTTGATGAAGGAAGGCAGGCCATGCTTGGCGATCAGCGCATCCAGCGTCGTCACCGGCACTTCAATCGATGTAGTCCAACGCTGCGTATCCCAGCCCAGCGCATCGCGCGCGGCGCTGACGAACGCCGGCGATGCCGTCGAGACCGTGGGATTATCGGCGTTGATCATCATGCTGGCCGCGCCGACCGCGCGGCCGACCGCTACCGCCTCGATCGCAACGCCGGCGCGGCGCCCGTAGAATAATTTCAACACCTTGACCAAGGCAGGCTGTGGTTCGATCGCGACCACCCGTGCGCCAAGCCGGCGAAACGAGGCCACGCGGTCGCCGACATGGGCGCCGACATCGAACACCAGATCGCCGCGCCGCACGAAACCGCCATACAGCCGGTCCATCGCCACCGCGCGCGACCTGCTGCCATGATAGATGCGAAGCGACCGCAAAATCCCGCGCACCGTCCTGAAGCCGTCGAACACCGCTTCAGACCGCGCTTGGCCGAAACGATGGCGCCGCCTGCTCGATCGCAGGCAGTTCCAGCACCAGCAGCGCTGAAGGCCGCGTGGTCTCCTCCGGTAGCCGGCCGACCCCGATCCTTGCGCAAAGACTGCCGAGCCGAGGCCACGCGGTCATCACCGCAAACGGGATCGCCAAAGCCGGGCCGCCGGCGAGAAACAGCGCATAGGGAATCGCCGCCGGCTGGGTCGTGGCCAGCAAGCCGAGTGCCACGTATCCGAGCAGCGTGTGCGGCCACAGATTGTGCAGCGCCAGCGCGAACGGCACCGCGTGATCGTCACGGGTCTGTCCGATCCAGCCGATTTCGCGGCCGAACAACAGGCCACCGAGGAAGATCGTATGGCCAAACCAGAGGATCGGGCAGAGCAGGATCGAATACAGCGTCTCGATGACGTAATTGACGATGAACAGTCCGGCGCCGCCGAACGCGCGGCGAAGTTTCGGACGCAGCAGGATGTCGACGGCGCTCGCGATCTTTGGCGAGAACCACATCACCAATACGCAGATGAACAGCGCCATGCCGGCGTCGGCGCGAATGAAGCTCGAAGGCGTATCGGAACATGCGGCCGCGAGTGTGCCGAGCACCAGTAGCCCGATCCAGGCGGGCGAGCCGATGAACATCAGGATCGCCAGCAGCAACTGATAACGGCTCACCGGCTTGAGGCCGGGAAGCCCGAGAAACCGCCAATACTGCATGTTGCCCTGGCACCAGCGCAGATCGCGGCGGATGAATTCGAGCAAGGTTGGCGGGTTTTCCTCCCAGCCCAGATCCTCCTGCGGCAACACGCGCACATCATAGCCGGCGGCGCGCATCAGCACCGCCTCGATCTGGTCGTGGCTGAGGATATGGCGATCTTCGGTGCCGTCGCTGGACAGAACCGGCAGGGCGCAATGCGCAATGAACGGCGCAAGCCGCAACACGGCGTTGTGGCCCCAATAAGGCCCGCAATCGCCCTGCCACCAGGCGCTGCCGATGGTATAGGAGCGCATGCCGAGCCGCATGCCGAACTGAAAGATTCGCGCAAACGCGCTGGTCGAGGGAAGGCCTACGACCAGCCCCTGGAGAATGCCGAGCCTGGGATCGGCCTGCATGATGCGGACGAGGCGGAGAACGGCGTCCGCCGTCATGAAGCTGTCGGCGTCGAGCGTCACCGCGAATTCGTGCTGGCTGCCCCAGCGCTCGCAGAATTCACGGATGTTGCCGGCCTTGTAGGCCGTGTTGACCGTACGGCGCCGGTAGGTGATCGCCACCCGGCCGCGCCAGTTCGAGGAAAGCGCTGCGAAAAGCGTTTCCTCGCTGCCCGCAATTTCGACGTCGCTGGTGTCGCTGAGAACATAGAGATGAAAACGTTCACCGCAGCCGGCGGCATCAAGGCCCATCAGCATCGGCTCGAGATTGCGGATCATCCGCTCCGGCAATTCGTTGCGGATGCATAGCAGGATCGCGGTCGAAGCCGTCACCGCCTCATCACCGCGGACGCGCGCGGCCACCGGCATGATCGCCGCGATCGGATCGGCGGCAAAACGCATGATCAGGAACCCGATCACGGCGTTCCAGAATCCCGCCACCATCCAGGGCAGCGTCACCGCGAACAGCAGCAGCAGCGCGAGATCGACCACGCCAAAGCCGCCCGGCGACAGCGCGAGCGCGGCGAGCGCGAGCGATCCGGCCATGGTGGCGGCGAACAGCACGACAAACAGCGCCCGCCGACCGAAAAGATCATTTCCGGCGGCGTCGGCCTCGATGGCTTGCGAGGGGGAGCGTTCTAACACAGAGGTTGCGACTTCTAATCCCGCGGCAGACAGTGCAGACTGAAGGGTATAACACGATATCAGCCCAGGAATTCCAACCCGGAGATCAAAGAAATTGGCGATCCGCCAGACCGACGACAGTGCCGGGGCGCTCTGGTATAGCCGGCCCGGACAAGCCGAGATCCGCCGGGAAACGCTCGCAGCACCTAGCCCGGACGAAGTGCGGGTGCGGGCGCTCTACGGCGCGATCAGCCGCGGCACCGAGGCGCTTGTGCTGGCCGGGCGGGTGCCGGAGAGCGAATTCGAACGCATGCGCGCGCCCTTCATGGCCGGCCATTTTCCGTTTCCGGTGAAATATGGCTATGCCACGGTCGGCCGGATCGAAGCCGGCGCGGAAGCCCTGCTCGGGCGCACGGTCTTCACGCTCTACCCGCACCAGGACCTGTTCAACATCCCGGCAAGCGCCGCTGTCGTGCTGCCGGACAATCTGCCGCCGCAACGCGCCGTGCTGGCCGCCAATATGGAGACCGCGCTAAACGCGGTCTGGGATGCGGCGCCCGGTCCGGCCGACCGCATCGCCGTGGTCGGCGCCGGCGTGGTCGGCTCCCTGGTTGCCTATCTGTGCGGGCGGCTGCCGGGCGCGGAGGTGACGCTCGTCGACATCAATCCGGCGCGCGCGGAATTAGCCCGCGCCCTCGGGGTTGGCTTTGCTGGGGCCGAAGCCGCCAAGGGCGACTGCGACCTCGTCGTGCACGCCAGCGGCCATGGAAGCGGACTTGGCACGGCGCTCGCGCTCGCCGGTGAGGAGGCAACCGTGCTGGAAATGAGCTGGTACGGCGACGCAGCGGTGACGGCGCCGCTCGGCGGCGCCTTCCACAGCCGCCGGCTCAAGCTGGTGTCGAGCCAGGTGGGACGGATCGCGCCGTCACACCGGCCGCGCTGGACGCACGGACGCCGGCTCGCCGCGGCACTCGCGTTGCTCGCCGATGCGCGGCTCGACGCGCTGCTGGCGCCGGCGATTGCGTTCGGTGATCTGCCGCGACGGCTGCCCGATATTCTCGATGCCAGAAATGGCATACTCTGCCAGCCCATTACTTACGCCTGAAGGAGGTCCCTTGTTCGCCGTTGAAGTACGCGACCACATCATGATCGCCCATTCGTTCCGCGGCGCCGTATTCGGGCCGGCGCAGGCGCTGCACGGCGCGACCTTCGTCGTCGATGCGGCTTTCATCGCCGAGACGCTCGATGTTAACGGCATCGTCATCGACATCGGCCGCGCGCTTGACGCGTTGAAAGCTGTGCTGGCGGCACTGAACTATCGCAACCTCGACGAGGTGTCCCAATTCAAGGGCAGCAACACCACCACCGAATTTCTTACCAAGCACATCTACGATGCGCTCGCGAAGGACGCCCGCGCCGGCGAACTCGGCCGCAACGGCCGCGAGCTCAAGGCGATACGCGTCACGCTGTCGGAGTCGCATGTCGCACGCGCCTGGTACGAGGCGGATTTGTGGTAGGGCGCTTTTTCTTCGCCGTGCCGGGCGATCTTGCGACCCCGACCGGCGGCTATGGCTACGACCGGCGCATGATCGCCGAGCTCCGCGGTCTCGGCTGGGAGATCGATCTGATCGACCTCGGCGAAGACTTCCCCTCGCCCAGCGAGCCGACCCGCGCGGCGGCGCGAACGCGGCTCCTTGCCCTGCCTGCCGGCCGCCCCATCGTCATCGATGGACTGGCGCTCGGCGTCTTGCCGGAAGCGGCGTTGCAACTTGCCGGCCGAAATCCGTTGCTGGCGCTGGTGCATCATCCGCTGGCGCTGGAATGGGGGCTGTCGCCGGCACAAGCGGACGCGCTGCGCGCAAGCGAGCGAACCGCGCTCGCAGCGGTGCAAGGTGTCGTCGTCACCAGCGCGGCCACGGCAAAGCTGGTCGCGTCCGATTACGGTGTGCCAGCCGGGCGTATTATCGTCGCAAGGCCGGGCAGCGATCCAATGCCAGGGGCGCACGGGAGTCAGGGCGGCGTCGTGCGGCTGCTGTCGGTCGGCGCTGTGGTACCGCGCAAGGGTTTTGACGTGCTGATCGCGGCGCTGGCGACGCTCGGCGATATCGCGTGGAAGCTGACCATTGCCGGCGACCGCACGCGCGACCAGGATTGCGCGGCAAAGCTCGATGCCGATATAGCGCGTCACGCGCTTGGAAATCGAATCGAAGTGCTGGGCGCGGTATCGCCGCAAAGCCTCGCGGCGCTCTACATGCAAGCCGATGTGTTCGTGCTCGCCTCCCGTTTCGAAGGCTACGGCATGGCCTATGCCGAGGCCATCGCGCACGGCCTGCCCGTCGTCGGCAGCAAGGCCGGCGCCATCCCGGACACGGTGCCGCCGGAGGCCGGCCTGCTGGTCGATAGTGGCGATGTTCCCGCATTGGCAAAGGTGCTGCGCCGCGCGATCGGCGATACCGATCTGCGACAGCGCATGTCCGGCGCCGCGCGCGCGGCGGCTCCCCTGCTCCCGACCTGGCGGCAATCCGCGGATATCTTCGCGCGCGCCCTGGAGCGGCTGGCATGAGCGGCTTCTCCGCCAACTGGCTGACGCTCCGCGAGCCCCATGATTTGCTCGCCCGCAACCCGGCCGTTCTCGACGCGGTGACGGCCCGGCTCGAGCCGCTTGCCTCGCTGCGAATCGTCGATCTCGCCTGCGGCACCGGCTCGACCTTGCGCGCGCTGAGCCCGCTTCTACCGGCGCGGCAGAACTGGAAGCTGATCGATAACGATCTCGGTCTCCTGGCACGCGCCACGGCCACCCCGCTCGCCCAACATGCCACCGTTACCGCCGTCCCGCTCGACCTCAACCGCGATCTCGAAGCCGCGCTCGACGGGCCGGTCGATCTGGTCGCGACCTCGGCCTTGCTTGATCTCGTCTCCGAAACATGGCTGGACCGGCTTGCCGTCGAGATCGCCGCGCGTGCGATCCCGCTTTATGCGGCGCTGAGTTACGACGGGCGTAGTGCGCTCACTCCATCGGATCCGCTGGATTCGGCGATCGCAACGGCTGTCAACGCGCATCAGCGCACCGACAAGGGTTTTGGACCGGCGCTCGGACCAGCGGCGGCCGGCTACGCCATCGCGCGCTTCGAGGCGCTCGGCTATTCCGTGGTTCACGGCCAGTCCGACTGGACGCTGGGACCTGACGATCCCGACATGCAAAGCGAAATACTGGCGGGATGGGCAGACGCCGCGCACGACATCGGCGCGCTGTCGCTTGCCGACGCCAAGGCTTGGCTGGCGCGTCGCCTCGACGCGCTCGCTGCAGGAAGCTCCTCACTCCATGTCGGTCACGTGGATTTTTTTGCGACCCTCACCGCCACGCGCTGACCCGACAGATCGCAGTCGAACAGCACGTCGTCCCCGATCTGGTGAACGCGGATCGGCATCCGCAGCGCCTGATCCGCGCGCTCGAGCGGCGGCGCGATCAGGCCGGGGGCACCGGCGCCGAGCACGATCGGCGCGACCAACACGTGCAGGCGGTCGAGACAGCCGGCGGCAAGAAAGCGTGCCACCGTGTTGGCGCCGCCTTCAATCAGCACCCGCCGCATGCCGCAGCCGGCAAGCGCGGTGAGAATAGCGGGCGGGGCGATCTCTCCATCGACCATCGGCAAGGCGACAACTTCTACGCCGGACGGCGGGGTGCAGCGCGTGCCCTGTGCCGTGATCAGCAGGCGGCGGACACCGTTGTCGGCGAACATCCGGGCGCCCGCGCCAAGCCGGCCCTTCGGATCGATGACGATGCGAGCCGGTTGAGGTCCTGCAACCCGCCGTACGGTCAATTGCGGATCGTCCGCGACGGCAGTGCCGACGCCGACGACGACGGCGTCCACCAGCGCCCGCAGCCGGTGCAGATGCACCAGTCCGGCCGGCCCGTTGATGTATTTCGAGTGCCCGGATTCCGTCGCGATCCGGCCATCGAGCGACTGGCCGATCTGACCCACGATCACGAGGTCGTCCACCGTGCCCCTGCGGAGCGGGCCGAACACATCGGCCCAGCCGCGCGGCAGCGGCTTTTGTCCTTCACGGAATAGCCGGCTGAAGTCTTCCCAGGGATCGGAAGACGCGGCCTTGCTCGATGGGAAATTGCTGGTGTGCACGCAGGAATCAAGAACACTGTGTGGTTGCGTTAACAATGCGACTATCTGCCATGATCGCACAAAAATCGTCAGTTTGCGACTGGAATGATGCCGGTCGCACGGTGTTCTACGGTCACGGCCACGAGAATGGAAAGTCAGGAAATGAGTGACGTGCAGACCGGCGCAGGCTCGGCCTTATTCGGCGGAAGCGGGCACACCAGGGTCAGCCGTGGCCTTGGCGAATTCCTCGGGCGGCGGCCTGTTCTCATCACCGCAACGGGCGAAACAATTCTTGCGCTGCCGGTCGAAGGCCTGGACGGGGAGCGGCTCGGTGAATTCATCGCACTCTGCGGACAGGCCGTACCGCGGCTCATCATCACAAAACGGCGCGCGCTGGCGCTCGGCCTGGATGCGTCGACGCCGGTGGCCCTGTCGCTCTCGGCGGACGATGACGCGAATTCGCTACTCTCCCTCGTCACCGACGCAGCCGTCGATCGGGTGCCAACGGCCGAACCGGCAAGCCCGGCGGCTGCCGCGGCCATTCAACTCGTCAAGATATCGCATGGCCTGCCGGCGGTGCTGGCGGCGGACGTGGCCGGCCAATCCGTCGCGTGCGATCAGGGCATCGTCGGGATTGAAGCGGAGGCGGTGGCCCGCTTCGCCGATGACGCCATCGGCTCGCTGTTCGTGGCGAGCGAGGCCGTGGTGCCGCTCACCTCGGGCACGCCCACCCGCTTTGTCGTGTTCCGCGACGCCATGGGAGGCAGTCCGGTCGCCATCATCGTCGGCAAACCCGATTTCACCGCGGCCGTTCCGGTGCGGCTGCATTCCGCCTGCCTGACAGGCGACGTGTTCGGTTCGCGGCGCTGCGACTGCGGGGACCAGCTTCGCCTTGCCGTGACGCGGCTCGAGGATCTCGGCGGCGGCGTCATTCTCTATCTGGCGCAGGAAGGCCGCGGGCTCGGTCTCGCCAACAAGATGCGGACCTATCAGTTGCAGGACGACGGCCTCGACACATTCGACGCCAACACCACGCTCGGCTTCGACGACGACGAGCGCGAATACGGCATCGCCGCGCGCATGCTGACGATGCTGAACTGCACGCGGATCGTGCTGCTCACCAACAACCCCGCCAAACTCGACGGCCTCACCGGCGCCGGCATCGAAATCGCCGGCCGGATGCCCCTGGAGGCGCCGATCAACGCCGACAACCGCCGTTACATGATCGCCAAGGCCGAGCGTTCCGGACACCACTTCGACCGTCTGACCGCCTTGCTGGCCAACCCGTCCTGAGGGGCTTAACCGCTACGGCGCATTCCGCTTGGGCGGAATCATGCGTATACCGTGGCCTCGTGGTTCGAGACGCGCGGCGTGGCCGCGCGCCCCACCATGAGGATTCCGGACCTCATCCAGAGGAGGCGCGAAGCGCCGTCTCGAAGGATGAAGCCCCCCGCGAGGAGAACGTCGGCAAAATGTCGTGGCCCACTTTCCGCTCCGGCGCCGACCTGCTGCGCGCCCTCGTGATCGGAACGGGTCTTTGCTGGTCGGTCGCGTTCGTCGCGGTCGCCCTGGGCTATGAGCTCGAGCTCTACGCCGACGGCGCGATGTTTTCCTATGCCGTCGCCGTGCAGGACGTCTGGGCGTTCCACTGGCACAATATCTCCGGCCGCATGTCGGTCTTTTTCCTCAGTCTCCTGCCGGCAGAGGCCGTTGTCGGGCTGACCGGGAATCCCCGCGCCGGAATCATCGCCTACGGGCTCTTGTTCTATCTCGCCCCGCTCGCGGGGCTGATCGGCACATTTGCGGCCGACCGCTCGCGCGGCCGCATTATCTTTATCTACGCCTGCTGTTCGACGGCCCTGCTCAGCCCGCTGATCTTCGGCTTTCCAACCGAGATGTGGCTCGCACACGCCGTGTTCTGGCCGGCGCTCGCTGTCAGCCACTATGCCACGCGTACCGCCGCCGGAACGGCCATCGTCTTCATCATGCTGCTCACGCTCGCGTTCACCCATGAGGGCGCACTGGTGCTGGCAGTTATCATCGTCGCGACGCTGGCTGCCCGCGGCCTGCGCGACGCTTCCTTCCTTCGCGCTGCGGCAATCCTGATCGTGGTGCTTGCGATGGCGGCCGCCACGAAAATTACGCTCCCGCCCGACGACTATTATGCCGGCGTGTTCCTGCGGGCCGCCCTGCACTTCTTCGATTTCACCATATTTCAGGTCAGCATCGTCGTGTTGTTGTTTGCGGTGCTCGCCGGATTCGGCGTTATGTTGCTGATAATCTCGCGGTTCGCCCCGGACAGGGCATATCTCTACGCCGCCGCCATCGTGGCGGTCCTGCTCTTGATATATTGGCTGCGGTTTGACCACGCGATACACGCGAGCAGCCGCTATTATCTGAGAACGGCACTGGTGATCGTGACGCCGATGTTCGGCGTGCTCGCAGCGCTCAGCGCCATGTCCGCAGACGGCACACTCGCCTTTCCGCTGCCAGGCGTGGTACGGGCGGCGGCCGCGCTGCGTGACCGGGCGGCACTGCCGCTCGCGGCGACGTTCGTGCTGTTGACCCTGGTGCACGCGGTCGAGACCGCAAAGTTCGTCACCGCGTGGCGGCATTACCGAGCCGCGGTCGCGGCACTCGCAATCGGCGACGAATCCGATCCGGCGCTCGGCGATCCGCGTTTCGTCTCCTCGGACCGGATCGCCCCTGACCTCAGTCCGCTGTCATGGTTCTCGACCACGCCATATCTGTCGGTGGCGCTCGCGAACTTCACACCGAACCGGCTCGTGATCGATCCGGCCGGCAATTATTTCTGGCTATCCTGCGCCACCGCAACAGCGAATGAAAAAGCCGCGCGTGCGGCGCCGGACGCCGGCCGCGATCTCATCCGGATCTATTCGTGTCTGCATCGCTAGAAATTCCGCGCTTCACGCCGGGAAGTGAGATTCAGGCCGGTCGCAGTTCGGACTTCCTTATCCGGCAAAGCGCCGCCTTCAGCGTATCGACGCTGCGCAGCAAGCCCTGGCGTTCTTCCGTGTTGAGTTCAGGCTCCAGCGTCCGGAGCACCCCTTCCCGGCCGACGATGCCAGGCAAGGACAAGGTGACCCCGTATGCGGGGTTGTAGCTGCCGATCGGAATTGCGGTGCGCTCATCGCGCAATATGATTTCCGCGATGCGCGCCGACACCATGCCGATGCCGTGCTGGCTGGCACCGATGCCCTCGATGATGGAGATATTGGCGTATCGGACCTCGTCCTCGACGTCGCGGCGGAATTTGTCGAAATCCTCACTCGTTTGCAGCGCATGCAACGTCCGAATCGGCACCCCCGCGATATGAGCCGAAGACCACGCGAACACCTCCGAGGTACCGTGTTCTCCCAGTACCTGCGCACTCACCGAGCTTGCGCTGACGCCGAACCGGCGAGCCAAATGGAATCGAAAGCGCAGGCTGTCGAGATAGGTCCCAGTGCTCAGGACCCGGCCGTGGCCCAACATCCGCGTTGCATCCGCCAGCGGGTCCGGCGGATCGGTCACGACCAGCACCATCGCCTCGGGCTCAACCGCATCAAGCCTCGCAATGATGTCCTTGTAAACGTCGACATTGGTATCGAGCAGCCGCAGCCTGCCCGCCGGATCTGCCCGATCGGTAGCGCCTCCGGTTTTCTCGTTGACACCGGCGCTCATCATCACCAGCGCCGTACCGCCGAGATCGGAATAGTCACCCGCGCGAACCGTGACCGGTGGAGATAGCGTCGCACCGTATTGAACATCCGTCACCAGCCCTCGTGCCCTCTCCGGGGTTCGATCGATGACGAGGATCTCCGTCGCGCAGCCACGCATGACAAGGGCGGTCAGACAGGCAGAGCCCACGGCGCCGGCGCCAATGACGGCTACCTTCATATCGCTTGTCCCCTCGCGAGGCTGAGCCGGCTATTCCATCGACCGCGGATCGACCGCTACTTGGCGCGCCGGCCGCCGACGCATTGGGCGTTACGCCATTGATATGGCGTGTCGCCCACGAACCGCTTGAACACCGTGGTGAAATGCGCTTGCGTCTGGAAACCGACGGTCAGCGCGATCTCGACAAGCGTCATCGTGGATTGACGCAGCAGATCCTCGGCCCGCTGGATTCGCCGCCTCAGAAGATACTCATGGGGCCGGAAGCCTGTAGCCGCCCGGAACTGGGAAGCGAAGTGCATCCTACTGAGCCCCGCCACCGCTGCAAGATCGAGAAGCGTGATCTTGCCCGACAGATGATGGTCGACATATTCGACCACTCGCTTGAGACGCCACTTCTGCAGCGCCCGCATTTGCCGCTCGGTGCAGCCATCATTGAGCTTGTCGGTCCGCTCAGGGGGCAGCTCCGTTTCTGACTGCAGGCCGAGCATTCGGGTGACGATGGCAAGGCGCAGGGCATCGGCGCAAACACCGGTGTGGCGGTCGTCGGAGCGTTCGGTTGCCGCAAGCGCATCGGACAGGCGCCTGATGACGGGATCGTCCGGCTTTTCGGCGACTGGGGCGTTCCGCACTCCCTGGATACGGCTGGTCGCGTCCGCGACCTGCAGGGACATGCCAGTTTCGTTCCGTTGCTCGGGATCCGCCCGCAGACACCTGGCGTTCAGAGACGCATTGCCTTCGGAAGAACCGCCTTGACCAGAACCTCGCGCTCCGATCGCGAGCACGACGTCGAGATGCTGAAAGGCGAGCGTCATCCTGTCTCCAGCGAATGGACGGCCGTGAGACGCAGATTCCAGCTCGTTGAGATCATCCAGATAGGCGGTGACAGGAGCGGTGCTGGTTGCATTCGGGCGGGATGCCGCCCCTTCATAGATCGTCACGCGATCTGCAGGACTACCGTTGTTGCCTCGTGGGATTAGCGACTGCTGCGGCATGGTCCAATTCCTTGTCATTGTACGCCGATGTACTGACCGGATGCTGAACGCCTCAGAGCTGAGATACGAACGAAGCTGGAGATCCAGGACCCGGTCCGGGCCGCTCATTTCCGTAATCGTGATCGCATCTCGTCTCGTCGACCCGTTCCGGGTTTTGTGACTGTAGAATATCGAACGATGCCGAATGCTCCATTCTACGGGTGTTTTGAATAAGTATATCGTTGGCTAGGCACATCATACCTTGGTATCTACTGTGCGGTTCGTGGCCATAAGGTGTGCGTTCTTGGAATACCGGTTCGCTCTTCGCAAACTAACGTCGCTTGAGCGATGTATCCGGAGAGTTGTACATGCCAGGCTCACTGCCGGTGACGCAAATCAGTTTCTCTGGAGCGCCCGGATTACTTCTGGCCTTTGGATTAGTTGCTGCACGCCTCTGTTGGCCGCTACCGCATCGGCCTGGTGCTACCCCGCCAGCGCTCAGACGGCGACGCCGGGGCTTGCAGCCACCTTCCGGCATCGACGCAGGATCACCGCTGAGCCTCGGGTCGGGTCCGGTCATCCCACGGGTGGGAATTCCGCCGGGATCGACGGAAATCGCGACGCCCGGCATCAGTCCGGCCGCCCCGCTGTCGGGCCCCGGTTCCACTTCCGGGAACACGTGATGTTCCAGTTTCACCCCCCGCCGAACGAGGAACGCTCGCCGCGCCTCGCGGAAACGTGTCAACCGGACGCGCGCATGCGTTCGCGAAAGACAGCCCATTGGCGGAAAGCCATATCTGCGCGCCGATGCAGCCACGCCGGACCCGCCGTTGGAACGAATGGAGTGCAACCATGACCGATACCGTCGAAGCCCGAAAAGCAGCCGCCCTGAAAACCCCGTCGGATATCGGCGAAAACGCGACGCGGGATATCCCGGCGGCGCTGCGAGCCCTGCTCGCCGATGCTTTCGCGCTCTACCTCAAGACCAAGAACTTTCACTGGCATATGTCCGGCCCGCACTTCCGGGATTACCATCTGCTCCTCGACGAGCAGGGCGAGCAGATCTTTGCGATGACCGATGATATCGCGGAGCGCGCCCGCAAGATCGGAGGGACGAGCCTGCGTTCGATCGGCCACATCGGCCGCGTTCAACGCCTCCTGGACAATGACGCCGAGTTCGTCACGGCGGAGGACATGCTTGCGGAACTGCGCGACGACAACAAGCAATTCACCAAATACCTTCGCGAGACCCACGCGCTTTGCGACGAGTATGAGGATGTCGCGACTGCGAGCCTGATCGAGAACTGGATCGACGAGGCCGAACGGCGCACCTGGTTCCTGTTCGAAGCCACCCGCCGGCAATAAGCGCGCCGGTACAGTCCTTTCGGCGCCTGTTGTGGCCGCAAAAAAAACGGCGGACCGTCACACGGTCCGCCGCCAGTCTTGGCACCCGCAGGGAGGGGGGAGGGACCCGGGTGCCTCAGGGGATCGGAAAAATCGATTGCGAAGCAAGTGTGGCGGTCGCGAACTCATGCTCCCTCTGGCTCGGAATGACCGCATCAACGAACATCGGATGCGGCACGAACAAGAGCGCGACCAGAAGCCGCGTCGCCGAAAGCTCATTGCCGGCCGTCGGCAGCGCCAGCATCGCGCATTGCCAGATCCGGCCGTCCACCACCCAGGTCGCCTGCTCTGCTTCCGGCACCTGGCCCGCGGTCGCCCTTACGCAGACGCGCCGCAACTGACCCCGGCTCGGCTGCGGAAATGCCGACAGCCGATGACCGCGACGATTGCCACCGCAGAGCGTGCTCAGCGCCGCGCCCCATTTCGGAAACACGAAATCGCCGCCCTGATCGAGAACGACTACTTCGGCAATATTGACCTCGAACGTTCCGAACTCGGTCAGGTCGGGACTGGCTGCCGGACCACCAGAACCGGACACAAAACGGTCAAACCACCTGGCTGCGATCCACATCGAGGCTTCCAGAAGCTCGGATCTGTCCAGCTTTTGCGGAACGCCTTGACGCTGACTGAACGGATTCATTTCGCGGCTCCATAGGCTTTGAAGCAAACTTCCCTTGTCGCCATTCAACAACCGGGCCGTCCTGTTGTATTTCGAATAGGCCCGCCGCTTCTTCAAAGGAACGGCCGCATCAGGTTGCCACGCCAGTGACGATCGCGGGATCGCGCAGGAGAGAACCATTGTCGGGAGGACAAAGAAGAACTGCGGAATGACGCCGATCTTTCGGCGATCGCACAGCAAGCCTGCAACACACACATGGGCTTCGACGTGCAGCGGCCCGCGCAGTGCGTTCCGGAAAAAGCGCCGTCGTTTGCGGAAGCTAACCAAAGGACGACTACGTACATTGCAAAAATCAGGTCGCCATCGGTAACGCCGCGTCTTGAGGGTCGCGCTTTCGGCGACGCCATAACAGTTCATTTGGGAGTGACAACTCATGTTCTCGAGACGAGATGTGCTCAAAGCTTCGGCCGCAGCCATGACGGCGTCTGCCGCGCAAGGCGCCACCTTCGGCAACCCCGATGAACCGCCGCAAGGCGCAGTCAACGCCAAGGGGCCGGGAAACCTAAGCGATCCCGGACCGCAAAATCCCGCCATCGGCAATCAGTTTCCCTCCGCACAATCTCCGCCGGCAACGGACGTCGGCGGCATGCCCATGGACTGGGCATCGTTCAACAATGCGCCGAAGCGCGTTCAGAACGGCGGATGGGCACGTCAGGTCACGGTGGAAGACTTTGCGATTTCGAAGGAGATATCGGGCGTCAACATGCGGCTGACCTCGGGCGGGATCCGCGAATTGCATTGGCATCAGGCCGCCGAGTGGGCGATCATGACGTACGGCAAGTGCCGCGTGACTGTCCTTGATGTGGAAGGCAGGCCCTATGTTGCCGATGTTGGCGAAGGCGACCTCTGGTATTTTCCAGCCGGCGCTCCGCATTCGCTGCAGGGATTGGGGCCGGATGGCTGTGAATTCGTCATCTGCTTCGACGACGGCCACGCCAACGAGTTCAACACATTGCTGGTGACGGACTGGTTTGCCCACACGCCGCCCGAGGTACTTGCCAGGAATTTCGGCGTTCCGGCCGAGACATTCGCGAAGATCCCGCTGCACGATCTCTGGATCTTCCAGGGCACCCTGCCCGGCGACCTCGCCGCGGATCGTGCTGCTGCCAGCAAGAACGCGACAGCCCCGCCCTATCCGTTTGTGTATCAGCTCGGATCGTCGCGACCGGTCAGGGAATCCAGCGGTGGCAACATACGCGTGGCCGACAGCGTCAACTTCAATGTCTCGACGACGATAGCCGCCGCGCTTGTGACCGTTCGACCCGGCGCCGTACGGGAGATGCATTGGCATCCGAATGCCGATGAATGGCAGTATTATCTCAAGGGCAAGGGACGCATGACGGTGTTTGACACCGGTCCGAACGCATTGACGATGGACTTCAACGCCGGCGACATTGGCTACGTCAGGCGCAACCTCGGGCACTACGTCGAGAACGTCGGCGACACCGATTTGCAGTTCATCGGCGTATTCCGCGCTCCGCGCTACCAGGAGGTATCGTTGTCCAACTGGCTGACGCACACGCCACCATCGCTGGTCGCGCAGCATCTCAACGTTGACGAACCCATGATCGCGAAATGGCCCGACGGCAGTCCGGGCGTCGTGGCAAGATCATGAGCTACACCGAAGGCGCCGGCGACATGCTGGATCAGGATCAGTGGACGAGCTATTCGCACTGGGGAATGTTCCAAACCGGAGCAGGACATTCGAACTACACTTTGGATATATTGTCCCACCGGCGAAAGGGACGCGAGGGCTAGGTGCGCCCTTCGTGCAACGGCAGGGTGAACTGAAACGTCGCACCCTGGTCCGCGTTGCCGGATGCCGACAGATGTCCGCCATGCGCGTCAATGATCGACCGGCAAATCGCCAGCCCCAGGCCCATGCCGTTCGACTTGGTCGTGAAGAACGCATCAAACAGCCGGTCCGAATTCCCGGCGGCGGTGAAGCCGACGCCGCGATCCTCGACCATCACCAGAACCTCGTTCGCTTGGTTCATTTGCGACCGGATCGTCAGTTCGTGTGGCCTGTCCGTCACCTGTTGCATTGCTTCGATGCCGTTCATCACGAGATTAATGATGACCTGCTGCAACTGGACCCGATCGGCGTGGACCGTCAGTGCAGCCGGTGCGAGCTCCACGCGGAGCAACACCCGGCTATCGGTAAGTTGCCGCTGCACCAGCGCGCGGACCTCGTTGATGACGTCATTGATGTCGAGCCTTGCCTTCTCGCCGCCTTTCTTGGCCGCCAGCGCCCGAACCCTCCCGATCACTTCGGCCGCCCGACTGCTGTCGTTGACGATCCATTCCACGGAGCGGCGCGCAGCGTCCACGTTGGGACTGTTCCTGCTGAGCCAGCGCAGGCAGGCTTCGGCATTGGCCATGATGGCGGCGAGCGGTTGATTCACCTCGTGGGCAATCGAGGCGGCCAATTCGCCGAGCGTCGTCACCCGCGTGGCATGCGCCAGATTTTCCTGCGCCTCCTGCAGGGCGGCTTCCGCCTGCTCGGCGCGGACCGTGTCCGATATATCGCTCGCCACTCCCCGGTAACCGAGGAAGCTTCCTGCCGAATCGAACACAGGCTTGCCACTCGCGGCCAGGTAGACCGGGGAGCCGTCCCCTCTCGTCGATCTGAACCTGAAGTCGCGAAACGGCTGGCGGGCGTTGAGGGTGGCGATGTGAAGCCGCCACTTCTCGGGTTCTTCCTCGACGTCGCTGACGGCCTCCCAAATCGCCATTCCGACTCCGACATTGCCGGAAACGGCGGTGGATTTCCGGGACACACTGACGAGACGATGGTCCGGGCCGGCTTCCCAGAACCAGTCCGAGGCGGTCTCGGCAAAATCGCGGAATTGTTGCTCGCTGTGCCGCAATTCCTCCGCGGCCTGCTGGGTAGCCGTGACGTCGGTCACCGCGCCAACAAACTCGACGTTGCCAGTTGCGTCGCTCGAGGCGCGAGCCAACGCACGGACGTGCTTTACAGCGCCATCGGGCAGCAACAATCTATATTCGTGATCGAAATCCTTCCCCTCTCGGGACGCAATATCGATGGTCCGCCGCACGAGATCACGGTCTTCCGGATGAACGCGTTGAATGAGAATGTTCAAAGTCGGCTTTATCGTTCGATCGCACTGGAATATCCGAAAGGTTTCCTCCGACCATATCAGTTCGCCGGTGGCCACGTTCCAGCCGAAACTTCCGGTCTCGCTCAATCGCTGGGCTTCGGCCAGATACATGTCGCTATGCAGAAGCCTGGCCTCGACCTGCCTTTGATCTTCCAGCGCCGCCAGCAGCTCATCGCGGGAACGCCGCAGAGACTTTGCCGCCGTTCTTTGCGACGCACTCAGCCAGTTCACGAAGAGCGCTACTATCAAGAACAGGGTCACGCGCGGCAGCTGCATGGGATCGATCGCGAGCGAATTGAACTCGAGGGAGAAGATAATAACCGAAAGCCACGGAGCCGACGGCGGTCGCCAGCAACCCCGGACCGAAGCCGCCGAACCATGCCGCGACCATGATCGCGCAAAGGAAGAGCGATACGAACGGCTCGATATGCAGGAAGGCCACCGCCGCCTTCGAAGCCGCAAGCGCAACGGCAATCGACAGAACCGCAACGACGTAGCGCCCAACCGTGGACGACCAGCGCGCGGTTCCTTCGACCGGCTGCCTGAAGAGCCATACCGAACGTGGGTACGCAACCGCCCGTGACGCCGTGACAAGGACATCAGACGCGCTTGCGCCGGTCTTGCTTTGGCTCCGGTGCATACCGAAAGTTCCCTTGTGCGACCCTCTCAGATGTCACATCCCTGTTTTGTACCGCCTGACGTCTTCGGTTCCAGCGGTCGATACAGCCAATCCGGCCATGGAAAGACAGTGCCCCCGATACGAGTGCTTATCCCGGTGCCCCGTTCATTGCATTGCGGCATGGAAATTTCTCTCTTTTTTCTAATGCATCTCATGGATTTGAATGCATCCCACGGAAGCGGAGACCGGCGCCGTAAGCTGGCTTCGGCCGATTTAGGGGTCCCCGGGGGGACTCCTCCAACTAAATACGCATTTAATCGGATGCAAACCGGCCTGATCGCGGGACGGACGACAGCGAGGCGTGGAAGCGATGGGGACCGACAGCGGCGCGTGCTGCAAAACGGGCAGAAGCCTAGCGACCCGAATTTCCATCGTCCAACCGCAGCGCCTGTTCAAGGCATTCAATGAGATGGTTCTGGTCAAAAGGCTTGGTCAGAAAGCCCAGTGCCCCTGCACTGAACGCCCGCGCACGAATGCGTTCGTCAGGGAAGGCCGTTATGAAGATGAACGGCACGCGCCTGTCCTGATCACGGAGAAGCGCCAGCAGTTCGACGCCGCTCATGACCGGCATATGGACATCCGCGATCACGCACGCGGTCCGATCCAGATAATCCGATCGCAGAAACTCCTCGGCCGACTCAAATGCCTGGGCGATATACCCAAGCGACTGCAGGAGATTGCCGACCGCGGCGCGAACCGACGCATCGTCGTCGATGATGGAGATCATCGGGAGCACGTTCCCACTGGGGCGATTGAGAATTCCAGGCGCGGACGCCTTGATGAAGTTGCGCCGTGGTCGAGCCCTGCGAAATTATACTTAGGTTTCGACGCGGTTTACGGCTTGGCGCCCGCAATTCCAACCGCTTCAGCCATCCTGACCAAATCGGCCAACGACCTCGCGCCCATCTTCTTCATGACGCGCCCGCGATGGACCTTTACGGTTATCTCGGCCACGCCGAGCTCGGCTGCGATCTGCTTGTTCATCAGCCCGGTCGCGACCATCGCAAGCACTTCCCGCTCGCGTTGGGTAAGGGTCTCGAACAGGGCCCGCAAGCTTGAAATAGAGCGCTCTTCTTCGCGTCGTCTCCGGTCCCGTCCGATCGCCGTCGCGACGGAATCCAGCAGGTCCTGGTCGCGAAACGGTTTGGTCAGGAAGTCGATGGCTCCGCCCTTCATGGCCCTGACCGTCATCGGGATGTCGCCGTGGCCGGTGACAAAGATGATGGGAATCCGGATACCGGCCTTGGAGAGTTCGATCTGAAGGTCCAGGCCGCTCAATCCCGGCAACCTGATGTCCAGCACCAGGCAGCTCGCAACATCCGGCAGTTTGCTCTGAAGCAATTCGGCGGCTGAACCGAACACTTGCACGTTCAAGTCCACCGAATGGAAAAGATTGGCGAGCGCCCGGCGCACCCCATCGTCGTCGTCGACGACGAAGACCATCGACTCCAGGGCTTTGGCGCGGTCGCGAGGCGATGTAGCGGTCTCAGTCAGCTGCCATCTCCTGATGCAAAGCTATACGAACTGAAACATTCTACCCGCCCGGTCGGCTTTTGGAACTCCGCTCCAAGTAGCTCCGGCTTACCTCAGCTATGCAAGATTAGAACACCTTCGCGAATATCCGCAATTCGACCTTGGCCGCGAAGCAACTCGATTTTGGAGCGATTTGGACGGAAAAGCCGCGCAGCAGCCCCCGCCCTCCGCCGTCAACACCGCCCACAGCGCGAACCGGAGGTGGAACAGTTGCGAGACCACCAGAGTCAGCACGGCCTAAGCGGTGCCCCTGAGGCACAGCCTTGACAGCGTGCGATGTCGCCCGGGCCAGTGCCGAAGCCATCTCGCGGTTGCTGCAACGGAGTTCGTGCCTGCATCAGTAATGACCGGACATGGATCCGACCTTGCCCCGGAAGACACGGTAACCGATGGCGGTGTAAAGCAGCATCAGCGGGAAGACGAAGAGCCCCTCGCCCCAGAACATGAAGGCGAGGCTGGAATACGGGGCCGCGGCCTGATCGATGGTGATCTCGAAAGGGATCATGTAAGGCCAGAACGAAAACGTCAGCGTGCCGAAGGCCGACACGAAGATGATCGCGACCGTATAGAACGGCCAAAAATCGTTGTGGCGCAGGATGCTGGCCGCGAGCACGAGCGCCGCGATGGCGCCGATCGCCGGGAACACAAGCAGATACGGCCGGTCGATCCATCGATGCAGGATCGGAAGATGGATGGCGAGCGCATGGATGAAGACGAGCACCAGGAATGCCAGCACGCTGACCGCGAGGATGGGGATCTGGCGGCGCGCCGCGTCACGCTCCTCGCCTTCGCATTTCCGCACAAGCCAGCAGGCGCCAAGCAGCGAATAGCCGAGGCAGAGTCCGAGGCCGCACAAGACGGAAAACCCGGTGAGCCAGCCGAACACGCCGCCGGAATACTGACCGTCGGTGAATGGCAGGCCCTCCACCAGGGCGCCGACCGTCACGCCCTGCGTGAAGGTCGCGACCAGGGATCCCCCGGCGAAACTCAGATCCCAGATCCAGCGCATTTGCCGGGTCTTGTTGCGGAACTCGAACGCCACCCCGCGCAGGATCAACCCCAGCAGCATGACGATCAGCGGAAGATAGAAGGCGGACAACAGTGTCGCGTAAACCACCGGGAAAGCCCCCCAGAGAATGACGCCGCTGACCACCAGCCAGGTCTCATTGCCGTCCCATACCGGTGCGACGGCGGTCAGCATCGCGCTCCGCCTCGCCTCACTGTTCGTCAGGCCGAACAGGATGCCGACGCCGAGATCGAAACCGTCAAGCAGCAGATAAATCAGGGTGCTGATGGCAAGAAGCGCGACCCAGAACATGACCATGGCTATTCTCCGGCGACGGGGTAACTCCCGGCGGCGAGCGATCCCTCGTCGCCGAGCGACATCGGCCGATTGGGCGCCGCGGCGAGTGGCGGTTTGATCTCGGATCCGGCCGGCCCTGCGCGCAGAAGCCGGTGGATGTAGAACGAGCCGAACGAGAAGATAAAGGTGTAGACCGCGCCGAAGAGGATCAGCGTTGTCAACGCAGCAGGAGCGGTCAGGAACGGCGTCACCGCGTCGGCCGTCCGCAATACGCCATAGACCGTCCAGGGCTGGCGGCCGACCTCGGCGGTGTACCAGCCGGTGAGGATGGCGATGAAGGGCAGAGGAAAGCTCAGAAAGATGAGCCAAAGCACCAGGCGGTTTCGTTCGATGCGACGCCTGAGGCTCAGATAGGATCCGATCCAGGCCAATCCCAGCATGATCAATCCGCAACCGACCATGATGCGGAAGGTAACGAACGGGATCAGTACCGGCGGGCGGTCCTGTGGCGGAAAATCGGCCAATCCGACTTCCTTCGACGTCAGGCTCATGCTGCCGATGATGCTGCCGAGAACCGGAATCCTGATTTCGTAGCGGTTTGTCTCGGTTGCTGAGTCCGGGATCGCGATCAGCACCTCGGCGGCCGGCTGCTCGTCGTGCCAGCGGGCCTCGATCGCGGCGAACTTCGCGGGCTGATACTGGTGAACGTAATCGCCGACCAGATGTCCGAATATCAGCTGGGCGGGAACCAGCACGGCCGCGAGATACAGGCCCATGCGGAGCATGACCCTGGCCTCGGCGCGGTAGATGTTCCGCAGCAGGTACCACGCGCCGGTCGCCGCGACGCAGAAGGCGCCGGTCAGGTAGGCGCCCAACAGCATGTGCGGAAAACGCACCCAGACCACGGTGTTGAAGAGGATCTTGAACCAGTCATCGGGGGCGAACTGGCCATTTTGCAAGACATAACCTGATGGAACCTGCATCCAGCTGTTGTTGACCATGATCCAGAACGCCGAAAGCGTTGTGCCCAGCGACACCATCGCGGTCGAGAACAGATAGAACCAAGGCGGGACGCGGGGCCGCCCGAAAATCAGGATGCCGAAAAAGCCGGCTTCCAGCATGAAGGCCGTGAAGGTTTCATAAGACAACAGCGGGCCCTGGATCGGTCCGGACATCTTCGCCAGCACGCTCCAGTTGGTGCCGAACTGGAACCCCATCACCACGCCCGACACCACGCCGAGGCCGAAAGCGATGCCGAATATCTTGAGCCAGAACTCGAAGACAACGCGATACACCGGACGTCCGGTGGCGAGATGCAGCGCCTCGAGAACGGTGAGCCACGCGGCAATCCCGATGGTGAAGGCCGGGAAAATGATGTGGAACGAAATGGTGAACGCGAACTGTATCCGTGACAGGAGAAGAGCCGTGGCATCCATCGCAGGTCCCCTCCTGGATCAGGCCCAAAGGTTCGATCTTGCGAGATAGACGAGATCGTCATCGCGGCCGCTGAAAACCGCTTTCACCATGTAGAGCGTGAATCCCTTGGCACGAGGCTCGGAAAATCGCCCATCAGGACGATGCCGAAGATCCGCTTGACGCCTGCGGCGACAAGGATTTCCGCAAACTGATCTGCAACTGTCCTGGCCAAGGTCACTCTCGCTTTGCCGGGGCGGAACCGGACTGCACTCAGCAAGCCCGGCAAGCCACTATGAGGGACCGCCGGAGGCCGCGCTTTCGGGAAAGAACGCTCCTTGTGGATTCGCATGACGCGGCTGGATTTGCGGGGAGCCGCACAACTTCCAGTGCCTTCGAGAAACTGCGCGATCGTTTTGAGAAGAAGGTTTTGCCGTCCCTTCTATGATCCGACACAGCCACCAGCGGCGGATCGTTCGACATCACCGAGGAAACACACATGCACGGCATCTTTGCAGACGAGCATCAGGCTTCCCGGGAAGCCCGACCAGGTTCGAAGCTTTGTTCCGAAGCCTCGAGACGACCGCATCCGCAGGACAACCGAAAGCCGCGCGGCACGGCTGAAGTGATCCACGTATTTGACCGGCCCGCGCCGCAACGTGACGTCGGCAAATCGGTCGGCGCATCCGGATCTGCCGCGGCGCCCGACACGTCGTACCAGTTCTTCCGCAATGGAAGCATCCACGATCTCAGAAACCTCCTGCAAACCGTATCGAGCGGCGTCAGCGTCGCCGAAAGCCGCATCGAGCAGGGGCGCTCCGGCGAACTTCCGGCAATTCTCGCAAAGATCGGCGATTCCGTTGAGAAAGCGGGCGCGCTGCTGCGCCAGATGGTGCGGGTTCCCCGCTCGCCCGCGATGACCAAATCCGCAATCGATGTCGACGGGATGTTCGCGACGCTGGAGGCATCTCTGCACTGGGCGCTCGGTCCAGGCAACGAATTGGTGGTAGCGATCGCCCCGGACCTGCCCCCGGTTTATTGCGTCGAGGGCGAGTTCGAAAATGTCATCCTCAATCTCGTCATCAACGCCCGGGACGCGATGCCCACCGGAGGCCGGGTGACCATCGAAGCTGCCCGCGGTGCCGGGTCCGGCCCTGACGGAGTGATCCTTCGTATTCACGATACGGGCGCGGGAATGGATCCCGCAGTCGCTGCGAAGGCCTTCGAACCCTATTTTACCACGAAGGGTGCCTCGGCGGGAACGGGACTGGGCCTTGCGATGGTCGCAGCCTTCACCCGATCGCTCGGAGGCTCGGCCCGGATCGAACAGACTTCGACAAGAGGCACCACGATCGCCCTCTGTTTGCCGACCTCGTACATCTGAGCTGGCAAGCGCGGCGTGCCGAGGGCGGCCCTTCACGGCGCGCGGGGGGATCTCGGAGCGTCGGCGGGCGCCAATCTTTCTCCGCGGCGACTTTCGCTCCAGGAGCTAGGTTTTGGACGGGGCGGGCCTCAGCCTGTCCACCATCCTGACCAGTTCGGTCAGCGACTGGGTCTTCATCTTTCGCATGACATGTCCGCGATGCGCCTTCACCGTCGCGAGGCTTATTCCGATATCCGCGGCGATCTGCTTGTTGAGACGGCCCGCCAGCACCAGCTCGAGCACCTCGCGCTCGCGCTGCGTCAGCGTATCGAAATTAGTCCGGATTTCCGCGACGGCGCGCTCATTGTCGCGATGGGCGCTGTCCCGTTTGATCGCCAGATGGATCGCGTCCAGCAGCTCCTGGTCACGGACCGGCTTGGTCAGGAACTCAACCGCCCCGGCCTTCATGGCCCGAACCGACATCGGGACATCGGCATGACCGCTGATGAAAACAACGGGCAGATGCACGTTCGCCTCGATCAGGCTGTCGTGAAACTCCAGTCCGCTCCGCCCCGGCAATCTGACGTCGAGAACGAGGCATCCCGGGCTGCTCGGTCGGCCGTGGTCGAGAAATTCCTGAACCGACGCAAACAGCTCGACGCGCAAGCCTACTGATCGCAGCAAGCCCTCAAGAGCCTCGCGGATATCCCGATCGTCATCGATAATGATGACGGTGGGTTGGAGTTCGTTACGCGACGCTTTCAATCGTATCCCTTGTTGCTGCGGGCAATGCGAACTGGAAAGTGGCCCCGTGGGGAAGACGCGGCGACGCCCAGAGCCGGCCGCCATGGGCTTCGACAATCGAGCGCGAGATCGACAAGCCCATGCCCAGCCCCTCGCGCTTGGTCGTAAACAGCGGGTCGAAAAGGCGATCGGCGTTCGCCGGATCGAGCCCCATACCGGAATCCTCCACCGCAACCAGCACGCTGCCGTCCCCGTCGAGCCGGGTATCGACGTGCAATACCCGGCGCTGGCGTTCGAGGCCGCTCATCGCCTCGATACCGTTCATGATAAGGTTCATCATGACCTGCTGCAACTGGACCCGATCCCCGATGACGGTGGCGAGGCCATTGCGCAAATGGACCTCGACCGAGACGTCATGCCGGTTCAGTTCTACCCGCATCAATCCGAGAATGTTCTCGATCACGCCGTTGATGTCGAGTTCTGCCATCTCGGACGGGGACTTCCGGGCCAGCGCCCGTATGCTCCGGATGACTTCCCCGGCGCGGTGGCCGTTCCTGACGATGCGCTCCGCGGCATTGCGCGCTTCACCGATGTCGGGCTGATCCCTCCCGAGCCAGCGCAAGCAGGTCTCCGCATTGGTCACGATCGCCATCAACGGCTGATTTACTTCGTGGGCAATCGAAGCCACGAGTTCGCCCATCGTCGTCAGCCGCGCGATATGCACGAGATCCGCCTGTGCGTCGCGCAGCGCGTCCTCGTTGCGCTTTTGCTCGCTGACATCGATGGTCGTGCCGATATATTCGCGAATCTCGCCGGATTCCTTGACGATCGGCCGGCCCAGGCCGTGAACATATCTGACCAGGCCGTCGGGGAGCACGATCCGGAAATCGCACGCAAATCCCGCGCGGTCGCGAATTGCGATGTCCAGCACCTGCTCGACAAAGGGGCGGTCTTCGGGATGAAGTCTGCCGAGAAACAGCTGGAAGTCCGGCGGATCGTCCTTCTCCGGATCGTGGCCGAAGATTCGGCAATGCTCCTCCGACCAGACCACCTTGCCGGTCGAAAGCGTCCAGCTCCAGCTGCCGGTATGGCTTATCCGCTGTCCCTCGCTCAGGAAGGCTTCGCTGCGCACCAGATCGGCATAGAGATAGGCGTTCTCGAGCGAGATCGCGGCCTGCGACGCCAGGAATTCCAGCACCGCGATCCGCTGCGGCGTAAACGCGTTCGGTGTCAGGTTGTTTTCGAGATAGAGGGCTCCGACCAGCTTCGTTTGCTTGATGACGGGCACACAAAGAACGGACTTCGGCCGGCGTTCCCGCACGTAGTCGTCGTCCGAAAACCGATTGCTGGCCGTCGCATCATCCATGATCAGACTGGCGCGCGTCCGCATGACGTAGTCGAGCGCTGATTCCGGAAGGTCGTGATGCGAGACGATCTTCTCCTGAAGCGCGACCTCGACCCTGCCATGGTGGGTAACGGCCTCGGCCGCTATCCGTGCCTCGTCGTTGCGAAATAGGATAAGAACGCCACGCTCAGCCCCCGCGTTCTCGATCGCTATGCGCATCAGGGTCTCGATCAGGGCGCTTAGGACGATCTCGCCGGAGAGCGCCTGGGACGCCTTGAACATCGCGCCGATGTCCAGCTGCTCGACCGGCGCGTCGAACGTCGTGCCGGGCGCCAGCGGCCGCGCGGGGCTGCGCAAATAGGGGTGGCTTCGGTCGAGCTGGCGAACCTTGACGTCGGCGCCCCAACGGACGTAGCAGTCCCGCGCATCGCGCAGATATGTGTCGGAGATCTTCCTCAAGCCGCGCGCTGTGTAGAACCTGGCGGCAAGCTCATTGGCGATTGCCTCGTTGTGGACGAAGCTGTTGCCGCGCGCCGAACGAATGGCCTCCTCGTAAAGCTGTTCCGCCTCCAATTCCCGGCCGTTCAGGCGCGCGATCTCCGCTCCCAGCAGCGCCGCACGGTTCGCGAAGTTCTCCGGGCAGTTTTTCGCCCAGGCCGTGATCTTCCTTTGATGTTCCGAGAGCGCCTCTATGTGCCGCCGCCGCTGCTCGGGGGACGCGGTGTCGCAGGCGGCCGCGAGGGCGAGTGCGCCGTAGAAGTGATACTCGGCGAGTTCGAAGTCCGTCGGCAACGCCCAAAGCGAAGGCCCGGCTTTCGATGCCGCAGCGATGGCAGATGCATAGTCGCCTGCGAAGAAGAGCGCTTGCAGCTTGCGTATCCAGTATAAGCCCATCGGTTTGGTGAGCCGGGGGTCACTCTCCAGATGCTGCTCGAATACCCTCTCCTCGAACGCCGTGTCGTCGGAGGATGCGAGCGCCGAACCGGATCCCCGAAGACTCCGGACCAGCGCAAGCTGCCCGACGACGACATCGGCGACGAGCCCGAACTTGGCCTTCCGGACGAATTCGAGCGCATTGTCGACCTCGCGCTCGATTTCGCCGAGCGGTTCTCCAGCGGCGAGGAAATTCGTCACCAGGTCGGCAGAGCTATAGGCCGCGTAGGAAAGCTCGCCGGCTTGCTGTGCCGCAGCGAATGCGCGCCGCACATAGGCGCGGCAGCTCGGGAGGGGTTGCATCCAGGGAGCAACGTGATTGCTGAAGGTCTGGTAGACGCGCGCCCGCAGGCCATCATGCTTCTCCGTGAGCGCCAGACCAAGCTGGCTGAAACGGTAACCTGACTGGTAGTCGCCGAAAAGCCGTCCGAGCAGCGTGCCCATACAGACATAGGCATAGGCCGCTACATCGCCATTGCCATGTTCCAGGCAAAGCATCGCCATCCGGATGGAAATGATCGCGCCCAGAGCCTCACCGCTGAAATTGGCCGGAGGAACAAGCGTCGACAGGACGCTCAACGCGGCGCGTTGATCCGGATCGGTCATCGGCGGCAGGTCGACCAGCGACTCGATCGTGCGGCTCCCAAGCCGCTGCTCCAATAGCTCATATTCCAGACGAACATCGTCCATGGTCGGCTGCGATGGCAGCAAGATGCCGACCCGCCGGAGACATTCCAGGCCGACTTCGATAGCCCGGTCACTCTGATCCAGGTTGGTATACAGCGTCACGCGCAGACACGCGACGGAAGCCTCCTCGAGCCGGTTGTCCGCCCGGCCGGAAAGCTGCGCGAGCCGCTGTTCCGAGGACGCCAGGTCACCGGTCAGGTATTCACACTCCGCCCTGAAGAGCTCGAGCGCAAAAGCAAGCCGGTACGTCCGCTGCCACTTGTCGTTCTCGAGCAGCGCGCTGCCGGTGGCCAGATAGGTCAGGGCCGACGCATAGGCGGAAGCCGCCCTCGCCCGTTTACCTGCCACGAGATTGAGCTCGGCGACGTGCTCGCGCTCCTCCCGTGATACGATCAGCGCGGCCCCACGGTCGAATTGATTGACGATCTCGAAGATGTTCTCCTCGAATTCCTTCGGCGCCTTCCATGACGAAGCGAGCACTCGTCCAATCCGCAGGTGCGACGCGGCCCGCTCGTCCTCGGTGATGAGAGCGTAAGCGGCCTCCTGCACGCGATCATGCAGAAACGTGTAACCGCTGTTCTGTCGCAGGACGAGACCTGCCCGGACGGCTTCCCATAGCGTCGCATGGTTCTCCTCCTCGGATCCCCCATACACTCTGGTCAAGGTCTCGATCGTGCAGTTGTTGCCGAGGCACGCGAGCTGCTGCAGGGCCGCCTGGGTGACCTTCGGCAACCGCCGCAACTTCTCGATCATGAGATCCACGACGTTGTCGGTGAGGCCCTTCGCCCGGATCCTTTCCATGTCCCATTTCCAGGCGAGCGCGCGCGGATCGAACGCGAGCAGCCTTTCCTCCGCCAGCACAGCGAGAAACTGGATCGTGAAGAAAGGGTTGCCGGCCGTCCTCTGATGCACGAGTTCGGCGAGGGGTTGGGCAAGCGCCTGATCGCATCGAAGCGCCTCCGCCACCAGCCGGCAGACATCGTCGCGTCCCAGCGGGGCCAGCACGATCTGCGTCGTTCGTGCGCCCGCCTTGCCGACCGAAGCCAGCATGCGCATCAGGGGATGGACGAAGCTGACTTCGTTGTCGCGATAGGCGCCGATCAGCAGAAGGTGCCTTACCTCCGGGTGCGTGACGAGATGTTCGAGCAGTTCAAGGCTGGCCGCGTCCAGCCATTGCAGGTCGTCCAGAAACAGCGCCAGCGGATGCTCTGCCTGCGCAAACACGCCGAGGAAACGCCGGAACACCATCTGGAAGCGATTCTGCCGGTCCTGCGGCGGAAGCTCCGGAACCGGCGGCTGCTCTCCAATGATCAGAGAGAGTTCCGGAATCAGGCTCGCCATGATTTGCCCGTTCGGACCGAGCGCCTCCAGCAATGCCTGCCGCCATTGACTGACTTCCGCCTCGCTCTTTGCGAGGATCTGCCTGACCAGGGACTGGAAGGCTTGCGCCAACGTCGCATAGGGGATGTCGCGCTTGTATTGGTCGAACTTGCCGGCGGCGAACAGACCGCGCGACGGCGTCAGCGATTTGTGAAGCTCGCTCACGACAGACGATTTGCCGACGCCGGCATAGCCGGACACCAGCACGAATTCGGTGGTGCCGCCGGCCACAACCTGATCAAACGCGGCGACCAGCGCCTCGATCTCGGCTTCGCGCCCATACAGTTTTTCAGGGATCAGCAGCCGGTCGGAACCGTCATGCGCGCCCAATGAAAACGAGTCGATGGCGCGGCGCGCCTCCCACGCCTTCAGGCACCGCTGCAGATCGGCCTCGAGGCCGGATGCGGTCTGGTAGCGGTCCTCGGCATTCTTGGCCAGGAGCTTCATCACGATCGCGGACAACTGGGCCGTAACCGCTGTCGACCGATCGGCGGGCGGAATCGGAAGGCGGGCAATATGGCAGTGGATCCATTCCATGGGGTCGGAGGCCGTGAACGGCAACACCCCGGTGAGCATTTCATACAGGGTGACGCCAAGCGAATAGAGATCGCTGCGGGCGTCAATCGAACGGTTCATGCGGCCGGTCTGTTCAGGCGCGATGTAAGCAAGGCTACCCGCTATGCCCTCCGGGGGCGCGGGCGCCTGGCGCTCGCGCGGCAGTCGCGAGGCGATGCCAAATCCGGTGAGCCGGACATTGCCGGTGGCATCGACGAGCATATGCGCCGGCTTGATGTCCTTATGGATAAGGCCGCGGCGATGAACCCGGCCAACGACTGTCGCAAGGTTGATGGCGAGCCGCAGGAACTGGACCGGTTCGAGCCGTTGATCGAGAAGGCGATCGAGGGGCTCGCCGCCATTGTCCTCCAGCACAAGCGTGACAGATCCGCCATTGCGAACCAGCGCCAGAGGCCGCGCTGCCCATTCGGAATCGAGGTCACCGGCCAGCGCATATTCGTGCTCAAGCCGCTTGATAAGCGTCTGTTGGCCGGCCACAAGCGTCAACACCGGCACAGGATTGTTCAGCTGCCGGGCCCGATGCAGCGCAAACTCTCCATCGTCCCTCAGTGTTTCCAGTTCGTAACCGGTGAGGTCCATTTGCATGGTCCTTACCCCGAGTATCCTCGCATGACCCCATTGTCATGCGACGACCAAGACTGCCGGACGATCCGACCAAGGGGAAGTCTGCCTGCAGGATGGGACCCCGCACAACCGGTCTTCAGTTACAACTTTCGTCAGTGCCATTGCGATTTCGACAATTGTGACACTCACAAATTGTGAAACGCGCAGGAAGCGCGACTTGCGCGACAACTTAGAACCGTTCGAAATGCCCGCAAAGCCAATCTTCTTGATAACCAACCGGCAAAACAGCATAGTTCTGGAATTGCAATAAATCGAGCCCCCATTCGCGCTTGGTTCATCGGGGATCCGCGGGATCACGCGCGGACATCGGGACGGACCACAATGAAGTTGAAGCCAGGCCCGCGATTGTTTGCAATTCTATTGGGCGCCTGCCTACACTTGCCGGATATTGCGCACACCGAGGACCTGGTTGCGCCCGATCGCATAGGTCGCGTCGATGCACCCAAGAGTTTTTCCTTTCGTGTGCTGACGGTACACTCCAACAACAATGCGCAGCCGAAATTCGCGGCGGGGATGGCGACTCTCTACGAGAGATATGCCCGCAATCATCCCGACTGGCGCGTCAGCATCCAGTTGATGTCGCTTCAAATCCCACAGGAACATGCGCGACTGTTGGAACAGGCGAGGAGTGGGACGGCACCGGATTGTTCGGCGCTGGATTCCTTCGAAGTGCCTCTGTTCATCCGCGCCGGCGTTCTGAAGCCGATCGATCAGTATTTCTCCAGGGATGAAATTGACGATCTATTCCCCTTTATCCGGCCGATCATCTCCGACGCCTCAGGGCATATCTATGCCTGGTGGTGGACCACCGATCTGCGCCTGCTGTATCGCAACACGGCCCTCGTTCCCGACCCGCCCCGTACGTGGCAGGAAACGAAGCAAGCGGCACTGGCGGCCAGACGCGCGGCTTCCGGCCTCGAGGGGTTGCTGTTCAACGGCGGCCGCAACGAAACCACGATGGTGGATTTCCTGCCGCAGTTCTGGGCGCAGGGTGGCAAGCTCGTCGATGAAAAGGGAGTTGCCATATTCGGACGGGAGCCGAACAGAACCTACCTGTTGAACGCGATTTCCTTCTACCGCGACCTCATCGCGTCGGGCGCCTCACCGGCCCGCGTCGCGAGTATCAGCAATTACGACGACCTCACCGCGGCCGCCATCGCCGGCAGTGCCGCCATGATGGTCAATGGCGATTGGGCGATGAGCCAGATGCAGGCGGCCATGAAGCCCGAGGCTTTCGAGAAGTGGGCAATCTCGATGCTGCCCGGGCCGACCGCCGACCTGCGCTCCACGGCCAGCGGCGGCTGGACATTTGTGTCCTTTTCCAAGGACCCCGAGAAGGTGAAGGCATGCATGGACCTTGTCCGCGAGGTCTACATGGGTCCGGCCACAGAAGTTCTCCGGCGCCTGCCGACGCGCCAAAGCGAGTTCGATTCCCTGCCGCTGTATCGCTCCGGGTTCTATCTGCAGATCAAGCAATATCTGAAGCTGGGTCAGGCGCGTCCGGGCCTTCCGATTTACACCGAAATCTCGAACCGACTGCAAATCGCCATCAGCGAGGCGCTTTCGGGAACCCGCACACCGGAGGCCGCAGTTGACGAAGCGGTGGATCAGGTCGCGAAAGCCGCCGCACGTTATCAATGAGGGCGCCGGCGTGACGTCGGCGCGCGCGCAAGGGCCGGGAAGCGAGCGAACTCGCCGCATGCGCGGGCGGTTCGATCTCGACGGCCATCCGTTCGGATGGCTGTTCCCGGTCGCCATGCTGCTGGCGGTCTTCTACCTCTATCCGGTTCTGGACGTCGTCCGAACAAGCTTCACGGACGCGACGCTCTTGAATTCGAACTACGCCTACACGCTGGACAGCTATCGATCCGTTCTTGCGGACTCCGCCCTGCCCCGGATCGGGCTTGCGACCGTCATTTTCGTCGCCGGCAGCGTGATTGGCCAGACGGCGCTCGGGCTTTCGATCGCCCTGACCCTTCAGGCGGGATTTCGACGCCGCCTGCCCGGCGTCAGGACCGTTCAGGTCGTCGTGCTGGCGACCTGGATCATTCCCGGCGTTGCCTCGGCCATAACCTGGCAGTTGCTGCTGAGCGAAGCCAGTTACGGATTTTTCAATGCCATGCTCAGACTAGTTTCCCTGTCGCCGGTGCCATGGCTGTCGGATTCCAGGCTGGCCATCTGGTCTGCGACCTTGGCCAACGTCTGGCGCGGCACCGCGCTCAGCATGATCCTGCTCTACGCCGGCCTGCAGACCATTCCCCCGAGCCTGTACGAAGCGGCGGCGGTCGATGGCGCTACCGCCCTACAGGCCTTCCGGTACATCACGCTGCCGAGACTGGGACCCGCACTGCTGATCAACACGGTTATCGTCAGCATCTTCTCGCTCAACACCTTCGAACTCGTCATGCCTCTGACGGGAGGTGGCCCCGGACGTTCAACGGAGGTGCTCGCGCTGGCGGCCTACAATGCGGTTTTTCATGATCTCAATCTGGCGCAGGGCAGCGTGCTCGCGGTCCTGATGTTGCTGATCACTCTCGTCCTCACGATCGTCTACTGGCTGGCGTCGAGGGGGCTGCGTTGAGTTCCCGGACGCGCTGGAAAGAGGGAATCCCGCTCTACCTCGCGCTTGCCGTGATTTTGTCGTTCTTCGCGCTCCCGCTGCTCTGGCTGCTGTCGTTGTCGATTTGCACGCCCGCCGAAATCCTGATCGCGGAAGTGCGCATCGTTCCGCATTCGCCAACGCTGCAGAATTTCTTGGAGGTGCTGAGAAATCAGCAGTTTCTTGGCTACCTCTGGAACGGCGCGATACTTTCGACCGCCGGCGCGGCCGTCGCTTGCGCCGCCGCCGCCCCCGCCTCCTACGCGTTCTCCCGCTTCCAGTTCCGGGGCAAGACCCAACTGCTTTTCGTTGTGCTGGGATTCCAGATGATTTCGCCGCTGGTGATCATGGTGCCGCTCTATCGCTATATGCAGGCGCTGGGCCTTACCGAGTTGCGTCTTGGCGCGGCCCTCGTCTACGCCGCCGTCTCCGCGCCGATCGCCACCTGGACGCTGAAGGGCAGCTTCGACACGATTCCAGGGGAGCTCGAAGAGGCGGCGATGATGGACGGCTGCAGCCGCGCGCAGGCATTCCTTCGCATCATATTGCCTATCGGCCTGCCGGGGCTGGCGTCGACTTTCATTCTGACGGCGATGCTGGGGTGGTCTCAATTCATCGTTCCGTTCATCCTGCTCAGTCAGCCCGGCATGTTGCCGATCTCTGTCGGCATCTTCAACTTCCTCGGCGCCTACACGGGTTCGGCGACGCAACTCGTGGCAGCCGCAAGCGTCCTGTCGCTGCTTCCAGCCATCGTCATTTTCCTGATCCTTCAAAATTTCGTCGTGGGTGCTTTGACGGCCGGCGCGTTGAAGGAATGACGCTACATGCGGCGCGCGACCCGGCTTCCGGGCGCCGGGTTCAGGCAGGCGCCCGCAAGATGAAGCCGGCACCGCGGACGCAATGAATCATCGGGCTTTCGTTGGTGCATCCACCTTGTGACGCAGCCGGCCCATGTGCGCGTCGACCTTTTCCTGACCCTCGGATTCGTTTCCTTCATCTCGAGGACTCCCTGGTCGAAGAGCGAGCCATCAAGGTCCACGCCCTTGATCCAGTGCCGAACGAATGCAGCTGAGCAATTCGTCCTTGGTGATGGGTTTCTCGAGAAAGCAGATCGCCCCGGCACCCAGCGCCAGCGCGCGACGGTGCGCGTCCGAAAACGCCGTGATGAAGATCGTGGGAATCCGCTCGCCCGACGCAATCAACCGGTCCTGAAGCTGAAGTCCCGAGAGCCCCGGCAGTTTCACGTCCGCGATCAAGCACGACGTCTGCTTCAGCAAGTTGGATTGCAGGAATTCCTCGGCTGACGAAAACACCTCGACAGCAAAACCGAACGCCTTGAGGAACCCCTCGATGGCGTCACGAACGGATTTGTCATCGTCGACGCATGCAATAAGCGGATCTTGCGACACAGCAGTTGTCCCTGACGAACGGCAGAGATATCGCCGGGTTAGCAACCGCTCAATTGTCCAGGCGTCGGAGCTACTTGGCTAAAGGTTGGGGAGTGGCCTAGACCATGGTCTAAGATGCCGGTTTGCCCACCAAGGGCGCGCTCATCAATTCGCGCTGATCCCCGCGTCCGCGCCCCGTTGATCCGCCAAAACGTCTGTCTGATGATGGGCACGGAGGCCCGCACAACAATTTGTGGTAGCGGGAGAGGGACTCGAACCCCCGACCCCAGGATTATGATTCCCGTGCTCTAACCAGCTGAGCTACCCCGCCACGGCATCCGACGTCACGGTTTTACATACCGCGCTCGCGAACGCGCGGCATATAAGAAGCAGCACTTAGGCATGTCAAGCAAACCCGGCTTCTCCGCCAAGTACTTGCATTCATCCGGCTATTTCGGCCGAACATTGGGGTTGCCACCGGGGGTGCCGGGCGGCGGGATCACCGGCATATTGCCGGCATCCGGGGTCGGCGCACGGATTTCCGGGTCGACGCCGGACGGAGGGCACAATACGCCGTCGGATTTCGCCAGTTTGTCGCCCAGAGATTCGGCCGCCTGGCCGGTGGTCGAGCCTTCCGGCGCGACGGTGCCCCGTGGCGGCACCGGCCGTATCGGTGAACAGTCGTTGGCGGCTACAGGCGGCGCCGTTTGGGCCGGCGGCGTCACCGGCGATGGCGGCGCCTGCGCGTTCACCGCCCCGGTCGTAACCGTCAGCACGCAAAATAGAACAGCTGTGTGTTTCATCCGCATCCAAGGAAAACGGCTTGGGCGCGCGGACGTTCCGTGCGGAACAGGCCGGACTTCAGGATTTGCGGTAGCGAATGAGGGAAAAGTGCCCCATCGGCGGCATTGGGCGGCGCTCGGTGAGCGTGATGCCACCATGCTTGGCGGCCCAATCGACCAGCCGCGCCCACGGAAATTCCGGCCGCCAGCCGAGCCGTCGCGCCAACGGCGCGAATGCCAGTTCGAAGACGCGGCGCGGGCCGCTTTCGGCGCCGATGTGGTTGACCAGAATGAGTTCGCCGCCCGGTTTCAGCACGCGGATGAAATCATCGAGCGTGCCTTCCGGATCGGGCACCGCGGTGATGACATATTGCGCCACCACTGCGTCAAAGAAGGAATCCGGAAACGCCAGGTTCTTGGCGTCCATCACGGCAAGCGTCTCGACGTTGGCAAGACCCAATGCCCGCACGCGCTGCTGCGCCTTGCGCAGCATTGGCTCGGAAATATCGACGCCGCACAATTTCGTGGTCGGCGAATAGTCCGACAATGACAGGCCGGTGCCGACGCCGACATCGAGAATACGGCCGCCTATCCTGTCGGCCTCCGCGATGGTCGACTGGCGGCCGGCGTCGAAAACCTTGCCGAACACGAGATCGTAGACCGGCGCCCAGCGCCCATAAGCCTTTGCGACCCCGGCGCGGTCGATATCTGACGCCATGCCCCCGCCTTGAAGTTACTTATCCGCGCATCGCTTCAGCGACGGGCCGACTTCGCACCATGTCCCTGGCCACCGCGCTCCTGGCGGTCGCGCTCTGGATGAATCCACCGCCCAGCACGCGGGCCTGGCCCGACGGCGCGTCGTAGAACACGCAGGCCTGGCCGGGAGAAACGCCTTCTTCGCCGGCGACGAGTTCGACTTCGTAGCCACCGTCAGCCGCGCGCAGCCACGCCGGCTGCGGTGCACGGGTCGACCGCACCCGCACAAAGATCTCCAGGCCGTCGCCGACCGCACGCTCGAGCGCGCCGTCGCCGATCCAGTTGATGTCGCGCAGCGCGATGCGATCCATCCGCAGTGCCTCGCGCGGACCGACCACGACGCGGCGGCTGGCCGCATCGAGCCGCACCACGTAGAGCGGCGCCGTGGAGGCGATGCCCAATCCGCGCCGCTGGCCGACGGTGAAATGCACGATGCCCTGATGGCTGCCGATGACGCGCCCGTCGAGATCGACGATGTCGCCGGGCTCGATCGCGTTCGGCCGCAGCCGGCCGATGATGTCGGTGTAACGCCCGGTCGGCACGAAACAGATGTCCTGGCTGTCGTGCTTGTCGGCGACATTGAGGCCGAAACGCCGCGCCAGTTCGCGGGCCTGCGTCTTGGTCATGTCGCCAAGCGGAAAGCGCAAATAGTCGAGCTGTTCGCGCGTCGTCGCGAACAGAAAATAGCTCTGGTCGCGATCGGCGTCGGCGGCGCAGACCAGCGCGCGCGATCCGTCGGCCAGCCGGCGCGACGCGACATAATGGCCGGTGGCGAGCGCGGCGGCGCCGAGCTCCCGTGCGGTCGAAAGCAGATCGCGAAACTTGATCGAGCGGTTGCACTCGATGCAGGGCACCGGCGTCTCGCCCGAGGCGTAGCTGTCGGCGAAATTATCGATTACCGATTCACGAAAACGGCTTTCGTAATCCAGCACGTAGTGCGGAATGCCGATCCGCTCGGCCACGTTGCGGGCGTCGTGGATGTCCTGCCCGGCGCAGCAGGCGCCCCTGCGGTGCGTGGCCGCGCCGTGATCGTAAAGCTGCAGCGTGATGCCGACGACGTCGTAACCTTCCGACTTCAACAGCGCAGCCGTTACCGAGGAGTCGACGCCGCCCGACATCGCGACGACGACTCTGGTGTCCTGCGGACGGCCCTTGAGATCGAGACTGTTGAGCATGGTTCCGGTCGTTGATGCGATCGCGGCGGCTTCGAATCCCGCGCGATCTGGCAGGCATTTTGCGGCGAGTAAAAGCCGGTTTGCGATTAGAGAGCCCAAGAGCGGTTCCGGCAAGGCAAACGGCCTTCCCGGAAACGGCTGAAGAACCGCTCTTTAATATAGGCCGTATTCCCGCCAGGCAATCACGCCTGACCGCTTTTGCAGGCCGGAACCGGCAAATCTTGCCGCCGGGCAGAAAAAAGGGGCGCCGGCGCGTCTCCGTAGTTTCCCTTATCACCAATCAAGCTATTGAAATATATAGATATTTTAAGAGACGCCGGGTGGCCCGGTCCTTGCTGATCTCTGGTCAAGTTTCATTTGGAAAGGCCGCGCCCCGTGTTCAGTGTCACGTCAGAAGCAGCAGCAAGCGTGTCCTTTCAGAGCGCGCAGTCCAAACCCGCTAGGCCCGACCCGTCGCAACTCAACGACAGTTTCGGCGCGCTCGTCAACTCCAGCATTCCCGCCGACACCGGCAATGATCGCGACGCCTCCGCGGCGCCGCAGCCACCTGCATCGCCGCGCCGCTCCGACGACGCGGCAGCGAGTGCCGACACCAGCCGGTCGCGCGACGCCTCTGCCGATCGGGCCGCCCAGAGCGCGTCCGACGACCGCGACGCCAGCGCCCGCCAGGCTTCCGACGCCAATGCGGCCGCCAATGCTGACGCCGGTGATGCTGCGGCGCAGCGGTCCACGGCAAAATCCGGCGCCACGAAAGACGGTGCCACGAAGGACGGTGCCGCGAAAACGAGTGACAAGCCGGCTTCCGACAAGCCTTCCGCAACCGATCAGGCTTCCTCGGCGCAGCAGAGCGAGCTGTTGATAACCACGCCAAACCCGGTCGCGGTTGCGATCACGGTCGCAAACCTATCGACCGATGCTCCCGCCGCACCGCCGGCAACCGGCAACGCCACGGCGCCGCTGGCCATCGCGGCGGCAGCGATCGCGGCCACCGCTCAGGCCGCCGCGGCTCCTGCTGCGCCATCGGCGCAGGTCAAGGTCGATGTCGATTCCGCCGCCACAGCCGCGGCAGCCGTTACCGAGAACACCGCTACGGCCGCACCGGAAAAGACCGCGGTTCAAACTGCGGCCGCCACTCCCGCCCCCCTCGTCATCACCGCCAAACAGCCGGTTACCCAGACCGCGGCGACAGACGAGGGACTGACCGCAGCGGTCGCCGTGACGGCGCCCGTTATCCCGAAAGCCACGCTGCCCAAGACGCCCGGCGCCACGCAGGCGAAGACCGGTCCAACGGGCGCGACGGACGGCAATTCAGCGAAACCGGATCTGTCCACGCCGGAAACGCCGGCTTCAATGTTACCGACCAATGCCGCGCAACCGACCGCTGCAGCCAAGCCGATGGCCGGCAATGACGCCGCCGACGGTGCGAAGGCCGAGGCTGTCGCGGATGCGCCATCGCCAGCCCCGGCCCGTGACCATGCGCCGGCCACCGCGACCGCCAATACGCCGGCCGACACCGGGGATACGGCGACCCCGACGGTCGGCACGATCCAGCCGCAGTTCCCCACGGCGGCAGCCACGGCCGTTCCCACGGGAGCCCTGAACGTGACCGTGGCAACCGGTGCAGCGGTGCCGTTGAGCGGGCTCGCGCTCGAGATCGCGGCCTCCGCCAAGAGCGGCAAAAGCCGCTTCGAGATCCGGCTCGATCCCGCCGACCTTGGCCGCATCGACGTTCGCATCGATGTCGATCGCAACGGCCAGGTGACCTCGCATTTGACGGTCGAAAAACCGGAAACACTGTCGATGCTGCGCCAGGATGCCCCCCAGCTGCAGCGCGCGCTCGACGATGCCGGGTTCAAGACCGGTGACGGCGGCCTGCAATTCAGCCTGCGTGATCAGTCCTCTTCCGGGCAGAACAACGGCAACGAAACCGGGCGCAACGCGCAGCGCCTGGTGATCAGTGAAGACGACACGATCCCGGCCACGATCGCCGGAACCTATGGCCGCGTGCTCGGATCGAGCAGCGGCGTCGACATCAGGGTTTGAGGAGACGGACATGGCAGCACCAGCAGTCAATACGGCAAGCCCCGTGGTTTCGGGAACGACGCAGCCCCCGAGTTCGTCGTCGTCTTCATCCGGTTCTCTGAACTCCACCGCCGGCAGCACGATCGCCGGAAACTTCCAGACCTTTCTGACGTTGCTTACGACGCAATTGCAGAACCAGAATCCGCTCGATCCGCTGGACACCAACCAGTTCACCCAGCAACTCGTACAATTCGCGAGCGTCGAACAGGAACTCAAGACCAACGATCAGCTGACCACGCTGGTATCGCTGCAGCAGACCGCACAATCGACGCAGGCGCTGACATTCGTCGGCAAGACCGCGGTGGTCGACGGCTCAACCGCGACCATGACCAACAGTTCGGCCACCTGGGATCTCAGCGTTCCCAAGGATTCCACCGTCAACGTCTCGATCACCAACAGCACCGGACAGACCGTCTTCTCCGGCAACTACACCGTCGCCGCCGGCAACAATCAGCCCTTTGTCTGGGACGGCAAGGGTACCGACGGCACGCAGTGGCCGGACGGCCAATACAAAATGACCGCCACCGGCGCCGATACCTCGGGCAATTCCGTGGCGATTTCGACCCAGGTCCAGGGGGTCGTCAGTTCGGTCGATCTCACCCAGTCGCCGCCATTGCTGTCGATCGGCGGCCAGACCTATACGCTCAACCAGATCAAGGCGATCATCAGCTGATCGATTTCCGGCACGCCGCGCCGAAGCCACGACTGGCATTCCCGGGAAATTTCCGGCGGTCGTCAGGGTATCACCCCCCGTCCGGCGGCGGGCAGAGACTGCGTCGCGCCCCCGCGACGAGACCGTCGGCGAGACGCCCGGCGGCGCTGCCGGCGGGGCGGATAATTCAACAATCTCAAGACGAAACTTAATACAAATTTCCTTTAAGGTTGCAACAACGGAGGTCGCCGGACGGCGG
>CAWHRA010000022.1:0-212230 GCA_963831585.1 uncultured Alphaproteobacteria bacterium | reverse complement strand
GGTTTCGGCGGCAGCGGCGCGCGGCGCTCCATGCGGTAGCCGAGCGCGCGCAGGATCGAGGCGAAATCTTCGCCGGCCGAGCCGGTCAGGGACGTCATCGCCTGCGTCACGACAAAACCGCGGCCGTCGAACGCGCCGGCGGGCTTTTCGCCGGGCGAGGTCTCGCGCCAGGCGAGAGCAGGACGGATCAGGTCCGCGAGCCGCTCCAGGATATCGACCCGCACCGCGCGCTCGCCGCACTGGCGGTAGCCGAGCACGCGATAGGCGTCACGGGGCAGCGCCTTGTCGACCGGGAACGAGGTGCGGCCGCTCCCCGCCAGATGCTGCGCGCCCGACAGCGCCGACAGATCCACATTATCCAGCTTCAGCGCCCACAGCAGCGAGGCCAGCGAACGCGCCGCCGGCTTCAGCAGCGCCGGCAGGTAGATGTGGTAGGCGCCGAAACGCACGCCGTATTTGCGCAACGAGGCGCGCGACGGCTGATCGAGATCCTTCATCTCGGCCGAGATCTTCGATCGCTCCAGCACGCCGAGCGCCTCGATCAGCTGGAAGGCGATGCCGCGCGCGATGCCGGTGATGTCCTCGGCCTTGTTGAGGTCGAACAGGGGCGCGAGCAGCTTCTCGACATGCGTCTTCAGCCAGAGATCGAGCCGCGCCTGCACGGCCTCGCGCGGCGCGCCGGAGAGGCGCTCGTCGGAAATGATGCGGATGCGCGGATGCAGCGCGTCGTCGGCCGCCATCAGCTTGGCCACGGCGTCGCCGGTCCAGCGGATGGTTCCGTCCGACGTCAGCACGAACTGGTCGTCCGGGGCGGCAGCGAGCTTTTCGGCGCGCGCGTCGATCTCGCCGGCCAGCGCCTTCTGCGCGGTCGCCTGCAGCGCCTTGGCGTCGGAGCCCGCCTCCGCAGCCTCTGGCGCAAAGGTGAACCCGTCGAGCCGGCCGATCACATGGCCTTCCACGATTACTTCGCCGGTCTTGCCGATTTCGGTATTCAAAACACTGTTCTCCCGCAGGCGGCGCATCAATACACTGGTACGGCGGTCAACGAAACGCTCCGTGAGCCGTTCATGCAGCGCATCGGACAATTTATTTTCGACTTCGCGCGTAATCCCCTGCCAATATTCGGGATCCGACAGCCAGTCCGGCCGGTTGGCCACGAAGGTCCAGGTCCGGATTTGCGCGATCCGGCCCGATAAAGTGTCGATATCGCCGTCGCTGCGGTCGGCCTGCTCGACCTGGGCGGCGAACCAGGCGTCGGGAATCCGGCCCCGTTTCATCAAAAAATCGAACAAGGTGGTGACCAGCTCGGCATGGGCGGCGGGCGCGATCTTGCGATAATCCGGGATCTGGCAGGCGTCCCATAGCCGCTCCACGGCGGCGGCGCCATGGGCCATGTCCCGCACGTCGGCGTCGCGCGCGGCATGGTCGAGCACGCGCAGATCCTCGGCGATCGGCGCCCGGGTCAGCGCCTCGTGCGAGGGCGTCAGCGCCAGCGACACCTGCAAGGCGCCGAGCGAGGAAAAATCCAGTTTCGCGTTGCGCCACTGCAGCACCTTCACGCTGTCGAAGGTGTGGTTCTGCAGCGCGTTCACCAGTTCCGGCTCGAACGGCGCGCAGCGGCCCGTGGTGCCGAAGGTGCCGTCCCGGGTGGCGCGGCCGGCGCGGCCGGCGATCTGCGCGAATTCGGCCGGATTGAGCCTTCGGAACTGATAGCCGTCATATTTGCGGTCGGAGGCGAAGGCGACGTGATCGACGTCGAGATTGAGCCCCATGCCGACCGCGTCGGTGGCGACGAGATAATCGACGTCGCCGTTCTGGAACATCTCCACCTGCGCGTTGCGCGTGCGGGGCGACAGCGAACCCAGCACCACCGCGGCGCCGCCATGCTGTCTTCGGATCAGTTCGGCGATCGCGTAAACCTCGTCGGCGGAAAACGCCACGATCGCGGTGCGCCGCGGCTGGCGGGTGATCTTGCGGTCGCCGGCGAATTCGAGCTGCGACAATCGCGGCCGCGTGACGATGGACGCACCCGGCAGCAGCCGCTCGATGATCGGTCGCATGGTGGCTGCGCCCAACAATAGCGTCTCGTCGCGGCCGCGGCGGTTGAGGATGCGGTCAGTGAAGACGTGGCCGCGCTCGAGATCGGCGGCGATCTGGATCTCGTCGACCGCGAGAAACGACACGTCGAGATCCCGCGGCATCGCCTCCACGGTGGAAACCCAGAACCGCGGATTCCTGGGTTTTATCTTCTCCTCGCCGGTGACGAGCGCGACCGCCTCAGGCCCCACGCGCGCGACGATCTTGTTGTAGACCTCGCGCGCCAACAGCCGCAGCGGCAGGCCGATCAGGCCCGAGGAATGCGCCACCATCCGCTCGATCGCCAGATGCGTCTTGCCGGTGTTGGTGGGCCCGAGCACGGCGGTGACGCCGGCGCCGGGAGCCCGGTCATGCGCGAAGGAAGGAGAGAAAGCCATATTTTTCAGGTGTTTCTTTTATTGCTGGCGTTCAACATTCGTTGCGAGCCAGCGGCCCGGCACAGAAGACGCCGTCCGATGATGAATTCCGCCAGGCAGTCCATGAAGAAGTATGGATTGCTTCGTCGCTTCGCTCCTCGCAATGACGAAAAGGGTGATTTCCGCAGATAGTGTTTCACAATGCGACGCCCAAGGCAGCCTTGAGTGGTCGCGGCTTAAGTTCCGGAACGAGTTCGGAACGAATCGCGCCCGAATCGCTGACTCCCCTGCTCTCCTGATACGTTCACCGCAACATCTCGCGTGGAACACCCATCGCGGCACTAGATCAAGTTCGGCGGCGCTCGACAAGCGGCGGTTTGGCGGTGAATTCCTTAAGATTGAAAGCCACCCGGAGTCGAATCAGAACCGGGCAAGAGTCAACAGGGATTTCCGAGCTTCGAGCCGTCATTGCAAGGAGCGAAGCGACGAAGCAATCCACCCTTCCCGCATCAGTCAATTCGTCTTCGCGACCCGCGGCGGCGAGGCCGTGGTGACGAAGCTCGTGGCTTCCAGCATCGCAGGCCCCAGCGGGGTCGGGATCTTCATCCAGAACGGCACCAGGATGCGGGTTCCCGCGACCGGCGCAAACGCGATCTCGATGTTGCGCTGGGCGGTGAGATATTTGATCACCGGGCGGTCGGGGATATAGCCCGCGACCGGCGTGAAATAGACCGCGCAGACCACGACCGGGCCGCGATAGCCCTTCACGGCCTTCACCGTTTCCATGCGCTTGAAATCGAGCTTGAGATCGTAGCGCATGCGGCCGTCGAAGATCCCGGCGCCGGTGCGGCAGGCCTCTGGCGTGAGCGGATCGGCCGTGCCGGGCACGCGCAGCATCGATCCCGTCATCGGATCGTAGACCCCGTGGCGATGCGCGTCCGTGATCGGCAGGCGGCCGGGATCGACCGGCGGTTCCGGCTCGATGCCGAATTCCCGGACGTTGCCGTTGGCGAGCGTGATGTGGATGGCCTCGGTCTTTTTCGAGGTCGTGGTGGAGGCGGTATAGCCGGTCGCGACCAGCGCGCCGTTGACGACGCGGCCCTGGGAGGCCCCGGTGCCGGAGCCGCCGGCGATGGCGTTCAGGAGGCCCATGGTGCCGCCGGAGGCGGCGGCGGAGAACTGGTCGTCGGATATATCGATGGTCCAGGCGCCCCGGCCGACCGGAATGCCGGCCAGCGTCGCCTCATATTGCGCCTCCAGCCGGCCTTGCGCGGCGGCCGGCGCGAGCCCACCGGCAAACCACAGCGCCAGCGCCACGGTAAGTGCCGAGGCGCACAGGCTGCCCACTACCCGCCGCGCCCTTTGGTCGGGCCGGGGTAAGATCATGCTTGAAAAGGTCACCTGGCGGCGGTCCTGCTACTTCGGCGCGGATGCAATGACATTTAAGCGAAAATACCCGGCAAACAACGGATCGGCGCGGTTTTCAGCAAATTCCTCAGTCCGCGCCGGAACTTGGGTAGAGACATCATTTCGGCGGCGAATGCGCCGATTATATGATGGCTGAAAACCCGCCGAACGGGCCGGAAAACGCGCGTATTCCGCAAAAGCGGGAACCGGTTTTGCGATCAGAATACGCGCAAAAACGAGACATTGAGGCCTTTTGGGCCCCAAAACCTTGACGCCCCCGGCATCTCGCCCTATACGTCCGCCGCTCCCTAGATGGACGTGATTTTGGACCCCGGTTTTCGGCTCACTAGGAGTGGGCATCAGACCGGCTGGCAGAGGATTTCTTGAGATGTCGCGGCGTTGCGAATTGACGGCCAAGGGCCCGCTGGTGGGTCACAAGGTGAGCCACTCCAACATCAAGACCAAGCGCCGGTTCCTGCCGAACCTGTGCAACGTCACCTTCATTTCCGACGCGCTCGGCCGCAACGTGCGCCTGCGCGTCTCGACCAACGCCATCAAGAGCGTCGACCACAATGGCGGGCTGGACGCGTTCCTGCTCAAGGCCAAGGCCGACGTGCTGTCGCCCCGCGCGCTGGAACTGAAGCGCGCGATCGAGAAGAAGAAGGCGGCAGCGCCGGTGCAGAAGGCGAGCTGAGCTTTCCCATTCAGCGATCGAGTTTTTCAACGGCCGGGTCGAAAGACCCGGCCGTTTTGTTTTGCGCTGACGCAAGGTAGCGTTGGCGCCAACATCAAGAACGACGGGAGACCCAAGCGTGAAGATCGTCGACCTCAGCCGCGAGCTCTATCACAAGAGCCCGACCTACCCCGGCCATCCCCCGATCATCCACGGCGTCTGGACCACGCACGAGGAGTCCTTCGCGGCGTCAGGCAATGTGCACGGGCTGTCCTCGATGTTCATCTCGATGCCGGACCACGCCGGCACCCATATCGACGCGTTCAGGCATTTCAACAAAGGCGGCCAGCCGATCGGCGAATATCCGCTGGAAAACTGCATCGTGCCCGGCATCTGCCTCGACCTGCGCCACATCGCCCCGCGCGCCGAGATTGCCCCTGACGATCTCGAAGCGGCGGTGAAGAAGGGCGGCCATCCGGTGCCGAAGGGCGGCACCGTGCTGCTCTGCACCGGCCACCACGCGCGCACCTTTCCGCGCAAGGAATATGCGAGCGAGAATTCCGGCGTCAACGTCGCCGCCACCGAGTGGCTGGCGGCGCAGGGCGTGGTGCATTTCGGCATCGACTCGATGCGGCCGGGGCCGGAAGGCAAGGTCAACTCGCTGGTGCACAAGGCCTGCGGCGAGCTGAACATCACGCACATCGAGAGCCTGTGCAATCTGGAGACGCTATTGGGCGAAGGCCCCTTCACCTTCATCGGCCTGCCGCTGAACATGCGCGACGGCACCGGCTCGCCGATCCGCGCGGTCGCCGTGTTCGGGATGTGAAGCACGTTCCGGGGCCACATGGTTCGAGACGCGCGGCGATGCCGCGCTCCTCCCATGAGGGTCCAGACCTCATCCTGAGGAGCATCGCGTAGCGATGCGTCTCGAAGGATGCAGCCACGGTGCCACGACTTGCTCCCGCCCTACCCCTCCATCCCGAACAGCTTCGCGGCGGTGCGGCCGAGGATGTCGGCCTTGTCGTCGTCGCTGAGCGAAGAGCAGGCGAAGACGTGGTCGACCGGCGCGAGCTGCCAGGGGAACGGATAATCGCTGCCGAGCACGATCTGCCCCGGCCCCACTTGCGCCGCGAGATGGCGGATCGCCTCCGGCGTGAACACCAGCGAATTGAAATAGATCTGCTTGAGATATTCGGTCGGCGCTTTTGTCAGTTTGACGTTGGGGTCGCAGCCGCCGGGATTGACCAGGCAGGCATGGTCGGAACGGTCGGCATAGGCCGGCAGGAAGCCGCCGCCATGGGCGGCGATCACCTTCAGTTTCGGGAAGCGGTCGAAGGTGCCCTCGAAGATCAGGTGCGACAGCGCGATCGTGGTCTCCGCGGGATAGGAGATGGCGTTGGCGAGCCAGCCATTGCCGGCCACGAGCTTGTTGAGTTCCGGCACACCCTGCGGATGGATGAACAGGGGCACGCCGAGTTCCTCCGCCTTGGCCCACACGGGATGGAATCTGGAATCGGAAAACGCCACGCCGTCGACATTGCCGCCGATCGCCGCGCCCTTCAGCCCCTGCCGGTTCACCGCAATGTCCAGTTCCTTCACCGCCAGATCCGGCGCCTGCAGGGTGAGCGAGGCGAAGCCTGAAAAGCGGTCCGGCTTCGAGGCGCACAGCGCGGCGAGTTTTTCGTTCTGGATCCTGACGATCTGCCCGGCGAGGTCGCGGTCGGCCTTGTACCAGTTCGGATTGATCGACAGCACCTCGATATCGACCGCCTGCGCATCCATCGCGGCGAGCCGCTTGTCGAGCGAGATCACCACCTCGTCGGCGCCACGCACGCTCGAAGCCGGCGCGGGGCCAAGCAGCTTTGTAGCTTCCGGGATCACGCAATGGGCGTGCACGTCGATGGTCTTGACCCTTTTGCCGTCGACCATGACGGGAATTTTCTGCGTGCCCGGGCTTTGCGCATGCGCGCTGCGCAACAGCCCGCAACTGCAAAAGGCGATCCCGGTCGCGGCGGCGGCGCCACTTTTGAGAAAGTTACGGCGTGTGGTCATGACGATGTCCTCCCCTGTGTTTTGCGGACAGGTGCGTCATCACCCGCCCGGGTTGTGGCGGAGACTAGGGGAAGAAAACGGCGACAACCAGTCGGGTCGGGGTGGAAATTCGCGCGGCCTCCCGTCATCGTCATGGCCGGGCTTGTCATGCGAATGGAAGGCTGCAGCGCCTGACCGTCTCGGGCGGATGACGGTGCTGGAATATGACGCGCGCGGCCGCAAGTCTCCGACGCCAGCATCGCGTTTTTAGATTTCGACGATCGCGCTTGCCACTACCGTCATTGCGAGCGCAGCGAAGCAATCCATCAAGCGGCGTAGAGAAAAGCTGGATTGCTTCGCTACGCTCGCAATGACGGGACGGAAACAAGCCGACGGGCAAATCACTTAAAACCCTGTCCAGCCCCTTTGCAAAAAATTTTCCGCTTCACGTTTCACCCAAATCACTTTTAGAACTCCCGCCGTCCCGCTCCTCGAGGAGGGGCGCTCGCGATCGTCACGGACGCGGGGCGGGATGCGGTGGACGCTGGAAGCGCCTTTGACGAATGGCGTGCGATAGCGGACGGCGAAGTCGTGTGGTCCTGACGCCCCGGTGCTGGCGTCAAGTGGCGCGGAGATATCCGCGCGGCGACGGTGGCAAGAAAGCCGGTCACCGGGGAGAGCGCGTTATAAGCCGTAAAACCATCGCGCAGGGAAGGCCGGATGTTCTCCGCTGAACCTGTATGCTCGTGTGCGCTCTTCTATCCCTATTGCACGCGAGACCGCGGGTGCAGCGCGCACCCGGCTTTCCCTGCGCCCTCTTTTCGGAGTGGGCGGGAGATAGCAGCAAGACCCGGGCGCTTTTCGCGCCGCGGGATCGCGAAGGTGTATCTGCCCGTCATTGCTGTTTGATATGTGAATCGGCACGAATGCGACGAAGACGAACTTTCGTCGTCCCGGCGAACGCCGGGACCCATCACCACGAATGGTTGTTGGTTTGACGAGATGGGGCGACCGCCGTGTCTCAACAATAAAATCCTGGGGTTATGGGTCCCGGCTCAAGGCCGGGACGACGATGAGTATTTGCTTGGCCAGACGACGATGAGAGAGAGCCGCGGGACAGACCGATTCATAACCTGTTCATCGTAATTGTTAGAAAGAGATTCAATTTATCCAGCCATGATCGGCCCGCTGACCAGAAGGCCAGGCTTCATTGCCGCGCGAGCTTCGCGTGGCGATGGACACCGCGGGAAAAGCGGCCTCGCCTCGCCCCGATCAGGGAAACACAACCATGGCGACCGCGGGCCGAGCCCACTGCGCTGCCGGCTTTCTCGATTCGACAATGACGCCGTCGCGCGCGCCATCGCGATCGGCGTTGCGGCCACCGGCCGCGCTTGTCCGCACGCTGATCGCCCTTTCCGCGCTGTCATGCGCGATGGCGCTGGCCGGATGCGCCTCCAGATCGCCCGCGCCCGAACCGCAGGCAAGCCACCCCCAGATTGCCGCCGATCGACAACCTTCCTTTCGCATTCGCCGGCCCAGCCGGGCGCTGCTCAGGCCGCAGCCGGCGCCCGACTGCGAGTTCAGGGAAACATCCGACCTCAAGCCGGTGGATCCGGATCAATGGGCGCGCCTGAAGCTCGCCTACGAGCGGCAATGCTACCGGCACGCGGAGCAGGTGGCGCGCGAGCGTCTGCGGCGGCTGCAGGCGGCGCAGATGTGCACGATCGAACCGGTTCGGCATTCACTGCCCGCCGGCCGCTGACCGCCCGCCCCGCCGCCATCGGCCATTGTTTCGTCACACTGGTTACCGTTTCGCGGCAGCCCCGTCTTTTTTACGTCTTCTTTGATCGTGTAAATACCGGCTTGATTTCCTCGATTTTTCGGTACCACGGCGGAATTTCTCGAACCACAGCCGCGAGACCATCGATGAAGACCCTTTATGATTTGCTCGGCGCCCTTCCTGAGGACAACGCCGACGATGTCAGGGCCGCATTTCGCAAAGCCGCCAAGGCGGTCCACCCTGACACCAATCCCGACGATCCGGATGCTGCGCTGAGGCTCAGGCAGGTCATGCGTGCCCACGCCATCCTCGGCGATCCGCAGCAGCGGGCAGCTTACGACCGGCTGTTGACACTTTCGGTCCAGCAGCCGCGCCCGAAGCCGAAGCCCGCCACCGCCTCCCGCGCGATCCGCAAGTTCGCCTTCGATGCGATCGCGGTTGCCTTGCTTTCGACGACGTCGATCGGAGGATATCTGCTTTTCGAACAGCTTTCGAAAGCAGCGACTCGGCCGCCGCAGATCTCCGCGGTTACGGCAACCGCGCCGGTTGAAGTCGCCGCCGTCGCACCGGCGCCGCAACTCGCTGCGGCCGTCCCGGACAAGCCACCCGACAAGCCTGATGCCGCGGCGGCCGCACCGGACCGGCCACCCGACAAGCCCGATGCCCTGGCCGCCGCGCGGGACGGGCCGCCCGGAAAATCCGATGCCGCAATGGCCGCCCGGGACGAGCCATCCGACAAGCCGGATAGCGCAGCAGTCGCCAGCGAGACGATCGCGCCGGGCGCCGTTGCCCCCGCGACGAACACGGACAGCGCTCAGGCAGCGGTGGACACCCGCAGCGCTCTGGCAAATGCCCATGCCGGCCCGGCTCCCGAGCCCTCCGTGCAAGATGCCGGGTCGGATGAGGCCAAGGCTTTTGACGCGAAGGCTCTTGATGTGAAGGCTCTTGATGCCAAGACTGTTGATGCCAAGACCTTTGATGCCAAGGCGGACGAACCCAAGTCGTTTGAAACCAAGCCTGTTGAAACCAAGTCTGTTGAAACCAAGTCTGTTGAAACCAAGTCTGTTGAAGCCACGTCTGTCGAAGCCAAGCCTGTTGAAACCAAGTCTGTTGAAACGAAGACCTATGAAACCAGGGCTTATGATGCCAGGTCCTACTGGGAGCACGGGATCGCCGCGTACCGCGACGGAGACCTGTCCCGCGCGATTGCCGACTTCGATCAGGCGATCCGGTTCGATCGGAACTTCGCGGACGCCTACGTCGATCGCGGCATCGCGCTCTATCGTTTGCACGAATTCGACCGCGCATTCGCCGACATCACCCGGGTGAAGCGCATCCGGAATCTCGACCAGGCCCGGGCCGGCGAGCCACCCGCGCACAAGGCTTCACCTTCGTCACCCAGGAATTGAATTTGCGGGACGCGCGATCACCGGGACGAAGGCCAGCCCGTTCGCGCCGTGAACCAACAATGAACGCCCGTCTCACCGTCGTCGCCCGGTCACGGCGTCACCAGGAATCCCCCAGGCAAGGCGATGCCCTTCTCGCCCGCGATCTCGCGCAAGAGATCAGGGCGGTCGGAGATGATGCCGTCGACGCCGGCGTCGATCAGGCGGGCGATGTCGTCTTTCTTGTTGACGGTCCAGACCACGACCTTGAGCCCGAGGCCGTGGGATTCCTTCACGAGCTCCGGCGTGACGTCGCCGAAATAGGGCGACCAGATCGCGCCGCCGGCGTCCTTGATGGTGCGCGGCAGCGAGCCGCCGCGCGCGGCGGGATCGAAGCCCGCGGTCCATTCGCTGGCTTTGTCCAGCGACACCGTCGGCGCCTTGCCGCGCTGCAGGGTGAGATAGACGGTGGGTATTGCGGGCGCGAGCTTCTGCACGAGCTGCAGGGTGCGCCAGTCGAACGACTGCACCATGATGCGGTCCTCGAATTTCTCGGCGGCGACGAGATCGAGCAGCAGGGTGACAAAACGCTGCGGATCGGGGGATTCGTCCGGATGATTGGGATCGATCTTGGTCTCGATGTTGAGGCGCACGTGGCCGTCGCCGGATTTGCGCACCAGCGCGAACACCTCACCGAGCGTCGGGATCGGCGTCCCCGGCACCGCGTGCTGGTCGGGAAACTGTTTCGCGTAGGCGCTGTCGGGGCGGATCTGGCCGACGTCGTATTTCTTCACCTCCGCCAGCTGAAGGCGGACAAAGGGAATGCCGGGCGCGGCGACCCAGGCGCCATCAGGCCCGCGCGCGAGGTCGGGATTGAGGCCGCGCTCATGGGAGACGACGAGCGCGCCGTCGGCGGTGACGCCGATGTCGAGCTCCAGCGTGTCCACCCCCATCGACAGCGCGTTGGCGAAAGACACAAGCGTGTTCTCGGGCATCAGCGCGCGGCCGCCGCGGTGCGCCTCGATGTCGAAGGCCATGACCTCTCCATGAATGCAAAGAAAACCAGCGGCCAAAGCCATCATCCGCCACGCCACGCAAACCCCTCCCTATTTCTCCGCCGGGGTCGAAGGCGCCGGCTGCGCCGGCATCACTACCGGTTTTTTCGGCGGCGCGGTGAGGCGTTTCAGGAGGTCGGCCGGAATTTTCGCGGGCGGGGCGTCGAAGGCGGCGGCGGCGGGCGGCGGGCTTGCCGGGGGAGCGGCGGGCATGGTCGTCGTGACGGCGTTTGGCTGCGGCGTCGCGACCACAGGCGGAAAGATCGGCACGGTCGAGACGACGGCGGGCCGGGTCGCGCCCTCAGGGCGAACCACGGGTGCGGTCGTCAGGGGCGCGGGCCGCGGCACAAAGGCCGGGGGATCGTTGCCGTTGCCGTCGATCGCCGGCGGCAGGCCGGTGCCGATCCGGTCGGTCGGGCTCGGCGCGATCTGCTGCGGCGAGACCAGCCCGGCGATCACATGCTCGCGGATCAGTTCTTCTTTGTCGGGAAACCACATCGAGTTCGGCGGCGCTTCGTTGGCCTTGACCGCGAACGCCCGGCTGAGGCCGAGCCGCTGCAGCCGCGCCTCCTCATTGGCGATCGCGACGCGGCGGTCGGAGATGGTCATGCCGCGAAACGCCGGCTGATGGAATCCGAGCCGCGCGTTCGGCAGCATGAAACGCCTCGTGCCGCCGAGGAACACGATGGTGCAGGCGGACAGGCAGTCGCGCGCCACGAAGGTCGCGAGGTTGCGGCGGCGGATGATGTCGGCCATCTTCTGCGCCTCGAGGATGCGGCCGCCGTTGGAATAAAGCCGCACGGTGCGGACATTGCTCATGGCGGCCAGGAAACGCTCGAATTCGTCGGCGACGCCGAAAGTGATGCCGCCATGGAATTCCAGCGTCTGGCCGTTGGCGAGCACGTGGAACCGATGCGGGCCGACGCGGGCATCGCCGGTGACGATCTCGTAGATGCCGGCGAGCTGCGGCGCGCCGACGGTGGCGAGGCCCAACGCATATTGCGCCGCGCCGAGCACGACCGCGGCCTGCGCGGCGCCGCCCCAGAAGAACCTGCCGCTGCGGCGATAGCGCACCGCCGAGCGCCAGATGCCGACGCCCTGCCACACCAGGAACAGCGCGGCGACGAGCCAGCTCGCGATCAGCGAGACAAGCCAGAGCAGCGGCTGCGCTTCGCCCTGGCGGTGGGTGAGCCAGGCCAACAGGCCGACGGCAAAGCCGGCCGCAAGCCCGCCGAGCGTGCCGTTGAGCCAATACGACATCGGCAGCGACAGCTCGCCGCGCCAGTGCCGCAGCAGATAATTGCGCGAGGTCGGCAGCGGCGGCGGCATCGCGCCCGCGCCGTCCTGCGCGTGTGGCGGATGGAAGAGATCGGGCTGGTCCGGACCCGGGGCGGGCGGCGCGACGGAGGCCATCGGGATCGCGGTCCGGTCGGCGCCGAGCCGCAGCACCGAGGTGCGCGCGACGCGATCGTACCAGGCGTCCTTGCGCCGGACCATCGCGACCGCGGCCGCGATGATCGACACCACGCCCGGAATCGACGTGCCGATCCAGGACGCCAGATAGAGGCGGCTGGTGAGCAGTTCCGGCCCCGGGTTGAGCGCGGCATAATCCGACCAGATCCAGGACGGCAGGAAGGACAGCGCCAGCACGGCATAGCGCCGGCCCGCCGCGCCGGCCGATGGCGGGAATTGGCCGTCGGCCAGGTTCGCCAGCCGCAGCCGGCAGATCCGGCGGCCAGGACTGCCCCCGGCACGGTCGCAGACGAGGCGCAGCGCGAGCAGCAGCGGCAGCACCAGGATGTCCAGCGGCAGACCGCGGATCGGCTTGCCTTCCGCGTCCAGCATGTAGGCGACGCGGAGCGTCTTGGTCACGTTGCCGTCACGGGTGATGCGGGCGACGGTGAGGATGCGCGAGGAGGGCAGGCCAAACAGTCCATGCTGGCAATCGGTGATTGTATTGGCGCCGAACTCTGCGGGGAACGACAGCTCCGCCGGCACCGAGGTCAGCGGACGGCAGTTGTTCACATAGATCGGTCCCCCGGAAAACTGCACGCGGCCACGGGTCGGCTGGAACAGCGCGAGCGCCGCAATCTGCAGCACGACGCTGATGGCGACCACGTCGATCAACACGGCCAGCGCCCGCCGCCAGAACCCGCCGCGCTGGAATTCGACGCCGTCAGTCGGATCGGGCAACTCGGCACCTCAGAAAATGCGGGCTTCGATCATCCGGTGCGATGCTGCCCCGCTTCGGTTGACCTGACAAGCCGCTGCAACCGCGGCATCCCCGTGGATTGCGCCGCGTTCCATCCGGGATAGGCTGCGATCCGTCACCAAACCTTCAAGAATGCTTCGACAACTCACCGCAAAGAGGAACACGCCATGAAACGACTGATGATCCTGAACGGCCCCAACCTCAATCTGCTGGGGGTGCGGGAGCCGCATATCTACGGCACCACGACGCTGTCGCAGGTGCGCGAGAGCTGCGAGCACGCCGCAAAGCGTCTGGGCATCGAACTTTCGTTCCACCAGTCGAACCACGAGGGCGAGATCGTCGACTGGATCCAGTCGGCGCGACAGACGGCGGACGCCATCATCATCAATCCGGCCGGCTACTCCTTCACCTCGATCGCCATCCTCGACGCGATCAAGGCGTTCGAGGGCCCGGTGATCGAGGTGCACATTTCCAACATCCACGCGCGCGACGAACTGCACCGCCATTCCAAGATCTCGACCGCCGCGACCGGCGTGATCGCGGGCCTCGGGCCTTACGGCTATATCGCGGCGATGGACGCGGTGGCGCAGATGACGAAGAAGGGATGAGGGCGGCGACGGGGAAGAAGGGGTGAGCGGGAGCGCGACCGCGCCCTCCGCGAGTCGTCCCGGCGAAACCCGGACCCATAACCCCAGGGAGAAGTTATGGCGCGAAAGAAACCCGGACCCATAACCCCAGGGAGAAGTTATGGCGCGAAAGCCGTCGACCAGCGCCTTTCACAACAGGCAACACGGCGTATGGGTCCCGGCCTTCGCCGGGACGACCACCATTATGCCGTGGCCCGTTCGCTTACGCCAACGTCCTCACGCGGCCTTGCCGAGCCCCGCGTCGAGATGCTTCAGCCGCGGCATCACTTCGTTCTGCAACAGCGTCAGCGAATGGTGCCAGGCTTCGGGCTTGTGCTTGTAGTCGAAGCCGAACACCAGCAGCGTGCCGAAGCCGCCGACCTCGCGATAGACTGTCTCGATCTTCTCGGCGACGGTCGACGGCGAGCCGACGATCCAGTTGCGCTTCGCGCAATAGTCGACGGTGACGTCGGAATCCGGCACGTCGGGGGCGTGCTTGAGATAGTCCTTGAAGCCGAAATGGCCGAGCAAGGGGAGGAAATATTCGCCCATCATCCGTCCCATCATGTCGCCGGCGGAAAGATTCCAGGCTTCCTCGTCGGTGTCGGCGACGAACACCTCGCGCACCAGCCGCCAATCCCCACGGTTCGGCTTGCGACCGGTCCTGGCGGCGCCGGCCTCGACCGAATCCCAGTGGCTGCCGACATAGGCGGGGTTGAGGTTGAGGCTCATCGGAATGAAGCCGCGCTCGCCCGCGAGCTTCAGGGTGTCGCTCCCCTTGGAGAGGCCCGCCACGCCGATCGGCGGATGCGGCGCCTGCTTCGGCCTGATGTGGGGTTTGAGGAAATCGAACATGGTGTCGGGCTTGGTCACCGTCCAGAATTTACCCTTGTAGGTCCAGGGCGCGTCCTCGGTCCACATCTTCAGGATGATCTCCAGCGCCTCCCGCGTCATGTCGCGGTTCTGCCCGCTCATGCCGTCGACATTGAACATCGCCCAGTCGCTCGGCAGGCCCGACGCCGCGACGCCGAAATTCAACCGGCCGCCCGAGAGATGATCGAGCATCGCGACGCGGTTGGCGAGTTCAGCGGGGTGGTGATAGGGCAACAGGAAACCGCCGGGACCGAGGCGGATGTTCTTGGTCTGCAGGAACGCCTGCGCCAGCAAGAGGTCCGGCGCCGGATGCGGTTCCCAGGGCGCGGTGTGGTGCTCGCCGATCCAGACTTCCTGGTAGCCAAGCTCGTCGAGCCACCGGATGGTCTGCAGGTCCCAGTCGTGCCCCTCCTTCAATCCGCATTCCGGCGGATGCGAGGGCATCGTGAAATATCCGACTTCCATGGGGCTTCCTCCCGTTCGTTTTGCTCCCCGCGACGCGTCTTGCCGCGCGCCGATGAGAAGCATAGCACCCGAACGGTGGGGCCGAGATATGACAAAAGCGCTCGGCTGGAGCGTGGGTGTAGCGTGACGGTGATTCGTCATTCCGGGGCGATGCGACGCATCGAACCCGGAATGACAGCTGCGCGCGTGATCCTACCGCGCGCCGAACGTGGTCGCGCCGAACAGCGCCTTCTTCGTCGAGGGTTGCGAGCGCCAGTATTGCGGCGGGGCATCGACCTGGCCGCCGAGTTCGGCGGCGGCGTGCCAGCCCCAACGCGGATCGTAGAGCATGCCGCGGGCGAGCGTGACCATGTCGGCCTTGCCAGAGGCGACGATTTCCTCGGCCTGTGTTGCCTCGGTGATCAGGCCAACGGCCATGGTGGTGACGGAGGTGGCTTCCCTGATTCCTTGCGCGAACGGAACCTGATAGCCAGGCGACAGCGGAATCTTCTGCAGCGGCGACACGCCGCCGGAAGACGCATCGATCCAGTCGACGCCGCGTTTCTTCAACTCTTTCACGAATTCGATGGTCTGCGCGAGATCCCAGCCGCCCTCGACCCAGTCGCTTGCCGACACCTTGACGCCGATCGGCTTCGTAGCCGGGAACACCCCGCGGATCGCGTCGAACACTTCGAGCGGATAGCGCATGCGGTTCTGCAAGCTGCCGCCATACTGGTCGGTGCGCTTGTTGGCGATCGGCGACAGGAACTGGTGCAGCAGATAACCGTGCGCGCCGTGCAGTTCGAGTGCATCGATGCCGAGCCGGTCGGCGCGCCTGGCGGCCGAGACAAATGCGTCGCGGATGCGCTCCAGGCCTGCCGTGTCCAGTGCAAGCGGCGCCGCCTCGCCCTCCTTGTGCGGCACCGCGGACGGTCCAACCGTCTGCCAGCCGCCCTCGGAGACCGGGATCAACTGCCCGCCCTCCCACGGCCGATGGCTCGAGCCCTTGCGGCCGGCATGGGCGAGCTGCATCGCCATGGCGATTTTGGAATGCTTGCGTACCGAAGCGAGGATCGGCTTCAGCGCGGCTTCGGCGGCGTCGTTCCACAGACCGAGGCAGCCGGGCGTGATGCGGCCGATCGCCTCCACGTGCGTCGCCTCGATGCAGAACATCGCAGCCCCCGACAGTGCCAGCGTGTTGATATGGGTAAAATGCCAGTCATTGGCCTCGCCGTTTTCGGCCGAATACTGGCACATCGGCGCCACCATGATGCGGTTTGCAAGCGCAAGGCCGCGCAGTTTGATGGGAGAAAACAGGGCGCTCATGTTGGGGATCCGGGCGAGAGGGAGGAAAGCGTAACTATGATATCTAGTGGGACGCCGCCCCTTCCTCAACCAGGCTTATTGCTTGATCCCGGCCTCCTTGATCACATCCAAGTTGGCCGCGGTCTCGCGCCTGACCAGATCGTCCATCTGGGCCGGCGTCATCGGCAGCGCCTCGACGCCGAGCCTTTTCAGGCTGTCCTGCATCGCCGGATCGTTGAGCACCTTCATGCCGGCGGCATGGAATTTCTCGACGATGCCGCGCGGCGTCCCGGCGGGCATGAACACGCCGAACCAGATCGCGCTGTCGGCGTTTTGCAGGCCGGCCTCGGATGGCGCCGGCACGTCGGGCAGATCGGCGACACGCTTGGGGGTCGAGACCACGAGCGCGCGCACCTGGCCAGCGTGGATCAGGGGAAGTGCGGTGGCGAGCGGGCAGAAATAGAAGTCGATCCGGCCGCCGATGATGTCGGCGATCACCTCGGCGCCACCGCGATAGGGCACGTGGGTGGCTTCGATGCCAGCGGCGAGACGGAATTTCTCGGCGCTGATATGCACCGCGCTGCCGATGCCGACCGAACCGAACGAGATCGATCCGGGTTTTGCCCTGGCATCCCTGATGAAATCCTGCACCGTCTGCCACGGCCGCGAGGTCGGCACGATCATCACATTGGCGCTGGAGCCGATCATCAGCACCGACGCGAGGTCCTTCGTCGCGTCGAACGTGAGATCGGGAAAGATCGCGGGCGCGATCGTCAGCGCGGACGAATGGGCGAGAATGCTGTAGCCGTCGGGGTCGGCCTTCGCGACCAGCGCGGTGCCGAGCGTGCCGCCGGCGCCGACCCTGTTCTCGATCACGATGGGCTGGCCAAGTTCGGCGGCGAGGCGATCGAACACCAGCCGCGGCACCACGTCGGTGGCGCTGCCGGCGCCGAACGGGATCGTCGCCCTGATCAGCCGCGACGGCCAGTCTTCCGCCCGCCCCGCGGCGGTGATGAGGAGACTGCCGAGAACACAAATCCAGACAAAAAACTTACGCATGACCACTCCGCTTGCATCGGCCGCGCTGATGGGCCGATGGCGGATTTGTTGCAAGATTCGTTCCGCCGGAACGACAGCCGAGCCTCACTCCACCAGCGTGAACTGCAGCAGCAGCGTTCGCTCGATCAGCGAGAAATTGTCGTCGGAGACCATGGTCAGCACGGTGTCGCCCTCTGGCGTGACGTGGGCGTCGAGGCCTTCCATGTTGTCGATCTCCTGGCCGAGATCAGCCTCGAAGATCGAGGGTCCGTCGACCACGGCACCCGGCGCCACCGCGGCAAGGGCGATGCGCCGGATCCGGATGCCGATGCCCTCGACCAGCGAAAATTTCCGCTCCAGCACCAGCAGGTCGCCGGAAGGCAGCAGCACCGCGTCGCTGACATCGAAATGCCCGGTGCGGCGAACGCTGAATTGTCCCGGCGAAGGCCCGCCGACCAGAAAGGCGATCAGATTGCCTTGCTCATCGAGACCGCGTTCGGAGAGCGCGATCAGCGTGCCCGCGAGCGGCAAGCCCTTGGGCACCATGACCAGCGCTTCCAGCCCCTTGTTGAACGGCAGCTTCTTCACCGCCGGCGGCATCGGCACCACCTCGCCGCGGGATCTGGCGAAACCCTTGCTGAAATCGAAGCGCAGCACCTGATTGACGCGTTCGAGGCCGATATAAACATAAGCGCCGTCGAGAGCGATCGATTCCGAATCGAACCAGCCGCGCGCGGTGATCGGCCGCCCGTCGGGTCCCAGCATCGGAGAAGCCTCGACGTCGTCGAGCCCGGCCATCTCGCGACCCCGATAGACGATGCGGCCGGTGAACCAGCTTCCCTTGTCGCTGATGGAAATGAAGCGCTCGCCCCTGGCGTCCAGCCGCAATCCCGACAGCCCGCCGAAACCGCGGAACGACGAGGTCAGCACCAGCCCGCTGCGATATTCGAGGTCTCCGAAGCGCAGGCGCTGATGATCGCGGTTGTCGAACGACGCTATCGGCCTGGCCTTGACCTCGATCGAGACGGGCGCGGTGACGGAATATTCGTCGGGAACGACCGGTTTCGGCGGCAACTGCGTCGCAAGCTGCGCCCGGGCGGCGGCGGGCATGGCGAGCGTCGAAAGCCCCGCCGCCGTGAGGTGAAGGAAACGGCGGCGGCTGGGGGCTGCGCGCATGCGGTCAGGAATGCAGTCTGCGCCGCTGGCCCGAGGCTGCGGGTGGCGCGCCGTGGGTCTCGCTGAACAACTCGGCGAGTTTTTCGGTGATGGCGCCGCCGAGTTCCTCGGCGTCGACGATGGTGACCGCGCGGCGATAATACCGGGTGACGTCGTGACCGATGCCGATCGCGATCAGTTCGACCGGCGAGCGGGTCTCGATCTCCTCGATGATGTGGCGCAGATGCCGCTCCAGGTAATTGCCGGGATTGACCGACAGCGTGGAGTCGTCGACCGGCGCGCCGTCGGAGATCATCATCAGGATCTTGCGCTGCTCGGCGCGACCCAGCAGCCGCTTGTGTGCCCAGTCCAGCGCCTCGCCGTCGATATTTTCCTTGAGCAGGCCCTCGCGCATCATCAGCCCGAGATTTTTCCGCGCGCGTCGCCACGGCGCGTCGGCGGATTTGTAGATGATGTGGCGGAGATCGTTGAGCCGGCCCGGATTGGCCGGCTTGCCGGCGGCAAGCCACGCCTCGCGCGACTGCCCGCCCTTCCAGGCGCGCGTCGTGAACCCGAGAATTTCGACCTTGACGCCGCAGCGCTCGAGCGTCCGCGCCAGAATATCGGCGCAGGTGGCGGCGACCGTGATCGGGCGCCCGCGCATCGAGCCGGAATTGTCCAGAAGCAGCGTCACCACGGTATCGCGGAAGGTCGCTTCCTTTTCATGCATGAACGACAGCGGATGATAGGGATCGGTCACCACCCGCGACAGCCGCGCCGGGTCGAGGATGCCTTCCTCGAGGTCGAACTCCCAGGCGCGGTTCTGCTGCGCCATCAATCGGCGTTGCAGCCGGTTGGCGAGCCGCGCCACGATGCCTTGCAGGTGCGCGAGCTGCTTATCGAGATAGCTGCGCAGGCGTTCCAGCTCGTCATGGTCGCAGAGATCCTCGGCCGCGATCACCTCGTCGAATTTCGGCGCGAAGGCGTGGTATTCCGGCCCGCGCGGCTCATTGGCGCCGCGCGAATTCGGCCGCGTCGCTTCGCCGGGCGTCTCGTCGTCGCCGAGTTCGCCGTCGTCGAAGGTGTCGCTGGTTGAGGCCTGCGCGCTTTCCATCGCGCTCTCCGACATCTCGTCGGTCGTGGCCTGCGCCTGGTCGGCGCTCATTTCCTGCGCGGCGTCACTGTCGGGCGAGCCTTCCGCGCCGGACTGGTCGTTCTCGCCGTCGCGATTCTCGTCCTGGTTCTCGTCCTCGTCGGCCTCGGCGTTGCGGTCGTCGCCGAGTTCGAGCGCGCTCAACAGATCATGCACGGCGTCGCCGAATTTCGCCTGATCCTCGGCCAGGCGATCGAGCCGATCGAGCCGGGCGCCGATCTTGTCTTCCAGCAGCGGACGCCAGAGATCGACCATCTTCCTGGCGGCGGCGGGCGGCGCAAGGCCGGTCAGTCGCTCGCGCACCAGCATCGCCAGCGCATCCGACAGCGGCGCGTCGGCGCGGTCGGTGATTTCGTCGAACTTGCCGCGATGGAAGTGATCGTCGAGCATCGCCGTGAGGTTCTTGGCAACGCCCGCCATCCGCCGCGAGCCGAGCGCTTCGACCCGCGCCTGCTCGACCGCCTCGAACACGCCGCGCGCCTGCGGATTGCCCGGCATCAGCTTGCGATGCACTTTCGGATCGTGGCAGGCGAGTTTCAGCGCGATCGAATCGGCATGGCCGCGCACGATGGCGGCGTCGCGCCTGGTCATCTTGCGCGCCGGCTCCGGCAGCCGCGCCTTGCCCGGCGCAAGTCCCGGCCGTTCGGCGGCGAACGTCACCTCCAGCTCCGGCTTTCGCGCGATCGCGCGCAGGCAGGCCGTCACCGCGCGCTTGAACGGCTCGGTCGGCGCTTCCTTCGATCCGGTGCGGAATTTCTGATTCGACGTCGTCATTCAAATCTCATCACCCGTCGTCGCCGCGAAAGCGGCAACGACTGCTTACGACATCGCCACGTTCACCGAAGATTCGGCGAGCTCCGCATTGAAGCAGCGCTGATAGAATTCAGCCACCAGCGGCCGTTCCAGCTCGTCGCATTTGTTGAGGAAGGTGACGCGGAAGGCAAAGCCGATATCGCTGAAGATCTCGGCGTTCTCCGCCCAGGTGATTACCGTGCGCGGGCTCATCACCGTCGACAGATCGCCGTTGGCAAAGGCGTTGCGGGTGAGATCGGCGAGACGCACCATCTTGTTGACGATGTCGCGGCCTTCCTGGTTGCGGTAGTGATGCGCCTTCGCCAGCACGATCTCGACTTCCTCGTCATGGGCGAGATAGTTCAGCGTGGTGACGATCGACCAGCGGTCCATCTGGCCCTGGTTGATCTGCTGGGTACCGTGATAGAGGCCGGAGGTATCGCCGAGGCCGACCGTGTTCGCGGTCGAGAACAGCCGGAACGCCGGGTGCGGCTTGATCACCTTGTTCTGGTCGAGCAGCGTCAGGCGGCCGGAGACTTCCAGCACACGCTGGATCACGAACATCACGTCGGGCCGGCCGGCGTCGTATTCGTCGAACACCAGCGCGATATTGTGCTGCAGAGCCCATGGCAGAATGCCGTCGCGGAACTCGGTGACCTGCTTGCCGTCCCGCACGACGATGAAGTCCTTGCCGACCAGATCGATACGGCTGATGTGGCTGTCGAGATTGACGCGCACGCAGGGCCAGTTCAGCCGCGCGGCGACCTGCTCGATATGGGTCGACTTGCCGGTACCGTGATAGCCCGTCACCATGACGCGGCGGTTCTTGGCAAAACCGGCGAGAATGGCGAGCGTGGTCGCGCGATCGAAGCGGTAATCCGTGTCGACGTCAGGCACGTGCGGATCGACTTCGGAATAGGCCGGCACCTCGAGGTCGCTGTCGATGCCGAACACCTGCCGGACCGACACCTTCATGTCGGGCAAGCCGGTGATCGCAGGCGCGGAAAATTCTTGCACTTTGCTGGTGGCGGCGGTCGTCATCAATCCTCCGAGGTCCCGGGCGCTCCCGAAACCAGATTTGCGAACATGGCTGCGGATGGGTTTAGCCGGAACCTATCAGAGAGCAGGGGTTCGCAGAAGCCCGCGGCCCAATCAAAGTTCCGTCGCCTTATCATCAAGATAGGGGCTGGCCCCGGTTTTTGGAAGGCTGCCCTGCGAATCACGCCGTACTTTAGGGCGATTGCCCGGCCAGCGGCCCAAAGCCGCGCCCGGATGGCACTTTTCACCTGCCTCGCTACTTATGTTAGGTCTGCGGCTAGTCCAGACAACGCCAAAAAACAGGAATTTTGTGGCCTCCTTCATCGATCCCCTGATTGCGTTCGTCTCGGCACATCCCTTGCTGGCCTATTTGACGCTGTTTCTGGCGGCCCTGCTGGAGGCCGTTCCAGTCGCGGGCTCGGTGGTTCCGGGCTCGACCATTATCCTGGCGCTGAGCGCGCTGGTGCCCAGCGGAGACCTGCAGCTTGGATGGGTGCTGCTGGCCGCCATCGCTGGCGCCCTGCTCGGCGATGGATCGGCGTTCTGGATCGGGCACCGCGCCCAGCGCGAAATCCTGAGCGCCTGGCCGTTGTCACGATATCCGCGCCTGGTCGCACAGAGCGAGGCGTTCTTCCATCGCTGGGGCACGCTGGCGGTATTCTTCGCCCGCTTCGTGCCGCCGATCAGGGCCTTCGTGCCGATCACGGCCGGTGCGCTGGACATGGCGCCGTTGCGTTTTTACGCCGTCAACATCCCGGCAGTCCTGCTGTGGGCGCCGGCGCATGTGCTGCCCGGCGTACTGGCGATATCGGCGCTGCACGAATATGCCGGCGTGCCGCGTCATGCCGGGGTCGGCCGGCATTACTGGATGCTGGCCGTGATCGGCGCCGCGGTGATCGTGGCATTGGTGACCTGGGCGGTCCGCCGCCGGCGCCCGGGGCTCGAGCCCACAGCCGAACAGATCCGAAGGGATTTTCGCTAGGATTTTGCGCCGGCACCGGCCGCTGGGACCCGGCCCAGACCCGACGACGAGAGCGGCTAGCCCGCGCGCACCACCGTCTTCAGATAATTATATGCCTTGATGATCTCGATCAGGCGATCCTCGGTGGAGCGGTCGCCGCCATTGGCATCGGGATGGTGCTGCTTCACCAGGGCCTTGTATTTCGCCTTCACGGTCTCGAGCGTCGCATCCGTGCCGAGCCCCATCACCTGCAGCGCCTTGCGCTCGGCATTGAACACTTTCCGGGTTTCGACCTTGGGTTCGGCGCCGGCGCCGGGACCCGGCCGCCAGCGGCCACGGCCGTTGAGCTCGCTGAACATGCTGAACGGATCGGCGGCGCCTTCCAGGTCGGCCTCGGGGCTGCCCTTGCCCTTCTTGGAGCTGGTGTTGGCGCCCATCTTCCAGGTCGGACGATGGCCCGTCAGCGCATCCTTCTGGTAGCGCGCGACCGCGTCCGGATTCATGCCCTGGAAAAAATTATAGGACTGGTTGTATTCGCGGACGTGGTTGAGACAGAAGTGCCAGTATTCCTTGTCGTTGGTCCGGCCCTTGGGCGCGCGATGCGGGCCCTTGTTCTTGCATTCCGGCCATTCGCACATGACGGCGGCTTCGCGCGCCTGCGCCTGCTGCTTCGCGCTCAGCTTGTTCGGCTTGATGCGAATGGAGTCGAAGAATTTGGATGAATCAATCGCCATGGCTGACTATGACAACGCAACGCGAAAAGCTTCAAGACTTGACATTGCGAATAGTTCTCTCTCGATCCCCGGCATTGACGAAAAGCGGTTACGGACGTAATGCCGCCGTCATGAACACCAGAGATGCTATCACCAACAGGTTGCGCGAAGCTTTCACGCCGGAAAGCCTCGATGTCACGGACGAATCACATCTGCATGAAGGCCATGCCGGCCACCGGCCGGGCGGCGAGACGCACTTCAGAGTGTATATTGTGTCGCCGGCCTTCCAGGGGAAGAGCCGGATAGAACGCCATCGCATGATTAATGCGACGCTGGCGGCGGAACTCTCGGGCGGCGTACACGCGCTGGCGATCAAGGCGGAGGCGCCGGGGGAAGCCGGCTGAGGTTTTACCGGCGCCTGTTAACGAAGCCCTCACCCTTCTCCCGCTGCATCCCCGCGATCCGCCGCGCGCGCGAAAATCGGACGCCGCCGCTGCTCTAGAACGAGGTCCCTGCCCGCTTCGGCTTTTTCTCCTCGACCTCGGCATCGCGCGGCACCGCCTGGATGCGCAGCGCGGTGATGCGGTTGCGCTCGCGCCGCAGGACGCGGAATCGGAAACCGTGAAAGGTGAAACTCTGGCCGCGTTCCGGGATCGAGCGCGCCTCGTGGATCACGAGGCCAGCAATTGTGGTCGCCTCCTCATCGGGAAGATTCCAGTCCATCGCGCGATTGAGATCGCGGATCGGCACCGAGCCGTCGACCACCACGGAGCCGTCGGGCTGGGCGCGCACGCCGGCCACCACCACGTCGTGCTCGTCGGAAATGTCGCCGACGATTTCTTCCAGAATGTCCTCCAGCGTCACCATGCCTTCGACTTCGCCGTATTCGTCGACCACCAGCGCAAAGTGGGTCTTGCGGCGGCGGAACGCCTTGAGCTGCTCGGACACCGAGCGCATCTCCGGCACGAACCATGGCGGCAGCGCGATGGTCGAAACGTCGATTTTCGATGTGTCGCCGTCGGCGGCGCGGATCGCGCGCAACAGGTCCTTGGCATGCAGCACGCCGATGATGTTTTCCGGCTTGTCGCGCCACAGCGGAATTCGGGTGTATTCGGTCGCCAGCACCTCGCGCACCAGATCCTCCGCCGGCAGGTCGGCATTGATCATCACCATTTCGGTGCGATGGACCATCACGTCGGAGACCTGCAGCTCGCGCAGGTCCAGGAGGCCGCCGAACATGTCGCGGTCCAGCTTTTCCACCTTGCCCTCGTGATGCAGCAGGTCGACCGCGCCACGCAGCCGCTCGGTCGGCGACAGGATCGGCTGGTTGTGACCGATCTTGATGCCCAGCGCTTTCATCAGCACGCGAACGACGGCCTCGATCACGGTGAGCAGCGGCCCGAGCAGATACACCATCACCTTCATCGGACGCGCGACCAGGAGCGACACCCGGTCCGGCGCATTGATGGCGATGGTCTTCGGCAGCACTTCTGCGAAAATCACGACAAGCGCGGTCATCACGCCGGTGGCGTAGAGCACGCCGACTTCGCCGAACCAGGCCGTAAAAATGCCGGTCGCCAGTACCGAGGCGCCGATATTGGCGATGTTGTTGCCGAGCAGGAGCGCGCCGATCATCCGCTCGCGCATCGCAAACAGGCTGGAGACCACACCCGCCTCGCGATTGCCCTGTTTCGACAGCCGCAGCATGCTGGCGCGCGAGGCGCCGGTCAGCGCCGTCTCGCTCGCCGAGAAGAACGCGGAGACCGCCAGCAGGACGACGACAATGGAAAATGTAAGCCAGTCCATGGCGCGATGTTCACTTCGGTTAGGCTTTGCTCGCCAGCTTTGCTTTCAGAAACTCGCGCACCAGCGCGGGCTCGACGTCGGGAGCGATCACGGCGCGGCCGACCGCCTGCAGCAGGATGAAGGTGAGCCGGCCGCGCTTGACCTTCTTGTCCTGCGCCATCAGCGCCATCAGCGCGTCGGCGTCCGCCAGCCCTTCCTGGGCAAATCCCGCGATGTCCTGCAAATGGGTGGGCAGACCCACTTCGGCAAGGTGACGCTTGACGCGCGCCGCGTCGGATGGCGGGATCATGCCGAGTTCGGCGGAGAATTCGGCCGCAAGGACCATGCCGACGGAAACCCCTTCGCCGTGAAACAGCCGGTCGGAGAAGCCGGTGGCGGCCTCCAGCGCATGGCCGAACGTATGGCCGAGATTGAGCAGCGCGCGCTCGCCGGTCTCACGCTCGTCGCGCGCCACGATCGCGGCCTTGGCGCGGCATGAGGTGGCGATCGCGTGTTCGCGCGCCGCGCTCCCAGCGAAAATATCGCCGTGGTTGGCTTCCAGCCAGGAGAAGAACGCTTCGTCGCCGAGCACGCCGTATTTGGCCACTTCGGCGTAGCCGGCGCGGAACTGGCGCGGCGACAGCGTATCGAGCACGGCGGTATCGGCGATCACCAGCACCGGCTGATGAAACGCGCCGAGCAGGTTCTTGCCCTGCGGCGAGTTGATGCCGGTCTTGCCGCCGACCGAGGAGTCAACCTGCGCCAGCAGCGAGGTCGGCACCTGCACGAAATCGACGCCGCGGCGCAGGATCGCCGCGGCAAAGCCGGCGAGGTCGCCGACCACGCCGCCGCCGAGTGCGATCACCAGATCGTTGCGCTCGATCTTCGCCGCGATCAGCGCCTCCGATACCTTCTCGAGTCCGGCATAGGTTTTGGAGCCTTCACCCTCCTCGACAATGACGCGCGAGGTGGCGATGCCGGCCTGCGCCAGCGAACTCTCGGTCTGGTCGAGCCAGTGCCTGGCGACATTGCGGTCGGTGACGATGGCGGTGCGGGCGCCGGGCCGCAGGGCGGCAACGCGGCCGCCCAGCGACTGCAGCACGTCGCGGCCGATCACGATGTCATAGGCGCGGTCGCCGAGCGCGACATCGACGGTAACGGAATCGGAATGCTTCAAGGGCGCGGTCATGGGGTGGCGCTCAGCGTGTTCGATGTGTCGTTCGTGGCATTGCCGCACAGCCGCCCGCGCAGGGCCTCGATGCATTCGTCGACGATCTTTTCGTGCGGGACGTCGCGCGACGAGATCGTGATGTCGGCATGCTGGTAGACCGGCTCGCGCTCCTCGATCAGACGTCCGACGGTGGCGGCGGGATCGGCGGTCTGCAGCAGCGGGCGGTCGGCGCGCCGCTTCACCCGCTTCATGATGATCTCGGCATCGGCCTTGAGCCAGATCGAGACCGCCCTGTCGCGGATCCGCTTGCGGGTCTCCTCGCGCATGAAGGCGCCGCCGCCGGTGGCGAGCACCACCGGGCCGCTGTCAAGCAGCCGCGCGATCACCCGCGCCTCGCCGTCCCTGAATTGCGGCTCGCCATGGGTTTCGAAGATATCCGGGATCGACATGCCGGCCGCCGCCTCGATCTCGGTATCGGCGTCGAGAAACGGCAACCGCAGCCGCGCCGACAGCCGCCGTCCGATGGTTGACTTGCCGGCGCCCATCATCCCCACCAGCACGATCGACCGCGACCCCAGCGCGGCCATGATCTCGGCCTCGGGGGTTGCGGCGGCGCTGGCCGATGGAGCGGTATCGGGCATCGAGCGGGCTCAATCGCCGCAGGAATTGCGGCGTTCCGCGCCACCTATACTACCCCCGCCGATACCGTTGCCAGAGAGACTTGCAACGGCGGAGCGAACATGTTGGTACTCGGGCCCCATCGAATGGTTAATTCGCCGCCTGAGGCCTGTTGATGCCCAGCCTGTTCCGCTTCCTGACGGTCGTCGCCGTGATCGCCGGAATCGTCTATGGCGTGATTTTCGCGCTGGCGAACTTCGTCAACCCGAAACCGCGGGAAATGATCGTCACCGTTCCCCCGGATAAATTCCTCAAGAAATAGGCGCTAGGGTGGGCGGATGGGCTCCAAGACCTCAGATGCCAAGACCTCAAATGCCAAGACCCCGGACGCCAAACTGATCGGCCTGTTCCTCGACATGCTCGCGGCGGAACAGGGCGCAGGCCCGAATACGCTTGACGCCTATCGCCGCGACCTGACCGATCTCTCGGAATTTCTGGCCCGCGGCGGCCAGGGTTTCGCCGGTGCCGAAACGCAAGGCTTGCGCGACTATCTGGCCGATCTGGACACCCGCGGGTTCAAGTCGTCGAGTGTGGCGCGGCGGCTGTCGGCGATCCGGCATCTGTTTCGCTTCCTCCTCAACGAGCGGATTCGCAGCGACGATCCCGCCGCGATCCTGTCGGGGCCGAAACGTGGTCGCGGCCTGCCGAAGGTACTGTCGATCGCCGACGTCGACCGTCTGCTGACACGCGCCAAGGCGCGGGGCGAGACGCCGGAAATGACTGCGCCGCAGCGGCTTCGCGCGATACGCCTGTACTGCCTGCTGGAGGTGCTCTACGCCACCGGCTTGCGGGTGTCGGAACTGGTGACGCTGCCGCGCGCGGCGGCGCGGCACGACGCCCGCATGATCGTGGTGCGCGGCAAGGGCAACAAGGAACGGCTGGTGCCGCTGAACGAGGCGTCACGGCAGGCGATGACCGATTATCTCGCCGCGATGGAGGCACTCAAGCCGGCGAAGAAGGGCGCAGCGAGCCCGAAATGGCTGTTTCCCTCGTTCGGCGAGAGCGGGCATTTGACCCGGCAGCATTTCGCACGCGACCTCAAGGAGCTCGCGGCCGCCGCGGGTCTGGCGCCGCGGCTGGTGTCGCCACATGTGCTGCGCCACGCGTTTGCGAGCCATCTGCTGCACAACGGCGCCGACCTGCGTATCGTCCAGACGCTGCTCGGCCACACCGATATCTCGACCACGCAGATATATACCCATGTGGTGGAGGAGCGCCTGAAGAGCCTGGTGCGCGACCTGCATCCCCTTGCGGAGAAATAGCGGCTGCTCTGCCGCCTTGACTTCGGCGCCGTCTCACCCGAAACAGCCATCTCACACCCGCGACAGCTCGGCGCAGAACGGCAAAAGGCTTCGGACCTCGCCCCGGATTTTGCGTCAAGCGATTGAAGATACTCGCCTTATTCGCGCAACCACAACCGCTTCGCTCAAAGGCGCGTTCGCCCCTATATTGAATTGATGCCGGATCTCATGCGCTCTTACCTCGATTTCGAAAAGCCTGTCGCCGAACTCGAATCCAAGGTCGATGAACTGCGCGCGCTGGCTGCGACCGGCAGCGACATCGGCGACGAGATCGCGCGAATCGAGGACAAGGCGGCGCTGGCGCTCACCGACCTCTACGCCAGCCTGACCCCGTGGCAGAAAACGCTGGTGGCGCGCCACCCGCAGCGGCCGCATTTCACTGATTTCATCAATGCGCTCGTCACCGAGTTCACGCCGCTCGCCGGCGACCGCAAATTCGGCGAGGACGAAGCCCTGATGGGCGGGTTCGGCCGCTTCCGCGGCGAGAGCATCTGCGTGATCGGCCAGGAAAAGGGCGCCACCACCGAATCCCGCATCAAGCATAATTTCGGCATGGCGCGTCCCGAGGGCTACCGCAAGGCGGTCCGGCTGATGGAGATGGCCGAACAATTCGGCATTCCCGTGCTGTCGATCGTCGATTCCGCCGGCGCCTATCCCGGCATCGGCGCCGAGGAGCGCGGCCAGGCCGAAGCGATCGCACGCTCCACCGACGCGTGCCTGTCGCTCGGGGTGCCCAATGTCGCGATCATCACCGGCGAGGGCATGTCGGGCGGCGCCATCGCGATCACCACCGCGAACCGCGTACTGATGCTGGAGCATGCGATTTACAGCGTGATCTCGCCGGAGGCGGCGTCCTCGATCCTGTGGCGCGACGGCACCAAGGCCCAGGAGGCCGCGACCTCCATGAAGATCACGGCTCAGGACATGCTGCGCTTCGGGGTGATCGATTCGATCCTGCCGGAGCCTTCCGGGGGTGCCCATCGCGATCCCCAGGCCATGATCGCGACCACCGGCGAGGCGATCGCCTTGGCTTTCGACGAGCTGCGCAATCTCGATCCCGATGCGATCCGCAAGCAGCGGCGTCAGAAATTCCTCGATATCGGCCGAAAGCTGGGCTGAAGGCGGCTTTTCGCCCGAAATGGCAGCCAAAAGTGCCGTCCGGGTAACAAATACCGGTTTTTCGATAACTCGGCGCTTTCGGCCCCAATTAGGCCCAGACACCGATATTTAACCTCTGTTGACCATGGCTGGGGCGGACCCCGCCGCGGTGCCCGCGTCGGCTTGCGACGCGAGGGGTCAAAGAGTAATATTTTAGTAAATGGCTTCAGGGCATGTTCGCGATGTTTGGGGTGCGGAAAATGCCCATGGGGTGTGGAGCTTGGCATTGATCCATCGCTCGCTGCTTCGCGCGCTCGTCACCGCTGCCGCCCTCGCGGCCGGTGCGTTGCTGGCCGGCTGCAACAGCGACGAAGTGTCCCTTGCCACCAACGCCAAAGCCAATCAGCCGGTGCCGCCCAAGCTCGTTGCCGAAATGGGCGAGAAGGACATGGATCTGCAGTCGCCGATCCTGACCCGGCTGTTCAAGGAAGAGGCTGAACTCGAGGTCTGGAAGCAGGATCGCTCCGGCCGCTTCGCGCTGTTGAAGACCTATCCGATCTGCCGCTGGTCGGGCGACCTCGGACCCAAGGTCCGCGAAGGTGACCGCCAGGCCCCGGAAGGCTTTTACAACATCTCGCCGGCGCAGATGAATCCGCAATCGGCCTACTATCTCTCGTTCAACACCGGCTATCCCAACGCCTACGACCGCTCGCTCGGACACACCGGCTCGGAACTGATGGTGCATGGCGACTGCTCGTCGCGCGGCTGTTACGCAATGACCGACGAACAGATCGCGGAAATCTATTCGCTGGGCCGGGAATCCTTCTTCGGCGGCCAGAGGGCGTTCCAGTTCCAGGCCTATCCGTTCCGCATGACGGCGCTGAACATGGCGCGGCACCGCAACAATCCGAACATGGCGTTCTGGAAAATGATCAAGGAAGGCTACGATCATTTCGAGGTGACGCGGCAGGAACCGAAGGTCGATTTCTGCGAAAAGAAATACGTCTTCGACGCGGTGAAGGCGCCGGATGCCAAGCGCGATCCGGTGTTCGAGGCGTCGGCCAAGTGCCCCGCTTACGTGATCCCGGACGAACTCGCCCAATCGGTCCGCGAGAAGCAGGAACAGGATAACGCCGAGTTCGCCAAGCTGGTCGCCAAGGGCACGCCGGTCGCCCGGCTGAACACCGGCATCGACGGCGGCATGAACAAGGTGTTCGCCTCGAAAATTCCCAACGCGTCCACCGGGCTTTCGGACGGCGGCGATGGACAGAGCCTGTCGCTGGTCGCGATGTCGCGCGCGCCCGGTACGATCCCGCCGACCGTCAATCCGCCGCATGGACCGGTGACCTCGCCGGATGAGCCGCTGGCGGCCTCCATGACGCCCGCGGCCGCTCCGGTCTCGGCCAGGCCCGCCGCCTCGACGCGGGTAGCGGCGGTAGCGCCGAGCGCGCAGTCCGACGACGGCTTCTTCAGCAATCTCGCGCGCAAGGTCGGCTTCGGCGCCAGCGCCAGCGCCGATACCACCGCCACCACGCAGCCGGCCGTGGCGAAACCCAGGGTGATCGAGGCCAAGCGGAGCGAACCGTCAGCGACCCCGAAGGCGTCAAAGCCTGAGGCATCGAAGCCCGAGACCAAACAGGCCGCCGCTCGCCCGCCGCTGAAGCCGTCGGTCTCTGACGCCCCCGCCGCAGCCCCGGCCCCGAAAGACAATGTCGTCGCCGGCTCGGCGCCGATCGTTCAGTCGAACTCGTTCGACAGCCGCTTCGCGGGATTCAAGTAATCCATCGCCGCCCCCCGTTTTGGAAAGACGCTGCGTCGCAGGCAACGCTCTATGGCGCGAGATAGCGCAGCAGTTCCTTGTCATTTCGTACCTCGCCCGCCGCGCCCTGCAGCGCGACCCTGCCCCGGTCCAGCACATAGGCGTAATCCGCGACGCGAAGCGCGAGATCGAGATGTTGTTCGACGATGACGACGGCGATTTCAGCCGCGAGCGCAACCAGCCGCTCGGTGATCTCGTCGATCACGCCGACCCAGACGCCTTCGGTGGGCTCATCGAGCAGCAGCAGCTTGGGGTCACCCAGAAGCGCGCGCCCGATCGCCAGCATCTTGCGCTCGCCACCGGACAGTGTGCCCGCCGGCTGATCGAGACGCTGCGCCAGCTTTGGAAAGATCGCAAGCACCCGGTCGAGCGCCGCCGGATCGTGATTGGACAGCGCGCCGACGGCAAGATTGTCGCGCACCGACAGGCGGGCGAACACCGAATGTTCCTGCGGTACGTAGCCGATGCCCATCCGGATACGTTGTTCGGTCTGGGTGCGGCTGATGTCCCGGCCGTCGAATTTCAGCTCTCCCCCTGATAGCGCGAGTTCTCCGACGATCGCCTTCATCAGCGTGGTCTTGCCGGCGCCGTTGCGGCCCAGCACCGCGACGCCGCCGCGCCAGGGAATGCCCACGTTGACGTCGAACAGGACCTGACTGCGGCCATAGCCCGCATCGAGGTGATTGATTTCGAGGAACTGATGATCAGGCACGGCGCAAATAGATCTCCTGGACGCTCTTGCTGGCCTGGATCTCCGGCACGGTTCCGGTCTCCAGCACCCGGCCCTGGTCGAGGACCGTCAACCGGTCGCAGATATCCCGGATGAAATCGAGATCGTGTTCGACGATGACAAGCGAACAATGCGCCTTGATCGGCTGCAGCAGTTCGCCGGTGACCCGCCGCTCCTCAAGGCTCATGCCCCCGGTCGGCTCGTCCAGCAGCAACAGCCGCGGCTTGCCTGCCAGTGCCATCGCGATCTCCAGCCATTGCTGCTGGCCATGCGACAAGGTCGCCGCGGCGTCCTGCGCACGGTCGGCCAGCCGAAACTGGGTCAGCATCGTCATGACCTGATCGTGCAGGGCATCGCGGGTTCGCGACAGCAGGAGGTCGACGAGGGACGACTGCGCCTGGAGGGCAAGCAGGATGTTGTCGTACAGCGTCAGCGTCGGCAGGACGCTGGTGATCTGGAATTTCAGGCTCATCCCCGCCCGCGCCCGTTCCGACGGCGACAGCGCCGTGATGTCCCGGTCGGCAAAGCGGACACTACCCTCGGTCGGCTGTTCGGCGCCGGCCACGCATTTCATCAGCGTACTCTTGCCCGACCCGTTCGGACCGATCAGACCGTGAAATTCGTTCTCGGAGACCGTCAGCGCCGCGCCGTCGAGTGCGGTCAGCTTGCCGAAGACCTTGACGATGCCCTTGGCCTCAAGGAGCGGCATGGCGGCTTTCCTTCGGCGACCTGCCGAAACTGCCGACGCGCTCCCGCTCGCCCAGCACGAAGCTGATGAGGCCGAGCGGGCGGAACAGGATCACCAGCAGCAGCAGGACGCCGAGAATGATCGGCCAGACGTCGCGGTAATTGTCCGACAGCCAGAAGCTCACGCCCTCGATGATGACGGCGCCGATCACCGCACCGATCAGCGTTCCCGATCCGCCGAACAGGACGTAGAGCACCACCTGGGTCGAAAACACGACGCCCAGCATGTTGGGCCACACAAAGCCTTCGTGGAAGGCATAGAGGCTGCCGGCCAGCCCCGCGATGGTTCCGCCGACGGTGAAGACGATGGCTTTGAGGTGCTGCACCTTGTAGCCGAAGAAGGCGATGCGCTGTTCGTTCTCGCGCAGGCCCGCGAGCGCAAGGCCGAACTGGGAGCGCACCAGGAAACGGCAGAGCAGATAGACCACCACCAGGATTCCAAGCGCGAGGTAGTAATAGACCGGCCCTTCATTGATCTCGTAACTTCCGATCGTCATCGACGGGATCGAGGGGATGCCGTTCTGCCCGCCAAGATAATACCAGCCGCGCGCCAGACGATCGGCGGCGTATGATCCGGTCAGGGTCCCGAGCGAAACGAAGATCACGCTGGAAGGGTGCCGGCCCAGCAACAGAAAACCGCCGATCAGGAGTGAGAACACCAGGCCGATCAGCATCCCGGCGGGGAGCACGACCAGCATCGAGGTGACGTTGAGGTCGCGCCCGAGCAGCGCCACGCCGTAGCCCGCAGACCCGAAGAACAGGGCCTGGCCGAAGCTCATGATGCCGGCGTAACCCCACACCAGATCGAACGACAAGGCGAACAGCGCCAGGATCGCCACGCGGGTGGCAAAGACCGTCAGGTAGTCCTGCAGGACCCATGGCAAGATCACCGTGACGGCCAGCGTCAGAATTTCCACGATCGGAAGCACCTTCCGCCGGGTTGTTGTTTGCCCTGCCGGAACAAGTCCAGCGAGTCCGCTTTCAGCCATCCGCTTGTCTGGTCCTCTGTCCACCCTTGCGCTTAGCGGCCCCAAAAGGGCCGCGCGCCGTCCCTCAACATTCCTTCGGATCGACGAGGCCCGCGCTGCGCCCGACGATCTCGTAGTTTCCGCCCTTGGCGACCGCGGTGTACATCTTCATCTTGCAATGGCGCTTGCCCGGGACCATTTCGGCGGGCCCGCCCGGGCCTTCCTCGATCTTGGCGTGGTCGAGCGCCGCGGCGACGGCCTCGCGTTCGACGGAATTGGCTTCCTTGACGGCGGCGGCCCATAGCTTGAGGCCCCGATAGGTGCCCGTCGCGGCACTGCCGGCCGCGAACAGGAAATTGCCGGGATAATCCTTGTCGTAGGCGGCCTGGATCTTCGCGCTCACCGGATCATCCTTGGTCAGCGTCTTGAAGTAATCGAGGCAGCTGGCGAGACCTTCGATTTCGTTGGCCTGGTTGATGTTGAGGGTATTCTCGTCGTAGTAGACGCACGCCAGACGGCCGCCGCCCTTCAGGAATCCGGCTTCGTAGAGCTGCTTGAAGAACGGACCGACGCCCGGCGGGATCACCGTATTGAAGACGACGTCGACCTTGTTGGAGATGATGCGGCTGACGGTCGAGCTGAAGTCGACCTGGTCGAGCGGATAGTACTCCTCGAAAATGACTTCGCCGCCGTTCTCCTCGATCACCTTGCGCGCGTAGACGTTGAGGGTATGCGGCCAGACATAGTTGGCGCTCGGCAGCGCGAACTTCTTGCCGCCGTTCTTGATCAGCCAGGGAATGAACTCGTCGCATTGCTGGGCGGGTGTGGGTCCCGTGCAAAACAGGAACGGCGTGCACTCCTTGCCCTCGTAGAGCTGTGGATAGATGTAGAGCGTCTTGCCGCGCGCCACGATCGGATCCTTGATCGCGTTGCGCATCGAACTGGTGATGCCTCCCAGCACCATGTCGACCTTGTCGCGCTGGATCAGCTTGCGGACATTGCCGACCGCCACCGATTCGTTGGAGGCGGTGTCCTCGATGTAGAGTTCGAGCGGCCGGCCCAGGAGACCGCCGGCATCGTTGAGTTCCTTGATCACCATCTTGGCGACATTGGCGTCGGCATTGCCGGCATAGCCGATCGGACCGGTGAGGTCGGTCGCGATGCCGACCTTGATCGGGCCCGCCGCGGCGTTGGCCCATTCGGGCCGCAGCACCCAGCTTCCCGCCCCGGTCGCGAGCGCGCCGGAAGCGAAGGCGAATCCGCCGAGGAACCGGCGCCGATTGAGACTGCCATGATCGTTGCGCATGAAATTAGACCCCTTTGCCAGACATGAGACCTTGCGGCCGGAATTTGATGAAGACGATGGCGAGCACGAAAACGAGGATGTCAGCGACAACCGGCGCCATGACCCATGGCAGCGCCGCGCTCAGCGTTCCGATCACGGCTGCGCCCGCAACCGGTCCGATGAAGGACCCGACGCCGCCGACCATGACCGCAACAAAGCCCTGGATCAGGAAGCGGATGCCGAGATCGGCGAACAGGCTGAACACCGGCACGAGCAACGCGCCGGCGAGCCCCGCGAGCGCCGCGCCGAACGCGAACGTCGTGCCGTACATCGAGGCGGTCGAGATGCCCGAGGCGCGTGCCAGCGCTGGATTCTCCAGCGTGGCGCGGATGCGCAGCCCGAAGGAGGTGCGCGACAGCAGGAGATAGCAGGCGACCATGACCAGCAGCGTGATCACGATGATCACAAACCGCCACGCCGAAACATGCATGCTGCCGAAACCGATCGATCCACCGACCGGCTCCGGCACCGACAGATAGAGCCCGCCGATCAACCCGCGGACGCTCTCGCGGATGATCAGCCCGAGCGCATAGGTCCCCAGCATGGCGACGATCGGCGCAGCGTAAAAGCGCCGGATGATGAGGGCTTCGAGGACGAAGCCGAGCGCGCCGACGAGGAATGGCGCGGCCGCCATCCCGGTCCAGACTGGGAGCCCGTGGCTGTAGGCGAGATAAGTGATGTAGGCGCCGAGCAGAACGAACTCGCCCTGGGCGAAGTTGAAGATACCCATCATGCTGGCGATGATTCCGAGTCCCAGCACGACCAGGACGATGATCGCGCCGAAGCTCAGAATTTCGAAAGCTGCAACGAAAGCGTTAGCCATGTCTCGCGATCCGGCCGGGCTGCAACAGCCGGCCTCCTACATTTTCTTCCAGTCACCCGACTGTTCGAAGGCGTGAGCGGCCCGATAGATCGTCGATTCATCGAAATGGCGGCCGACCAGCATCAGTCCGACTGGAAGGCCGTCGGCCATCCCGCACGGCAATGACATCGCCGGATGATGGGTGATGTCGAACGGGGCGGTGTTGGTGATCATCTCCAGCGCGCGGGCGACGTAATCCTCGCGGCTTGCATTGGCTGGCGGCAGCGGCGTCGCCTTCATCGGCGTGGTCGGCAGCAGCAGCAGGTCGTAGCTTTCGAGCGCCTTGTCGTAGGCGGCCGTGAGCCGGCGCGAGATGTTGACGGCCTTGCCGTAATAGCGCGGGCCGAAATTGTTGTTGATGTAGGTGCCGAGCAGCAGGAACAGCTTGGTGGTTTCCGAGAGTGAATTGGCCTGCCCGCGCCAGCCGCGATGGAAATCCATCAGCGACGTCGAATACAGGTCCGAGCGGCTCAGTCCGTAGCCGTCGCCATACATCATGGTCTGGGTCATGCCTTCGGTACCGATCGGTGTCCAGATCGCCGGCCCGATCATATGCATCGGGATCGAAATGTCCTCGACCGTGGCGCCGAGGCTCTTCAACCGCTTCGCGGCCTCGCGCACGCTCTCGTTCACCGCGCCCTCAGCGCCCGGCTGCTCAAAGCCCTCCTTCAGCACGCCGATCTTGAGGCCCTTGACGCCGCCGCCGAGCGCCTTGGTGTATTCCTCGACCTTCGGCGACTTGATGCGCGGGTCGTAGCCGTCGTCGCCGGCGAGCACTTCGAGCAGCAGCGCGTTGTCGGCCACGTTCGCCGTCATCGGCCCGGTGTGATCGACGAAGACCTCGATCGGCATGACGCCGGTATAGGGCACGAGCCCCCAGGTCGGCTTCATGCCGTAGGTGCCGCAGAACGACGACGGCATCCGGATCGAGCCGCCCTGATCGCCGCCGATCGCCATGTCGACTTCGCCGAGCGCGACCACGACGCCGCTGCCCGACGACGAGCCGCCGGCCGAATAGCCCATCTTGTGGGGATTATGCACCGGCCCCACCGCGCCGGTATGACTGCCGCCGGACATGCAGAAGGATTCGCAGTGGACCTTGCCGACAATCTCGGCGCCGGCATCCAGCATGCGCGTGACGATGGTGGCGTCGAAATCCGGAACGTAACCTTCGAGCGTCGACGATCCGTTCATCATCGGCACGCCCGCCAGCATGATGTTGTCCTTGAGCGCGACGGTCTTGCCCTTGAGTTTGCCGCTGGCCGCACCCTTGACGGTTGCCTTGCGGTACCAGGCATTGCGCGGATTTTCTTCCGCGGCAGGCCGGTAGCCCGGCGTCCGCGGATACTTCACCACGGGCACCTCGTCCGGCATCGCGGCAACCAGGTTGTAGGCATCGACCGAGCCCTGCATCAGGCCGCGGAACGAGGCCACGTCTTCGTCCGTGAGCGACAGGCCACACTGGGCGGCGACCGCGCGAAGCTGGGTTGGGGTGGGAAGCGCGACTGACAAAAGGCTCTCCTGAAGCTGGACCGTTGGCGCAAGACCGCGCGCGTTCGAACGCGCGGGTCGCCTTCACGCCTGTATTACAGACGGAAATATTTTCCTTTTCAAGTATTATTTTAAAACCCGGCGTTTGCCGATCCGTGTTCGGCGCTCAGAAGGTCCGGATCAGCTTGAAATCGAGTCCGTCCGCCTCGGCGAGATACATCGCCATCTCGGCGTGGCCGTCGCGAATGGTCACGGGGCCGCGCGCGCCGGCATAGACGATGTTGCGTGCCGCCGAAAGCAGCGGGCGCAACGCCAGCGAGCCTGCCCGCTCGGCCGCGGCCTCCAGGAATCGCAGGCCTTCATAGTTGGATTGACCGACCGATCCGATCGGAGGCGCGTTGCTCCCGAACGTGGTTCGATACTGGCTCAGGAAGTCATCGTTGGCGCGCGAGCCGACGCAGTTGAAATAGCCCGATGCGCAAAACAGGTTTTCCGTGTTGTCGGCGCCGATGCCGAGCAGAACGGTCTCGTCCATGGCGCCCGCAAGCCGAAGCGTGGTCGCCGCAAGGCCGCATTCACCGAAAGCCCGGTTGAACGTGATGCTGTCGGTGCCGATCAGGGAAATCAGCACGACATCGGGCTTCGCCGCGCGAATGCGGGCGAGATGGGCCTCGTGATCGTCCTCGCCGACCGGCACGAACTCCTCACCGACGACAACTCCGCCGGTGTCGGCGATGTACTTCTTGACGGCGCGGTGCGACTGCCACGGCCAGACGTAATCGCTGCCGATCAGGTACCAGCGCGACGCCTTCTTGGCGTCGGCGAGCCAGTCGATGGCGGGCCGGCTTTGTGAACGCGGCGTCTCGCCGATCGCCATCACGCCCGGCGTGCGCTCGCCGCCCTCGTAAACCGGCGTGTAGATGTAGGGGATGCGGTTGCGGGTGACCTTGCGCAGCGCGACGCGGACGGCGCTGATATGCGACCCCATGATGACGTCGACCTCGTCATAGGCGATGGCCTCGGCGGCGCGCTGCGCGACCTCCTCGACCGGGCCGCCGGAATCGTACATCGACAACTCGATCTCGCGTCCGAGAATCCCGCCGCGCTTGTTGATCTCCGAGACCGCCAGCAGGACGCTGTTGGTGGAAGCCGGGCCCCAGATCCCGGGCGAACCCGAAAAGGTCAGGAAATTGCCGACCCGCAACTTGTTTTGCGCACCGCCGCGCTTGGAGAAACCGGTGTCGAACGGACGCAGGGAGGGACGAGTCGCTGTCGCCGACAGGTTCCTGAACAGCATATGCGGCGGAATGGTGTAACCGCCATGACCCCCTACGTTCACTGCTGAGAGCACACCCACTCCTTCTCTCGCACCCATCCAGCGGGCAACGCTTCGATGCGTTGTCGCCGGTATCCACCCCATTCGACAAATATCCTATTTGAAAATATTGAACATTCAACAATTGAAGTGCATATAGATCGTGCAGAAATTGCCAGACATTCGCTCAATCGGGTCAAAACAAAGTCGGAAAGCCGTGGCCAAACCGCCCAGTCAAAACTCCCCCATCACCGAACATCTCGCCTACCTGCTCGCGCAGGCCAACCGGGAAATCAACCGCCAGCTTGAATCGCGGCTGAGCCAGGAGGGCGTGCCGGTCGAGCAATGGCGCATCCTCAAAGTGCTGTCGGATGGCGACGGCCACTCGATGGGCGAGCTTGCGGATGCGGTGCTGCTCAATCATCCCACTCTGACCAAGATGATCGACCGGATGGTTTCGGATGCGCTGGTCTATCGCGTCCAGGATCCCGATGACCGGCGCAAGGTGCTGATGTTCAGCTCCGACCGCGGCAAGATTCTCTGCAAGCGGCTGAACTCGCTGGCCATGAGCCAGGAAGCGCATATCGTCGAGAATTACGGCGACAAGCCAACCAGCGACCTCAAGCGCCTGCTCGAAAGCCTGATCGACAGTTCGAGCTGACTGGCGAACGCAGGCCGGCGCATTCCCAAATTCGGCGGCTTCATCCTTCGAGACGGCGCGGAGCCTGTCATCGGGCGCGCATTCGCGCGACCCGTTGGCGCCTTCTCAGGATGAGGTCTTAGAGCGGTCGCTTCCCGCTTCGTCGGGATGGGATGTCAGACCCCCATGGTGAGGAGCGCGGCAACGCCGCGCGTCTCGAACCACGACGCCATCGCGTGCGCCGTCACGACTCCACCTGAGGGGGACGCACGCACGTGGAATGCGTCAAAGCAATCTGACGTCAGGCATACCGGCCGTGGCAGTGCTTGTACTTCTTGCCCGAGCCGCAGGGACAATCCTCGTTGCGGCCGACCTTGCCCCAGCTTGCCGGGTTCTTGGGATCGCGGCCCGCGGCGGCCGCCGGCACCAGCGAAGCGCCGGCAAAGGCCAATTCGTCCTCTCCGGTGTTCGGATCGAACTTGTGGGCTTCCATGGCAGGCAAGGCCGGCTGCTGTTCCTCCGGCGGCACGATTTCGACGCGCATCAGCTGCGCCGTCACCGCCTCGCGCAGGTGCGCGATCATCGCCTCGAACAGGCTGAAGGCTTCCGACTTGTATTCCTGCAGCGGATCGCGCTGGCCGTAGCCGCGCAAGCCGATCACCTGGCGCAGATGATCGAGCATGATCAGGTGCTCGCGCCAGAGGTGATCCAGCGTCTGCAGGAGGATGGTCTTCTCGACGTAACGCATCACGTCCGGGCCCCATTGCGCCACCTTGGCCGCCATGTGCTCGTCGACACGGCCCTCGATGCGCGACAGCAGTTCCTCGTCGGCGATGCCCTCTTCCTTGGCCCATTCGTCGACCGGCAGATCGACGTCGAGCACGCGCTTCAGTTCTTCCCTCAAGCCCGCGACATCCCACTGCTCGGCATAGGCGTGTTCGGGCACATGCTTGGCGACGACATCCTCGACGAAGGCGTGGCGCATGTCGGCGACCGTCTCGGCGACGCTTTCGTCCTTCATCAGGTCGATGCGCTGGTCGAAGATCACCTTGCGCTGGTCGTTCTGGACGTTGTCGAACTTCAGCAGGTTCTTGCGGATGTCGAAGTTGCGGGCCTCGACCTTCTGCTGCGCCTTTTCCAGCGCCTTGTTGATCCAGGGATGGATGATGGCCTCGCCCTCCTGGAGGCCGAGCCGCGTCAGCATGGTATCGAGCCGGTCGGAGCCGAAGATCCGCATCAGGTCGTCTTCCAGCGACAGGAAGAATTTCGAGCGCCCGGGATCGCCCTGGCGGCCGGAGCGTCCGCGCAGCTGGTTGTCGATGCGGCGGGATTCGTGGCGTTCGGAGCCCATGATGTAGAGCCCGCCCGGTTTTGTGATCGTCTTCGACGGCTTTGAGCCCTTGGCAGGCTCTGCCTCGACCGTCTCTTCCGCCTTCAGCACGATATCGCGGAAACGTTCGACGTCGGCCTTGATGCGCTCGATCTTGGCGGCCTTCTCGGCCTCGTCGGTGATCCCGGCGGTCTCGTGCAGGATCCGCATTTCCAGCGAACCCCCGAGCTTGATGTCGGTGCCGCGGCCGGCCATGTTGGTCGCGATCGTGATCGCGCCGGGCACGCCGGCCTCCGCGACGATATAGGCTTCCTGCTCGTGGAAGCGCGCGTTCAGCACCGCGAACAGCTTTGCCGGCTTGCCCGCGCGGGCCGCCGCGTAAAGCTTCTCCATGGCGTTTTCATTGCCGAAATCGATCTGCTTGTAGCCGTGTTTCTTGAGGTATTCGGCCAGCACCTCGGACTTCTCGATCGAGGCGGTGCCGACCAGAACCGGCTGCAGCCGCGCATTGGCGCGCTCGATCTCGGCCAGGATCGCGGCGTATTTCTCGCTTTGGGTGCGGTAGACCTCGTCGTCCTCGTCGAGGCGGGCGACCTGAACGTTGGTCGGTATCTCCACGACCTCGAGCTTGTAGATGTCGAACAGTTCGTCGGCTTCGGTCGCCGCCGTGCCGGTCATGCCGGCAAGCTTTTCGTACATCCGGAAATAGTTCTGGAAGGTGATCGAGGCCAGCGTCTGGTTTTCCGGCTGGACCTGGACATGCTCCTTGGCTTCCAGCGCCTGATGCAGGCCTTCGGAATAGCGCCGGCCCGGCATCATGCGGCCGGTGAACTCGTCGATGATGATGACCTCGTCGTCGCGGACGATGTAGTCCTTGTCGCGCGTGAACAGCGTGTGCGCGCGCAGCGCCTGGTTGACGTGGTGCACGACCGAGACGTTCTCGACGTCGTAGAGCGAATCGCCCTTGAGCTGGCCGGCGTCGCGCAGCAGCGTCTCGAGCTTCTCCATGCCGGCTTCGGTCAGCGTCACCGTGCGCTGCTTCTCGTCGACGTCATAGTCGGACTTGTCGAGCTGCGGGAAGAAGGTGTCGATGGTGTTGTAGAAATCCGAACGGTCGTCGAGCGGGCCGGAGATGATCAGCGGCGTGCGCGCCTCGTCGATCAGGATCGAGTCGACTTCGTCGACGATGGCGTAGAAGTGGCCGCGCTGGACCATGTCCTCCAGCCGGTACTTCATGTTGTCGCGCAGATAGTCGAAACCGTATTCGTTGTTGGTGCCGTAGGTGATGTCGCGCGCGTAGGATTCCTTGCGCTCGGCATCGTCCAGCCCGTGGACGATGACGCCGACGGTCAGGCCGAGGAAATTGTAGATCTGACCCATCCATTCGGAGTCGCGGCGGGCGAGGTAATCGTTGACGGTGACGACGTGGACGCCCTTGCCGGCGAGCGCGTTGAGATAGACCGCGAGCGTCGCGACCAGCGTCTTGCCTTCGCCGGTCTTCATCTCGGCGATGTCGCCCTCGTGCAGCACCATGCCACCGATCAGCTGGACGTCGAAATGGCGCTGGCCGAGGGTCCGCTTGGCCGCCTCGCGTACGGTCGCAAAGGCCGGAACCAGGAGGTCGTCGAGCGTCTTGCCGTCGGCGAGCTGCTGGCGGAATTCGGCCGTGCGCGCCTTCAGCGCGTCGTCCGAAAGGGCCGAAATCTCGGGCTCGAGGGCGTTGATGGCGTCGACGCGGGACTGGTATCCCTTGACCCGCCGGTCGTTGGCGGAGCCGAAAAACTTCCGGGCGAGCGCGCCGATCATGCCAAATTCCTGTTTTCGCGGTTCGGCAAAGCTGCCATGACGTTTTCCACCCGTTTGCCTATCAACTCATCGTGACGCATTGCAGCGCTGGCCCCGTGCCGGGTGCGTCCGCCAAATGAGTGGGAATTCAGCAATCCAAGGTTCAACGGCCAAAAACGCCAGCGAAATAAGCGCTATCGCCACTGACTTGGGCCCGGCACAGATATGGCCGGGTCGGAGGCTTGTCAACGGCGCGAAGGTGTCAAGGAATTCATCATTTTGACAGACTTTTCGCGTTGCCAAGGCCGGTTGATTGGGCGAGTGTCCCGCCGCCCCAAACAAGCCCCATAAGGATTTTCCATGACCACTTCGTTTCCGGAAACGAAAACCGGCGTACGCCTCGGCCTCGCCTCTGCCGCCCTGACGGGCGCTCTCGCCATGGTCCTGCTGGCAGGTCTCCCGGCGCGGGCTGAGGACGCCAATCCGGTGCTTGCCAAGGTTAACGGCTCGGAGATCCGCCAGAGCGACGTGACGCTGGCCGAGGAGGAGCTCGGTCCGAGCCTTGCCCAGATGGATCCCGCGACCAAGAAGGACAACGTCCTGTCGTTCCTGATCGACATGAAGATCGTCGCCAAGGCGGCCGAGGACAAGAAGATCGAGAACAACGACGACTTCAAGAAGCGGATGGCGTTCACGCGCAACCGGCTGCTGATGGACAGCCTGCTGGCGAGCGAAGGCAAGGCCGCCACCACCGACGAGGCCATGAAGAAGGTCTACGAGGACGCCGCCAAGCAGATCTCGGGCGAGCAGGAAGTCCACGCCCGCCACATCCTGGTCGAGACCGAGGATGAGGCCAAGGCGGTCGAGGAAGAGCTCAAGAAGGGCGCCGATTTCGCCGACCTCGCCAAGAAAAAGTCCAAGGATCCCGGCGCATCCGACGGCGGCGACCTCGGATTCTTCACCAAGGACCAGATGGTGCCCGAATTCTCCGCCGTGGCGTTCGCGCTGGAGCCCGGCAAGATTTCCGACCCCGTGAAGTCGCAGTTCGGCTGGCACGTCATCAAGGTCGAGGAAAAGCGCAACCGCAAGGCGCCCGATTTCGACCAGGTCAAGGGCCAGATCGAGACCTACGTGACGCGCAAGGCGCAGGCCGATTACGTCGCCAAGCTCCGCGAAGGCGCCAAGGTCGAGCGCATGGACCAGGCCGCGGCCGACCCGGCGGCGAAGCCCGCCGACTCCAAGATGGCGCCGCCGAAGAAGTAAAAATTCGCTGTCACTTCTTCGAAGCAAATAGTAATTACCAACGTCATGGCCGGGCTTGTCCCGGCCATCTACGTCTTGAGGCCTTCCTCCGAGGCAGGACGTGGATGGCCGGGACGTCCTGCGCGAGCTTTTGCCCGGCCCCAACGATCTTTGTTTCCGCCGGATTTAAGCCATGTCCTCAGCCATCTCCCCGCTCGCCCCGACCGATGTCCCCGAGATGCCCGCGATGGCGGGCGTCAGGCTTGCCACGGCAGCCGCGGGTATCCGCTACCAGGACCGCACCGACGTATTGCTGGCGGTGCTGGACAAGGGGACGGCGGTTGCCGGCGTCTTCACCCAGTCGAAATGCCCGTCGGCGCCGGTGGAATGGTGCCGCGCCAAGCTCGGCAAGGGAAAGGCCCGCGCGCTGGTGGTGAACTCGGGAAACGCCAACGCCTTCACCGGCAAGACCGGACGGCAGGCCACCGCGCTGACGGCCTCGATCGCCGCCAAGGCGCTCGGCTGCAGCCCCAATGAGGTGTTTCTCGCGTCCACCGGCGTGATCGGCGAGCCGCTCGACGCCACCAAGTTCGACGGCGTGCTCGGCGCGCTGGCGGAGCAGGCAGCTGTCGGCGGGTGGATGAACGCGGCCAGGGCAATCATGACCACCGACACCTTTCCGAAGGTCGCGACCGCGACCGTGAAGCTCGGCAAAGCAAGGGTCACGATCAACGGCATGGCCAAGGGCGCCGGCATGATCGCACCCGACATGGCGACCATGCTGGCCTTCGTGTTCACGGACGCGCCGATCTCGGCCGGCGCGCTGCAATCGCTCTTGAAAAGCGGCGTCGAGGACACGTTCAATGCCGTCACCATCGACGGCGACACCTCGACCTCGGATACGCTGCTCGCCTTCGCCACCGGCGCCGCGGCGGCCGATGGTGCACCGAAAATCAGCCGCGCCAGCGACCCCCGCCTGAAGGCATTCGTAAAGGCCTTCAACACCGTGCTCGCCGACCTCTCCGAGCAGGTGGCGCGCGACGGCGAAGGCGCGCGCAAGCTGGTCGAGATCATCGTCGAGGGCGCGGTGTCGAAGAAATCGGCGCGCCGGATCGCGATGTCGGTGGCGAATTCGCCGCTGGTGAAGACCGCGATCGCGGGCGAGGACGCCAATTGGGGCCGCGTGGTGATGGCGATCGGCAAGGCCGGCGAGCCCGCCAACCGCGACAAGCTCTCGATCTCGTTCAACCGCATCCGCGTCGCCAAAAGCGGCGCGCGCGATCCGTCCTATGACGAGGCGCAGGTGTCGGACGCGATGAAGAACCCGAAGATCCAGATCAGGATCGCGCTCGGCCTCGGCAAGGGCCGCGACCGGGTGCTGACCTGCGACCTCACCAAGGAATATGTCGCGATCAACGGCGACTACCGGTCGTGAAGATCACGACCGGCTCAATCGTTCGCCGGCCCTCAATTGGTGATGTGGGCGGTCTGCAGCGAGTGGTTGAACATCGCGTTCAGCGAATCCTTGATCTGCTGCGGCGACGTCGCCTTGTAGTAATAACTGCCGCCCGCATCGGCCGGCGAAGCGCAGGCCTGGAGACTTGGCTCAATGTACTGGATGTTGGTGTTGGCATAGGTGTCTTCGTCACCGGAAAAGCTGTGGTTCACCGGATCGATCGTCTGGTAGGGAATGTTGAGGACGGAAACGATGATGCCGCGGTTCTTGAGGGTCGTGCAAATGGTCCTGTAGGTGACGCTTGCGTCATTCAGTACCGTGGCATGGTTGCTGCCGTGCCAACTGCCGTTGGGAACGTCCTTGTACTGGTTGTCCTGCGCGCCGTCGGTGACGAGGAAGACGTAAGGCAGCGTGTTGGTCGTGGAACTGCCGTCGCCGACCGCGCCCGAGCCTCCCGCGATCAGGGCGTTGAGGCTGTGGAGGGCATTGTCGATATGCGTGCCGCCCGAGCCAAGCGCTGAATTCGCGTTGGTATCAAGCTGCGTGGCGAGGTTTTGGGCGGCCGTGTCGATGGCGCTGCCGGCGGAGATGGTTGCGGTCAACGGGGAATAATTCGGGTCGATATCCGTGATGAAGGGATAGAGCCCGATCCGGAATTGATTGGTGACGATCGTCTTCCGCCGGGCCAGGGCGAACATTCCGTTGGTCGGGTCGTTCAACGCGTAGCCGACCGCGTCGAGGCGCAACTGGATGCAGTTGTCGGTGCCGTCGGTCGGGCAGGAGGTAGCCGCTGTCAGACTGTAGGGCAGGCTATTGACGTTGCCGGTAACCAGCGAATTCGGCGCGCCGGGAGTAACATTCGCATTCAGGTTGGGACGCATCGCATCGGGCAAGCCGGGATTCTGCTTCGGCAGGCTGGCGGTCGACGCAAGGTTGATGAGGTTAGCGAGCGCGGTTTGACCAAGGCGCGAGAATGCAAAGCCCATGCAATAGTTGTTCGTCTTGTATCGCTGGGTCCCGCTGTCGGTGCAGGCGCTGTTTTGCGCCGCGAAATGGCAGGCCAGGGTACAGCCGGTCGGATACTGCTTATAGTTGTCCGGGTTGATATTCTGCATCCGGACGGCTTCGGCCGCCGTCGACGGCAGGCCCATCGAGCTCGAAACGTCGAGCGCGAGATAGAAATCGAGATAGGCCGGCAGCAACGCGGACGCGCTCGAACTGCCGCTTAGCGAGAGCTTCTGGAATCCGACGACCCTCATGAAGGTGGTCGGAACGTCGGCGGTATAGGTGATGTTCGCCGTCAGCCTGAGGCCGGTCTTGGTCACCGTGCTGGTGCGGACCAGATTCTGGTAACCCGTGGCGTTGCTCATGTTGCCGTCGAAGATGTTGTTGGCATCCGTGACGCCGGGGCCAACCGAACCATCGCTCGTCATGGCCCCGGCCGCGACATAACCGAGAGACCGCTGGGAAATCGAGGCGACGGCGGCGCCGTCCGCCGCGGACTGCAGCTTGGCCTTCATCCGGGTCGCCATCGAGTAGTCGACCGCACATCCGACCGCCGAGATCAGCGGGATGCATGCGATCGCAAAGATCACAGCGATATTGCCGCGCCGGTCCTTGCGGAAACGGCCGATCAGACGAAGCAGATTTTGCATGGGTGTGATGCCTGTACCGGTTCAATTCTGCCCGATTTTTAGGGGCAACCGATTAAACTTGGCTTATCGCGGCCGTAGAAAAGCAGGGCGAATACGGTTAATGGAATGCTTCCCTGATGCAAGAAGTCTCGTTCCGAGACATGACCTTCCGAAGCTTCGTCCATGGCTCCTGTCAAAGTCACCCTCGTCGTCGCCTGCGCGCTGGTCGACGCCGACAAGCGCGTGCTGCTCGCGCAGCGGCCGGAAGGCAAGGCGCTCGCGGGCCTGTGGGAATTTCCCGGCGGCAAGATCGAGCCGGGCGAGCGGCCGGAAGCGACACTGATCCGCGAACTGCACGAGGAGATCGGCATCACCGTGAAGGAAGCCTGCCTCGCGCCGCTGACCTTCGCCAGTTACGCCTATGACGACTTTCATCTGTTGATGCCGCTCTACATCTGCCGCCGCTGGGAGGGCAGTGTGATCGCGCGCGAGGGGCAGAACCTCGCCTGGGTCCGCGCCAACAAACTACGCGAATATCCGATGCCGCCGGCGGACATCCCGCTAATCCCGCATCTGATCGATTTGCTGATGTGAGGGCTGCATTCCCCGGACGCTGCGCGTAAGAACGCTGCATTGCGTCGGGGACACGATCACTCGCGTTTGGCGTTCCTCACCGCCTCCGCCAGACTCGCCTTCGCCGATCCCGGCTTGAGCGGCTGCTGCTGGCTCTCATGCGGCGCCCAGCCCGAGAGCCAGATCACGTCGAAGGTGGCGCGGATGCGGCCGTCGGCATCGGCAAAGCGTTCGCCGTAGATCTGCGCCATCCGCAGCATGGTGGCGCGGCGGGTCGGAATCCGCCGCCGCTCCACCAGGACATTGGTCGCGCCCATGCGGCGGAGATCAGCCATCAACGCGAAGGCGCTGGCATAACGCACGACGACGCGGTCGACGTCGGTGACCGGCAGCGCGAATTTCGCGCGTTGCAGCAGACCGCCGATGTCGCGCAGATCGGCGAACGACGCCACACGCGGCGACACGCCGCCCTCGAGTTCCGCTTCGGCCGCGGCGAAGGACTGCCGCAACTCCGTCAGCGTGTCGCCGCCGATCATCGCCGCCAGCAGGAACCCGTCGGGCCTCAGTGCGCGACGAATTTGCGCCAGCACGCCCGGCAGATCGTTGACGAATTGAAAGGCGAGCGCGGAAACCGCGAGATCGAGCTGTTCCGGCTGCAGCGCCAGCGGCTCGGACTCGCTGTCGGGCAGCTCGATCCGCGCCATTTGACCGAGGCGACCGGCCAGCGTGGCGCGAAGCCGATCGCCGGGACTGCCGACATCGGCCGCGTTGTTGAATGGCCGCAACACCGCCTGCAGGCGTTCCGCCGCATCCTCGGCGACGCGGTCGAGCAGGAACGTTGCCGCCCCGCCGCGCCATGCGCGGTTCTGCCGGACCCGCAGCAAAGTGCGGTCGAACAGGATCGGCGCGGCGTTCGGGTTGGGGGCCATGCCGGTTGGTACGCCGATCGCCCCATAGCTGACAATCCGCGCTCTTGACTCCAAATGAATCCCGAAAGAGTCTAAAAAGATACTTTTCAGTACCCCAGTTAGAGGCTAGCTTTTTGGCATGGCCACAGAAAAAGCCGAAACCGACCGCGTTCCGATCACCCTGGCGCTCTCGACCATCACCTACCTCGAAAAACTGGTGAGACAGGGCACCCACGGTACCAGCGTCCCCGGCGTCGCAAGGACGCTGATCGAGGAAGGCATCCGGCTGGCCATCAAGGATGGGCTGTTGTCGATTCGCGACAACGGCATCAACGGCAAGACCTAGCGCCTGGAACCATCAACATGCCCGCCAAGGAACCGACCTGGACCGAGGAACGCCTGGAACTCCTGAAGCGCCACTTCGCCGCGGGGCTGACCTGCCGTGAAATTGCCGGCGACATCGGGGTGAGCCGCAACGCCGTCATCGGCAAACTCGCCCGCCTCAATCTGATCCGGGAAAAAACCGGCGATACTCCGCGCCGGACGCCCAGGGACAGGGATGCGCCGAAGGGCCGCCGCCGGGGCTCGGTGCCACGGATGCAATATCGGATGCTGCAAGCCGTGTATGCCGAGCCGGCTGCGGCCGACGAGCCGATCGCCAACGGACACTGCTGTTCATTGCTGGAATTGAGCGAGCAGCGCTGCCGCTGGCCGATCAGCACCCCCGGCGCCGAGGATTTCTGCTTCTGCGGCAACACGCCGGTTGAGGGCCTGCCCTATTGCCCGGGCCACACCCGCCTCGCCTACCGCCCGGGCTCGCGCCAGCGCGTCGCGCGCGGGTGAACCGGTAAGCCCTGCATGCTTCCGATGCGGCGCGCTTGAGCGCCGCGCGAGGCAGCGCTAGCCTGACCGAATGGACGCCGAGACCTCGCCACCCCGTACCATCGCCGGCCATCTGCGCGGCGCGCTCTCCACTTGCCGCGACGCGTGGCGACATGCGGCGAGACTCGCGCTCGACGTCGCCCTGCCGACGCTCTGCGTCGCCTGCCGCGAACCGGTCGACGGCGAAGGCGTCTGTGCCTCCTGCTGGGCAAAACTGTCGTTCATCGCGAAGCCATATTGCCCAAGGCTCGGCATTCCCTTCGTCTACGACCCCGGCCCCGAACTGTTGTCGATGGAAGCGATCGCCAATCCACCGGCCTATGCGCGCGCCCGCGCGGCGGTGCGCTACGACGACGTCGCGCGCACGCTGGTGCATGCCCTGAAATACCAGGACCGGACGGATCTGGCACCGGCCATGGGCCGCTGGATGGCGCGGGCCGGCCGCGAAGTGCTCGAGGAAGCCGATGCGCTGGTGCCGGTACCGCTGCACTGGCGGCGGGCGTGGGGCCGCCGCTACAACCAGTCCGGTGCCTTGGCGCAGGTCATCGCGCGGCAGAGCGGCGTAAAGGTTGCCTCCGAAGCGCTCCGGCGGGTGCGGCCGACCCAGCAGCAGATCGGCCTGTCCCGGTCGCAGCGCGCCAGCAACGTGCAGGGCGCATTCAAGGTCGCCGACCACAAGCGGTCCGAGATTGCCGGTAGCCGCGTGGTGCTGGTCGACGATGTGCTGACGTCAGGCGCTACCGTTGACGCCTGCGCACGGGCGCTGTTGCGCGCCAGGGCGGCGTCCGTCGACGTGCTGGTGTTCGCCCGGGTTGTGGATACCCACAAAGCTCCCATATAATCCGGCAATAATCCTTCCCTAACCGAGCGCGACATGACCGCTGCCATCGAAATCTATACCCGCCCGGGATGCGGCTATTGCAGCGCCGCCAAGTCGCTGCTGACTCGCAAAAAAGCCGCCTTCACCGAACACGATGTCGCGATCGACCCGACGCTTCGTCAGGAGATGTGGAATCGCGCCGGCGCCGGTGCAACCTTTCCGCAGATTTTCATCGGCGAGACCCATGTCGGCGGGTGCGACGAGCTGTATGCGCTGGACCGCGAGGGCAAGCTCGATTCGATGCTGGCGGGCGAAAAGGCCAAATCATGAGCGCTGACCTCACCTTCACCGCCGCCATGGTGCAGATGCGCACCGGGCTGTTGCCGGAGCCGAGCCTCGAGCAGGGGATCAAGCTGATCCGGCAGGCCGCGGCCGAGGGCGCCGACTATGTGCTCACCCCCGAGGTGAGCAACATGATGCAGCTGAACCGCAAGGCGCTGTTCGAACATCTCGCCTCCGAGGAGGACGATTTGTCGCTGAAGGCCTATCGCGCGCTCGCCACCGAATTGAAGATTCATCTCCATGTCGGCTCGTTGGCGCTGCGCGCCTCGCCGGAACGCGCCGTCAATCGTTCGTTCCTGATCGGACCGGACGGCGCCGTGATCGCGAGTTACGACAAGATCCATATGTTCGACATCGATCTGCCCGATGGCGAGAGCTACCGCGAATCCGCCAATTACCAGCCGGGCGAGACCGCCGTGATCTCCGACCTGCCCTGGGGCCGGATCGGGCTGACGATCTGCTATGACGTTCGCTTCCCGGCGCTGTACCGCGCGCTTGCCGAAAGCGGCGCATCTTTCCTCACCGTACCCTCCGCCTTCACCAAAAAGACCGGCGAGGCGCATTGGCACACGCTGTTGCGTGCCCGCGCGATCGAGAATGGCTGCTTCGTGTTCGCCGCCGCGCAAGGCGGCATGCACGAGAACAAGCGCGAGACTTACGGCCATTCGCTGATCATCGCTCCCTGGGGCGAGATACTCGCCGAGGGCGGCACCGAGCCCGGCGTGTTCATGGCCAGGATCGATCCCGCGAGGGTCACCGCTGCGCGCAGGAGCGTGCCGTCGCTGCAGCACGGAAGGCGCTTCTCGGTTGCCGATCCCAAGGCCGGCCCCGAGCATCTGCACCTGGTTCGGGGATCGGCATGATCCACTACAACCTGCGCTGCGAGCGGGGCCATGCCTTCGAGAGCTGGTTTCAGAGTTCGGCTGCCTACGAAACCCAGGAAAAGCGCAAGCTGGTGAACTGTCCGGTCTGCGGGTCGGCCAAGGTCGAGCGCGCCATCATGGCTCCGCGGATCGTCAGCAAGAAGGGGCGCGAGCGCGCGGAACCGGCGCCTGCCGCGCCCGCGACCGCCGAGGCCTCTACTACGCCGGCATCGACCCCGCTCTTGATGGCGCAGGAGCGCGAGCTGCGCGCCAAGCTCAAGGAATTGCGCGAGCATATCGTCAAGAACGCCGACAATGTCGGCGAGCGCTTCCCCAACGAAGCGCGGAAAATGCATTATGGCGACATCGAGCACCGCCCGATCTACGGCGAAGCCTCGCCGGAGGAAGCGCGCGCGCTGATCGACGAAGGCGTCGAGGTGTCGCCGCTGCCGGTGCTCCCGGACGACAGGAACTGACGCGCGGCGTCCACCGAAGGCTCCTCGTCATTGCGAGCCAACGGGTCGCGTGAATGCGCGCCCGATGGTAAACTCCGCGAAGCAATCCATGGCACGCAAGGCTGGGATTGCTTCGTCGCTTTGCTCCTCGCAATGACGGCGAACCATTGAAAGGCCCCCCATGAATCCGGAAACGCTGTCGTCCTGGCAATTCTGGGCGGTGCTGTCGGCGGTGTTCGCCGCCCTGACCGCGATCTTCGCAAAGGTCGGCGTCGAGGACATCAACTCCGATCTCGCGACGTTGATCCGCACCGTCATCGTGCTGGTCAGTCTTGCCCTGATCCTGTTTGCGACCGGCAAGCTCAGCTATCCCGGGCCGATCCCGGCGAAGAGCTGGATCTTCCTTTTGCTGTCGGGCCTCGGCACCGGCGCGTCGTGGCTGTGTTACTTCCGTGCGCTGAAGCTCGGGCCGGCGACCTTGGTAGCGCCGATCGACAAATTGAGCGTGGTGCTGGTGGCGCTGTTCGGCGTGGTGTTTCTGGGCGAGCGGCCCTCGCTCAATGGCTGGCTCGGCATCGCGCTGATCGCCACAGGTGCGGTGCTGATTGCCGTGAAGCGTTGAGCGGCACGGCGGTTCAGGACGAGGGCCGCATGTATGGTACCCTGGGCAGCGCGGGGTCGAGATAGTCCCAGCCGTGCCCATGCGATGCAAACATCACGATCTCGGGCTTGAAGCCCGAGGGATCATCGAGCGAACCCACATATACGCCGATCATGTCCGGCACGCTTTGCGGCTTGTTGTAGAGCGGCGAGCCGCAGTTGCCGCAAAATCCCTTTCGCTTTTGCGCCCCGCTGGCGGCGGTTCGCAGGTGCTCGACTGGTTCGCCGGTGACCCGCATCGCGGCACGGGGAAAGACCGCGACCGATGCATGTCCCGCGCCGGTATCCCTCTGGCAGTCGCGACACTGGCATTGAAAGCCTCGAACGGGCTCCGCTGTGATCTCGTAGCGAACCGCGCCGCAGGTACAGCCGCCGGTGTATACGGTCATGCGAACCTCCGATCCATTTGCCATGGCGCCAGACGCCATCGGCTGAACGGCATTTACTTAACCACAAAGTAAAGTATTAGGTGGCGTGCATCGCTGTCAAGAGATCGCCGGCGCCGGACGCGATTGCCGGCCTGTCCGGGCATGTTGGCCGACGACTAAACCGCGACCAATAGCGCCACGCCGACCACGATCAGCGCGATGCCGGAAAGTTCGCGCGCCGACAGCGGCTGCTTGAACGAATAATACGCCACGCCTTGCGCGAACAGCACTTCCACCAGCGCCAGCGTTCGCACGTTCGCCGCCGCGGTCAGCGCGAACGCCAGGAACCAGAACTGCGAGGCGAACGCGCCCATGAAGCCTGCGAACATCGAAGGCTTCCACAGCCCGAGGATCGCCTTGAGCACACCGGGCGCGCGCGCCAAGAGATAAATCGTCAGTACCAGGGTCTGCACGAACAGCCCCAGCACCAGCGTGAACGACGCGGCCGTCACGAAGGTCACGCCCGGAACCGTGATGACGGCGCCGCGGAAACCGACCGCCGACAGCGCAAAGGCGGCGGCGGCGGCGAGACCGAGCAGTGTCGGTTTCAGGTCCGTAAAGCCCTTCCCTGCGCCGGGACGCAGCGCGGCGATGACCACGCCGGCGGTCGCGATCAGGATCGCAACCACCTTCAGCGCCGTCAGGTGATCGCCGAGAAAGACAAAGCCGAAAATCGCGGTCTGGATCGCCTCGGTCTTCAGGTAGGCGGTCGTCACCACGAAGGAACGGTCGTTCATGGCAAGCAGCATCATGCCGGTTCCGACGATCTGGCTGAGCGCACCGAGCAGGAGCCACGGCCAGAACGCCGCCGTCGGCCACGGCACATGGTCGCCAGTCGCCGCGATCACTGCGGCAAAGAAGACGATGGAAAACGGAAAGCCGAACAGGAAGCGAATGTTGGTGGCGCCCCAGGTGCCGAGCGGCCCCGTCAGTTGCCGCTGCATCGCGTTGCGCGCGACCTGTCCTAGCGCCGCAATGATCGTGAAGGGGACCCAGAGCGTGGCGATGCTGAACATGTGTGGGGATGCGGTTGGCGGGCGGGAAGTGCGGCCACCGTGCCGGTCGCGGCGCGCGCGGTCAACCAAGACGGCGTCATGACAGGATTGCGCCGGCCTCGCTCGCCCCGCTTGCGGTGCGAAAGGCTAGGTGCCCTCCGCCACCACCATGTAGTTCACGTCCATGTCGGAGGAGAGGCCCCAGCGGTCGGTGAACGGGCTATAGACCACGCCGGTCTGCTCGGTGATTGCGAGCCTGTTCAGCTCGAGATGATGGGCGAGCTCGGCGGGGGTGACGAACTTGTCCCATTGGTGGGTGCCGCGCGGCAGCCAGCGCAGCACATATTCGGCGCCGACGATGGCGAGCGCGAAGCTCTTCCAGTTGCGGTTCAACGTCGAGATCACCATCATCCCGCCCGGCTTGAGCATCGCCGCACAGCGATTGAGGAACATGCCGACGTCGCTGACATGCTCGACCACTTCCATTGCCAGCACGATGTCGAAGCGCTCGCGAACGTCCATCTGCTCCACCGTGGTGCAGCGGTAGTCGATCGACAGATGCCCCTTGTCGGCGTGCAGCTTTGCCGCCGCGATGTTGGTGGCGGAGGGATCGACCCCGATCACCTGCGCGCCGAGCCGGGTGAACGGCTCGCACAACAGGCCGGCGCCGCAGCCGATATCGAGAATGCGAAGGCCGGCCAGGCAATTCAGGCTTTTGGCATTACGCTCGAACTTGTGGCAGGCGGCGTCGCGGATATAGCTCAGCCGCAGCGGGTTGATCTTGTGCAGCGGCGCCATCTTGCCTTTGGGATCCCACCACTGCTCCGACAGCTTCGAGAACTTCGCAATCTCGGCCGCATCGACCGTGCTTCCGGATACGCCTGAGAAATTTGACTGCATCGCCATGGACTACTCGACGCCCCTATCGCGCGGTGATGTGATTACGGAAGTCGAGCGGTGCGGCGATGGTCTGGATGGTCTCGGCGCCCTCGCCGACGCCCCGCACCGTGACATTGCCGTAGTTCAGAAGCCGACCCAGAATGCTCTGATTGACATCGACACTCTCGACCTTGTCGAGGCTCATTTCGAAGGTGCGGCGCTTGATGAACCCTGACTTGTGGACAACCCGCAAATTGGTGACATCGGTCTCGGTGGTCCAGCGGTGAAACCAGGACTTCACGGTCCAGTACAGCGCGACAAGGGCCGCGATTGCCGAGGCCGAGAGGCACAACAGGATGATACCCTCGGTAGTGGTCGTTCGCGACAGGACGAACAGAACCAGAGCCGCAATCCAGGCCGCGATCGCCGGCAGAAAGAATATCCAGTGGGCGTTGGTCGAATACAGCACCTTTTCGCCGGGCTGCAGGATATCGTCGATATAACGCCCCATACGCTGGCCTCAATTACCCTACCGCCACTTACCCGTAACTGGCACATCCGGGGCCGCCCCGGACATCCCGGAACCAAGGTTGCTTGCCCCGAACGCCGCCGCTATGTATACGCGCCTTTTGGCCGGCGCGCCTTAGTTTTGCGGGCGGGCTACCTACTTAACCTCAGGGAACGCACCAGTCGTCATGGGCCGCCTCGTGATGAAATTCGGCGGCACATCCGTCGCCAATCTCGACCGCATCCGCAACGTCGCGCGCCATGTGAAGCGCGAGGTCGACGCCGGCCACGACGTGGCCGTCGTGGTCTCGGCGATGGCCGGCAAGACCAACGAGCTGGTGGAATGGTGCCGCGACGCGTCCGCGATGCATGACGCCCGCGAATATGACGCCGTGGTGGCCTCCGGGGAACAGGTCACCTCGGGCCTGCTGGCGATCGCGCTGCAGGCGATCGGCATCCAGGCCCGCTCCTGGCAGGGCTGGCAGATCCCGATCCGGACCAGCGACGCCCATGCGTCGGCGCGGATTCTCGAAATCGACGGCACCGAACTGATCAACCGTTTCAGGGAACGCAAGGAAGTCGCCGTGGTCGCCGGCTTCCAGGGCATCAATGCGCAGACCGGGCGAATCACCACCCTCGGGCGCGGCGGTTCCGATACCTCGGCGGTGGCGATCGCGGCCGCCATCCATGCCGACCGCTGCGACATCTATACCGACGTCGACGGCGTCTACACCACCGACCCCCGCGTCGTGCCGAAGGCGCGGCGGCTGGACAAGATCGCGTTCGAGGACATGCTGGAACTGGCCTCGCAGGGCGCCAAGGTGCTGCAGGTCCGCTCGGTGGAACTCGGCATGGTGCACAACATGCCGATTTTCGTCCGTTCCAGCTTCGACAAGCCCGAGGATATCGACCCGCACGCCAACCAGCCGCCGGGCACGCTGATCTGCAGCGAGGAGGAAATCATGGAAAGCCACGTCGTCACCGGCATCGCCTTCTCCAAGGACGAAGCCCAGATTTCCGTCCGCCAGATCCAGGACAAGCCGGGCGTCGCCGCCTCGATCTTCGGCCCGCTGGCGGAGGCCAATATCAACGTCGACATGATCGTGCAGAACGTCTCGGAGGACGGCGCCACCACCGACCTCACCTTCACGGTTCCGGCTTCCGATTATGCCCGCGCCCGCGACACCATCACCTCGGCCAAGGGCAAGATCGGCTACCAGCGGCTCGACAGCGCCACCGACGTCTCCAAGGTCTCGGTCATCGGCAGCGGCATGCGCAGCCATGCCGGCGTCGCCGCCCAGGCGTTTTCGGCGCTGGCCGCGCGCAATATCAACATCCGCGCGATCACCACCTCCGAGATCAAATTTTCGGTGCTGATCGATGCCGCCTATACCGAACTCGCCGTGCGCACGCTGCACACGCTCTACGGGCTCGATCAGGTTTAGAAAAATCTTTCCTTGGAGCGCGATCGCGCTCCAGTAGCTTGTGCTTAGCAGCCGCAGCATTCGGTTGTCGGAGTCGTTATCAACTCTGGCAGGGGTTTTGCTTGGCAAAACAAGCCCCAATTCGCTATACGGCCTGATGGGTGGGCTGCCGCAAACTGTGCCACAGTTTTGGCTATCCTGATTCGGCCGATATTTTCGGACTTGCGACGGCGCCGAATGAGTAAAATTGTTGTTTTTCTTGGGTTTAGCTCGAGCTACCGGCCACCCGGCGGGCTGGTCTGGCGGAGGAGGATATCGACACATGCGGAGCGCTTCGGGAGGCCCCCGCGTCTTGCTGAGACGGCTCCGCGAAACCATGGCGGAGCAGGTCTCGGCCCAGGAACGATTGGACAAGATCGTGGTGCTGATCGCTGCCAACATGGTGGCGGAAGTCTGCTCCGTCTACGTGCTGCGCGTCGATAACACCCTCGAGCTCTACGCCACCGAAGGCCTCAACCGCGACGCCGTCCACCGCACCGTCCTGAGTTCGCATGAAGGCCTCGTCGGCCTGGTCGCGAGCGAGGCCAATCCGCTCAACCTGAGCGACGCGCAGAGCCATCCGGCGTTCTCGTTCCGCCCGGAGACCGGCGAAGAAATCTATCACTCCTTCCTTGGCGTGCCGATTCTGCGCGCCGGCAACACGCTCGGCGTGCTGGTGGTGCAGAACCGCGCCAAGCGCACCTATGTCGAGGAAGAGGTCGAGGCGCTGCAGACCACCGCCATGGTGCTGGCGGAAATGATCGCCTCGGGCGAATTGTCGGCGCTGGCGCAGCCCGGCGCGGAGCCCGCGGCGCGGCATTCGCTGCACAAGACCGGCGCCATCCTGTCCGACGGCATCGCGCTCGGCCATGTGGTGCTGCACGAGCCGCGCGTTGTCATCACCAACTACATCGCCGAAGACCTGCCGAAGGAAATCAAGCGGCTCGACGCGGCGCTGACGAAACTGCGCGCCGACCTCGACCGCATGCTGGAGCGCGGCGACGTCGCCGAGGGCGGCGAGCATCGCGACGTGCTGGAAGCCTACCGGATGTTCGCCAACGACCACGGCTGGTCGCACAAGCTGCACGAGGCCGTCGCCACCGGCCTTACTGCGGAGGCGGCCGTCGAGCGCGTGCAGTCAGACACCCGCGCCCGCATGCTGCGCTCGACCGATCCCTACTTGCGCGATCGCCTGCACGACCTCGAAGATCTCGGCCATCGCCTGATGCGGCAACTGGTCGGACAGGATCATGCACCGTCGCGCGAACAGCTGCCCGACAACGCCATCCTGATCGCGCGCGCGATGGGACCCGCGGCGCTGCTCGACTACGATCGCAAGCGCCTGCGCGGCCTGGTGCTGGAGGAAGGCACCGCCAATTCGCACGTCTCCATCGTGGCGCGCGCGCTCGGCATCCCCGCGGTCGGCGAAGTGCCGAACGCGCCGGGCATCGCCGATCCCGGCGACGCCATCATCGTCGACGGCACCTCGGGCGAGATCTATGTCCGCCCGTCGGCGGAAATCGAATCGGCCTATGCGGAGCGCGTCCGGTTCCGCGCCCGGCGGCAGGCGCAGTATTCGGCGCTGCGCGACATGCCCTGCGTGACCAGGGACGGTCAGCCGATCGAACTGATGATCAATGCCGGCCTCACCATCGACCTGCCGCACATCGACGATACCGGCAGCGCCGGCATCGGCCTGTTCCGCACCGAGCTGCAATTCATGGTCGGCCAGAGCCTGCCGCGCTCCAGCGACCAGCTGGCGCTGTACCGCACGGTGCTGGACGCCGCCGGCCACAAGCCGGTGACGTTCCGCACCCTCGACATCGGCGGCGACAAGGCGCTGCCCTACATGGAGACCGTGATCGAGGAAAATCCGGCGCTCGGCTGGCGCGCGATTCGCCTCGGGCTCGACCGGCCCGGACTGTTGCGCGGCCAGATCCGGGCGTTGCTGCGCGCCGGCGGCGGCCGGGCGCTGCGCATCATGTTCCCGATGATAACGGAAGTCGCCGAATTCGATGCCGCCAAGGCGATCGTCGAGCGCGAACTGACCTACCTGCGCCAGCACGGCCATGCGCTGCCGGAGCGCATCGACGTCGGCACCATGGTGGAGGTGCCGGCCCTGCTCTATCAGCTCGACGAACTCCTGAAGAAGGTCGATTTCGTCTCGGTCGGCTCCAACGATCTGTTCCAGTTCCTGTTCGCGGTCGACCGCGGCAATGCCAAGGTCTCCGAACGGTTCGACACCATGTCGGCGCCGATCCTGCGCGCCTTGCGCGAGATCGTGCGCAAGGCCAATGCGGCGAAGAAGTCCGCCTCGCTGTGCGGCGAGATGGCGTCAAAGCCGATCGGCGCGCTGGCGCTGATCGCGCTGGGTTACCGCTCGCTGTCGATGTCGGCGACCGGGCATGGCCCGGTCAAGGCGATGATCCTCGACCTCGACGCCAAAAAGGCCGAAGCGATGATGACGCCGCTGCTCGACGCGCCGTCCGGCAGCGTGTCGATCCGACAGAAGCTGACGGAATTCGCCGAAGCCGAGGGGCTGTCATTGTAGCGAGGCCCATGCCCGCACAATGCCCCGGCGTTTTTAGTTTGACGCGCATTCTAGACGCAATACCGGTGCCCACTTTTTCTGAATGCGCGTGTAATTCGAGACCTGACCATGTCGATGCTCCCCGAAGCCAAACTCGATATCCTGCTGGCGCACCACGCTTCGCTCGAGGCGCAGTTGCTGGGCCAGGTATCTTCGGAAAACTACGTGCGGATCACGCGCGAGCTGGCCGAGCTCAACCCGCTGATCGACGCCGTGAAGGCCTACCGCGCCACGGAAAAGGAAGTCGCCGACACCGAGGCGCTGATTGCCGATCCCGCGACCGATCCGGAGATGCGGGGCATGGCCGAGGCCGAGCGCGAGACGCTGGCCGCCCGCAGCCTCGAACTGGCGCAGCAGATTCGTGTGGCGCTGTTGCCCAAGGACGCCATGGACGACCGCAACGTGGTGCTGGAGATCCGCGCCGGCACCGGCGGCGACGAGGCCTCGCTGTTCGCGGGCGACCTGTTCCGGATGTATGAGCGCTTTGCGGCGTTGCAGGGCTGGAAGGTCGAGGTGATCTCCGCCAGCGAAGGCACCGTGGGCGGCTACAAGGAAATCATCGCCGAGGTGAAGGGTCGCGGCGCGTTCGCCAGGCTGAAATTCGAATCCGGCGTGCATCGGGTGCAGCGCGTGCCCGACACCGAGACTCAGGGGCGCATTCACACCTCGGCGGCGACAGTTGCCGTGCTGCCGGAGGTCGAGGATGTCGATGTCGACATCAAGCAGGATGACTTGCGAATCGAGACCATGCGTGCGCAGGGCGCCGGCGGCCAGCACGTCAACAAGACCGAATCCGCGATCCGCATCACCCATATTCCGACCGGCATCGTGGTGATGATGCAGGACAGCCGCTCGCAGCACAAGAACCGCGCCTCGGCGATGAACATCCTGCGCTCGCGCATCTATGACGCCGAGCAGCAGCGTATCGACGCGGAGCGCTCGGCCGATCGCCGCGAAAAGGTCGGCTCCGGCGACCGAAGCGAGCGCATCCGCACCTATAACTTCCCGCAAGGCCGCGTCACCGATCACCGCATCAACCTGACGCTTTATAAACTGCCGCAGGTGATAGCCGGCGAAGCCCTGGGCGAAGTTGTCGATGCGCTGACGACCGAGCATCAGGCAGCCCAGCTCGCCGCCCAGGGCGCCGCGGCGTGAGGACAGGCGAAACCCTCGCCGGACAGACCGTCGATTCCGCACGTCGCGCGCTGACGGCGCGATTCAAATCCGGAGGAATCGATTCGGCCGAACTCGACGCGCGAATGCTGGTCGGCGCGATGCTCGGTCTCGATCTCACCGGCGTGATCGCAGCGGCAAACCGGCGTCTCACATCTGACGAAGCGAAACGTCTCGAGGATTTCACGCGCCGCCGGCTCGACGGCGAGCCGGTTGCACGCATCCTCGGAACCAGGGAGTTCTGGGGACTGCCGCTAAAGCTCTCGGCCGCGACGCTGGTGCCGAGGCCCGACACCGAAACCGTGGTCGAACTGGCGCTTGAAATGCTGCGCGCAGCTCCGCGTCCAGACCACCCGCCGCGCATCGCCGACATCGGCACCGGTTCAGGCGCGATTCTGCTGGCGCTGCTGTCCGAATTGCCTGACGCCCGTGGCATCGGCACCGACATCAGTGAGCAGGCGTTACAAACAGCACACAGCAACGCGGCCGGTCTTGGACTGGCTGGTCGCGCCGGTTTCGTCGCCTGCGACTATGCGGCGGCGCTGTCCGGACCGTTCGACCTGATTGTTTCCAATCCGCCCTATATCCGCTCGGCGGAAATCGCCGGTCTCGCGGCCGAGGTCCGCGATCACGATCCGCGCGCGGCGCTGGACGGCGGCGCCGACGGACTGGACGCCTATCGCGCCCTCATCCCGCAGGCGGCAAGGCTGCTTGCGCCCGGGGGCGTGCTGGTGGTGGAAGCGGGACAGGGCCAGAGCGGCGAAATTGACGGGTTGATGGCGGCCACAGGGTTAATGGTTCCTGCGCCTGCGAAGGCCGATCTGGCTGGCATCCGCCGGGCGGTGGCCGGGCGGAAACTGCCCCCATAAAGCCCGATTGGAAGCAAAAAAACCACTTGGAATATTCCCCGGGAGCGACTACGTTCCGCTCACAACATCGGTTCAGGGATGGCCCCCGTAGATACCCCGTAGGGTTATTTCGGGTGGAGGCCAGAGTTCTCAAAGCGAGAGCCCGCCCCGAGTGAAAGGTTCCAAAACGCAGGTCCAATTGAGCGCGATGGCTTAAAAGAGCTGCGCTGCTTGCGACCGCAAAGCGAACGAAAGCCTGATATTGCGCTTGAAAACTCACGCGAGAAACCTGTGCTTGTCTTGGCAGGCGGAATGATTTGATGCAGCCGGCGGTATCCGCCGGACTGTTGGGGAGCGCGTCTTTGCTGACCGCGACGTACGGTAAAATCTGTGTGGAATTGAACTGCGCTGCGATCGGGCGCGCGTGAGCGCGCCGGACCGGGCAACTGTGGCGACGACCATCCAGGACGAACAACTTCAAGGCTAATAACTCAGGCTGGTAACTTCAGGGCTGGAATAAAGGCAAGACATGAGAAACGGTCAAAACAACAAACGGATGCGTAACCGGAATAACAACAATAATAACAACAGGAATAACGGCGGCCGGCGCGGCCAGAACCCGATGACCCGGGTATTCGAGTCCAACGGACCCGACATCAAGATCCGCGGCACCGCATCCCATGTCGCCGAGAAATACGTGCAACTGGCGCGCGATGCGCGCTCTTCCGGCGATCCGGTCGCGGCCGAAAACTACTATCAGCATGCCGAACATTATTTCCGCCTGATCGCCGCCGCCCAGGAACAGTTCCGCCAGAACCAGCCGCAGCCGCGCACCGACAACGAAATGGTCGCGGAGGACGGCGACGACGAGGGCGAGAGCTTTTCGAATTTCGGGCAGGAGCCCGGTTTCGTGCCGGTGCAGCCGCAGCCGTTCGTGCCGCGCGACAACGCGCCGCGCGACCAGCGCGAGAGCCAGCCCTATCAGCCGCGCGAGCAGCATCAGCCGCGCGAACATCGTCCGCAGCCGCAATTTCAGCCGCAGCCGCAACCGGTGATTCCGGATACCGGCAGCGTCGATCGCCTGCCGTCGTTCATCACCGGACCGCAGCCGCAGATCAACGGCGGCCCGGCCGGCTTCGAGGGCGGCGAGCGCGATCGTTTTCCCCGGCGCCGCCGCCGGCCGCATGGCCCGCGTCCCGACGGCATGGCCGCGCCCGTGGCAACGCCGGGCGACGATTTCAATCCGGGAAATGAGTAAGCAAGCGTAACGATTCTTGGTCGGCCCCGCCAACGCGGGGACGAATATCTAGCGATCATCCCGCCGCTGCAGCGATGACGGCACCAGCACCGGTTCGAGCGCCGGAATCAGCCGCGTGCGTTCGCGGTGCGCCGGGATCGCGCGGTAGACCTGCTTGGTCGCCTCCACGATATGAACGCCGGCGAACGGCAGCGACAGCGCTGCGCCGACCCGCTCCCATGCCATCGCCGAGCGCAGGAACCAGCCGCCGGCGACCGGCGGCATGAACAGCGCCTCGCCCCACGCCGTCGGCGTGAACCAGGTCTGCCGCAGCAATTGCGTGATCTGCGAGCGCGAATAGGGCCGGCCGTGACCGAACGGCGTGTTGTCGGTGCGCGTCCACACCCCGCGCCGGTTCGGAATGATCGCCATCATCCGCCCCGACGGCGCCAGCACCCGCCACACCTCGCGCAACAGCCCTTCCGGATCGTCGGACATTTCCAGCGCATGAACCAGCAGGATGCGGTCGACCGCGGCATCCGGCAGCGGCAGCGAAAATTCGTCGACCAGCGTGGCCAGCGTCGGCCGCGCGGTCGGCCATTTCAGCACGCCCTGCGCCGCCGGCATGAAGGCGATGCAGCGCTCGGAGTCCTCGCGAAACAGGCCGAGATAGGGCGTGGGATAGCCGAGGCCGAGCACCCGCTGGCCCTGCGCATCCGGCCAGCGCGCCTGAATGCCGCGATTGATCAGCCGCCGCGCCACGATGCCGAGGCGCTGCGAATAGAAATCGCGGAGATCGATGACATCGATGGTCATGACGCCAATGTAACACGACGCCGCGCCGCCGGGGGCGCCGAATATTGCATTGCCGTTGGAGCGTTAACGCCATATTTCATGGCTATATGGGGCTGACCGGCGTCACCGCCTCACCCGATCCACGGAGATATCATGGCTGCCGAAATTCGCCTGTTCCCCTGCCTCACCGACAATTTCGGTTATCTGATTCACGATCCCGCGACCAAGGCGACCGCCTCGATCGACGCGCCGGAAGCCGCTCCCATCATCAAGGCGCTGGAGCGCGAGGGCTGGACGCTGACCGATATTCTCATCACCCATCATCATCACGACCATGTCGGCGGCGTCGCCGAGCTGAAGCAGAAATACGACTGCCGCGTGGTCGCGCCGCACGACAAGTCCGCCAAGATCGCCAATGTCGATCTGCGCGTCGGCCAGGGCGACGTCGTGAAGGTCGGCGGCCTGCTGGCGCGGGTGCTGGAAACGCCGGGCCATACGCTCGACCACGTCAGCTACGTCTTCGACAACGACAAGGCGCTGTTCGCCGCCGACACGCTGTTCTCGATCGGCTGCGGGCGGGTGTTCGAGGGCAACTATCCGATGATGTGGGATTCGCTGCTCAAGCTGCGCGCGCTGCCCGACGATTTCAAACTCTATTGCGGCCATGAATACACCGCCGCCAATGTCAAGTTCGCGCTGACGATCGAGCCGGACAATGCCGCGCTGAAGGCGCGCGCCGAGGAGGTGACGCGGCTGCGCGCGGCGAACAAGCCGACGATCCCGACCCTGCTCGGCGAAGAGAAGAAAGCCAATGTGTTCCTGCGCGCCGACGAGCCGTCGGTCGCGGCCAGCGTGCGGATGAAAGGCCGAGGCGCCGCCGAGGTGTTCGGCGAATTGCGCGAACGCAAGAACAAATCCTGATGGGCCAATTCCGATGGCTGAGGTGCTGACCGCCGCCGACATCATCGCGCGGCTCGACTTGAAGCCGCACCCGGAAGGCGGCCACTATCGCGAGACGTTTCGCGATTCCCGCACCGACGCCGACGGGCGCTCGCACTCCACCGCGATCTATTTCCTGCTGGCGCGCGGCGAGCGCTCGCACTGGCATCGCATCGATGCGGTGGAGATCTGGCACTATTACGCCGGCAGCGCGCTGACGCTGCAGATCGCCGATGAAAGCGGCCAGCGCAGCGTCAGGCTCGGACCGGATCTCGCCGCGGGCGAACTGCCGCAGGCGATCGTGCCGGCGCAGGCCTGGCAGGCCGCCGAAATCCACCGGCGACTGGACCCTGGTCGGATGCACGGTGGCGCCCGGATTCGATTTCGCAAGGTTCGAACTGGCGCCGAAGGGATGGGCGCCAGCCGGCTAGCGCTTCCGGAACATGTCCCTCGCCGCGATCAGGCCGCCGCCGGCGATCAGCACCGCGGCGATTGCGATGTTCGCGCTCGGCTCGGCAAAGCCGGCCAGGATCAGAAACGCGGTCGAGAGCAGCGGCGTTGCGTAGGACGCAGCGCCGAGCACGCGGATGTCGCCGCGCTTCATGCCGATGTCCCAGGCATAGAACGCAGCGCCGACCGGGCCGACGCCGAGCGCGATGATCGACAGCCATTGCGCCATCGTGTCCGGCCAGACCGTGTCCTCGACCAGCCCGTGCACGGCCGCGGCGAGCAGCGCGGTCGCCAGGCAAAAGCCCGCCACCGCATCGGTCGGCACCGCCTTGAGCTTGCGCGACATCACCGAATAGGCCGCCCACACGAAGGCCGCGACGAACGCCGCGACCAGTCCGGGGATCTGGCCGGGCGCAAAGCCGCCGAGGCTGTTGCCGGCAAACAGCAGCACCGTGCCGGCAAGACCGAGCAGCGCGCCGATGACGTGATGCGGCGCCAGCCGCTCGCCCGGCAACAGCGACGAGAACAGCACGATCAAAAGCGGCCAGAGATAATTCAGCAATCCCGCTTCGGCCGGCGGCGCGAAGCGCAGCGCCAGGAAATACAGCGCGTGATAGCCGAACAGGCCGCCGACCCCGACGATCCATGCCAGCGGCGGCTGCCGCAAGCGCGCGAGGCGCCTCGGGGCGCCCGATCCAGGTCAGGCACCCGACCAGCGCGCCGATCGCGAATGTCATCGCCGCCAGCTGAAAGGCGGGAATTCTTCCGGTCGCCACCGTCAGCACGGCCAGCAGCGACCACATCAGGATCGCGGTCAGTCCGATCAGCGTGGCGGTGCGGGAGGTCATTGATCCGTCATTGCGAGCGAAGCGAAGCAATCCATTCATCGAATATCACGAAACTGGATTGCTTCGTCGCTTGCGCTCCTCGCAATGACGAAAGTAACCAATCACACCATGTACTGCCCGCCATTGATGGTCAGCGTCGAGCCGGTGATGGCGCCGGCCTCGTCGGCGGCGAGGAACACCACGGCGCGGGCGATTTCGTCGGGCTCGCCGAGGCGGTCGACCGGAATCAGCGGCAGGATGCTTTTCTCCAGCACTTCCTTCGGCACCGCCTGCACCATCTCGGTGTTGATGTAGCCCGGGCAGATCGCATTCACGGTGATGCCGCCCTTGGCGTTCTCCAGCGCGAGCGCCTTGGTGAAGCCGATGTCGCCGGCCTTGGCCGCCGAATAATTGACCTGGCCGAACTGGCCCTTCTGGCCGTTGATCGAGGAGATGTTGATGACGCGGCCGAATTTGCGGGCGCGCATGCCCTCGATCACCTGGCGCGTCATGTTGAACAGCGAGCCGAGATTGGTGTTGATGACGGCGTTCCACTGCTCGAGCGTCATCTTGTGGAAGGCGCCGTCCCTGGTGATGCCGGCATTGTTGACGAGAACATCGACCGGACCGAGATCGGCCTCGACCTGCTTGACGCCGGCGGCGCAGGCATCGAACGAGCTGACGTCCCATTTGTAGACGGGAATGCCGGTCTCGGCCTTGAACTTCTCCGCCGCCGCGTCATTGCCGGCATAGTTGGCGGCGACCTTGTAGCCGGCGGCCTTCAGCGCCTTGCTGATCGCAGCGCCGATGCCCCGCGTTCCTCCCGTTACCAATGCAACACGTGCCATGTCGAATCCTTCCCTTGGCGTACCTTGGCGTCCCTCGAACCAGTTTTTTATTATGTAGCTGCGAATTAAGCGGGCCGTTTGACGAACATCAAGAACAAAACGCCCGGCAAAGCCGGGCGTTTCCTATTACCGATAACTTCTGCGGTTGCGAGATGATCTTTTCATCACGCGACGCCGAACCTTTAACCGCGTGCGGTGCACATGTCAGTCGCGTGCGATGCACATGGCGATGCCCATGCCGCCGCCGATGCACAGCGTGGCGAGGCCCTTCTTGGCGTCGCGCTTCTGCATTTCGTGCAGCAGCGTCACCAGCACGCGCGCGCCGGAAGCGCCGACCGGATGACCGATCGCGATCGCGCCGCCATTGACGTTGACCTTGGAGGTATCCCAGCCGAGGTCCTTGTTGACCGCGCAGGCCTGCGCCGCGAAGGCTTCGTTGGCCTCGATCAGATCGAGGTCGCCGATGTTCCAGCCGGCCTTCTTCAGCGCGGCGCGCGAGGCCGGGATCGGCCCGGTTCCCATGATCTTCGGATCGACGCCGGCCTGGCCCCACGAGACGATGCGGCCAAGAACCTTCTTGCCTTCCTTGGCCGCCTGCTTGGCGGTCATCAGCACCACCGCGGCAGCGCCGTCATTGATGCCGGAGGCGCTGCCGGCGGTGACGGTGCCGTCCTTCTCGAAGGCCGGCTTGAGCTTGGCCATGGCATCGAAGGTGGCGCCGTGGCGCGGATATTCGTCGGTATCGACGACGATATCGCCCTTGCGGGTCTTGATGGTGACCGGCACGATCTCGTCCTTGAACTTGCCGGCCTTCTGCGCGGCCTCGGCCTTGTTCTGCGAGGCGACCGCGAACTCGTCCTGCTGCGAGCGGGTGATCTGGTACTGCCGGGCGACGTTCTCGGCGGTGTTGCCCATGTGGTAGCCGTTGAAGGCGTCCCACAACCCGTCCTTGATCATGGTGTCGACGAACTCGAAATTGCCCATCTTGACGCCGCCGCGCAGATATTGCGCATGCGGGGCCATGCTCATGGATTCCTGGCCGCCGGCGACGACGATATCGGAATCGCCGTTGAGCAGTGCCTGGTAGCCCAAGGCCACCGTGCGCAGGCCCGAGCCGCAGAGCTGGTTGACGCCCCAGGCCGGGCTTTCCACCGGGATGCCGGCAGCGATCGAGGCCTGGCGGGCCGGGTTCTGGCCCTGGGCCGCGGTCAGAATCTGGCCCATGATCACCTCGGAGACCCGGCCCGGCTCGATGCCGGCCCGCTCGAGTGCGGCCTTGATGGCGACGGCGCCGAGATCGTGGGCCGGCGTGGTGGCGAACGCACCGTTGAAACTGCCGACCGGGGTGCGGGCGGCGCTGACGATGACGACATCGTCTGACATGGACATCTCCTGAGGCTTGAGGATCGTGGAAGCAGGCGCCGGATTGGCAGGCCAGTCTCTCGCCTCATCCTGTTAACGTCGTTGAGGCATGTCAATGGGCCAGCGCCCGAAATCTCGCCGCGGCGCATTCAAAATGACGTTCTTGGCGTATCCTTAAGCACCGTCTATGCTTTGGAATTAACCGTGCCGCACAAAACGGTAGCCGAACCGCATTGAAAATGCTTACTTTGTTGCGTTGCGTTGTTCGTCAACCCTGCGGTGAAGCCGTCGGGTTCCTTCTCCTCGGTGTGCATGTGTGAGCCCATGGCGAAATCAGACCAACCCACCACGATCAAGAAATATGCGAACCGGCGGCTCTATAATACCGGCACAAGCACCTATGTGACGCTCGAAGACCTCGCGGCGATGGTCAAGGAGGGCGAGGATTTTCTCGTCTACGACGCCAAGACCGGCGACGACATCACGCGCTCGGTGCTGGCGCAGATCATCTTCGAACAGGAAAACAAGGCCGGCCAGAACCTGCTGCCGACCACGTTCCTGCGCCAGCTGATCCGCTTCTACGGCGACAGCATGCAGATGGTGGTGCCGAAATATCTCGAGCAGTCGATCGACACGCTGACGCGCGAGCAGGAAAAATTCCGCAAGCAGCTGACCAATACTTTCTCCGGAACGCCGTTTGCGCCGCTGGAAGAACATGTCCGCCGCAACATGGAATTGTTTCAGCAGACCTTCTCGATGTTCAAGCCGTTCGTGCCGCCGCGCGGCGGAAACGCCGCCGAAGCGGAAAAGACCTCCGAGCCTGCGCCAGAGGCGGACAACATCGACGATCTGCGCCGTCAGATGAAGGACATGCAGGAGCGCCTCGAGCGCATGTCGAAAGAGCCGAAGAAGGAAGAGTAGTTCTTCGTCGTTCCCTCGAAAGCGGGAACCCATAACCACCGGCTCTTATTGCTAAAGAAGGTCTCCGCCACCATCGCCTAGCCGGTAGGTCACAGGTATGGGTCCCTGCTTTCGCAGGGACGACGCAGAGATGTTCAAGTCCGATGGATTTCAACTCGCCGCCGGAAGCAGGTCGGCGGCCGGCGCGCCCCACGGCCGCTCCGAAGATGCGAGCCCGATCAGCCGCCCCTGGATGTAGTCGCAGCCCCAGTCGCGCAGCATGACCGCGGCTTGCTCGTCCTGGACCCATTCGGCCACGGTCTTGATCTGCAGCCGGCGCGCCAGATCGATCAGTGTATGCACGAAGGCGCGATCGTCCGCCGAGCGCGCGATGTTCTGCACGAACGCGCCATCGATCTTCACGATATCGACGCCAAGCTTGCGCAAATTGCGGAACGAGGTGTAACCGGCGCCGAAATCGTCGATCGCGATCCGGCTGCCGAAATTCTTCAGCCGCGTGACGAAGCCGCGCAAATCGTCGATGTCCTGGATCGCGACGGTTTCGGTGATTTCGACGATCAGCCGCTCGGCGACACCGGGATGCGCATGCATCAGCGATTCGATCGAAGCCCACCAGTCGGGATCCATCGTGGTATCGGGCGATATGTTGAGGCTGAGCTCGACGTCCGGCGATGCGGCCAGCTCCGCCACCACGAGTTCGAGCACGCGATGGTCGACCAGGCGGATCAGGCCGAGCCGTTCGGCCACCGGAACGATATCGGGGGCCAGCAGCACCTGCCCGTCAGCCTGCTCCATCCGGATCAGGCACTCGTAGAACGCCGTGTTGCGTGAACTCGCCGCCACCACCGGCTCGAACGCCATCACGATCCGGCGCTCGTTGAGTGCGGTGACGATCTCGTCGGTAACACGGATATTGACGCGGCGCTGGGCATCGCGCTCGACGTTCGGCCGCCAAACCGAGAACGATCCGGCGCGGCGGCGCTTGGCCATATCGAGCGTTTCATGGGCGCGGTTGATCGCCTCGTTGGCGTTGCGTGCATAGCGCGGCACGCTGACCGCGCCGATCGAGGCGGTAACGGAGACCGGCCCGGATTTGGTCGGTACCACCTCGTCGCGAATGCCCGCCAGAAACCGTTCGGCGGCGACGTTCATGTCGTCGACCGTGCAGTTTTTCAGGATCAACCCGAATTTGTTGCCGGAAAATCGCCCGAGCACATCGCCGCCACGCAGCCGCGAACGGAGACGCTTGGCCAGCTCGCAAATCACCGCGTCCGCGACATCGAAGCCGAACGCGTCGTTGACGCGCGCCAGATGATCGATACCGATCAGCATGAAGGCGCAGGAGGTACGAAAGCGCGCGGATTCCTCGATGGCCTCGGCCAGCGAAGCGATCAAATGGGTGCGATTGAGCTCACCGGTCAGCGGGTCGTGGCGCGACAGCTTCAGCAACTGCTCGTCGCGGGCGTGGCGTTCATTGTTAACGCGGACGATGCCCTGGGCGCGCACCGGCCGGCCGTCGGGACCGGCGAACCAGCAGCCGGTTTCCTCGATCCAGAGCACCGGTTCGGAGGTCGCGGTCCGCACGCCATATTCGATCCGGTAGGGCGTGCCATTGGCACCATGCGCAGGCGGCGATTCAGCCAGCGCATCGGAGCGGATATTGCGGTCCGGCTCGATCAGCCTGGAAAACTCGGCGCCCCTGGCGAGCGATGCCGGCGGAATATCGGAAAACACCGCGCTGGCATGGTCGCTCCAGGTGATGGTGTCGGCTGCGATGTCCCAAACGAAGGCCGCCTGGCCGAGTGAGGCCAGGATGGTCGAAGCTTTCGGAAGAGCGGATGTCACGGTCGCCTCGTTTCAGGACACTGCCGGGTGATTCCCGGTCTCGAGGATACTGCCGGTCCCGGCACAGACCCTAGGCGAAGTTCATAAATATTCCGCAAACCACGTTGGATGATCGCCGGGAACAAGGCAGGGCGAACCGGCATGACCCTTGCGATGAAGAAATAGTAAAGGGCACGACGTCCCAAAACGTAACAGTTCAGCCGGATTTCGAATGGCGATGCCAGGCAACGATCGACCAGAACGGACGCCAGATAACGGCGTTCTCGCGGACGAAAAGCCCGCCTGCGTCGCGCTGGTGCCTGTCGTTCCGACCGTTCAATGGTCGCGCATACCGGACCAGGGACTGTCGCGCGCCGATTTTGTCACCCAACTGATTGCGACCGCGGAACACGTGCCCCAGACGCGCAGCCTGCGGCGAGCAAGCCCGGCCGACGCCAAGGCCGCCTATGGGGCGCGGTGGCATAAGGCCCCGGCCCCCGCCACCGGCATCCGGACCCGGCAGATCGCCTAGACCCGTCAGGCGAGCCGGCATCCAATTCGCTCGAAAACACTGAATTGAAACGTTAACGCGGCGGCGCTTCCGGCGACGGAGGCGAGCCTTCGCCGGGCTGCAATCCCGGGGATGAGACCTCCGGCGAGGGTCCCGCCGGCGTGATCTCGGCAGGTGCCATGTTCGGCTCCGTGCGATCGGGCTTCGCGGTTTCCACCACCGGGTCGGCTGACGGCGCCGGCGCGGGTCGAACCGGGATTCGGGCGCGGCAGTTGTTCGCTTGCGGGAGGGCGCGGCGGCAACCATTCCACGCCGGGCGCGCAGCGCCAGGCCCGACAGGAAATCCACCAGCGCCAGCAGCGCCAGCAGGAAATAGGTCGACGTGCCGAACTTCGGCCACAGCAGGAATTCGGCGGCAGCAGCCCCGAACACAATCAGCGACAACAGATGATCGGTGAGATATTTCGCGCCAGGGCGCGCGCCCTTCATGACTTCGAGCAGCAGCGACAGGATGCCGAGCGCCAGAAGAATATCACTCAGCGTCACCGGCCAACCGGCGCCGGACATCAGCGTCAACGTCACCAGCGGCTCGGCAAGCGTAACGCCGGGCATCAGGAAGACGATGATGTTGTAAATCGCGAGCGGTATCAGAAGAAGTGGAAAACCGACCATGGACATCGGCGAGGCCTTCTTTATCAAGCACCGGATGTTCTCGGGCGAACTCCGTTCGCCCCCGGAAACGGTCTTACCTCTCTCGTCGATCGAATTCAGGCAGCCGCTGCGGTCAACGGCGTGCCTGGCCTGCTTGCGTCAGGATTCCTTCTTGGCCTTCAGGACCTGGCGGCCCTTGTACATGCCGGTCTTCAGATCGAGGTGGTGCGGACGGCGCAGTTCGCCGGAATCCTTGTCCTCGGCATAAGTCGGCTTCTTCAGCGCATCCGCCGAGCGGCGCATGCCACGCCGCGAGGGCGATGTTTTTCTTCTGGGAACGGCCATTTCGGTGTCCTCTAGGGGTGTGGTGGTCTAGGCATCGTCCGCAAACGGACGGCTGAAGCGTTTTTGGCGCGAGCCGAGAATGCCGATAAGGCCGCGCTTATAGAGGATGGGCCCGCGCAAAGCTAGAGCATGATCCGGAAAAGTGGGAACCGGTTTTCCGGAAAGATCATGCCCAAACAAGGAGATGAGCTGCCAAAATGGCCCGAAATTGGCTCAATAAGCGCGATTTTCGCTCCAGCACCGCTGCAGGCTGGAGGCCTGTGCCCGCGCCATATAGGTCCCGGCCAGACGGCGGACGCCGGGGCCCGGGTTGCGGGCGCTGCGCCTGACCGGATTGGGCAGGATCGCCGCCAGCAGGGCCGCCTCGCGCGCCGACAACGCCGAGGCCGGGCGGCCGAAGGCATAGAGGGAACCGGCCTGCGCGCCGAACTGGCCGGAGGGGCCGAGTTCGGCAATGTTGAGATAGATTTCCAGGATCCGCTGTTTCGGCAGCACCAGGTCGATCCACAGCGCGAGCGGAAACTCCAGCGCCTTGCGAACCACGCTGCGGCCCTGCCACAGGAACAGGTTTTTCGCCACCTGCTGGGTGATGGTCGAGCCGCCGCGGGTGACCTCGCCCTCCTCTGCGTCGTCGATCACTTCGCGCAACGCGTCCCAGTCGATGCCGTGATGGCTGCAGAATTTCGCATCTTCGGCTGCTACCACCGAGCGCGGCAGATAGGGCGAGATCGCACTGATACCGACCCATTGCCGCGACATCGGCGCGCCGGTCAGATAGCGCCAGGCCATCAGGGTCGAGACCGGATGGCCAGCCCGATAGAGCGGCGCAAGCAGGTAGGGCAGCAGCAGCCCGGCCAGCACGACCAGCAGCAGATTTCGGGCAACGCGCAAATGTGCCGCTTCTGGTTGGGCGCGGGCGGAAAATAGCCGGCACGGCTGATATCTCACTGATATTTCCGTACTTTTCCAGCGGTTTCAAGGTGCAGCCGGCCCGCGCCCCGGAATTGACGAAGCCCGTGCCATCAACGATTGTCCCGGCCAGATCGATTAGGAGCTGTTCTTGATGACGACCGCTACTGCACTGACCGACTTTTCGAAGCGACTGGACCAGACCGCGGAGGACACCGAAGCGTTGCTGGGCAAGCTGTTGTCGGATGCACTTTTGCCCGACGAGATTGCGCGGCCGAAGCGGCTGATGGACGCCATGCGCTATTCGAGCCTCGGCGGCGGAAAACGCTTGAGGCCGTTCCTGGTGGTGGAAAGTTCGGCCGTCTTTGGCGTTCCGCGCGAGGCCGCACTGCTGGCCGGCGCGGCGCTGGAATGCATCCACTGCTATTCGCTGATCCATGACGACCTGCCGGCGATGGACAACAGCGATTTGCGCCGCGGCCGGCCGACCCTGCACAAAAAGACCGACGACGCCACCGCGATCCTCGCCGGCGACGCATTGCTGACGCTCGCCTTCGACATCATCACCCGCGACGAGATCCACAAGGACCCGACCGTGCGCCTGCTTTTGACGCGGGCGCTGGCGCGCGCCTCGGGAATCGGCGGCATGGTCGGCGGCCAGATGCTCGACCTCGCCGGCGAGGGACGGTTCGGCGACCGCGAGCCGGTCGACGTTGCCCGCCTGCAGCAGATGAAGACCGGCGCGCTGTTGCGCTTCGGCTGCATTGCCGGCGCGATCCTCGGTCAGTCCTCGGCGAAGGAATACCAGGCGCTCGACGATTACGGCCGCGCGCTCGGCGAAGCCTTCCAGATCGCCGACGACCTGCTCGACGTCGAGGGCGATGCCGCAGCCCTCGGCAAGCAGACCGGACAGGACGCAGCCCTTGGCAAGACCACCTTCGTCACCCAGCTCGGGATCGACGGCGCCAAGAAACGCGTGCGCGACCTGCTGGCGCGTGCCGATGCCGCGCTCTCGATCTTCGGCGCCAAGGGCGACGTGCTGCGCGCCGCCGCGCGATTTGTCGCCGAACGCAAGAATTGAAGGCAGCAATGGCGGACAAGGAAGCCGACGATCCCGTCCTGCTCCGCTTCCGGAAGATGTCGCGGCCGGCCCGCGTGGTCTATGCGCGGCCGCGCACTTTCTTTTCCGTCGCGATCGGGATCGTGGCGTTCTTTCTGCTGCCCGGCTCGCTGCGGCTGGTGACGCGGCTGCTGCTCAGCTGGGACATCCTGGCCGTGATGTACCTGCTGCTGGTCTACACCATGATGCTGCGCAGCGAGCTTTCGCATATCAAGCGCAACGCGGTAATGCAGGACGACGGCCGCTTCGTGATCCTGCTGGTGATCGGGCTCGGCGCCTTCGCCTCGATCGGCGCGATCGTGTTCGAACTCGGCGGCTCGCAGCGCAGCGGGCTGCAACTGGCGCTGGCGACCGTGACGATCGCGCTGTCCTGGGCCGCGGTACACACGATTTTCGCGCTGCATTACGCCCATGATTATTACCGCCGCGCCAAGCCCGGCGGTCTGCAGTTTCCGAGCGGCGACGAGCACGATCATGCCGACTACTGGGATTTCGTCTATTTCTCGTTCGTGATCGGCATGACCGCCCAGGTCTCCGACGTCGGCATCACCGACAAGACCATCCGCCGCACCGCCACCGCGCACGGCATCGTCTCGTTCATCTACAATACCGCGCTGGTCGCGCTGATGGTCAATATCGCGGCGAGCGCGATCTAAGCGGACAGTTACATCCAGTTCGTCATTGCGAGGAGCGCAAGCGACGAAGCAATCCAGTCTTGCTGTGCCGATCCATGGATTGCTTCGCTTTCGCTCGCAATGACGGCGGAGCCATACTTCGTCGGATTCAATTGCAAACCTGGACGTTGCTGCCGCCGCCCAGGGGGCCGCCGCCTTCCCGGCTCGATCTGAACTCGAGGTGACATCCGCGCTCGACCGGACGGCACAAATGGTCGTCGCACACGATCTGGCCGGAAGCTTGCGGCCGGGCCTGTTTGGGCCGGGCCTGCGCCGCGCGATCAGGGCGCGGGTCAGGCTCGCGCTTCGCCGTCGGCGTTTTCGCCCGCCGCTTCACGCATTCATTGTCGTCATTGAGAACCGAGCCCTCCGCGCAGACGATCCGGCTGCAGTGGTCGCCGTCGACCTTGAAGCCGTGCTCGCAGATCAGCGGGCAGACCCGCGAAGGCTTCAGCTTGATCGCATCGAGCGCGTCGAGGCTCGCCAGCTTGACGTCGAATTTGGTTCCGGCGTTCTTGTTGAACAGCGCCAGCGAACGTTGCGAGGCCGCGTTCCATTCGCCATCGGCGGCGGCGGTGAGACAGCCGACGCGGCGCAACTCGTTCTGCACCGATTTGACCAGTTCGGCCTGCGGCGGCCCGGCATCAAGGGAGGCCAAATTCGTTCCGCCGCCAGCCGTCTTGGCGGCGGGAGTATTGGCGGCGGGAGTATTGTTTGGGGACGCCTTGTTGTCGGGAACGTTGCTGTCCGGCGTGCCGCGCGTCGAAGCGGTGTCGGTGGCGACACGTTTGCGCTCAGCCTCATTGGCCTGCGCCTGCGCGGCCTCCTTGGCTTTTTCGGCCGCAAGGCGGGCCTGCTCGGCGGCCTTGGCATCGGCGTCCGCCCTGGCCTGCTGCGCCTTTTGCGCGCCTTCGGCGGCAAGCCGCGCCCGCTCCTGTTCGGCCTGCCGCGCCTTTTCGGTCGCCGCCACGCGCGCTTCCTCCGCGGCAATCTTGGCAAGCTGGATCCTGGCCAGGTTGGCGTAGAACCCGTCCGGGTGCTGGGCGAGGAAGGCGTTGAAGGCGTCCTTGTTGCCGATCTGCAGCGCCAGTTCGTAATCCGCCCGCGCCTCCGCTTGCGGATTGGGCGCGGCCGCGGCCGGCGCAAGCTTGGCCGGCACCAGCGGCACATCGTTGCCGCCGAGCGAGCCATAGACGAACGGCTCCTGCCGGTTGCCGGTGGTCTTGAGCACATCGTCGCGCACGAAGCCGAACGCCTTGCGCACGTCCAGCCCCGGCGTGGTCAGGTGATTGGCCAGAGCGAGCGTAAACGGGCTGTTCCTGGCATCGCCGTCCAGCGCGGTGGAACCGGCCTTGGCGGAATAGGCGATCAGCGTGTTCGGGCTGGTCGGTTCGATCTTGGCAAGACCGCGCCCGATCGAACGCGACGCCACGCTGCGTTTCATGCCCTTGGCAAACGGATTGTCGCGGCACGCATCCAGGATCACCAGACGAAGCTGCTTGGCGGGTTCGACCGCCACCAGCACACGGTCCAGCGAAAGCGCCTCATCGTACACGTCGGTGTCGCGTTCCAGCTTCGCATCCACCGGAACCAGATAATTGGTGCCGTCGACCTCCAGGCCGTGGCCGGCGTAATAGACCACGGCGATATCGGCGTCGCGCGCGGCGTCGGCGAAGTCGCGCAGCGCGCGCCGGGTCTCGGCCGCGGGCAGATCGTGGCGCGAATCGACCACATCGAAGCCGGCTTCCCTAAGCTTTGCCGCGATCACCGCGGCGTCATTGACCGGGTTCGAAAGCGGCGGCGCGTTCTGGTAGACCGAATTGCCGAGCACCAGCGCCACCCGCTTGGCGGCAAACGCCGGCTGGCATACCAGCAAAAGCGCGGCGGCGAGGAAAACCCGATGCAAGGTGAAGGATCCCAGCGATTTCATCATGAGGCTCTCGAACCCTGGCCTTTATAGCGTCGCGCCAAGCCTATCAGAAGCTTGCTTGGCCGGCCTGTGAGCGAGATCACGTAGCCTTCCGCGCCACTTAGCCGCCGGTCAAGCCAGACGGCCTCTCTTTCCATATGTCGCGCCAGTCCGTATTCGGTTCGCCCCTGTCCGCCCTTGTCTGCCCTTGGCCGGTCACGTTTTCCCGTCCAATATCGATCCATAAGCAAGAACAAACGGAGGAAGCGATGCGCGGCGTGGTGTTCAACGGCGAGCGCGAACTGGAATTGATGCAGTTCCCCGATCCGACGCCGGATCCGCATGACGTGGTGATCGAAATGAAGGCATCCGGCATGTGCGGCAGCGACCTGCACCAATACCGCCGACCCAAAGGCGGGGCGCAGGCGAGCGGCATCCCGATGCGGGAGGGCCCCGTGATCGCGGGACACGAGCCCTGCGGCGTCGTGGTAGCGATCGGTTCCGCCGTCGGTGCGCGGGAGGCGCGGGTCGGCCAGCGCGTGATGGTGCATCACTATCAGGGCTGCACCCAGTGTAACCATTGCCGCTCCGGATGGCAGCAGCTCTGCCAGGAGGTACCCGTCAAGGTCTACGGCAACAACGCCCATGGCGGCCACGCGCAATATCTGAAGGTGCCCGCCAATACGCTGGTGCCGCTGCCGGACGAATTGTCGTTCTCGGCGGGTGCGGCGATCGCCTGCGGGTCCGGCACCGCCTACGGCGCGCTGCGGCGCATGAACCTCTCCGGCAACGACACCATCGCGATTTTCGGCCAGGGCCCGGTGGGGCTGGCGGCCACGCAATACGCCAAGGCGATGGGCGCGCGCGTGATCGCGCTCGACATCAGCCCGCAGCGGCTGGAGCGCGCCAAAGCGTTCGGCGCCGACGCCGTGGTCAACCCCGGCTCGAACGATCCGGTGGCCGCGATCAAGGACCTCACCCACGGCCGATACGCCGACCTCACGCTCGACACCTCGAGCAACCCGGATGCGCGCCTGAACGCGATCCGCTCCACCAAGGTGTGGGGCACGATGTGCTTCGTCGGCGAAGGCGGCGACGTCCACATCGATGTCTCGCCGCATCTGTTGCGCCGGCAATTGACGCTGATGGCGTCCTGGACGTTCTCCAACATCCTGCAGGCGGAATGTGCGCGATTCTCGGTCGAGCGCGGCATCGACGTCGATCGGCTGTTCACCCATCGCTGGACGATCGACCAGGCAGAGGAAGCCTATCGACTGTTCGACAAACAGGTCGACGGCAAGGGCGTGTTCCTGATGTAGGCTGACCGTCATCCCGCGCTGACGTGTCCCTGATATTGCGGCAGACCGTCGGTGATGGTGAACCACGGCGCCTTGGAGCCGACGAAGATGTGGGCGGTCGGGCGAATCGAGGGATCGTCCAGCAGCGTTCCCATGGCGACATGGACCCAGCCGCCCTCACGGACGAGCGAATACAGCAGCGAACCGCAGCGCGCGCAGTGCGCGTCGTGGCCCTTCTCGTCGCCAAAGATCATGCGCGCATCCTCGCCTTCGGTGACGATGAACTTCTCGCGTTCGATGCCGGCGAACGGCTTGAACGCGGAGCCGGTGGTCCGCCGGCAATTGGAGCAGTGGCAGTTGGCGGCGTAGGCGAATTGGTCCGCCACCTCGTAGTGGACGGCTCCGCAAAAGCATTTTCCGGCAAGCCTGCGACCACTCGTCATCTCGGGCCTTGTCACTTTCTTCCCCCTTTCGTCCCCATCATGCCGTAGTCTATTTTGAGAGTTCGTGGCGCATTTCAAGCCGGCCAGGCGTCCATCACCGGGAGGACACACCATGAGTCTTGACCGTTCCACCGCCGAAGCCGTGGTGCAGCACTATTTCGACGCGCTCTACGAGGGCGATGCCGACAAATTGGGCGCGATCTTCCACCCGTCCGCCGATCTGCGCTGGGTGGAGAAAGGCGAATTGAAGGTTCTCACCGTGCCGGACTGGATGGGCTGGGTCCGGAAGCGCCCCTCCGCCAAGGCCGAGGGCAAGCCGCGCGAGGATTTCATCGTCACCATCGACCGCTCCGACGAATCCACCGCCTTCATCAAGGTGCGCTGCCAGCTGCCGCCGCGCTATTTCACCGATTACCTGGTGGCGATGAAGCTCAAGGATGGCTGGCAGATCGTTTCGAAATCGTATCGTTATGATTTGAAAGATTAGTCGCAACCATTGCGGCATTGACGGCGTGGCCGGGCCGGGCCAATTGGACTGGCACAGGAACTGGACGCCGTGGAAGCCATCTTTCAAATCTTCCTGATTCTGCTGGCGGTGTTGGCGGGAACCGAGCTGCTGGCGCGGCGCACCGATATCGCGCCCGCGATCCTGTTGCTGCTGGCCGGCATCGGGCTTGCCTTCGTGCCGGGCATGCCGCCGCTGGAACTGCCGCCCGAGCTGGTGCTGCTTCTGGTCCTGCCGCCGCTGATCTATTCGGCGAGCGTCGCCATGAGCTGGCGCGAATTCAAGTTCAATCTGCGCCCGATCATCCTGCTGTCGGTCGGCTGCGTGATCTTCAGCGCCTTCGCGGTCGCCGCCGCGACCCATTTTTTGATCGGACTGCCCTGGAACATCGGCTTCCTGCTCGGCGCCATCGTCGCGCCGCCGGATGTGGTGGCGCCGCTGGCGATCGCCCGCAAGCTCGCTCTGCCCCGCCGCATCCTGGTCGTGCTCGAGGGCGAGGGGCTGGCGAACGACGCCACCGCACTGATCCTGTACCGCTTCGCGGTGGCGGCGATTTCGACCGGCATGTTTTCGCTGCCGAAGGCAATGGGCGAATTCACGGCGATCGTCGCCGGCGAGTTGGCGTTCGGCATCGCGGTGGGCTGGCTCTCCTTGCGGATGCGCCATCATGCCCGGGATCCGCAGATCGAGATAACGCTGTCCCTGATCACCCCCTACGTCTCCTACTGGCTGCCTGAACATTTCGGGGGCTCCGGCGTGATCGCGACCGTCGCCTGCGGCCTCTATATGAGCTGGAACGGGCCGCTGCTGATCTCGGCGGCGACGCGGTTGCAGGGCATCTTCTTCTGGGACCTGGTGATCTATCTGATCGAGGGCATGCTGTTCCTGCTGACCGGGTTCCAGATGCGGATCCTGTTTGAGAAGTCGAAGGCGTTTCCACTCGACGACATCCTGATCGCCATCGCGCTGGTGAGCGTGATGATCGTGGTCGCCCGATTCGCCTGGGTCTATCCCGCCATTTACCTGCCGCGGCTGATCAGGCGGGTGCGCCTGCGCGATCCCTCCCCGCCATGGCAGCATGCGTTCGTGCTGTCGTTCACTGGCGTGCGCGGCGCGGTGTCGCTGGCCGCGGCGCTGGCGCTGCCGTTCGCGCTTCCCGGCGGGGAGGCCTTTCCGTACCGCGACCTGATCCTGTTCGTCACCTTCGGCGTCATCTTCATCACGCTGGTTGGAATGGGATTCGGCCTTCCGGCGGTGGTGCGATGGCTTGGGCTTGCCGAGGCCGGCCGCACCGAACTCGTGTCCGAACACGAATCGGAAATCACGGCGCGGCGCGAGGCGCTTGACGTGGCGCTGAAGTCGCTCGACGCCATCACCGACGACCGCGAACTGTCCGACGAGGTGGTCAAGCTCTTGCGCGCCCGGCATGAGACCCGTAGCAACCAGTTGCCGCAGTCGCTCGATCCCGACGGCGACGCTTCGGCGGCGGGCATCGACCTGACGCGGGAACTGATCTCGGTCGAGCGCGAGTTCATCCACCTGCTGTTGCGCGACGGCAAGATCACCGACGAGACGCGGCGACGGATCGAGCGCGATCTCGACCTGGAGGAAGCGAGCCTGGCTAATCGGGAATATCGGACGATTCCGTTGTGAGGATTTCTCCATATGTCGTCCCGGCCTTGAGCCGGGACCCAAACGCCGCGGCCTCCCGATGGAGCAAGGTCGGAGTTGGCTTCGCAATAATGTAGTCCTGTGGTTATGGATCCCGGCGTTCGCCGGGACGACAATCAGCTACTCCGCCGCGGCGATCCGCGGCCGGCCGACGAACCCGGTCTCGTCGCCAAAGCGCTCGACCATCACCGCGGGCAGGTCCTTGGCCTTGCCGGTCACGCAGGCGCCGGAACGCACGGCGTAGCGATCCTGATGCGCAAGATGCGCGGGCGGATGGCCCTGCTGCAGCGCGCGGGCCGCATCCATCACCAGTTTGCGGAAATGCAGGATGCCGAGATCGGTCGGCCCGAGATGCTCGCGGGTGCGGTCGGCGATCGGGCCCTGGCTGTCCTGCACGGCGGCGTCCTGCTCCGACACGCCCTTGATGCCGGTATAGCTCTTTGTCTTTTGCAGCTTGCGATCCATGAGGTAGTCGTTCGACTTGTTGCGCAATGGAATATAATTGTCGTCGACCTCCGAGATCACGCCGTTGCCGGCGTCATAGGCGTCGCGCTCGCCTTGCGTCAGCGGCCGCTCCGGATTCCAGGCATAGGTATAGATCCAGCAATTGGTATCGGTGACCGGAATAAAACTCTGGCCGAAGATGCTCTCGCCCGGCATCGCGCTCGGCGCGTAGGCATGCACGGGCATCAGGTATTGCGCGATGCGCCAGTAGATGTTGTCGCTGCCGGTGAGCCGTCCGCCTGCGATCGTCAGCCCCGCGTCGTGCGGGTTGATTTTGATCACAGGGCGAGGGTCTTCGGCGATCCAGCGCATATGGTCGACATTCATGCGGGCAATCGGATTGACGAAATGCTTCTTGATGTCGAGGATTTCGTTCTCCTGCTTGTCGAAGGAAAGATGCGCGAAGGTGAAATGCGCGGTGTCGATCGAGCCTTCCAGCGCCTGCACCCAGTTGCAGTCCTGCCATTTCTTCGAGACGTAGCGGTGCGAGGCCGGCAGCAGCGCCATTTCCAGATCGGGCAAGTCAGGCACTTCGCCCGCCGGGCCCATATAGGCCCAGACCATGTCGCCCCATTCGCGCACCGGATAGGATTTGATGCGAATCAGGTCTTTTGCATTGAGGTCGGGATAGGAGGTCGGCATGTCGACGCAGCGGCCGTCGGTGTCGAACTTCCAGCCGTGATAGACGCAGCGGATGCCGCATTCCTCGTTGCGGCCGAGCCAGAGATTGGCGCCGCGATGCGGACAATACTGGTCGATGACCCCGACCACGCCGCGCGAGTCGCGGAAGGCCAGCAGTTCCTCGCCCATCACCACGATCTTCTTCGGCGGGCAGTCGGCTTCCGGTAATTCCTCCGACAGCAGCACCGGCAGCCAGAAGCGGCGCAGCAATTCGCCCATCCCCGTTCCCGCACCGCTTTCGGTCAGGAATTTATTGTCCTCTGCGCGGAGCATCGCGTGTCTCTCCCGTTTTGTTTTTGCTCTTCTTGTGGAGTGGGTTAGCGAAGCGTAACCCACCAGCACCACCCGTGAAATGGTGGGTTACGCTTCGCTAACCCACCCTACGCCACCTCGTTAAACCGGCCGCTCCCCTTTCACGGTCACGCGCGTACCCGAACGGGTGTGCGGCCAGTAGTCCCACATCGCGCGGTGCTGGGTGCAGCGGTTGTCCCAGAACGCGATCGCGTTCTCGGTCCAGCGGAAGCGGCACTGGAACAGCGGGTTTTCCGCGTGCTGGTAGAGATAGGCCAGGATCGCGTCGCTCTCGTCGCGCGGAATGCCGATGATGGAACGCGTAAAACCGCGATTGACGTAAAGCGCCTTCTTGCCGGTCACCGGATGGGTGCGCACGATGGGGTGCTCGGCGCGCGGATAGGACGGCTTGTCGGCGACGCCGTAATTGTCATAGAGCCCGCGATAGATCTGCTCGCCATCGTGCACCGCGGTCAGGCCGTCGAGATAGGCCTTCATCCGGTCCGACAGCGATTCATAGGCCGCATACATCGAGGCGAACAGTGTGTCGCCGCCGCGCGGCGGGCAATGCTTGATATAGAGGATCGAGCCCATCGGCGGCTCGACGTCGCAGGAGACGTCGGTGTGCCAGCCCTCGCCATTGGCGCGCGGGGAATCCTTGTCGGCATAGATCTTCATCAACGCCGGGTCCTCGCCCTCGCTGGGGGCGGCGGGATGGATGTGCAGCTCGCCGAATTTGCGGCCGAAGGCGAGATGCTGGGCCGGGGTGATGTGCTGGTCGCGAAAAAACACCACGAGGTTTTCGGCGAGCGCGCGATGGATCTCGTCCATCTGGCGGTTGGAGCGGGAATCGTCGGAGACCAGCCGGCCGATGTCGACGCCCGAAATCTCCGCGCCGATGATCGGGGTGAGCTTTTCGACCGCTATGGTCTCGTAGGGATCTTCCTCGCCCGAGGTATGGCGATAGCGCGGACCCTGCTTGCTGGCGAGCGAGCTCATGGGGCGTTCTCCGATAGCCTGTTTTGCGCCATCGTAGCCCGGATCGGTCCCCGGGTCACGCCTCCGGCGCGCCCGAGGATAAACTCCGCGCAATCCGGGATTCAGGGGTTCGCGCATATCTTGAAACGTCATTGCGAGCGAAGCGAAGCAATCCACCTTGGCGTTGCGAAGAAAGCTGGATTGCTTCGTCGCCTTGCTCCTCGCAGTGACGGCAAGACACAGCTTCACGATCTCGCGACCCGAAATGCCCGAGGTTTTTGTCGGTTCGTTTGGCCCTCCCGATAACAGAGGGCGCAGGGAAAGCCGGGTGCGCGCTGCACCCGCGGTCTCGCGTGCAAAAAGTAGCGAAGAAACGCACACGAGCATACAGGTTCAGCGGAAGCAGTCCGGCCTTCCCTGCGCAATGGTTTTACGGCTTATAACGCGCTCTCCCCGGTGACCGGGCTTTCTTGCCACCGTCGCTGGCGGATGTTGCCGCCAACTTGATGCCAGCGTCGGGGCATCAGGACCACACGCCTTCGCCGTCCGCCTCAGGCGCTCTCGTCAGGAACACCGTCCGCGTCCACCGCATCCCGCCCCGCGTTCGTGACGTTGCGCAACGCCCCTCTGTGTGGAGCGGGATAGCGGGGATATAGAACTGATTTGCTGTTTCGGAAAACCAGAATATTTTTGCGAAAAGGGCTGGACAGCGAGTCACGCGGCGAACGAAGTGATTTGCCCGTCGGGTTGTTTGCGCAGGCGCCGGCGGCCCTCGATGCACTCGCCTCGTTTCCGACGGAAACGCTTTCGCAGGACCTTGGTCACCACCCGCAGCGGAATGGCTGCGAGGCGGCGCGGGATACTTATTCCGGCATGCCGGCCAATCGGCAAGCTTGCGACAATCTTTCGGTGTCTTGCGCCCTGCGAAATCTTGTCTTGAGTCTGGAAATGCGCAGGCCCGGCTTCAGTTGCACCATGCGCGCGCCGATCACTCGTGCCTCCTCGACCCGTCCAGACATCGCAAGGCATGCCGCCAGAATAAGTTGTGCGTTCAGATAATTTGGCCGCTCCAGGACAGCAGACCTTGCCCAGGATGAACCCTCGTCATACCGACCCGCCATAAAATGAGCATATGCTATCCCGGTCTGGGCAAAAAACCGCAACGGATCCAGCGGACTTAAACGCGCCGCGAGATGGTACTGCTAGAGCGCCGCATCTACTTCACCGCGCAAGAGGTGTTCCCCGCCGCGCGAATACCGTGCAATAACGAGATTTGGGTCCAGATCTATCGCCCGTGAGAGGAGAGCTGCACCCTCCTCGACCTCACCCATCAATTCGGAGATCACCTGGCCGGCCCTTGCGAGCACCGTTGGATCGTCTTTATCGAGTTCGACCGCGCGCCTCACGAGTCGCTGGGCTTCGGAGCGTTCATGAGCAGCATCACTTCTCCAGTCGAAGAATTTTCTTTGGAGATAGGCATAAGCGCCGATCGCGTATGCTGCGGCGAATTCGGGATCGATCGCGTTAGCAGCCTCGCTCAGCTCGACCGCCTCAATATTCCCTTCGCGGGTGAATTGATAAAAGCTGGATAGCGCGCGAAGATAATAGTCGTAGGCCTGAAGGCTTTCAGTCGGCTTGCGCTTCGCACGCTCGATTTCGGCGCGCTCCAGTCGAGGAAAGATGGCGCCGATCACACGGCTCGTGACCTGATCCTGCAGATCGAAGATATCTTCGAGCTGACTGTCGAAACGGTCCGCCCAAAGATGTGCGCCTGTCGTGGCGTCGATCAACTGCCCGGTAATGCGGACCCGATTTCCGGCTTTGCGCACACTGCCTTCGAGCACGTAGCGAACGCCGAGTTCACGCCCGACCTGCTTGATATCGACGGCCCGGCCTTTGTAGGCAAAGCTCGAGTGTCGGGCGATGACGAAAAGCGATTTGGACCGGGACAGGCCGGTAATGATGTCCTCGACCATACCGTCGGCGAAATACTCCTGCTCCGGATCGGAACTCAGGTTGGTGAAGGGGAGAACGGCGAGCGAGGGTTTATCGGGGAGTGGCAGGACGGGTTTCGGCTGTTCGGCCGGGATATCGGTGACGGCCACGCTCGGGGCCCTCTCCGCTTCGCGCACCGTGCCAACGAAACGGAAACCCTTCCTTGGCAGTGTCTTGATCAGGCGCTGTTCCTCGCCGGAATTGCCGATCGCGCTCCGGGCGACGTTCACGCGGGTCGTCAGCGCTGCATCGGAGACGATACGTCCGTCCCAAATGGCCTTGATGAGGTCGTCTTTGCTGACGACGCGCTCCCTGTTGCGGATCAGATAATCGAGCAGGTCGAATACCTGTGGTGCGATGGAGACGACGTCCGCGCCGCGATGCAGTTCACGCCGGTCAGTGTCGAATGCGTACTCGTCGAAGAGATAGCGCAAGCTGCCATTCCCTCAGGTCGCTTCTGATCGTTGACGCACAAAAACCGCTTGAAGAGCAAAGAGTAAGCCGCCGGTCAGGAAAATGTAAGCCGAATGTCAAGCGTACCCTCCCATGCCTTGGCACTCTCGTCCGGGTAGAAACAACACCCCGGAGGGGCCGCGATGAGCACGACCCATGGTGCAACTGGGTTGCTACAGACCGCCGCATCGACGCCGCACGTCGCCAGCTTTTTCGAGAGATATTGTGGTGCGTTTCAGGAATGGCGCAAACGCCGGAGGCTACGCGCCGCCTTGTGCGATCTAAGCGACAGGGAGCTGATGGATATCGGTACCACGCGCGGCGAGATAGATTACGTCGCCTCGAACCGAGGCATCGATCCGCGAAGCATCCGATCTGCCGAATTGACGTTTGATGTCGGGTAATGGCCGGGGGCCTGGACATGACCAGATGCAGCATTTGCACAGAGGCCAACTCCAAATCGGTCAAAAGGCGGCATCGCCGAACGTCGCGAAAACCTTTTTGGCGACCGTGTGATCTGGTTCACCTCCTTACGCCTGGAGATGACGTAGACAGGTGTTCACGGCGATGATCATGGAGGTCGATCATGCCCACCTTATTTGACGTGCTTTATCGCGAATTTTGCCGTGCCCGCCTCGCCGAGATGCGGAAGCAGCTCCTGCTTTGGCCTGGCACCCCGGTGGTTCCCGACATGAATTGCGAGGCCGGCCACCCCGACGACGCGGCTGACAGGGGCATAGGCCTGGGGTCCTCTCAGGAATGGGACAGAGACGCGGACAGAAGTCATTCCTGAGCTTCGCGAAGTGCCCTTAAAAATTGGCTCGTTTGCAACGGCATGTCACCTGCTGAATGTCCTCAATGTCCGAGTTGAGTCATTCGCGCCAAGTCCGCTACTCCGCCGAAAGCGGAAGCAAAATCAGGCTCCGAAACGGAGCCTGATGACGCGCAATCAATGCTGCTGGAATACGGTGAGAGAGCCCTACTCCGCCGCGCTGGGCTTCGCGCCCGCGCCGTAACGCTGGTCGATATAGTCGATCACCAGCGCCTTGAAATCGGCCGCAATGGTCGGTCCGCGCAAGGTGCGGAACTTCTTGCCGTCGACGAACACGGGGGCCGCCGGCGCTTCGCCGGTGCCGGGGAGCGAGATGCCGATATTGGCATGCTTGGATTCGCCGGGGCCGTTGACGATGCAGCCCATGACGGCGACGTTGAGTTCCTCGACGCCGGGATATTGCGTCTTCCAGCCCGGCATTTCCTCGCGGATGAAATCCTGGATCGAGCGCGCCAGTTCCTGGAACGTGGTCGAGGTGGTACGGCCGCAGCCCGGGCAGGCCGCGACCAGCGGCACGAAGGTGCGGAAGCCCATGGTCTGCAGCAGTTCCTGCGCGACCTGCACTTCCAGCGTGCGGTCGCCGCCGGGCTCCGGCGTCAGCGAAATCCGGATGGTGTCGCCGATGCCGTCCTGCAGGAGGATGCCGAGCGCGGCGGACGAGGCGACGATGCCCTTCGAGCCCATGCCGGCTTCGGTGAGGCCGAGATGGATGGCGTAATCCGAGCGCGACGCCAGCACCTTGTAGACCGCGATCAGATCCTGCACGGCGGAGACCTTTGCCGACAGGATGATCTTGTTCTTGGCCATGCCGAGTTCCTCGGCGCGCGCGGCCGAAAGCAGCGCCGACTGCACCATCGCCTCGCGCGTCACCGCGCGGGCCTCCAGCGGTTCCGGCAGCTTGGCGTTGTCTTCCATCAGCCGGGTGAGCAGCTCCTGGTCGAGCGAGCCCCAGTTGGCGCCGATCCGCACCGGCTTGCCGTTCTTGTTGGCGATCTCGATGATGTCGGCGAACTGGGTGTCGCGCTTGTTCTTGAAGCCGACATTGCCGGGATTGATGCGGTATTTATCGAGCGCTTCGGCGCAGGCCGGGTAGTCGGCGAGCAGCTTGTGGCCGATATAATGGAAGTCGCCGATCAAAGGCGTGGTGATGCCGCGCTTGCGCAGGCCGTCGCGGATATGCGGCACGGCGGCGGCGGCTTCCTCGCGGTCGACCGTGATCCGGACCATTTCGGAACCGGCGCGCGATAGCGCCGCGACCTGGGCGATCGTGCCCTCGACATCAGCGGTGTCGGTGTTGGTCATCGACTGCACCACGATCGGCGCGCCGCCGCCGACGGCGACGTTGCCGACCATGACTTGCGTGGTTTTATGCCGGGCCTTCGGGCCGGCGACGTCATTCTCGGGCGGTTTTACGGGCTTGTTCATGGTGTCTCGAATATCAGGTTTTGGTGACATTCAGCAATGGATCAATGGGAACCGGGGCCCCGGGACCGGGACGGTTAACGAGGTAAAGTCCCGCTATCACCAGCAGCGCCGCGGCGCCGAAGGCCAGCGTCAGGGCGTCATGCATGATGAAATAGCTAGCCACCACGCCAAACAAAGGGGTGATGAAGGTAAATGCCGACAATTTGCTGGCGGAATAGGTCTTGACCAGCGCAAACCAGATCAAAAAGGTCAATCCGACCACCCAGACCGCCTGATAGACCATCAAGGTCAGCGCCAGCGCGCCGGGAACCCGGGTCAGGCTTTCCCCGAAATACCACGCGGCGAACCCCAGAATCGGGACCGAGAGCGCCACCTGATAGCCCAGGCCCTTTTCGGCGGGCGCATGCAACAGCGCCGAGGCCTTGACGATCAGCGTGGTCGCCGCCCACAGCGCGCCGCCGGCGATGATCAGGAGGTCGCCGAGCAGCACCCTGGCATCGACGTCAGCCTGGGGAACCCCGATCGCCAGCGCGACACCGGCGAAACAAAGGGCAAGCCCGCCCCATTGCGAGGCGCGCAGCCGCTCACCGAGAAACACATAGGAGCCGAACGCCACGAAGAACGGCGCGGTGTAGAGAAACACCACCGCCCGCGACGCCGACGTCAGCAGCAGGCCGCGATAGATCAGTACGAATTCGACGCCGAAGATGACGCCCGCCAGCAGACCCGCGCGCAGCGTGCCGTCGCGCTCGAACAGCTTCACGCCGCGCAGCCGCGCGATCAGGAACAGCACGAGCAGCGCGCCCGAGGAGCGGATCGTGGCCTGCAGCATCGGGGGGATGTCGGGCAGCGCCAGCTTGACCGCGATCTGGTTGAAACCCCAGCTCAGGCACAGCATCAGCATCAGCGCGACCGCGCCGGGGGTGAGCGGCCGCCCGGCCGATGAAAGCGGTTGTTTTGAAGGCATGTTTCCCCATCGCACGGCTTTGCCGCCGTGTTGTTGGGGCATGATCCCGAAAAGTGGCGTTCCGGTTTTCGGAATAGATCATGCCCAAAATATCAAGATTTCTGACAGTGGGCGCAAATGCCTGATATCTCGACCACCGACAGTTTCGGCACAAAGCCTGTGGCGCGCGCCGCCGCATTGAGGCTCTGCGCCACCGGCGCCGCCGGAATTTCGCCGACCGAGCCGCAAGCGTCGCAGATCAGGAACGCCACCATCGCCGCCGCGTCGTGGTCGTGCGCGCAGGCAAGATAGGCGTTGCGGCTTTCGATGCGGTGGACGAGGCCGTTCTCCATCAGGAAATCGAGCGCACGATACACCGTGATCGGCGCCGGCCGCGGCATCGATTTGGCGAGTTCGTCGATCACTTCATAGGCGCCGAGCGGACGGTGGCTGGACAACAGCGCCTGCAGCACCTGGCGCCGGATCGGGGTGAATTTCTGCGAACGCTGCCTGCAGACCTGTTCGGCATGGTCGATCGCGTCCGCGGCGCAGCGGCCGTGATCGTGATCGGGCGCGGGAAAGGTCGGTCTGGTCAGGGCCATGGGGTCATGGGGTCATGTAACGCGGCCGGCGCGGGCGGTCGAATCCGGCGGCGGATCATTCGTGCCGCATCATGTAGCATTTTACCGCGATAATCCCAAATTCTGTGCCTTTCCGGCGCTGTCGACGGGACCCAGCCATGTGATGCCGTCAGGTCAGGTCTCCACAAACTTGCCATATCCGATTAATAAGCTAGCTTATTATATCCAAAGCTTATGGAGACGACCCCCGATGGCCCGCGGCCCCGTGGATATGAACTTCCTGTTTACGCTCGGCGAATTGCAGCGCCTGGTGCGCGCCTATGCCGACAAGCAGGCGGCGCGTTATGGCATCACGCGCGCGCAATGGGCCGTTTTGGCCAAGGTGGAACGCAACGAGGGCCTGAAGCAGTCGGAACTCGCCGAACAGATGGAGATGCAGCCGATCACGCTGACGCGCCTGATCGACAAGCTCTGCGGCAATGGCTGGATCGAACGCCGCGGCGACGAGACCGACCGCCGCGTCAACCGGCTCTATTTGCGCAAGGCCGCCCGCCCGCTGCTCGGCAAATTGGGCGGGCTGCGCTCCGAACTGACCGCCACCGCGCTCGAGGGCATCAACCCGGCCGACGCCCACCGCCTGCTGTCCCAACTCGAGGCCATCAAGGAAAACGTGCGCAACGCGATCCAGAACAATCCGGCGGAACCGCCCAAGAAAGAACAGCGCTATGGCTGATCCGATCCTGAAATTCCCGCCCGAGCAGAAGGGCAATCCGGCGGCAAAACCCCGCATCAAGCTCGCCGCGGAGCCGCGCCGCCGCCTGATGGCCGGCATGCGCCGCTATCGCCGCACTTTGCTGCTGGTCGTGGTGCCGCTGGTGGCGCTGCTCGCGGGGCTGACCTTCTATCTCAACGGCGGGCGCTACGTGACCACCGACGACGCCTATGTCGGCGCGCAGAAGGTCCTGATCACGCCCGACATCTCCGGCAAGATCATCAGCGTCGCCGTGAAGGAAGGCCAGCAGGTCGCGACCGGCGACGTGCTGTTCCGGATCGATCCGGTGCCGTTCGAGCTGGCGGTGGCGCAGGCGCGCGCCAAGCTGGCGGATGCCAAGTCCAGCCACGACAATCTGGTCGCCAACGTCAAGCTCTATGGGCAGACGATCGACATCGTCAACGCCGGCATCGCCATCAAGCAGCGCGACGTCGACCGCAAGACGGCGCTGGTCAAGAACAATTTCGGCTCGCAGCTCGACCTCGACAACAGCGCCACCGCCGTGGTCACCGCGCAGGCGCAGCTGCAGCTTGTCAAGCAGCAGCAATCCACCGCGCTGAACCAGCTGCTCGGCAATCCCGACCTGCCGCTCGAGCAGTTTCCGGGCTACATGCAGGCCAAGGCCGCGCTCGAAGACGCCCAGCGCAACCTCGACCTGACCACCGTGCGCGCGCCGATGGCCGGCATCGCCACCCAGGTCGACCAGATCCAGCTCGGCCGCTTCATCGCCGCGGGCACGCCGGTGTTTTCGGTGATCGACACCTCGAAGCCCTGGGTCGATGCCAATCCGAAGGAAAGCGACTTCACCTATGTCGCGGTCGGCCAGCCCGTGACCATCGACGTCGACGCCTTCCCCGATCACGTGTTCAAGGGCACGGTCGGCTCGCTCAGCCCCGGCACCGGCGCGCAGTTCGCGATCCTGCCGCCGCAGAACGCGACCGGCAATTTCGTCAAGGTGGTGCAGCGCGTCCCGGTGCGGATCTATTTCGACAGCAACGACAAATACGTGCAGAAGCTGAAGGCCGGCATGAGCGCCTATACCTCGATCGACACCGGCCATCACCGCTCGCTGGCGGCGCTGTTCGGCTTCGCCCCGGCGTCGAAGGACTAGCGGGCGATGACCGGCGCCGCAGCACCCGTCGCCGTTCCCGGCCTGCGCCGGAACATGGTGACGATCTGCGCCATGACCGCGACCATCATGCAGGCGCTGGACACCACCATCGCCAATGTCGCGCTGCCCTATATGCAGGGCACGCTGTCGGCCTCGCAGGACCAGATCAACTGGGTGCTGACCTCCTACATCGTCGCCGCCGCGATCATGACCGCGCCGGTCGGCTGGATCGCCAACCGCTTCGGGCGCAAGCGCATTTTTATCGTTTGCTCGGGCGGTTTCACGATCGCATCCGTGCTGTGCGGGCTGGCGCAGGACATCAACCAGATGGTGCTGTTCCGCCTGCTGCAGGGCGTGTTCGGCGCCGCCCTGGTGCCGCTGTCGCAGGCGGTGATGCTGGATTCCTACGCGCTGCACGAGCGCCCCAAGGCGATGGCGATCTGGGGCATGGGCGTGATGATGGGCCCGATCATGGGGCCGTCATTGGGAGCGTGGCTGACCGAGACCTATTCCTGGCACTGGGTGTTCTTCGTCAATCTGCCGTTCGGCATCTTCACCGTGCTCGGCCTGCTGGTATTCATGGACGAGACGCAGAAGAACCGCGAATTGCGCTTCGACTGGTTCGGGTTCGCGGCGCTCGCCATCGGCATCGGCAGCCTGCAGATCGCGCTCGACCGCGGCGAACAGCTCGGCTGGCTCGAATCCAACGAGATCATCGCCGAGTTCATCATCTCGGCCGTCGGCTTCTATTATTTCTTCGCCCATTCGCTGACGACGCCTGCGCCCTTCATCCAGTTCGCGATCTTCAAGGACCGGAACTTCATCGGCGGCTGCGTGTTCATGGCTGTCATGGGGCTGGTACTGTTCTCGACCATGGCGCTGTCCTCGCCTTACTTGCAGAACGTGATCGGCTATCCCATCATCACCGCCGGCCTGTTGCTGGCGAGCCGCGGCTGCGGCACCTTCGTCGCCATGATGATGGTCGGCCGCCTGATGCGCTACGTCGAGGCGCGCACGCTGATCGTCGCGGGGCTTGGCCTCACCTGCCTGTCGCTGTTCTACATGACCGGCTGGACCGACCAGACCGATGTGCAGACCATCGTCATCATCAGCATCGCGCAGGGGTTCGGGTTCGGGCTGGTGTTCGTGCCGCTCTCCACGGTGGCGTTCCTGACGCTGCCCAACCATCTGCGCACCGACGGCACCTCGATGCTGACGCTGATGCGCAATGTCGCCAGCTCGATCGGCATTTCCATCGTGATCGCGCAGCTGACGTCAGGGTCGCGGCGCGCCTACGCGGTGCTGAACGAGAACGTCACCCCGTTCAACCATGCCATGCAGATGCCCAACGTGCGCGGCATGATCGACATGGGCAGCGACGCCGGCCGCGCCATGGCCGACGTCATGATCGCCGTGCAGGCGCAGATCATCGCGTTTTCGCAGGACTACCAGATGGTGATGCTGTTCACGCTGTGCGCGATCCCGCTCGCGGTCATCATCGGCTCGACCAAGGCCGTGCTACGCAAGCAGGCGGTAGCTCCGGAACACGCTGTCATCGAGTAGGATTGCGCGTCACGCCCCTTCCGTCATTGCGAGGAGCGAAGCGACGAAGCAATCCAGCCTTGACGCCTGCGCGCGTTTCGAGATGGATTGCTTCGCTGAGCCTGTCATCGGGCGCGCATTCGCGCGACCCGTTGGCTCGCAATGACGGTAGAGGTTGTTCTGCCTCTCAGTTCAGCTTTTCGATCGCCATCGCGACGCCCTGGCCGACGCCGACGCACATGGTCGCGAGCGCGCGTTTTCCCCCGCGCCTCTCCATGCCGTGCACCGCCGTCATCGCCAGACGGGCGCCGCTCATGCCGAGGGGATGACCGAGCGCGATGGCGCCGCCATGCGGGTTGACGAAATCGGCATCGTCCTTGACGCCGAGCTGGCGCAGGCAGGCGATGCCCTGGCTGGCGAAGGCCTCGTTGAGTTCGATGAGGTCGAAATCGCTGATCTTCAGGCCGAGCCGCTCCATCAGCTTGCGGGTCGCCGGCACCGGGCCGATGCCCATGATGCGCGGCGGCACCGCGGCTGACGCGAGGCCGAGAATGCGCGCCCGCGGCGTCAGGCCGTGCTTCTTCACCGCCGCTTCCGAGGCGAGGATCATGGCGGCCGCGCCGTCATTGACGCCCGACGCATTACCCGCCGTCACCGTGCCCGGATTGCGCACGATCGGTTTAAGTTTCGAAAGGCCCTCGAGCGTGGTCTCGGGGCGCGGATGTTCGTCCTTGTCGACGCTCACGGGTCCGGCCTTGCCGCCGGGAACCGAGACCGGCGTGATCTCCTCGGCGAAATAGCCCGAGGCGATCGCCGCGCCTGCGCGCTGCTGCGAGCGGATCGCGAAAGCGTCCTGATCGGCGCGCGAGACCTGGAATTCCTCGGCGACGTTCTCGCCGGTCTCGGGCATGGCGTCGACGCCGTATTGCGCCTTCATCAGCGGGTTGATGAAGCGCCAGCCGATGGTGGTGTCATAGAATTCGGCGGAGCGCGAAAACGCTTCCGCCGCCTTGCCCATCACGAACGGCGCCCGCGTCATCGACTCGACGCCGCCGGCAATCGCGAAATCGATCTCGCCGGCGCGGATCGCGCGCCCGCCGGCGCCGACCGCGTCCAGTCCCGACGCGCAGAGGCGATTGAGCGTCTGGCCGGGAACTGACTCCGGGACACCCGCCAAGAGCAGCGCCATCCGCGCCACGTTGCGGTTGTCCTCGCCGGCCTGGTTGGCGCAGCCGAAATAGACTTCGTCGACGGCCGACCAGTCGAGCCCGGGATGACGCGCCATCAGCGCCTTGATCGGGGCCGCGGCCAGATCGTCGGCGCGCACCTTGGCGAGCGAGCCGCCGAAGCGGCCGATCGGGGTCCTCACGGCATCGCAAATGAATACATCGCGCATTGAATCTCTCCCTGAATGCCGCGTTTCCCGTACGCTCGAATGGATGGCGAGTTTTAGGAGCGCCACAGCAGGAGGTCAATTGACGGACTCGCAAGCACGGTCTGTTCCTTCCCCCTTGCGGGGGAGGGTTAGGGAGAGGGGTAAGCCACACCCACCGAATTCGCGGCCACCCCCCTCCCCGACCCTCCCCCGCAAGGGGGGAGGGAGAAGAAGGGACTCGCTGCAATTTCTTCTCTCCCCGAAAGAAGAGCCACGTATTCGCGGAGGACGTGGAAAACACGCAATGCCGGGGCAAACCGATAGGACCAGCGGCCAAAATTTTGTAGTTTGCGCGCCCATGACGATCCAGCACCCCATCCCCGTTCCACCTGATGCCACGCCGCCCGCGGAAGCTGCGGCACGCGTTACGCCGATGATGGAACAGTACCTTGATATAAAGGCGGCCCATCCCGGGCTGCTGCTGTTCTACCGGATGGGCGACTTTTATGAGCTGTTTTTCGGGGACGCGGAGATCGCCTCGAAGACCCTCGGCATCGTATTGACCAAACGCGGCAAGCATCAGGGCCTCGATATCCCGATGTGCGGCGTGCCGGTGGAACGCTCCGAGGATTATCTGCATCGCCTGATCGCCTCCGGCCATCGCGTCGCGGTGTGCGAGCAGACCGAGGATCCGGCCGCGGCCCGGGCGCGCGGCAACAAGAGCGTCGTCAGCCGCGCCGTGATCCGGCTGGTCACGCCGGGCACGCTGACCGAAGACACGCTGCTCGATGCCAGGACCAACAACTACCTGCTGGCGATCGCGCGGGCGAAGGGGTCTGCCGGCGCGGATCGCATCGGGCTCGCCTGGATCGATATCTCCACTTCCGAATTCATCGTCACGGAATGCGCAACGGGTGAACTCGCCGCGACCCTGGCGCGGATCAATCCCAACGAGGCCATCGTCACCGACGCGCTGTATGGCGATCCCGAACTCGGGCCCCTGTTGCGCGAATTGCCGGCGGTGACGCCGCTGACCCGCGATGTCTTCGACGGCGCCACCGCCGAACGCCGGCTGTGCGACTATTTCGCCGTCGCCACCATGGACGGCCTTTCGGCGATGTCGCGGCTGGAAGCCACCGCCGCCGCGGCCGCCGTCACCTATATCGACCGCACCCAGGTTGGAAAGCGCCCACCACTGTCGCCGCCGTCGCGCGAGGCCGCCGGCACCACCATGGCGATCGACCCGGCCACCCGCGCCAATCTCGAACTGACGCGGACGCTTGCCGGCGAACGGCGCGGATCGCTGCTCGACGCCATCGATTGCACCGTGACCGCGGCTGGATCGCGCCTCCTTGCGCAGCGACTGGCGGCGCCGCTCACCGACAACGCCGCCGTCGCGCGGCGGCTGGATGCGATCGCGGCGTTCGTCGCCGACAGCGCCGCGCGCGACGATCTCCGCAGCATTTTGAAGGCCGCACCCGACATGTCGCGCGCGCTGGCGCGGTTGTCGGTCGGACGCGGCGGGCCGCGCGACCTGGCGGGTCTGCGCGACGGCGTCCTCGCCGCCGACGCGGCGCTGGCGCGGCTTGCCGGGCTGGAAAATCCGCCGCAGGAAATCGCCGCCGTGATGGAGGCGCTACGCAGCCCTTCGCGCGAACTGGCGCGCGAATTCGAGCGCGCGCTGGCCGAGCAGCTGCCCCTGATCAAACGCGACGGCGGCTTTGTCCGCGAGGGCTATCAGGCCGCGCTCGACGAGGCCCGCAATCTGCGCGACGCCTCGCGGCTCGTGGTCGCCTCGATGCAGGCGCGCTACGCCGACGACACCGGCATCAAGGGCCTGAAGATCCGGCACAACAATGTGCTCGGCTATTTCGTCGAGGTCACCGCGCAGCACGGCGACAAGCTGATGGCTCCGCCCTTGAACGCGACCTTCATCCATCGCCAGACCCTGGCGGGCCAGGTCCGCTTCACCACGTCAGAACTCGGCGAGATCGAAGCCAAGATTGCCAATGCCGGCGACCGCGCGCTCGGGCTGGAGCTGGAGATTTTCGAGCGGCTCTGCGGGCAGGCCATCGCCGCCAGCGAGGATCTGCGCACGGCGGCGCACGCGTTCGCGATGCTCGATGTCGCCACCGCGCTGGCAAAACTCGCGGTCGACGATAATTATGTGCGGCCTGAGGTCGATGCGTCGCTCGGCTTTGCGATCGAGGGCGGCCGGCATCCCGTGGTCGAGCAGGCGCTCAAACGCGACGGCCAGCCGTTCATTGCCAACGCCTGCGACCTCTCGCCGGGGCCGGCGCAGAAATCCGGGCAGATCTGGCTGATCACCGGCCCCAACATGGCCGGCAAATCGACCTTCCTGCGCCAGAACGCGCTGATCGCGCTGCTGGCACAGATCGGCAGTTTCGTGCCGGCGAGCCGGGCGCGGATCGGCATCGTCGACCGGCTGTTCTCGCGCGTCGGTGCCGCCGACGATCTCGCGCGCGGCCGCTCCACCTTCATGGTGGAGATGGTGGAGACCGCCGTCATCCTCAATCAGGCCAGCGAGCGCTCGCTGGTCATCCTCGACGAGATCGGCCGCGGTACCGCGACCTTCGACGGGCTGTCGATCGCCTGGGCGGCGATCGAGCACCTGCACGAGGCCAATCGTTGCCGCGCGCTGTTCGCCACGCATTACCATGAACTTACCGCGCTCTCGGCCAAACTGCCGCGGCTGTTCAACGCCACCGTGCGGGTCAAGGAATGGCAGGGTGACGTGGTGTTCCTGCACGAGGTGCTGCCGGGTTCGGCCGACCGCTCCTACGGCATCCAGGTGGCCAAGCTCGCCGGCCTCCCCGCCCCCGTGATCGCGCGCGCCAAATCGGTGCTGGCAAAACTAGAAGCCAACGACCGCGGCCAGACCACGCGCGCACTCGCCGACGACCTGCCGCTGTTCGCGGTGCCCTCGCGCGCCGCCGCCGAAGCCAGCGCCGCCGAGCGAGGCGGAACAACTGATCGAGGCGTTGCAGGCGTTGCATCCCGACGAGATGTCGCCGCGCGAGGCGCTGGACGCGCTCTATGCGCTGAAGGCGAAGCTGCCGAAGCCCTAGCCGTCATTGCGAGCGAAGCGAAGCAATCCAGCTTTTTTGCCGGGAAGGAAGCTGGATTGCTTCGTCGCTTTCGCTCCTCGCAATGACGGCCGCTGGTTCACCGCGCAAGCTTCCGCCGCCCGTTCCACCACAATCCCAAATTCCAGCTCACGCAGGTCAAGAGCGCGAGGCTGAGCGCGACCGCCGAGCCGAACGGCGGCGCCGCCACGTGCAGCACCGCGATGGCGATGCCGAATCCGATCAGGCCCCAGCCGCCATTGGCGATCACGGCCGCGGTCGGCTTGCCGCCGATGCGCGGATGCAGGATCAGCATCATCGAGGTGAACACGACCGGAAACAGCGCGATCACGCCGCTGATGCTCGGGCCGACCCAGCGCGACAGCGTGACGACGGTTGCGACGAGCGTTGCGACCAGCGAGGCGCGCAGCGGGATGTCGTACCAGCGCCGGGTGATCAGGGGCATCTTGACGTGCCGGAAGCGCCGCAACAGCGGCAGGCAGATCGCAAACGTCACCGCGTTCGCGATCAGGCCGCCGGCCAGCGACCAGTGGACCGTCTGCATCAGCGCGGCAAGGGTGATCCACACCGCGACCGCGCCGCCGCAACTGACCAGCGCGTTGCGGCGTTGCGCCAGCACCACATAGGTCAGCGCCAGCCAGATCGTCGCGGCGTTGATCGGCAGGCTCGCCAGCGCGCCCTCGGCGATGAAGGCCGCATCGTGATCGAGCGCGAGGAAGACGTAAGAGGGTCCCGCCGAAATCGGCAGCGTCGCGACCAGTGCACCGATCACCGGACCCGAGCGCTCGGTGATGACCGAAGCCGACACCACGAACGCGGCCGTGATCGCCATGCGCAGCGCCAGCGTCAGGATGAAAGCGAGATCGGGGGACATTTTGATCCGTCGTCCCGGCGAACGCCGGGACCCATCACCACAGGCGTTCGTTTGGCGCGAAAGCCGGCGAACGGCGGTGCTTGAAACGAGAGGACACGGCGACGCGATGAGCGCAACCGCGCTCACGCGGGGGTCCCGGCGTTCGCCGGGACGACAATGGACTCACACCCGGTGCATCGACACCGAAACCTTCGGGCCGTGCTTGATGGTCTGGTAGACCACGCAATAGCGCTCGCTGAGTTTCAGCAGCAGATCGAGTTTCTCCTGCGGCGCGTCGGTGTCGACATCGAAGCGCAGGCGGATTTCCGCAAAACCGACCGGCGCCTCCTTGTCGACGCCGAGCGTGCCGCGGAAATCCAGATCGCCCTCGGCGGTGACGTTGCCGGCCTTGAGCGGCACCTCGATCGCGGTCGCCACCGATTTCAGGGTCACGCCGGCGCAGGCGACCAGCGCTTCGAGCAGCATGTCGCCGGAACACAATTCGAGGCCGGAACCTCCCGAGCCCGGATGCAGGCCGGCGACCGCCAGGGCGCGGCCGGTCTCGACCTTGCAGGCGATGCCCTCGTTCTCGATCGAGCCCCGCGCGGTCAGCGTGATCATCGCCGCCTTGGGATCGGACTTGTAGCGCTCCTTGATCGGAGCCTGCGTGGCGCGAAGTGTGGCGGCGTCCATTTTGTTCTCTCCCGGATGCGATGGCTGATCGGATGTAATGAAAGACCGCGCCGATGTCACTATCGCGATCGAGGACCGATTCTTTCCACTTCAAAAACACCGTTTCGTTTCAAGGAGTTAACTGGTAATCTGGGGACACCGTGCTGCCGGTGCGAAAATCCGGCAGCGACCGGCTGTTATCTCGGATTGTCCCGTGACAGCATCGGCGCCTTCCGATATCGGGGGTGTTATGGACAGTGTCGTGACCGAGAACCGGCCCGCAGCCGACGACCGTTTCGATAGCGCGCGGATCACCGCCGCGGTCGACGCGCTCGCCGAAAAGCATGCCGGCCGCGAGGATGTGTTCCGCTCGGCGACCGCGCAGTACCTGAAGGCCGAACTGGTCGCCGCGCGCGACACCGCGCAGGCCGTGCTGCTGAAGGACCGTCACGGCCGCCGCTGCGCCGAACGGCTGTGCTTCGTGCAGGACGAGATCATCCGCATCCTGTTCTCGGCCGCCACGCGTCATCTCTACCGCTCGCCGATCCCCTCCGGCGCCGAGCGGATGGCGGTGGTCGCTACCGGCGGCTATGGCCGCGGGCTGATGGCGCCAGAATCCGACATCGATCTGTTGTTCATCCTGCCCTACAAGCAGACCGCCTGGGGCGAGCAGGTCGCCGAAGCGATCCTTTATTGCCTGTGGGACATGGGCCTGAAGGTCGGCCACGCCACGCGCTCGGTCGACGAATCGATCCGCCAGGCGCGCGGCGACATGACGATCCGCACCGCGATCCTGGAAACCCGGTTCCTGACCGGCGACAAGCAGCTTTACGACGAACTGGTCGACCGCTTCGACAAGGAAGTGGTGCAGGGCACGGCGGCCGAATTCGTCACCGCCAAGCTCGCCGAGCGCGAGGAGCGGCATCGCCGCGCCGGGCAATCGCGCTATCTGGTCGAGCCCAACGTCAAGGACGGCAAAGGCGGCCTGCGCGACCTGCACACGCTGTTCTGGATCGCCAAATACGTCTACCGGGTGCGCGAGACCGACGAACTGCTCGAGCGCGGCGTGTTCGACGCCCAGGAATACCGTACTTTCCGCCGCTGCGCCGACTTCCTGTGGTCGGTCCGCTGCAACATCCATTTCTTCTCCGGCCGCGCCGAGGAGCGGCTGTCGTTCGACATGCAGCGCGAGATCGCGATCCGGCTCGGCTATACCAGCCATCCCGGCATGCAGGACGTCGAACGCTTCATGAAGCACTACTTCCTGGTCGCCAAGGACGTCGGCGACCTCACAGCGATCCTGTGCGCCAAGCTGGAAGACCAGCAGGCCAAGCCCGCGCCGGTGCTGAGCCGGATGATGGCGCGGCTGCGGCCGAACCTGAACCGGCGGCGGGTGCCCGAGAGCGACGACTTCATCGTCGACAACAACCGCATCAATCTCGCCGCGCCCGACATCTTCAAGCACGACCCGGTCAATCTGATCCGGATCTTCCGCCTGGCGCAAAAGAACAATCTGGCGTTCCATCCCGACGCCATGCGCACGGTGACCCGCTCGCTCAACCTGATCAACACCCAGCTGCGCGACGATCCGGAAGCCAACCGGCTGTTCATGGAGATCCTGACCTCGAACGACGCGGAAATCGTGCTGCGACGCATGAACGAGACCGGCGTGCTCGGCCATTTCATCCGCGCCTTCGGCAAGATCGTGTCGATGATGCAGTTCAACATGTACCACCATTATACGGTGGACGAGCATCTGTTGCGCTGCGTCGGCTATCTTCAGGAGATCGAGCGCGGCGGCAACGACGAGTTCGTCGTCGCCAGCGATTTGATGCGCAAGATCCGGCCCGAGCACCGCGCCGTGATCTACATCACTACGCTGCTGCACGACATCGCCAAGGGCCGCCCCGAGGATCACTCGATCGCCGGCGCCAAGGTGGCGCGGCGGCTGTGCCCGCGACTCGGCTTCAACACCGCCGACACCGAACTGGTCGCCTGGCTGATCGAGCAGCACCTGACGATGTCCACGGTGGCGCAGTCGCGCGACCTCTCGGACCGCAAGACCATCGAGAATTTCGCCGCCGTGGTGCAGTCGGTCGAGCAGATGAAGCTTCTGACCATCCTGACCACCGCCGACATCCGCGGCGTCGGCCCCGGGGTCTGGAACGGCTGGAAGGCGCAGCTGTTGCGCACGCTGTATTACGAGACCGAGCCGGTCTTGACCGGCGGCTTCTCCGAGGTCAACCGCGCCCAGCGCATCGCGGTGGCGCAGGCGGAATTCCGCGCGGCCTTTACCGAATGGCCGGAGCAGGAACTCAACACCTATATCGCGCGGCACTATCCAGCGTACTGGCTCAAGGTCGAACTGGCGCGCAAGATCCGCCACGCCCGCTTCCTGCGGCAAGCCGAACAGGAAGGCCACAAGCTCGCGATCAATGTCGGATTCGACGAGGCGCGCGGCGTCACCGAACTGACCATCCTGGCGGTGGATCACCCCTGGCTGCTGTCGATCATTGCGGGCGCCTGCGCGTCGGCCGGCGCCAACATCGTCGATGCGCAGATCTACACCACCACCGACGGCCGCGCGCTCGACACCATCGCGATCTCGAGGGAATACGACCGCGACGAGGACGAGGGACGGCGCGCCACCCGGATCGGCGAGATGATCGAGGATGTGCTGGAGGGCAAGCTGCGCCTACCCGAAGTGGTGGCGCGCCGCGCCGCCGCGCGCAAGATGCGCCCCTTCGTGGTCGAGCCGGAGGTCATCATCAACAACCAGTGGTCGGACCGCTACACCGTGATCGAGGTGTCCGGCCTCGACCGGCCCGGACTGCTGTACGAACTGACCACCGCGATCTCGAAGCTCAACCTCAATATCGCCTCGGCCCATGTCGCGACCTTCGGCGAGCGCGCCCGCGACGTGTTCTACGTCACCGACCTGCTGGGCGCGCAGATCAACGCCCCGACGCGGCAGGCCGCGATCAAGAGCGCGCTGGTCCATCTGCTCGCCAACGATGCGGCGGTGGCGCAGCCGGCGGCGTGATCAGCCCGCTGGTCTTCGCGGCCTATCCCGGAATCTCCCCAAACGTCTTGCCGACGGCAAGCGGCGCCAGCCGGATCAGCCGCGAGTCCTTCACCGCGGCCTGCCGGTGTTTCACGGCTTCGCGATAGACGGGATCCCTGATCATTTCGACGAAGGCGGCGACGCTGGGATATTCGGCGATGAAGCAGTGATCCCAGCGCTCGTCGGCCGGCCCGATCAGCATCAGTTCGAACCGGCCTTGCCAGACCACCTTGCCGCCAAGCCTCATGAATACCGGCCCGCTGTCGCGGCCGTAGGCCGCGTAGGCTTCGGCACCGGTCGCATTCCGCCCGTCGGGATAGGCAGCGCGGTCGAGCAGCCGGACCAGATTGAGCATGTGGATCGGCCCTTCGCGATTATTGTCGCGAAACTGCGCGAACACTTCCTTGGTCGGATCGATATGGCCTGTCATGAATCTTTCTCCGTGGTCGCTCAGCTGGTCACGATCGGACTTGTCGCATGCTAACATAATGACGGAGCGTCTTCGGGGGAGAGCATAAATGAACGTGATCGCCAACGCATTGGTGGCGCTGCTCGCCGCGCTGCATCTCTATTTTTTGGTGCTGGAGATGTTTCTCTGGACCAAACCGCTGGGCCTGAAGACCTTTCGCAATTCGATCGAAAGGGCGACCGACTCTGCGGTGCTGGCCGCCAATCAGGGACTCTATAACGGCTTTCTCGCCGCGGGCCTGGTTTGGGGGCTGCTGCAAGGCGTCCCCGCCTTCGCCTTCCAGATCAAGACATTCTTCCTGCTCTGCGTGATCGTGGCCGGCGTCTATGGCGCGTTAACCGTGAGCCGCCGGATCCTTTACGTCCAGGCCGCGCCGGCGGCGGTTGCCGTGATCCTGCTCTGGCTGGCGTAATTTCGTTCACCTTTTGATCAGGCATTATCTTGCATTGCGGCATGCTTTCCCTCACAATCACGGGCAGCGATGGCGTTCTGCCCGGTCCGAAAAAGACCGGACGGGCAAGACCATCGGCACAATCACCACATGAGGGAATGCAGCGATATGAGGAATGGCTTTTTACATCTGGCCACCGCGACCGCCCTGACCGTCGCGCTGTCGGCGTCACAGGCCTACGCGCAGAAGACATACGACACCGGGGCCACCGATACCGAGATCAAGATCGGCCAGACCAATCCGTTCAGCGGCCCGGCTTCCGCCTATGCCACCATCGGCAAGACCCAGGCGGCCTATATGAAGATGATCAACGATCAGGGTGGCGTGAACGGCCGCAAGATCAATCTGATTCAGTATGACGACGCCTACTCGCCGCCCAAGGCCGTCGAACAGGTGCGCAAGCTGGTTGAGAGCGACGAAGTGCTGCTCACCTTCCAGCTCCTCGGCACCCCCTCGAACGCCGCCGTCCAGAAGTACCTGAATTCGAAAAAGGTGCCGCAGCTGTTCGCCGCCACCGGTGCGTCGAAGTTCACCGATCCGAAGAATTTCCCGTGGACGATGGGCTTCAACCCCAACTATTTCGTCGAGGGGCGCATCTACGGCCAGTACATCATCAAAACGCATCCGAATGCCAAGGTCGGAATCCTCTATCAGAACGACGACCTCGGCAAAGACTACCTGAACGGCATCAAGGCCGGTCTCGGCGACAAGGCCGCCAGCATGGTGGTGGCGGAGGCCTCCTACGAGGTCTCCGATCCGACCATCGATTCACAGATCCTCAAGATCAAGTCCGCCGGTGCGGACCTGTTCTTCAGCGCCACGACGCCGAAACAGGCGGCACAGGCGATCAAGAAGATCGCCGAGCTCGACTGGCATCCGGTGCATATCCTCGACATCAACGCCACCTCGGTCGGCGCTGTCATGAAGCCGGCGGGGCTCGAGGCTTCCAAGGGCGTGATCAGCGTGAACTACGGCAAGGATCCGCTCGATCCGACCTGGAAGGACGATCCGGGCATGAAGAAGTATTTCGAGTTCATGGCGAAGTACTACCCTGACGGCGACAAGGATTCGAGTTTCAACTCCTACGGCTACTCGACCTCGCAATTGATGATCTACGTGCTTCAGAAGTGCGGCGACAACCTCACCCGTGAAAACATCATGAAGGTGGCCACCAGCCTGAAGAATGTGCAGCTCGACCTTTCGCTGCCGGGCATCGTGGCCAACACCACGCCCGACGACTACCGGGTCAACAAGCAGCTGCAGATGATGAAGTTCAACGGCGAGCGCTGGGAACTGTTCGGCCCGATCCTCGAAGACAGCGGTCCTGCCGGCTAGAAGTCGCCTGCAAAGTCGAACGATCGGCGGCCTTTCGGGGCCGCCGATTTTTTTTGCCGTCGTCCTCCCGCCCCGTGGCCGGAACCGCGGCGGCGCCGCAGCTCCTAATCCTGCGTTAACCTCTCGGTAACCGGCCCTTAAACCGCGAACGCTAGACTGGGGTGGGACCGGTGCGGGCGTTGGCGTATGGCGTGGGGACGACGGAAGAGCGGCGGACGCAAGGAGCCGCAATTCGGCCTCGGCGCCTCGCTGGCGGAACTACGCCTCGGCCCGCAGGACCGTGTCACGGCCGCCGACGATGAGAAACCGAAGAGATCATCTGCCAGACGCAAACCGGTCGAGCCGGACGACGACGATGACGCGGCGCCGCCGGAGCGCAAGCCGAAAGCCGCCCGCGTGAGCCGCCGGCGCAGATCGCGGGGCCGCGCGCGCGTCGGGCTGTTCAGGCTGCTTTATTGGGGCGCGGTGCTCGGGCTGTGGGCGGCGATCGCGATCGTCGGCGCCGTGGTCTGGGCCGGCGCGCATCTGCCGCCGATCCAGGCGCTTGAAATTCCGAAACGGCCGCCGACCATCGAGATCACCGGGCTCGATGGCAGCGTGCTGGCGACCCGCGGCGAAATGGCCGGCGCCAATGTTCCGCTGAAGGAGCTGCCGCCCTATCTGCCGAAGGCCTTCATCGCCATCGAGGACCGAAGGTTCTATTCGCATTACGGCGTCGATCCCTGGGGCATCTTGCGCGCGGCGGTGGCCAACGTGCTGCATCGGGGCGTTTCGCAGGGCGGCTCGACCCTGACCCAGCAGCTCGCCAAGAATTTGTTCCTGACCCAGGAGCGCACGCTGCAGCGCAAGTTGCAGGAAGTCGAACTGGCGCTCTGGCTGGAGCGCAAGCATTCCAAAGCGGAGATTCTCGAACTCTACCTCAACCGGGTCTATTTCGGCTCCGGCGCCTATGGCGTCGAGGCCGCCGCCCAGCGCTATTTCGGCAAGTCGGCCAGGAACGTCACGGTCGCGGAAGCCGCGATGCTCGCAGGCCTCGTCAAGTCGCCGTCGCGGCTGGCGCCGAACCGCAATCCGGAAGGCGCCGAAAAGCGCGCGCAGATCGTGCTCGCGGCGATGGCGGACGCCAAATTCATCACCCAGGCGCAGGCGCAGGCCTCGATCGGACATCCCTCCTACAATGTGAAGGCGGCCGGCGCCGGCACCATCAACTACGTGGCGGACTGGATCGGCGAGGTGCTCGACGACCTCGTCGGCCAGATCGACCAGAACATCGTGGTCGAAACCAGCATCGATCCGAAACTGCAGGCGGTCGCGGAAGCCGCCGTGATCGACGAACTCGCGGCCAAGAGCGTCAAGTTCAATGTCACCCAGGGCGCGCTGGTGGCGATGACGCCGGATGGCGCGGTGCGCGCCATGGTCGGCGGCCGCAACTATTCCGAGAGCCAGTATAATCGCGCCGTCACCGCCAAGCGCCAGCCGGGCTCGGCGTTCAAGCCGTTCGTCTATCTCACCGCGATCGAGGCCGGGCTGACGCCGGAGACGATCCGGCAGGACGCGCCGCTCGACGTCAAGGGATGGAAACCGGAAAACTACAGCCGTGAATATTTCGGCCCGGTGACGCTGACGCAGGCGCTGGCAATGTCGCTCAACACGGTCGCGGTGCGGCTCGGACTGGAAGTTGGGCCGAAGAACGTGGTGCGCACCGCGCACCGGCTCGGCATCTCGTCGAAACTCGACGCCAACGCCTCGATCGCGCTCGGTACCTCGGAGGTCTCGCTGCTGGAACTGGTCGGGGCCTATGCGCCGTTCGCCAACGGCGGCCAGGGCGTCTCGCCGCATGTCGTGACGCGGATCCGCACCGATGGCGGCAAGGTGCTGTATGCGCGGCAGCCCGACCAGCTCGTCCAGGTGGTCGAGCCGCGCCATGTCGCTGCCATGAACACGATGATGCAGGAGACGCTGCTCTCGGGCACCGCGCACAAGGCCGAGCTTCCGGGCTGGATGGCCGCCGGCAAGACTGGCACCAGTCAGGATTTCCGCGACGCCTGGTTCATCGGCTACACCGCCGATCTCGTCACCGGGGTCTGGCTCGGCAATGACGACAATTCGCCGACCCGGAAGGCCACCGGCGGCGGCCTGCCGGTCGAGGTCTGGACCCGTTTCATGAAAGTCGCCCATCAGGGCGTGCCGGTCGCGGCCCTGCCGAATTCGCAAGGCGATCGCCTTCTCGAACCTGATGCAGGCCGCCTCGCAAGTCAGTCCGCCGTCCGCGCCGGGTCCACTCGCGCCGATCGTCTCCGGCGGCGCGAACCGGCCCGCGCCGACCCGCACGTCAGCCCGCCCGGAAGCCGCCGCGGGCCTCGACGGCTGGCTGATGGATCGGCTGTTCGGGCGATAACGCCGGCGCTGGCCTGACCGGGCGGCGATCAAAAGCCGACCCTGCCGCGCAGGACCCAGCTACACCTGGGTCATGGCCGCCTTCACGGCGGGCTTTGGTTCAGAAGCAATTGGCGAGGGAGTGATGGCGGTTGGGAGGCCGCCCTCCGGCCGGTGCTTGATCACGAAAGAATTCCTGAGCTTCAATACAGGATACTCAAACACGTGCCACGAAACCACCGCCGCTGTCAGCGCAAGTGGATATCCGGCAAAAAATAACGTCCACCACCAGTCGCCGATCCAAGCCTGCGGGAAACAGTGGATCAGCAATTGGAGGAAGGGGACATGGTAGAGATACAGCCCATATGAATAGTCACCGGTTCCGAATCCCGGAAGGCGCGGCATCGGCGACAGCCCAATCATCACGGTCAGATATGCGAGAAGCGGAAGTACGATGGCGTGGACGCTGGGGTTACTGAACAGGACCCCGGCATCTCCAAATGCACTCACAAGGATCGCCACACCCACCAAGGCAATCGCAGCCGTTTTGGAGAAAGGCACGTAGTAGCGCATCTGATAAAGGACGATTCCGATAAGGAAGGACGGCCAAAGCAACGATCCGCGGTGAAGGAACAGGTCCATTGCCAGGTTTTCAAGGAACGATGGATGATCGCTTGCGAGATGCGATGTCATGAGCCTGAGGGGAATCCCAACGATCAGCACGGCGTAAGTGAACATCGGCACCAGTCTCGGTCGTTTGATCGCGCCGGTGATCATCAGTCCGGTGAGGATGACGTAACAGCTAATTTCGTAGGGGACCGTCCAGAGCGCCCCATTCACCTCCGACGATGGATTGCTCTCGAATACGCCCGGGAGAGAGTAATGGATCCACCCCGCAATGTTGAGGAAGTAGCTAAAGAAGCCTGGGTCAGTGAAATAAAGGCGTGCAGGCAGCGTCGTTACCAGCGGTCCGATCAGAAGGGCTGCGAAAAAGATGTCAGCAACCAGCGCCGGCACGATGCGCGCGGCGCGGTTCAACAAGAAGTTCTTGGCCGAGAGGCGCATGCTGCTTCCCGCGACGAGAAACCCGCTCAAGGCGAAAAACATCGGCACCAGCATGTATTCGGAAAACCAAAAGGCGGACGCCCTGCCCATTTCCAGGTGTCCGCTCAGTTGCACGACGTGCCAGGCGATGATCCCGGTCGCCAAAACTATCCGCAGAAAATCAAAGCCTTGGCCGAAGCCTTTTTGCTCGTCCAAGGCCGAACCTAGGGTTTGCATTTGACCTTCCTGGGGCCTGAAGGCCCGCAGTGCGGGGCCCTCCACTACACAATCTGAACAGGAAGGTAGACGGTAAGCGCTAACCTCTTCTTAAGACCTCTATTAGGAATCATTCTGAAACCTGTGAGGTGGCTTGGCGGGCTCGCCGCGAGGCGGTTAACGCAGCGTCACCGCGGCGGCCGGTTTCGGACGGGCGCAACGACGGGATCGATGCATGATCGGGGCTTCGTCCAGCCGGCGTAATACCCTCGATATATTTGGAGAGTTCGCGCCCCCGCAGGGCCGAGCGAACTCAGTCCTGGATGCCGTAACGATGCAGATCGTTGCCGGACGTATCGAGCCAGGTCTTGGCGCGCTCGACATGACCGCAGACCCGGGCGACGACCTTCCAGAACCGCGGCGAATGGTTCATTTCGACCAGATGCGCCACCTCGTGCGCGGCGAGATAGTCGAGCACATAGGGCGGCGCGAGGATCAGCCGCCACGAAAACGACAGCGAACCGGCCGACGTGCACGAGCCCCAGCGGCTGGACTGGTCGCGGATCGACAGCCGCCTTACCCTGACGTTGAGCGCTTCGGCATAGTATTGGGCTGATTTGTGCAGGTCGCGGCGGACTTCGCGCTTCAGGTAATCATGCACCCGCCGCTCGATATGTTCGGCGCCGCCCGCCACGCACAGAATCCGCTCGCCGCTCTCGCGTGTTTCGGTCCACACCGTTCCGCGCTGGCCGGCGCGATGTACGATCCTGTGCGCGACGCCGCGCAGCGGCACCACGGTGCCCGGAAGAAACGGCGCCGCTTTCGGCAAACGGCCGAGGCGCGCGGCAATCCAGCCGCCGTGACGCTGCGCGAAGTCCTTGGCATCCGAAATCGTGCCGCGCGGCGGCATCGTCAGGATCGCTTCGCGGTCGCTTGGATGAATGCGCAAGGTGTAACGGCGCGCGCGGCGGTGCCGGCGCAGCCGGACCGAGTAGATCTGCGAGCCGTGCTTGACCAAAAGACGAGAAGGTTCGTAAGGCCGCCGATAAAGGAGGGCGCGAGTGGCCATGTCTGCGATTCCGGGGATCAGAAGTTCCCCCGGATTCTGCCATATCCGCCGCCAGTGAAAGCGCTCGGCGCAAAAACAAATCATTTGCCCAATATACAGGGGCTGACCGGCTAATCGGCCCTACAGGATGGGCCTGGAACAAAAATTTTCGACTGAAAAACCACCCCGGAACCCCCGTTAAGGAATGACGTCACACTCATTCCTTCCGAGGGCCGGGAATCGGGGTTTGCGCGGGCCAATTCAGGGGGTTAGCACCCCGCCGAATCGGTCCCCCATCGCGGCTTCACGCGACGATTTGCACGGAAAGCACGCTTCGAGCGACGTTTTACTCCGCCGCGGAGATCGAAGCCTTAACGGAAACCAAAGAAGGCTTCACATTCGCCGCCGACATCATGAAATCGCAGATGCGCGGCACGATTTCCGACTTGAAACGGGAGCCGTTGAAGACGCCGTAATGGCCGACGCCCTTCTGAACGTAGTGCACCCGGCGATGAGCGGGGATCGAATTGCACAATTCGTGCGTCGCCTCGGTCTGGCCGAGCCCTGAAATGTCGTCGTTCTCGCCTTCCACCGTCATCAGTGCCACGCGCGTGACCTGCGACGGATCGACCAGCTTGCCGCGATGGGTCATCTCGCCCTTCGGCAGCGCATGCTTGACGAACACGGTATCGACCGTTTGCAGGTAATACTCCGCCGACAGATCCATGACGGCGAGATATTCGTCGTAGAAATCGCGGTGCTTGTCGACCAGATCGCCGTCGCCCTTCACCAGGTTCTTGAACAGGTTCTTGTGCGCGTCCATGTGGCGGTCGAAATTCATGCTGATGAAGCCGTTGAGCTGCAGGAAGCCCGGATAGACGTCGCGCATGACGCCGGGATGCGGAAACGGCACCTTGGTAATGACGTGGTTGCGGAACCAGTCGATGCCGCGCTCGGCCGCGAGGTTGTTGACGGCGGTCGGATTGCGGCGGGTATCGATCGGTCCGCCCATCAAGGTCATCGAAAGCGGAACGTAGGGGTCGCGCTCGGCTTCCATGACGGAAACCGCGGCCACAACCGGCACCGAAGGCTGGCACACCGCCATCACGTGCATGTTGCCGCCGAGAGCGTGCAGCATCTCGATCAGGTAATCGACATAGTCGTCGAGATCGAAGCGGCCCTCGGTCAGCGGAACCATCCGGGCATCGGCCCAGTCGGTGATATAGACCTCGTGGGTCGGTAGGAATGCCTCGACGGTGCCGCGCAACAGCGTCGCGTAATGGCCGGACATCGGCGCCACGATCAAAAGGCGCGGCTGCGGGCTGCGCAGCGGCCGCGTCAGCTTGCGATCGAAGTACAACAGGCGGCAGAACGGCTTTTCCCAGACGACGCGGATGTCGATCGGCGTACGCACGCCGCCGACCTCGGTATCGTTGAGACCCCATTCGGGCTTGCCATAGCGGCGCGTGGTGCGCTCGAACAATTCGCAGCCGGCGGCGATCGATTTGCCGAATTCGGTTTGCGACCACGGATTGAGCGGATTCTGAAACAGAATCTTGGTCGCGTCCGTCACCGCGCGCGCCGGATTGAGCGAGGCGTGCGCCATTTCGTACATCCAGTACATCGGCGTGGTAAGTGCCGGACTGCCTTCGGCTACCAGGGGCGGTGCGCCGCCGAACTCACCAATTGGCATTGATTCCTCGCCTGTTTTGCAACGCAGCATAGTGCCGAATGCGTAATAAAGCGTCAATGCACAGATCGGTAAATCTACGCCCAGTACAAGGAGAATATCTTCAACTCCGGGGGATTACGGGCTTATTCACCACCCTGGAGCAGCGAGCCGTGGCGGCGGGCGCTGCGCAAAAGCGCAAGGAATGCCGCAAATGACGCCACGAGGAGCACCGCGTTGATGGCCAGCGCCTGGACCATCAGGTCGGCCCGAAACACGTGGTCGATCAAGAGCGCCCGCATGCCCTCGAACACATAGGTCGGCGGCAGCGTCCAGGCGACATATTGCAGCCAGTGCGGCAGCACCGTCACCGGATAATAGATGCAGGCCAGCGGCATCACCGCGAACATCAGCGTCCAGACGATGCTTTCGGCGCCGAGCCCGTTGCGCAGCACCAGCCCTGAGACGAAAATGCCGACCGACCAGCTGGTGAAGATCAGGTTGCAGAAGAAGGCGATCAGCGGCAGCCCGATGCCGTAGAAATTGAAGCGGAAGACAAACAGCGCCAGCAGCGTCATCGGGACGACGCCGATCGCGAGCCGGATCAGGCTCATCACCATCAGCGAGATCAGAAACTCGATCGGCTTTAACGGGCTCATCAGCAGATTGCCGAGGTTGCGCGCCCACATCTCCTCGAGAAACGAGATCGAGAAGCCGAGCTGGCCGCGAAACAGGATGTCCCACAGGATCACCGCGCCGATCAGCGTGCCGCCGGCGCGCGCGAAAAACCCGGCGTTCTGCGCGATGTAGGTCTGCAGAAAGCCCCAGGTGATGATCTGCAGCGCCGGCCAATAGAGCAGTTCCAGGAGCCGAGGCCATGACGAGAGCAACAGGTACCAGTAGCGCAGGATCATGGCCTGGATCCGGTGCGGCGCGATATCCAGGCGGATGGCAAGCCCGTTCACGGCGTGGTCTCCTGCGCCCGGCCGCGCGCGACGTCGAGAAACACTTCCTCCAGCGTCGCGCGGTTGTAGCGGGCCATGATCTCGTTCGGGCTGTCGTCGTCCTCGATCCTGCCGCGCTTCATGATGATGACACGGTCGCACAGCCGCTCCACCTCGAGCATGTTGTGCGAGGCCAGGAGGATGGTCGCGCCGCGCGTCTTGCGGTAGGTCAGCAAATGCTGCCGGATCCAGTCGGCGGTATCGGGATCGAGCGAGGCTGTCGGCTCGTCGAGCAGCAACAGCTCGGGCCGGTTGATCAGCGCCTTCGCCAGCGCGACCCGGGTCTTTTGCCCGGCCGAGAGTTTTCCGTTGGCGCGGTCGAGGAATTCGCCGAGATCAAGATCCGTGGCGAGCTCTTCGATGCGCTCGCGCAAGTCCGGCACCGCGTAGAGCCGGCCGAAGATCGTCAGGTTCTGCCGTACCGTGAGCCGCATCGGCATGTCGACATAGGGGCTTTCGAAATTCATCCGGCCGAGCACTTCGGCGCTCTGCCCGGGCATCCGATAGCCCAGCACCCGGATGCTCCCCGAGGTCGGCAGCACCAGCCCCATGATCATGGCGATGGTCGTGGTCTTGCCGGCGCCGTTGCCGCCGAGCAGCCCGGTCACGCTGCCGCGCGCGATGCGGAACGAGACGTCGTCGACGGCGCGGGTGGTCTTGTAGACCTTGACGAGGTGCGCAACCTCGATCGCCGCCGATGCCGTCGGATCAGCGGCAGACGATGGCAACGAGGCTGCGCCGTCATTCCTCATGCGGGCCGTCCCCTGGCGGTTCCTTCGGCGGCTGCCTTGGCGGCACCTTGGCGCCTTCTTTGACGCTCCTTGGGCCATTGCCGCGGCTTGCGCAAGGCATTGGACCATGCCCGGACAGTGCCTGGCAAATTTGTGGTCCGGACCTCGCGCGGCTAGAGTTCCCGCCATGACCGAAATCGCCGTCTCCGATTTTCGCCATCCGCGCCGTCATGTCCGTCTGGACACGATCCTGCGGCTGCGCTGGCTTGCGGTACTCGGGCAACTCGTCGCCATTTTCATCGTGGTGCAGGGGTTCGAATTCGACGTCGAGGTCGTCCCCTGCGTCACCATTGTCGGCCTGTCCGCCCTTCTCAACCTCACACTGCAGATCGCCTTCAACCCGATGCAGCGGCTGGAGCCGGTCTATGCGGCGGCGCTGCTCGCGATCAACATCGTCGAGCTGGCGGGCCTCTTGTACTTTACCGGCGGCCTGGAGAATCCGTTCTCATTCATGTTCCTGGCCCCGGTGCTGATTTCGGCAACGGCGCTGCCGGTACGGCTGACGATTGCACTCGGGCTTTTGGCGGTGGCCTGCGCGTCGGTGCTGGTGTTCTTCCATTTGCCGCTGCCATGGGAGAGCGATGAACCGCTGGTGCTGCCGCCGATCTATCTGGCCGGCGTCTGGCTCTCGATCGTGCTCGCGATCGGGGTCACCAGCCTTTACGCGTTCCAGGTCACCGAGGAAGCCCGCAAGCTGTCGGATGCGCTGGCGGCGACAGAACTGGTCCTGGCCCGCGAACAGCACCTCACGCAGCTGGATGGCCTCGCCGCCGCGGCCGCGCACGAGCTCGGCACGCCGCTGTCGACCATCTTCCTGATCTCGCGCGAACTGGAGAAGGGCCTGCAGGACAACAGCCAGTTCGCGGGCGACATCCGGACCTTGCGCGAACAGGCCCAGCGCTGCCGCGACATCCTGGCCAAGATCACGCAATTGTCCGCAACCGGCGCGCCGTTCGACCGCATGCCGCTGTCGACACTGATCGAGGAAATCGTGGCGCCGCATCGCGATTTCGGAGTCGCAATCAAGGTGCGGATCGCGGTCGCGGGCACCAGCGAGCCGGTCGGCACCCGCAATCCGGCGATCCTCTATGGGATCGGCAACATCCTGGAAAATGCGGTCGATTTCGCGCGAACGACGGTGGAGGTGAACGCGTGGTGGAACAGCGATACCGTCGAGATCGTCATTTCCGACGATGGACCGGGATTCGCGCCCGACATCATCAAGCGGATCGGTGAGCCCTATCTGTCGCGGCGTCGCACCCTGGAGGACACCCAAAGCGGGCATCGTGGCCTCGGCCTCGGCGTGTTTATCGCCCGCACGCTCCTGGAGCGCACCGGCGCCAAAGTTTCCTTTACCAACCGGATCTTCCCGGACCACGGCGCAGTGGTCCAGATCGCCTGGCCCCGCGCACGCTTCGAGGCCGGCGAAATATCAACCGAACCAGCATCTTAGTTCAGTCAAAGGCCGCGTCGGCTTGATCGGTCTGGTACGGCCTTGGCAGCGCCGTGCGGGAACGCCATATGATGTGAGATCCGATATCGGGGGATAGACAGCCGTGAATGCCATCGCCGAACTGACCGGCCACACCGACCGCTCGCTCCTGATCGTGGAGGATGACAAGCCGTTCCTGGAACGGCTTTCGCGCGCCATGGAAACCCGCGGCTTCACCGTGACCTCGTGTGACAGCGTCAGCGATGGTCTCGCCCAGATCGGCAAGGCCGCGCCGGCTTTCGCGGTGGTCGATCTCAGGCTCGGCGACGGCAATGGCCTTGACGTGGTGTCGGCGCTGAAGCGCAAGCGGCCCGAGGCGCGCGCCATCGTGCTGACCGGCTACGGCAACATCGCGACCGCCGTGACCGCGGTAAAGATGGGCGCGGTGGACTATCTTTCGAAGCCCGCGGATGCCGACGACGTCGTCGCCGCGCTGCTCGCCAGCGGCACCGAGAAATCCGAACCGCCGAGCAATCCGATGTCGGCCGATCGCGTGCGCTGGGAACACATCCAGCGCATCTACGAGATGTGCAACCGCAACGTCTCGGAAACCGCGCGGCGGCTGAACATGCATCGCCGCACACTGCAGCGCATCCTCGCCAAGCGCGCGCCGCGATAGCGCTTCAGCGGAACACCGACCGCCCTGCCTGATGCACATTCAGGCAGGTTGCCGTTTCTTTGATCAGTGCATCAGCAATTTTACCCACCTCAGAAGGCGCGCAGCTAGGAGTGCGTTAAGCATCCTGCGGCAAGTCTTATGCTGATACCGGCGCGTCCGACGCAAACCAGCGGACGGCCGAACCAGCCTGGGGAAAGAGGCCAATGGTCGCTGCGATCAATCGTACCGGCAAGGCGATGGCCGCGCCGACCGAGCCCGCTGCGGGTGAGGACGAGTTGGATATTTCCACCCTGATCGCGCGACTGACCGCCGAGGTCGACCAGATCGCCTGCGAGAAGGCCAGATCGATCCAGCAGATCACCAACCAGATGAAGATGCTGGCGCTGAACGCGCTGATCGAGAGTTCACGCGCGGGCGCGCTCGGCGCGGGCTTTGGCGTGGTGGCGCAGGAAGTCCGCAGCGTCGGCCAAAAGGTGGAAACGATCTCGCGCGAACTGGAAAGCCAGCTCACCAAGCGGACCGCGAACCTGATGCAATCGATCGAACAGATGACGATGCGTTCGCGCGGCGAGCGCATGGTCGATCTGGCGCTGAACGCCATCGAGCTGATCGACCGGAATCTGTACGAGCGCACCTGCGACGTGCGCTGGTGGGCCACCGATTTCGGCGGTGGTGGATTGTGCCGCCGACCCGAGTGCCGCACATGTTTCCCATGTCGCCGAGCGCCTCGCGGTGATCCTGCGCGCCTATACCGTCTATCTCGATCTCTGGCTGTGCGACCTCCACGGCAATGTGCTGGCGAGCGCCCGATCGGACCGCTACCCCGTCAAGGGGACAAACGTCGCCCAGACGCGCTGGTTCCAGGACGCGCTCAAGCTGCGATCCGGCGACGATTACGTCGCCGGCGATATCGAACGCCAACCGCTGCTCGGCGACGCCCCGGTTGCGACCTATTGCGCCAGCGTGCGCGAAGGCGGCAATGCCCATGGCAGACCGCTCGGCGTGCTCGCCATCCACTTCGATTGGGAGACGCAAGCCCGCAGCATTGTCGAAGGCGTCCGCGTCGACGACAACAGGGCGCGTGTGCTGCTGGTGGATTCGAAATTCCGCGTGATCGCCTCGTCCGACGGTCAGGGCCTGCTCACCGAGCGCCTGCCGCTGACGGTGAACGGCAGCAAGAGCGGCGTTTACAAGGACGGCGGCGGCCCGCAGGTCGCGTTTCACCTCACCCCCGGCTACGAGACCTATAAGGGTCTCGGCTGGTTCGGCGTGATCGTCCGCTAGTCGGCCCGAGGGCATGAAACCAACCATTCCGGTAGTCGGGGCACCTCCGCCTTGTCGTGCATTCCGCGGCAACCAGACCCTCTGCCGCCAATAAGCCTATCCCGCGCCTTTTTCAGAGCATCAACTTTGACATATTTGACGGCAAACTGATTTGCAGAAGTGATTCATCAATGGTGCGTATGGCGATGCCCAACAACTCCGCTGCCCAACCGGTTAGGGATCAAAGGCCGGTCGACGACTTCTTTGCATCCAGGCTTGCCGAGCGAATCCGCACGGATATCTGGCGCAAGAAGCTGGCCATCATCAGGGGCGAGATCCTCGAACTCGCCGAGCAAAGCTCCGGGCACGGCCTCGTGGACTTGAACCGGGAAACCGTGGAGCTCGCGCGGACCCTCGATCGGCTGGAGACGTTGCTGGGCCAGGCGAGCAAGTGAGAGGCGCTGCGCGCCTTACCGCGGATCGCTGAGAACGGGGTGACGACGGGGCGGTCGAGCCGCCCCCGCCCCTTTTGATGCGGTCATGGTCACGAAGCAGTCGAGACCGGACTATGCAGCGCGGACTTTCCTTTTTCCCGGTCGGGCGGCCTTCGCCTCTTTGGCTGGCTTGGCCGTAATCGGCGCCGAATCGGCGGCATGATTGCCGTTCGACCCTTCAAGCGACGTCGTCAGGATCTCCCGCTGCGCTTTCAGCCAATGGATTTCCGCCCTGCCTTCGGGTTGGCCGTCGGCGGTCCAGAGATGGTAGGCGCGTTCGCGAATTGCCTCTTCCAGGTTTGTCATGAGTTTTCCCTTCCGTGGCCCCCGAAAAATCTTGCTTCGGCAAGGTTAACGAAATCCTAACGCCTGCTGCTTTGCAGCATGGCCGCACAGAATTTTCCGGCGAGACCGGTTGGCGCGACGAAAACGCGTCAGACAGTACGTCCGGAGCTGCATAGGTTCTGAGCAGTCCGCTGGCTAAAACTCGGCGTGCCCTTGCGGGTCGATGAGCCGGTTGAACCGCTGCGCCGCGGCGAGCGCAAACCTCACGGTCATCAGCTTGCGGGTCGGCGCCGGCAGCCGGTGCTCCGGCGCCTCGCAATGCAGGTGCGCGCCATAGGCATCCGCCACGATCAGGCCGGTGCCTTCCGGAAAGATTTCGCAAGGCAGATCCTGGGTGAAGGCGAAGAACAACCGGTCGCAATGCATCCGGTAGTCTTCCCATTTGTGGTCGGCGCGCAAATCCTCGATCGAGGATTTGATCTCGACGATCCAGATCTCGCCGCGCTCGTTCAACGCCACCAGGTCGGCGCGGCGGCCGGAGGGCAGCGGCAGTTCGCTGACAGCGGAAAATCCCAGCGACCGTAACAGCCGCGCGGTGCCGCGCGCGATCGCCAGCGCCGTCTCCGACTGGCGGCGGTCGGGCGGAGGCACGAGGCTGATCTGGCGGGCGGGCTGGTCCATCGCCGCACTCTATCCGATTCCGGTTTCGTTCTCCATCGTGGCCAGAGCCGGACGGCGGAAACTTGCAGGATGCGCCGGGAACCCGGGCGATCGCAGCCGCTTGATACCGGTGACGGACAAAGCGGGCTGGCTCAAGCGAATGATCGACGACCTCTGGTACAAGAACGGCGTGTTCTATTGTCTTTCCGTCGGCACCTATATGGACGCCAACGGCGACGGGATCGGCGATTTCAAGGGCCTGTTGCGCCGGCTGGACTACCTGCAGGGTCTCGGCATCACCACGATCTGGCTGATGCCGTTCCAGCCCTCGCCCGGCAAGGACGACGGCTACGACATTTCGGACTATTACGGCGTCGATCCCAAATACGGCACGCTCGGCGACTTCGTCGAGTTCACCCATGGCTGCCGCCAGCGGGGCTTGCGCGTCATCATCGATCTCGTCGTCAATCACACCTCCGATCAGCACGCGTGGTTCCGGCAGGCGCGAGCCTCGAAGGATTCGCCATACCGCGACTGGTATGTCTGGGCCGACAAGAAGCCGGCCAATGCCGGCAAGGGCATGGTGTTTCCCGGGGTGCAGAAATCGACCTGGACGCGCGACAAGGAGGCCGGCGCCTGGTACTTCCACCGCTTCTACGATTTCCAGCCCGACCTCAACACGTCGAACCCGCTGGTGCAGGCGGAAATCCTCAAGATCATGGGCTTCTGGATTCAGCAGGGCGTATCCGGATTCCGTATGGACGCGGTCCCGTTCGTGATCTCAACCAAGGGCGCCAAAGTCAAAACGCCGGTCGAGCAATACGACATGCTGCGCGCGTTCCGCGAATTCCTGCAATGGCGGCAGGGCGATGCCATCATCCTCGCGGAAGCCAACGTGCTGCCCGAAACCGACATGGAATATTTCGGCGGCGACGGCGACCGCATGCAGATGATGTTCAACTTCCATGTCAACCAGCATCTGTTTTACGCGCTGGCGTCCGCCGATGGCCGGCCGCTGGCCCAGGCCCTCAACGCCACAAAGCCCCGGCCCGCCACCGCGCAATGGGGCCTGTTCCTGCGCAATCACGACGAGCTCGATCTCGGCCGGTTGACAAAGCCGCAGCGCGACCTGGTGTTCGCCAAATTCGGCCCCGACAAGAACATGCAGCTTTACGACCGCGGAATCCGCCGCCGGCTCGCGCCGATGCTCGGCGGCGACCGGCGGCGTCTTGAGCTCGCCTACAGCCTGATGTGCACGCTGCCGGGAACGCCCGTGATCCGCTACGGCGACGAAATCGGCATGGGCGACAATCTGGCGCTGCCCGAGCGCAATTGCGCGCGCACGCCGATGCAATGGTCGACCGAGCCGCATGCCGGCTTCACCCAAAGCGACAAGCCGTGCTCGCCGGTGATCGATCAGGGCCCCTATGGCTTCGAGCATGTCAACGTCGCCAAGCAGCGCCGCGACCCCGACTCGATGCTGAACTGGACCGAACGCATCATCCGGATGCGCAAGGAGGTCCCGGAGATCGGCTGGGGCGACTTCAAGGTGATCGCCACGCGCGACCCGGCGGTGCTGGCGGTGCGCTACGACTGGCGCAACAATTCGGTGCTGTTCGTGCACAATCTCGATGAGAAGCCGCGCGAGGTCTCGTTCGCGGTGGGCCTGCCCGGAGACGGCGGCAAGCTTCTGGTCAATTTGCTGGCGGAGGACCACAGCCACGCCAACGAGCGCGGCCAGCACCGCCTGCTCCTCGAAGCCTACGGCTACCGCTGGTACCGCGTCGGCGGTCTCGATTACCTGCTCAAGCGCAGCGACATCGACGTCGATGCGGCGGGCAGGGCCGGTCATCCGGCGTGAACTTACGCACGTGTCTCACCACGAGTCGTCCCCACGAAAGCGGGGACCCGTAACCACCGATCGAAGTTGTCGCATCGGCTGGTGCTCCAGCTTCGCAGAACGCAAATATCGGTGGTTATAGGTCCCGGCTCGCGCTTCGCTTGGCCGGGACGACACCTGTTTACGCCCCGATAATCACGCCTTCATCGCCGCGCAGATCGAGCGCGCCCTCTACTCTCTCGCCTTCCCTGTCCAGAAATGTCGAAAGCAGGATTTCGCCGTTTAGCCCCGCCGCATCCGAGGCGATCGAAACCGGCTGATCACCCAAATTCAGCGCGATCACCACCGCACCTTGCTCGTTCCGCCGCCGGTAGAGCAGAAGGTCGCCTTCCGCCGCGATCGGTATGTAGTCGCCGGAGCGCAGTTGCGGCAATTGCCTTCGCAAGGCGATCAGCGCCTTGTAGAGGCTGAGGATCGATCTTGCGTCCGCCTCCAGATTGACCACGTTCTCATGAACGAAATCGTCCGGCAGCGGCAGCCAGGGCGTCGAGTTCGAGAAGCCGGCGTGAGCTGTCGCGTCCCATTGCATCGGCGTGCGGCAGCCGTCCCGGCCGACCCCGATCCCGGGCACGTTCTTCTCAAAGGGATCGCGGACCTGCTCGGGCGCGATCGCAACCTGGTGCATGCCGATTTCGTCGCCGTAATAGAGCGTCGGCGTGCCCCGCAAGGTCAACAGCAGCATCGCCGCGACGCGCGCCTGATCCGGCCCGACCCGGCTCGCCACCCGCGGACGGTCATGATTGCCGAGCACCCAGTTCGGCCATGCGCCCGGCGGCAGCGCCGCTTCATAGTCGGCGATGATCCTCTCGATCGAGCGCGCGCTCCACAGCGTCGACAATAGCGCGAAGTTGAACGGCAGATGCGCACCGCCAAGATCGTTGCCGTAATAGGCGACCAGCCGGTGCAGCGGCAGATAGATCTCGCCGATCAGCACGCGACCGTCGAATTCGTCGATCACGCGCCGCATCCCGGCGATCACTTCATGCACCTCGGGTTGATCGGTGGAATATTTCGTCAGAATTTGCTCGTGCGGCGGCCGCCCCTCGCGGAAATGCGGGTTCGGCGGATTGTCGCGGAATTCCGCGTCCTTGATCAGATGCCAGATCACGTCGACCCGGAAACCGTCGACGCCCTTGGCAAGCCAGAAGCGCATGACGTCGTGAATGGCCCGGCGCACCGCGGGGTTGCGCCAGTTCAGATCCGGCTGCTGCGCGAGGAAGGCGTGGTAGTAATATTGCTCCGTAGCGGCGTCGTATTCCCAGCCGCTGCCGCCGAATTCCGACAGCCAGTTGTTCGGAGGTCCGCCATCCGCGGCCGGATCACGCCAGATATACCAGTCGCGCCTTGGGTTATCGCGTGAGTTTCGGCTTTCGACGAACCAGGGGTGTTGATCGGAGGTATGGTTGGGCACGAGATCGAGGATGAGCTTGAGCGCGCTCGCGTGGGCGGCCTCCAGCAGCGCGTCGAAATCGGCCATGATGCCGAACAGCGGGTCGATGCCGGTATAATCCGAGATGTCGTAGCCGAAATCGGCCATCGGCGACGGAAAGACCGGCGACAGCCAGATCGCATCGATGCCAAGCGTCCGCAGATAGGGCAGCCGGGCGATGATGCCCCTGATATCGCCGACCCCGTCGCCGTCGGCATCCTGGAACGAGCGCGGATAGATTTGGTAGAACGCGCCGTGCCGCCACCAGATTTCGTCGCCCTGTTTCATCGCAAGATCATTTCATGCCATGTGGTGCACGGATAACGCGGCACGCGGGAACCGGTTCAAGGGATAGCATCGGCACCCCGCCTGAGAACGACGACGCCGGTATGACAGGGGACGACCGGAATAGCGGTCCGTGGAGCTATCCGAGCCAGCCGATCCCGTTGAAACGCCGGAATCTTTTACTTGGCTCCCTCCGAAAAATCGGCATTGTGCTGCAATGACCCAGCAAACCGAGACCAAGGCCAAGGCCGGCGCCGCCATTATTCCGGTGACGCTGTTCGAGCAGAACTGCACGCTGATCTGGTGCGAGGCCACCAAAAAGGCGGTCGTGATCGACCCCGGCGGCGAGGTGCCGAAAATTCTGGAAGCGATCAAGCAGACCAGGGTCAAGGTCGAGAAGATCTGGCTGACGCACGGTCATATCGACCATGTCGGCGGCGCCGCCGAGCTGCGCGACGCGCTGCAAGTGCCGATCGAAGGCCCGCATATCGCCGACAAGTTCCTGCTCGATAATGTCGTGGCGAGCGGCGCCCGGTTCGGCATGAGCGGGGTGCGCGATTTCGCACCGGACCGCTGGCTGGATGAAGGCGACCAGGTCTCGATCGGCGAGCTGAGCTTCGACATCCTGCACTGCCCCGGGCATTCGCCGGGCAGCGTGGTGTTCTACAACAAGGAAATGCGTTTCGCGCATGTCGGCGACGTGCTGTTCAGCGGGTCGGTCGGACGCAGCGACATTCCCGGCGGCAATCATGCCACGCTGATCAAGTCGATCGTCGACAAGCTGCTGCCGCTCGGCGACGATGTCGGCTTCATCTGCGGCCACGGCCCCGGATCGAGCATCGGCCAGGAGCGTATGACCAACCCGTTCCTCACCGGCGCGATGTAATCGTTCTTCAAGAGGGCGATTCCACTATTCGGCCGCGACCATCTCGGCCGTGCCGGACTGCGCGAGGTGGCGCGTCCCCCAGTCGCGGATGGCGGCGATGACAGGGACAAAGCTCCGGCCCTTGCGGGTCAGGCGGTATTCTACCTTGGGCGGCACCACGCCAAAATCCCTGCGGTCGATCAGGCCGCTCTCGGTGAGCGCCTTCAATTCGCGGGAAAGCACTCGCGGCGCAATCGCCGCGCTGCCGCTGGCGCCGCGCAACAACCCGCTGCGGATTTCGCCATAGCGCTTCGGGCCGTCCTGGAGATCCCAGACGATCCGCAGCTTGTACTTGCCGCTGATCATCTTCTGGAACGCCGCCACCGGGCATCCGCAAGCCTGCGCCGATTTTGCGTTCGCCATGGCATCACCTCCGACGGTTCGTTGCCCTGCCGCTGCAGGATGACGAGCAAGCACGTAAAAGTCCATGGTATCATTTTTGTCCATACTTGCGTTATTGCCCCTGGCAGCGCCAGATTGTGATCTGCGAGCGGGAGACGAGCGATGAAACATTTCATGATCAAATATCAGTTCGCCAACGGCACTCCGGAAGAATGGCATCGGGAAGTCGCCCGCTTCATTGCCGCGCTCGACGGCGATCCCGAACTGAAGGGCAGGATCGGCTACCGCGTCATGAAGAACCGCGACGATACCAGCTATTTTCATCTCGCCGCGGCGGCCGACGAGCAGGCCGTCAAGACGCTGCAGTCGCGGGACTTCTTCAAGCACTACACGGAAAAGACGAGGCAGGTCGCCGGCGGCGAGGTTACGGTGACGCCGATCGAGCTGATCGCGGAGACAGCCCACTAGCTCCGGTTACGCCGAAATCATCGCGCGGATGCGCTGCGCGAGATGGTCGAGGTCGAACGGCTTGGTGATCATCTCCATGCCGGGCTGCAGGAAGCCGTCGGCCATCGCCACACTCTCGGCATAGCCGGTGATGAAAAGGATTTTCAGATCCGGCCGGGTCTCGCGCGCCTGGTCGGCGACCTGGCGGCCGTTCATGCCGGGCAGGCCGACATCGGTGACCAGCAGATCGATCCGCTGACCGGAGCGCAGGATTTTCAGGCCCGACGGTCCATCGACGGCCTCGAGCGTCCGGTAGCCCTGCTCGGCGAGCATCTCCAGGACGACGCCGCGCACCACCGGCTCGTCCTCGATCACCAGCACGGTCTCGCCGGTCGCGGCATGCTCGGCCGTCCTCGCGGCGGAGGCGTGCGAGGCGGCGATGTCGCCGTGATGCCGCGGCAGATACAGCCTGACCGTCGTTCCCTGCCCGACCTTGCTGTCGATGGTGACGTGGCCGTTCGACTGCCGGGCAAACCCGTAGATCATCGAGAGCCCGAGCCCGGTGCCCTGCCCGATCGGCTTGGTGGTGAAGAACGGATCGAAGGCGCGTGCCGCCACCTCCGCGCTCATGCCGACGCCGGTGTCGGTGACGGTGATGCAGACATAGTCGCCGGGCGACAGCGCCGGCGTGTCCGCGGTCACGCTGTCGAGCCGCGCGTTGGAGGTGGCGATGGTGAGCTTGCCGCCATCAGGCATGGCATCGCGGGCGTTGATGGCGAGATTGAGCAGCGCGCTTTCGAGCTGGTTGGGATCGCACAGCGTGCTCCACAGGTCTTCCGCCGCGACGATGCCGAGATCGATGGTCTCGCCGATGGTCCGGCGCAACAGGTCCTCCAGCGACACCACGAGCTGATTGACGTCGACGCTTTTCGGGATCAGCGGCTGCCGCCGCGCAAAGGCCAGCAGGCGATGGGTGAGGGCCGCGGCACGGTTCGCCGACGTCATCGCCGCATTGATGTAACGCGCGACATTGTCGGTGCGCCCCTGGTTGAGCCGGGTCTGCAGCAGGTCCAGCGAACCGACGATACCGGTCAGCAGATTGTTGAAATCGTGCGCGATGCCGCCGGTCAATTGTCCCACCGCTTCCATCTTCTGGGACTGCAGCAAGGCTTCCTCGGTGGCCCGCAGCCGCTCGGCGGCGGCCTTCTCCGCGGTCACGTCGCGGGCGACCGCATAGATGCGATCCCTGTCCGAGACCCCCGTCCATGACAGCCAGCGGTAGGAGCCGTCCTTGTGACGAAAACGGCTCTCGAACCGCACGGTGGTCCCGTCGGCGCCGAGCTTCTTGACCTGCGCCCGGGTTATTCCGTTGTCGTCGGGATGCTCCAGCCATTCCGAGGTACGGTCGAGCAGTTCGGCCTCGCTCCAGCCGAGCGTCCGGGTCCATGCCGGGTTGACGGTTTGCCAGACGCCGTTGCGGTCGGCGACCACCAGCAGATCCTGCGACACGTTCCAGATCCGGTCGCGTTCCCTGGTCTTTTCCTCGACGCGTTGCGCCAGCGTCGCGTTCAGCTCGGCGAGCTGGTCGGCCAGCTTGCGGTACCGCTCTTCGCTTTGCCGGAGCGCCTGCTCCGCGACCACCTGCTCGGTGACATCGGTATGCGCTCCGACCAGGCGGACCGCCCTGCCAGCTTCGTCGCGCTCGATGGTGGATGTGACAGAAATCCAGCGTGTCTCGCCGTCGCTGGGTCGAATGATCCGGTACTGCACGGTGTATTCGCGAACCTCGCTTGCGATGGCATCGCGGAATTTCTTCTCCGTCGCCTCGCGATCGTCGGGATGGATGCGCTGGACCCAGTCCTCATGGGTCTCGTTGGCCGCATCCGGCGGCAAGCCGTGGATCCGCAGATATTCCGGCGACCGGCGATTGCGGAAGCCGGTCCTCAAATCGACCTCGAGGCCACCAATCCGTCCGAGCTGCTGCACGCGCGCCAGTTCGACCTCGCGCTCCCGCAGCGCGACGGCAGCGAGATAATCCCTGGTCACGTCGCGGCACACCACGAGCACGCCCCCGACGCGGTCGCCTTCGTCGATCGGACTGTAGCCATAGGTCCAGTAGACCTGCTCCAGCCGGCCATGCCGCGTCACCGGAACGAGCTGGTTCTCATGCCAGGTCGCGCCGCCGCCGCTCATCACCTGCTCGATCTGGGGGCCGATGATGGGCCAGATTTCCGCCCAGCATTCCCGCCCGCGCTGACCGAGCGCGCTCGGGTGCCGCTCGGGTCCCATGGTCTGGCGATAGGCGTCGTTATAAAACTGAATGAGTTCGGGGCCCCACCAGATGAACATCGGGTGGTTGGTGTTGAGCAGGATGCGCACCGCCGTGCGCAGGCTCTGCGGCCAGCTCTCCGGCTTTCCGAGCGGCGTCGCCGACCAGTCATGGGCCCGCGTCAACGCGCCCATCTCGCCACCGCCGGCGAGAAAATCCGCAGAAGTCGGCCGGTTGATTTTCAACATCAGGGGACGATCGATGGCCACGTTCAGCCCAGTCAGGAGCCGGAAACTTAGCCGCCTGTCACACCCCTAGCAAACATGTGGAGCCGTCTTTGGTTCCAAAATATTTCTTCCAAGCCGGAACCAAATCGCCGGTGGGTGCGCGGCGTTGCCATTAACCATCTGTCGCAGGCTCGCGCCACGGCCAAGTGGCGCCGGCGAACTTATTTCATAAGGCCGGCCGCCGTCAGCGCGCGTGTGATGACGCTGCCGACGTCGACGCCGCGTCGCCGCGGCTCTTGCGGCGGCTCGGCAGGGCGATTGAGAGTCGTCAGGGGCCACAACACCTGGGCGAGATCCGGCGTTAACGGCGGCACCGGTGCGACCGTCGCGGTTGTCTTCACGGCTTGCGGTGATGTCTCTGCCGAGGACGCTTTCTTCCTTGGAGGTTCGGCCGAAACCGGTTTTTTCGAAGCCGAGGCGGCAGCCACCTTCGATCGGCGAATCCACTCGGTCAGGCCGAAGAAGTTCGCAATCTGATACGAGGACGAAATTCCAGCCTCGATCAGGAACGCACCCTGGGTGCCGTACCGCTTGTCGTTGTCGCCAATTCCAAGCGGGGTGCCATGGGCCATATCGGTAATGGTGTAGGATTCGATGATCGTTTCGCCCTCCGTGTTCCACCACACCTGGCGCGGATAGCCGTCGACGGTGCCTTCCGACATCGGCGCCGCGGGCAGTTGATGCACGTCGAGCCACTGCTTGACGATCTCGTTGGCGTTGGCGGGGTTGACGGTACGATCGGCGCTGCCGTGCCAGACCGAAAGTTTCGGCCAGGGGCCCTTGTGACCGGAGGCGTCGCGCACCAGATCGCCGAGTTCGGAGGCCGGGCGTGACGGCGACTGAAACATTCCGCTCAACGCTTCCCGCACATTGCTCGCCACGCCGAACGGCAAGCCTGCGATGATGGCGCCGCCCGCGAAGATTTCCGGATAGGTCGCGAGCATGACCGAGGTCATGGCGCCGCCGGCGGAAAGGCCGGTGACGAAGATGCGCTCCCGGTCGATGCCGATGTCCTTGACCAGCCCGCGCGATCATCTGCCGGATCGAGCCGGCTTCACCGCGATCGCGCGCGGTATCTTCCGGATTGAACCAGTTGAAGCATCCGTTGGCATTGTTCAACGGCTGCTGCTGCGGCATCAGCAGCGCGAAACCATAATGCTTCGCCAGCGTCGACCAGCCGGCGCCCAAATCGTAACCGGCAGCGCTCTGACCACAGCCGTGCAGGACGACGACGAGGCCGGGCGCCGGCTGGAGATTGTCGGGTGCGAACGTGAACATCCGCAGCGCCGCCCGGATTCGACCCGAAGTTTTTGGTTTCAACGAGAGGACTGCGCTGGCCCGGCTTCAGGGTCCGCCCGAAATCCGCCAAGCCGTTCAGCTTTGGCAGACCTCGCAGGTAATCGACATTCTTGGCGAGGGACAACGGCAGCTCCTTGGCGACAGGTTTGTACCAACCCGACCAACAACAGATAGTTGCTGCACTGCAAAATAAAAAGGCCGTGTGCTGTCATTCCCCAGAATTTCAAATGGCCGTGTCTTTTATGCCGATGCGCGGCGCATCCATGACAGAAATACGGCGCTGGCGACGATCGAGAGTCCAAACAGCGCGGACGCCGCAAAAAGCGCCAATTGCGCCGAGTAAGCCCTCAATTGCAAAAAATACGGCGCCGATCGCGGCGACCCCGGCGGCATTGGCGATCTGCGCTGTCGTGCCGTACATCCCTGATCCCGAGCCGGCGCTGGCCGGTTTTACCGTCGAAAGTACCGCGCTCGACAACGGCGCCATCACCAGCCCCTGACCATAGCCGAAAATAGTGAGCACCAGCGCCAGCAGCATCGCGCCGGGCGCACCGACCGATGCAACCGTCAGCGCAAGCACCGCGAGGCCCGCAACCTGGATGGCGCAGCCTTCGACCAGCACCAGCGTGCCGCGCCGCCTCGCCCGCGCTCCGCTGTGTCGCGAGGCAACGACGAAGGCCAGCGCCAACGGCACGAAGACGAGGCCGGCCCGAAGCGGCGGGATGTGCAGCGCCTTCTGCATGAACATCGTCATGACAAGATAGAACGACAGGTTGGCAAAGAAGAAAAAGAAGGCGGCGCACAGGCCGCGCATCGCGACAGCTCCGACGACGACGCCGGCAACAATTTTCGCGTGGTCAGGACGCTTAACGTGCTGCAGCCATGAATGCGGACAAACGCCACGGCGGCATCGCCCCTGGTGCAAATTGAGCGGGCCTGCGAAATTTGAGTGAAGGTCCCGGCTCGATCGCCACGGAAGGACCGGGACCTCTGCGTTCCGTTCTGGAATGCGCGGTCACGACTAAGCAGTCGTTGTTAAACCTTGGTGCGCAAGCGGGCGGAAATATCCGTAATTGTACGCGGGCCGCAATCGTACCGCGATTCAGCCGAACGATTGCGCCGACGCCAATCCGCCGAGCCGGCCGATGATGGCGAAGAACTGCGCCACGGTCTCCTCGATGATCTGCCGCGCCGGCTTCACTTCGCCGATCAGACCGGCCGATTGCCCGGCCAGCGCCGGAGCTGCCTCCATGTCGCCGTGGAAATAGACGTCGCGAATTCCCTTCAGCGCATCCGGCGCCATCAGGCCCTCCTCGTAGATCGCCCTGGTGCGCTCCGACTTCAGCGGCGCGATGAATTTCGCCGGGCTGCCGGCGGAGGTGGTGACGAACTTGACGCCGGAATTGCAGACGAATTTCAGCATCGCGTCATCGCGCAGGAAGCGGATCGGCAGATTGACGCCGAACGGCAGATTCAGCGCCTTCATCTTCTCGATCTCGGCCTGACAGGCCTCGGTCTCGCCTGAAGAGGTCTCGATGATGCCGAGCCCGCCGGCGCGCGACACGGCCGACGCCAGCTGGGTGTGTGCGATCCAGCCCATCGGGGCCTGCACAATCGGATATTTTGCGCCGGTATGGGCGAGAACGCGGTTCATAACTGTCCGTTGCTGCGAGGGGAGAGACGAGAGCGGGCCGGCGACGCTAGGGCAAGTTCAGCCGGCCGACAATCCCGGCGCGGCTCGCCGGTCCGCATTGTGTTCGCGGCGCAGCCCGCTAAGCTCGCGCGGCGAGGCCGGTCCGGATGACAGCGCAAAAGCCGAAAGTTCTCCTGAGCGAAGGCTCCAGCCTGTCGTCGCGCGAGGCCATCACCGCGCTCGGCCTCGCCGGGCACCGCGTCGAACTCCTCTCCAGCGATCCCTTGTGCCTTGGGCGCTTTTCGCGTTTTGTCAGCCGCGTCCATCGGACACCCGCGTCAGGCGCTGACCCGGACGGCTATCTGAAGGCTGTGATCGAAACCGTCGAAGCCGGCAGGATCGACGCGCTGCTTCCGGTGCATGAGCAGGCCTATCTGTTTGCCGCCGCGCGCCAAACGCTCCCCTCCGGGCTTGGTCTGGCGCTCGCCGATTTCGAGGCGTTCGAGCAGGTGCAGAGCAAGGCCGGGCTTGCCGAGCTGCTGACGCGGCTCAACGTGCCTCAGCCCGCAACCGAGCTCGTTCGTTCCGCCGATGAATTCGTCGCGACGCGGCCCTATCCGTTCTTCGTCAAGGCCGCGTTCGGCACCGCGAGCACCGGCGTCTGGCGAGTGCGCGACGCGCAGCAGCGCGACGCCGTGCTGGCGCAGCTTGTACAGCACAATGCATTCGCCGAGGGCCTCCTGGTGCAGGCCGCGGTGTCGGGATCGCTGGAGCGCACGCAGGCCGTGTTCGACCGCGGCCGGCTGGTCGCCAGCCACATCTACCGGCAGGTCGTGGAGGGACCGGGCGGCGGCGACGTGCTCAAGATCAGCATCGTCGATGCGCCGGTGCGCGAGATCGTGCAACGGATCGGGCAGGCGCTGAGCTGGCACGGCGCGCTGTCGTTCGACTACATCCGCGACGGTGCAACGGGCACGCCCTATTTCATCGACGCCAACCCGCGTCTGGTCGAGCCGATGAATGCGTGGCTCAGCGGCGTCGATCTGCCCGGCGCATTGCTGCGGATTTCGCTGGGCGAAATGCCGCCGGCGCAGGCTCCCGGGCGCGAGGGCGTCGTCACCCGACTCGGCCTGATGGGCCTGCTGGATGCAGCGCGGCGGCGCAACCGCAGGCGCGACGTGCTGCGCGAAATCGCGTTGCTGACGACCGGGTCGGGACGCTATCGCGGCTCGCGCGAGGAACTGGTGCCGCTCTTGACCGATCCCTGCTGCGCCATTCCGCTCGGCGTGGTGATCGCGCGGCTGTTGCGCGATCCTGCGGCAGCCTCCCGGTTTTCGGAGACAACGGTGGCCGCCTATAGCCTGACGCCCCGGGCGATCCATCGCCTGCGCGCATGGCACCATGCCGGCTAGCCCGCGACGCCGCTTCGCGATTGCCTTGGCGCATTCCAGCACGTAGCCTCGCGGGCAAGACGAACAACAACAGAAGTCTCGGAGAGAACACCCATGGCGCGCCTGAAATTCGGAGCCTTCCTCGCCCCGCATCATCCGATCGGCGAGCATCCGATGCTGCAATTCCGCAGGGATCTCGATCTGGTCGAGCAGCTCGATGCGCTCGGCTACGACGAATTCTGGTGCGGTGAGCATCATTCCTCGGGCTGGGAAACGATCGCCTCGCCGGAAATGTTCCTGGCCGCGGCCGGCGAACGCACCAAGCGCGTAAAACTCGGCACCGGCGTGGTGTCGCTGCCCTATCACCATCCCTTCAACGTCGCCCAGCGCATGGTGCAGCTCGACCACATGACGGGAGGCCGCGCCATCTTCGGCTCCGGACCGGGGGCGCTGGCGTCCGACGCGCACACGCTCGGCATCGATCCGATGACGCAGCGCGACCGACAGGACGAGGCGATCGCGATCATCCGCCGGCTGTTTCGGGGCGAACGCGTCACCGCCAAAAGCGACTGGTTCGCCATGAACGACGCCGCGCTGCAGATCCTGCCTTTGCAGGAAGAGATGCCGTTCGTGGTGGCTTCGCAGATCTCGCCGTCGGGCATGACGCTGGCCGGCAAATACGGCATCGGCATCATTTCGCTCGGTTCGATGTCGACGCAGGGCCTGATGGCGCTGCCGACGCAATGGGGCTTTGCCGAGGACGCGGCGAAGAAGCACGGCACCACCGTGAACCGCGCGGACTGGCGGGTGCTGCTGTCCTGGCACATCGCCGAGAGCCGCGAACAGGCGCGGCGCGAGGCCGGGGCCGGCCTGATGCGCTGGCACAACGAATATAATGTGCGCACCCTGCAGCGGCCGGGATTGCAGCCCTTCACTTCCCCCGAGGACGCCGTGGAGAAGACCGCCGGCGGCGAAGGCGCCGCCTCCACCATCGGCACCCCGGACGATCTGGTCAAAACCATCAAGAACCTGATGGAGGTTTCCGGCGGCGTCGGCACCATCATCGGCTTCGTGCACGACTGGGCCAATCCCGAAAATACCCGCCGCAGCTGGGACATGGTGGCGCGCTACGTGGTGCCGGAGATCAACGGCTATATCGACGGGTTGCGCAAGTCGCAGAAATTCGTGATCGAGAACCGCGAGGTGTTCGAACGTGCCGGACAAGCGGTGATGGCGAAGATCATGGAAAACGACAAGGCCGCTGCCGCACTTCCGCTCACCGGCCCGGGCCGGGTTGCGATCCCCACCATCAACGCGCCGGACCTGCAGAAGGAAGCCGCCAAGCGGAAGAACAAGGGGTAGGCGAGGTCATCGCCGCGCCCCAGGCAATTGGTCGCAGGAATTCACCGAAGGAATCGAGCGGAAGCAAAGTGCAGGGCCTTTGCACCGAAGGCGCAAAGCCGTTATTTTGCCGGCTTAGTCTGCCGATGACACCGACGCCGTGACCGTCACGTCTGTCGCGGTTCCGTGCGATTGGGACCGATCGGAGTACATGCCATGTCGATGCAGAGTGTGGCCTCTCCCGCGATTTCCTTCACCCCGCCCAAACGAAATTCGCTGACGCATATCCCCGGCGATGAAGGCTGGCCGATTATCGGCAAGACGCTGGAGGTGCTCGCCGACCCCAAGGGACAAATCGAACGGCAGGCCGCCAAATACGGCCTGATCTACCGCAGCCACATCTTTGGCGAGACCAGCCTGGTGATGCTGGGGCCCGAGGCCAATGAGCTCGTCCTGTTCGACCAGGGCAAGCTGTTCTCATCGACCCATGGCTGGGGCCGGATTCTCGGCCTGCTGTTCCCGCGCGGATTGATGCTGCTCGATTTCGAGGAGCACCGGCTGCACCGGCGGGCTCTGTCGGTGGCCTTCAAATCCGGGCCGATGAAATCCTACCTCGCCGCGCTCGATACCGGCATCGCGGCGCGGGTCAGGCAGTGGAAGGCGCAGCCGGGCCCGATGCTGTTCTATCCGGCCATGAAGCAGCTCACCCTCGACCTCGCCGCGACCTCGTTCCTCGGCGCCGATATCGGGCCCGAGGTCGACGAGATCACGCGCGCCTTCGTCGACATGGTGGCGGCCTCGATCTCGGTGATCCGCAAGCCGCTGCCCGGCACCAAGATGGCGCGCGGCGTCCGCGGCCGCGAGCGCATCGTGGCCTACTTCTCGGAACAGATTCCGATCCGCCGCGCCAAGGGCGACGGCGAAGACCTGTTCTCGCAGCTGTGCCAGGCGACCCATGAAGACGGCGCGCTGCTGTCGACGCAGGACATCGTCGACCACATGAGCTTCCTGATGATGGCCGCGCACGACACGCTGACCTCGTCACTGACCTCGTTCGTGGCGATGCTGGCCGCCCATCCGCAGTGGCAAGGCAAGCTGCGCGACGAAGTGAACGGGCTCGGCCTCGCGACCGATCAGCCGACGACGTTCGACAATCTCGAGGCCATGCAGCTGACCGACATGGCCTTCAAGGAGGCGATGCGGCTGAAGCCGCCGGTGCCCTCGATTCCGCGCCGCGCCATCCGCGATTTCAGCTTCATGGGCTACGCGATCCCGGCCGGCACCATGGTCGGCGTCAATCCGGTGTTCACCCATCACATGCCGGACATCTGGCCCGATCCTGACAAATTCGATCCGATGCGCTTCACCGACGAGGCGCAGCGCAACCGCCACCGCTTCGCCTGGGTGCCGTTCGGCGGCGGCGCGCATATGTGCCTCGGGCTGCATTTCGCCTACATGCAGGCGAAATGCTTCGCGCGGCATTTCCTGCAAAATCTCGAGGTATCGCTGGAGCCGGGCTACACGCCGGCCTGGCAGATGTGGCCGATCCCGAAGCCGAGCGACGGATTGCGCGTGGTCCTGAAGCCGGCCGGCTGAGCGGACGAGACCGCATGCGGGTCGGGATCAAGCCGCCGCAGGCGCATCGATGCCGACGACGTCGATGCCATCGGCGCGGCCGCGAATCGGCAGCCGGCCGAGATCGCGAACCGCAAACGGCGGCGTGGAGCCGAAATGCTCCATCGCCGTGCGCGACGCGAGAAAGCCGCCATCCACGGTCCGGCTGAGTTCCTCGAGCCGTGCCGCGGTATTCATGACGTCGCCGTTGAAAACGATGGCGCGCTTGACGTCGCCGATCTCGCCGATGATCACCGGGCCGAAATGCAGACTGCCGCGAATCCGCGGCACCGCTCCGAACTCGCGCTCGAATTCGCTCGAGGCCCGCGCCAGCTCGTCGCGCATCGCCATGAAGCAGTGCAGCGGACGGCAATCGATCGCACCGCCGCGCCGCGGCCAGGTCACGATCACCTCGTCGCCGACGTAACTGAGCACCTCGCCGCGATAATCCTCGACGGCAACCGTAAGAAGCCGAAAGGTGCGGTCGAGAAAGCGGTGAATGCCGACGCCGCCGAGCCGCTCGGCGAGCCCCGTCGATCCCGCGATATCGACGAACAGCACGAAGCGGTCTTCCTCCACCGGGGAATGATAGCGCCCGGTGACGAAGTTGAGGAGCGCGCGCGGTCCGATGATGTTGGAGATAGCGAGGCCCAGGTTCATTGCCACCGATAGGATGGCGGAATAGACAAAACTGGACCAGAAAAGCCGACCGTTCATTTCGGGGCGAAGTCCGGCGATCCGCTCGCCCAGCTCCAGCCCCTGGATGATGAGAATGACCGTTGCGTAGATCGCGCTTCGCACCATCAGACTGGCTGCAAACGAAAGGCCGCCGAGCCAATTCCGCATCGGGCCCTCGAGCACGAACAGCTCGATGCCGCCGACCGAAACGCTGATCAACACCCCGTACGCGATTCCCGCAATCACGGAGGAAACCGTGCCGCGCCCCTGCGCGACACTGAACAGGATTCCGGCGATGGCGCCAAAGACAATGACGCCAGCCAGCCGCCGGAGTTTTCTCTCAAGCCTCGCGTCCATGCCGCCCGCTCTCCGCAATGCCGCCGCCCCGTCTATACACGAACCTCGCCGGCCGCGTTCGCGAACACCGGGAAGATCGCTATTCGATGAAGGTGGTAAGTTGCGCGCCTTCGTCGGCCACGAACACCGCGATCAGTTCCGCGGGCTCGGTGTTGCTCGCATTGGCCGACACCAGATGGGTCGCGCCGGGCGGCTCGAAGAATGACTGGCCGACCTGGAAGGTCTCGACGGGACCGCCGGCGAGCTGCGAGCGGATTTCGCCCTTGGTGATATAGGCGGTGACGGAGCCCGCATGGCGATGCGCGCGGGTAAATCCGCCGGGGCCATAAAGCACCCGCACGATCGTCACACGCTTGCCCGGCACGTTGGGCAACGCATAGGAGCCGATCGGCTCGACGGTATCGAGCGCGGAGCCCGCGGGATCGCTTACCGCGCACAACGGCGCGGCGATTGTCGAAAGCGTATCCATGGCGACCGGGAGCATCTTCCCGACCAGCAATGCACATGCCAGTCCGCCGATGGCGGCCGCATAGAGTGGCCGGGCCTCAATCCGGCCAAGCGAGGCCGTACCAAACCGTTCGGACATCGATGCCTCCCTTGATTATCCCGCGCTCTGATCGAACGCCTTGCGCAGCGCGACGTATCCCTGCTGCTGCTGGGTCCAGTTGCGGCCGCCGGTAATGGCGCCGTCCACCACCAGGTCGTGCCCGTTGATGAAGCTGGATTCGTCGCTGGCGAGGAACACCGCGGCGTGGGCGATATCCTCGGGCAGCCCGGCGCGCGGAATCGGCTGCGCGGTCTTGTAGACCTCGCGCATCACGTCAGGGGTCTTCTCCGCCGCCTCGACCGAAAGTCCCAGCGCCTTGCCGAAGATGCCGGTGGCGATCGCACCGGGCGAAATGGAGTTGACGCGGATGCCGGCTTCGCCGAGCTCCATGGCCACGCATTTGGTGAGATGGATGACGGCGGCCTTGGCCGCGCCATACACCACCGATGACGAAAAGCCGGCGAGCCGGCCGGCGATGCTGCCATTGTTGATGATGCTGCCGCTTCCCTGCTTCTTCATGTAAGGCGCGGCATGCTTCATGCCCAGCATTACGCTGCGCACCAGGGTGGCCATCGCCGCGTCGAAGCGGGCAACATCGAGGCCTTCGATGCCGCCAGTCTGCGCCGGCCCGCCGGCGTTGTTGAACAGACAATCGATACGGCCGAATTTTTCGACCGCCTCGCCGATCAGTGCGCGCATCTCGTCCTCGACCGTGACGTCGGTCCGGCGGAAGATGCAGGCGGCGCCGAGCTTTTTGGCCAGCGCCTCGCCCTCCGGCACGCGACGTCCGGCGATCACGACTTTCGCACCCTCCGCAACGAAGATTTCCGCCGTGCCCAGACCGATACCGCTGGTCGCACCGGTGATGACCGCGACCTTGCCGCTTAACCGTGCCATGTCGTTCTCCTCTGCTGATGCCTGGAATGAAAATATCTCCGGCCTTTCGGAACAAGGCAAGTCGAGCTTGCTTTTCCGACAAATGAATTCAAAAAGCCCGGAATTTGCATTGTCGGCAAGACCGCGAGTGCCGCAACCGGGCCGTCCCATTTTTTTGGATTTGACGATCGGCTGATGTAATGTAGCCCATGGTGAAATTGATCGACGAGTTCCGGCAGGGCTGGCATGGAACATCCCGGCCTTCGCCCGTTTTCAGCATCGGATTTGCCGCCTGTTGCCTTGCATTGGCGACCGCGGCGCGATGGGCTCTTTCGCTGATGCGGCCGGACGTCTTCTTCACCCCCTATTTTCCCGCCGTATTCTTCGCCACCGCGTTCGGCGGGCTGCGGGTCGGGATCCTGACGGCGCTGGCCGGGGGCGCGCTCGGCATCTCCGTCAATTTCGGCGGCATGCCGTCGGAGCCCGCAAGGCTGGGACTTCTGGCGATCTACCTGACGGTGTGCGGCCTCACGATCTGGGGCGTCGAGCATTACCGGTCGATCGCCGCGCAGCAGCGCCAGATCGCGAAGCGACTGATCCGGGAAGAGGCGTATCGGAAGCTCGTGGTCGACGAGCTTCAGCACCGGCTGAAGAATAAATCGTCGACCATTCACGCGGTCCTGCACCAGGTGCTGCACGACCAGCCGAAGGTCTGGGCCAGCATCGATCAGCGGATACGGTCGCTGTCGGCGACCGACGATCTGATCGCCCGGGTCGACGGCAGCGGCTGCGACATCAAGGATCTGCTGCTCTCGGAACTCGGACCCTATGGTCATGTCCGGTTTACCCTGAACGGCGATCCCTTGTTTCTGCCCGACAAACTGGCGGTGAGCCTCGCATTGATATTTCACGAGCTCGCCACCAATGCCGGAAAATACGGGGCGTTTTCTGCCCCGCGCGGACTGTTGCAGGTGTCCTGGTCGGTGTCGGACGACCGGCTCAATATCAGCTGGGACGAGACCGAAGGTCCTTCGATCGAAACGATCGGACAGGCGGGGTTCGGCACCAAGCTCCTGAAATCGGCGCTCAGGCCGTTCGACGGCAAGACCGATATCGCCTTTTTGAAAACCGGAATTCATTGCACCATGCAATGCCGCATCCCCAAGGCCTGATCGTCTGTTGCTGACGTCCAGTGTGAGCTGTACTTTGCGACGAATGCGGGCCGCGCCGGCAGCGCGCCGGCTGAATTTTTGCCCTTCTCACGCCGATGAGTTTTCCATGGCCAAGATCGAATCCCGTCTTGCCGCGCTCGGCCTGGTGCTGCCGCCGCCCTTCGAACCGCCGCCCGGAATCGTGCTGCCTTTCGTCAATGTGCGTGTCGTCGGCAACCGCGCGATCCTGGCCGGGCATGGACCGCAGTGTCCGGAGGGGCCGCTGGCAAAACCGCTCGGCAAGGTCGGCCGCGATCTGACGCCGGAGCAGGGCTATGCGGCGGCAAAACTCACGGCGCTGTCGATGCTCGGCTATCTCCAGCGTGCGCTCGGCGATCTCGACCGGGTGACGCATTGGGTGCGGATTTTCGGCATGGTCAATTCCGCGCCGGGCTTTGTCCAGCAACCCGCCATCATCAACGGCTGCTCCGATCTCATCCTCGAACTCTGGGGGCCGGGGGCCGGCGCCCATGCCCGCAGCGCGGTGGGAATGGCCGAACTGCCATTCGGGATGCCGGTAGAAATCGAGGGCGAAGTCCTGATGGCAGAGTAAACGCAATTCGGCTTGATCGCTCGGCTCGTCGATATTTTTTCGACGCTTTTTTCGACGGGAACCGGTATCCGCTGCACCCGAAAACGCGATAGGATCGGGAAGATCGTTCCGCGCCGAGGCGCGTCGCGCCAGCTTCAGAGAAAAGATCGCATGCCCCCCGTTTCGATCCTGCTGAATGTTCTATGGATTGTGTTCGGCGGCCTTTACATGGCGTTGGGCTGGGTGATCGCCGGCATCATCATGGCCATCACCATCATCGGCCTGCCTTGGGCGAAGGCCGCGTTCACAATAGCGGCCTATACGCTGCTGCCGTTCGGCCAGAAGGCGGTGCGCCGCGACAGCCTGACCGCCCGCCCGGATATCGGCACCGGGCTGCTCGGGATGATCGGCAATCTGATCTGGCTGGTGCTGGCAGGCTGGTGGCTGGCCCTCGCGCATTTGGTCACCGCTTTGGTACTTGCGGCGACCATCATCGGCATCCCCTTTGCCTGGGCGCATCTCAAACTCGCCGGCCTCGCGCTCTGGCCGATCGGCAAGGAAATCGTTCCGATCTAATCTATGTTTGACGCGTTCTCTTCACGCCAACCCGGATCCGTCCCGCATCGAGTGTAGAGCAGGCTTCGCTCGTAACCGCGGCGAACCTCAACGCCAGCTTTCATGGGCTTCGGCGGGCTGGTCGCACACCCAGTGCGGCCGCAGCAGGACCTGCAAGCCGGTCTCGAAGGAAAGAACGCCGACCAGCCGCGCGTCCTGATGGACTCTGATCGCCCAGGCTCTCGGGATCGAAGGATGCTGCTGGATCAGCCTCTGAACGATGCCGGCCGCGAACAGCATCGCGTCGATATCGTCTTCCAATGCTGCCCCGTCATGGCCATGACCATCAATCCGGTTGACGGGGTCGCAGACGTGAAATCTGTAAAACGCCATGAAGCAATGATGCCCGGCCCCGGTGTCGCCGCTTTGACGTCGATCAAACGGCCATTTTTGTCCGCCGGAATCCGGGCCGGAACCGCTCATTCGGCCCTTCGGTTCAGGCCGGCCTCAGCCTTTGGGGCTTCCTTGGGAGCTTCCTTGGGAGCCTCCTTGAGCGCTTCCCGGCCGGGCTTTCCTGCCGAGCGCCTGAATGGCCTCCTCGACGCTGCGGAAGGAATGATCCGGACCGAGCAGGTCGTTGATGCCGAACCGCGCCATCGCCGCCTGTGCCCGGATCGATTCCAGCCGCGCGATGGCGAAATCGATCCCGTCGGCATGACACCGGCGAATGAGGTCGCGCAAGATCTGCGCCGCCGTGAAGTCGATCTCGACGATGCCGGTCGCCTCCAGCACCAGCAGGCGCGCCGGCTGGACCTGGGATTGCAGTGCATCCAGCGTGTCACGCCGGAAATGGTAGGCGTTGAGAAAAGACAATGGCGCCTGAAATCCCGCGACGATGATTCCGGGCTCCCTCTCGCCGGGCAGGTTCGGGCTCGACGGCCACCAGATCGAAGTTCCCGGTACGCGCTCGAACACCACCAGCCGGGCCTGCGTCGTGCTCCAGATGCCGTGCAGGAGCGAGAGCGCGATTCCGAGCCCAACCCCCTGCTCGATCGGAAGCACGATGATCGCCGCCGCCGTCACGGCGATCAGCAGAAATTCGCCGAGCGATTGCCGGTATATCGCGACGATCTGATGGACGCGAACGATGCGCAGGGCGACGAACAGCAAGACGCCGCCCAGCGCCGCGTTTGGAATTCGACCGAGCAGCGAGGCGCCGAAGACCAGCAGCGCGATCACGATCGCCGCGCCGGCGAGGCCGGCCAGCTGGGAGCGGCCGCCGGTCTCGGAAACCACCGCGGTGCGCGGCGGGCTGGCGTTGACCGGAAAGGCGCCGATCAATCCGGACAGGATACTGCCGACACCGACGCCGACGAAGTCGCGGTCGACGTCCGGCGGCTCATCGGGACGCGAGGGAAAGGATCGCGTGGTCGCCGCCGTCTGCACCATCACCACGATCGCGATGATGAGACTGAGCGATACCAGGCCCGGCAACCGGCCAGCCGAGATATCCGGCAGCGCCAGCACCGGCAGTGCGGCGGGGACCGCGCCGACAACGCTGACGCCGCGGCTCTCGAGTCCGAGCAGGGCCACGCCCGAGCTTGCCAGCGCAAGCCCGATCAAGGCGCCGGGAATGCGCGCGTCGATCCGCTCCGAAAGGGCGATGATCGCCAGCACGCCCAATCCGATCACGAGCGTAAACGGATTGGCCTCGTTGAGATGTGCGGCAAGAATCGCAATTCGCTGCAGCATGGCGCCGTCGGGCGCGGCAACCCCGAGAATGCCGGGTAGTTGGGAAATCAGGATGTGCGCGGATATGCCGGCGAGAAAGCCCGTCGTCACCGGTATCGAGAGCAGGTCCGCGATCCAGCCGAGGCGAAAGATGCCGGCGAACAAAAGCAGGAATCCGACCATCAGCGCCAGCGACGCCGCGAGCAGCAGATATTGCGGGTCGCCCGAGGCCGCCAGTGCCGCCAGGCCTCCGGCAAAGATCGGCGTGATGGTCGAATCCGCGCCGCACGACAGGAAGCGATTGCTCCCGAAAAAAGCGAATGCCAGCGAGCCCGCGAGAAAGGCGAAGAAGCCGATCTGCGGGGCAAACCCGCCGAGCCGGGCGGTCGCCATCTGCTCAGGGATCGCGATCGCGGCGAGCGTCAATCCCGCGAACAGATCGTGGGTGAGGAACTGAAGTCGGTATGATTGCAGCGAAGCCAGCACGGGCCAGACCTTGCCCGCGACGTGGGATTCCGGAGCACCGGAATTGCTTGCCATTACCCTTGCCTCCCAGGCCCTGCTTTCGCGAGATCGAATACCCACGCTATCACGCCGGCATCCGCGGTCGAACGCCACGCCGCGACGATCATCCGAGGTTATCCCGCAATGCAAAAAAGTGCATGTTTTGCTGGTTATCCGAGCCCGTTAAGCCTTGGGTAACCGGATTTGCTAACGGGTTATGCCATTTGTGCATTGTATGCATGTTCCCGGGAGCAGGGAATGCAATCGGATTCCAGCATATCGGGCGCAGCCGGAATACATGGGACGACGGCGGCCGCGCCGTATCACGTGCCCGCGTCGTTTCGGCGGGGTCCGGTGCTTTGGCTCATCCTCTCCGGCATACTGCTGGTCGCGGCGATCACGATCGGCACCGGGCTGATCATCGGCCAATTCCGCGAGCGCGCCCTCAGCAATGGCGAGCGCGAACTCGAGAATACCGTGCTGCTGCTCAGCCGCCATTTCGATCAGCAGCTTGGTGATCTCGAAGTCCCTCTGAACGACCTCATCGCGCAAATACATGCGGCGGGCGTAGCATCTCCCGAGGCTTTCCAGCGCTATATGTCCGCTCCGGAAATGCACCTGTTGATGAAGGCCAAGGTCAGCGCGCCCTCGGAAATCGCCGGCATCAACGTTTATGATTCAGATGGCACCTTGATCAATTCATCGGTGGTCTCCGCCGTTCCGGCCGTCAATATCGCCGATCGAGCCTATTTCAAGGCTCTGAAATCGGACCCCGAGCAGCAGCAGATCGAACTGGTTCGCAGCCGCTTTTCCGGAACCGTGAAAACGGTCATTGCCCGCAGGGTCCTCGGGCCCAATGGCGAATTCCTCGGCGTCATCTCGCGAGCCATCGCCCCGGCGAGGTTCGAGGATTTCTTTTCGTCGGTAACGCTCGGAAAGGACGCCGCCATCTCCATGTTCCATCGCGATGGAACGCTGCTGGCGCGCCATCCGCACGTCGATCCGATGATCGGCCAGAAATTCAAGGGGGCTCCGCTGCTCACGAAGGTGCTGACCGAGGGCGGTCAGCAGACCCAGCGCGTGCGAAGTCCCGTGGACCATCAGGACCGGCTTGGGTCGGCGGCCGAGCTGAACCATTTCCCGATCGTGGTGGTCGCGACCACGACGGTTTCGGCGGCGCTGGCGGACTGGAGGGCGCAGACGCGGTTCATGGTCGTAACCGCGACGCTGTCCGCGCTTGCGGTGGCTTTCATTCTGTTCGTGATCGTCCGGCAGATGACCCGGCAGAACCGCGAAGCGCAGCTGCGGCTGGAATCGGAGAAACACCGGCTCGACACCGCGCTGAACAACATGACGCAGGGCCTCGTGCTCTATGACGCCTCCGCGCGGATCGTCACCACCAACCAGCGCTACCTCGACATGTACAATCTGTCGACCGAGGTGGTGAAGCCGGGGTGTCGCTTCTTAGACCTGATCCAGCATCGCAAGGACACCGGATCGTTCGACGGCGACGTCGAGGAATTCTGTTCGAATATTCTGCGCAATGTCGCCGCCGGGAAAATCACCCACAGTGTCATGCAAGGCGCGGACGGACGCTCGTTCCAGATCGTCAACAAGCCGCTGGCGCAGGGCGGATGGGTGGCGACGATCGAGGACATCACGGCGCGCCGGCGCCTCGAACAGGAACGCGACCGCAGTTCCGCATTCCTGCGCCAGATCATCGACCATATCCCGACGCAGATCACCGTGAAGGATATGCGCGACCGCCGCTATGTGCTGGCCAACCGGGTGGCCGAGACTCAATTCGGCCTGTCGCACGACGACATCGTCGGCAAGACGGCCGTGGACCTGTTCTCGAAGGAAGCGGCCGATATCATCGCCAGGGACGATGCAGAGGCCCTGCAATCTCCCAATGGACTGTTCCTGGACATCGGCCCGTGGCAAACCCAGGCGCTCGGGGAACGCTTCATCACGTCGCGGCGCATCGGAATTCCGGATCAGTCCGGCGAAATGCGCTATATCGTGAATGTCGTCGACGACGTCACTGACCGCCGCCTCGCCGACGAGAAGATCGCCCATCTCGCGCATTACGATGCGCTGACCGACCTGCCGAACCGGGTGCTGTTCCGCGAACGCATCGAACGCGAGCTGCAGCGAACCGGCCGCGGCGGGCAATTCGCGCTGCTCTATATCGACGTCGACGAATTCAAGGGCATCAACGATTTGCTCGGGCACCATGTCGGCGACGAATTGCTGAAGGCCGTGGCCGCGCGGATCAGGAGCTGCATCCGCGATACCGATCACGTCGCCCGGCTGGGCGGCGACGAATTCGCGGTGATCCAGACCGACGTCGCGGACACCCGCGATGTCGTCGAATTCGTGATGCGCCTTCACGAGGCGATCCGGCAACCCTATGAATGCCTCGGCCACCACCTCACGACCGACGCCAGCATCGGCATTGCCATGGCGCCGCAGGACGGCACCGATATCGATCAGCTGATCAAGAATGCCGATCTGGCGATGTACGGCGCCAAGGCCGACGGCCGCCGAACCTACCGCTTCTTCGAGCCCTCGATGGATGCCCGCGCCAAGGCGCGGCTCACGCTGGAACGGGATCTGCGCCAGGCACTGGTGGACGGCGGCTTCGAGATCCACTACCAGCCGCTGGTCGATCTCAAGAGCGGCGAAGTCACCGGCTGCGAGGCGCTGTTGCGCTGGCGCCATCCCGAGCGCGGCATGATCTCGCCGGCCGATTTCATACCCGTCGCGGAGGACACCGGCCTGATCGTCGAACTCGGCGAATGGGTGCTTCGGACCGCCTGCGCCGAGGCCGCGACCTGGCCGGATCAGATCCGAATCTCGGTCAACGTCTCGCCGGTTCAACTGAAATGCCCGACGCTGGCGCTGAAGATCGCCGGCGCGCTCGCGGCCTCGGGCCTCGCCGCCAACCGGCTGGAACTGGAAATCACCGAGGCGGTGCTGATCCGCGACGACGAGACCGCGCTCGCCATCCTGCACCAGCTCCGCGCCATCGGCATCCGCATCGCGCTGGACGATTTCGGCACCGGCTATTCCTCACTGAGCTATCTGAAGCGCTTCCCGTTCGACAAGATCAAGATCGACCGCTGCTTCGTCAGTGACATCACGGAAATCGGGGGCGCCTCGGTCATCGTCCAGGCGGTGGTGAACATCGCCGCCGCCGGCAACATGACGACGACGGCGGAAGGCGTCGAGACCGCGGAGCAGAGGGAAATGCTGCGCGCGCTCGGCTGCACCGAGATGCAGGGCTATCTGTTCAGCGCCGCCAAACCGGGTGCCGAGGTGCGGCGCCTGTTCGGCCCGCGCGAAGAGATGACGGCGGCGGTGGCCTGATTCTCACGCCGCGAGCCGCCCGCGATTGTTCTCCGCCAGAATCGGTCGCACCAGCCGGCCGAAGCGTTCAGCCTCCTCGTCGTGCAGATAGCCGGACAGGCAGAACGAATGGCAGCCGGCGTCGATGAATTGCTGCAGCGTGGCGGCGCATTGCGCGGGGTTGCCGACCACGGCGATGCCGGCGCCCGGCCGCACCTTGGTGATGCCGGTCCACAGATGCGGCAGCAGCAGGTCGCCGTGCTCGCGCGCGAGCTCCTGCACGCGCCGGTTGGCCTCGGACTTGTTGTAGAGCGTCTTCATCTCCTGCTTCTGCCGCTCGCTCGCGTCGCGCACCAGGATGTCGGCAGCCTCCCAGGCGTCGCGCTCATCCTCGCGGCAGATCACCTGCAACCGCATGCCGAAGCCGATGGCGTTTTCGCGGCCATGGGCTTTCGCCATTTCCCTGATCTCGGCGATGTTCGCGGCGATCCGCTCCGGCAGATCGCCCCAGAACAGATGCACGTCGGAATGCTTCGCCGACATTTCCCAGGCATGCCGCGAGCCGCCGCCGAGATAGAATTTCGGAAACGGCTGCTGCAGCGGCCGCGGCCGGATATGCGCGCCGGAGATCGTGTGAAACTTGCCCTCGAAATGCACCGGACCGCGCGCGGTCCATAACTCCTTGAGGATCGAGACCTCCTCCTCCATCAGCGCATAACGCTCTTCCTTGGCGTGACGCACGCCCTCGGCCACGACTTCGCTTTCGTTCTGCCCCGCGATCAGATTGATGCAGATGCGCCCGCCCGACATCTGGTCGAAGGTCGAGATCATCTTCGCCAGCAATACCGGATTGATGTAGCCGGGCCGGGCCGCGATCAGCGGCTTGATCTTCGACGAACGCGCCGCCATGAAGGCGCCCGTGATCCAGGCCTCCCAGCACACCGAGCCCACCGGGATCAAGAGATACTCGAAACCCGCCTTCTCCGCGGCCTGCACCACGCGGTCGCATAATTCGGGCGATCCCGGCACCTGGGCCTCGGGCACGCCATAGGCCGTGGTGTCACCGTGCGTGGGCAGATACCAGCCGAATTCCAGCGGACGCATGAACTTCTCTCCTTGATGGCGGCTTCGCCGCACGGTTTTCCTTAAGGAGCCAGTTTACAGGCTGCGCCCGGCGGAACAATCACCCGGAGGCCCCGGATAGATCATCCCGCGGAATTTTCGAAGGAAATCAGCCGATATCGCCGTGGGGCCTCATTTCGCCCGCGACAGCCGCTCGCGATAGGCCTCCATCCCCAGGCGGAGGTCCGTATCTTCGACCCATTCGCCGCCCTCATCCATGACACCCGCCTCCAGCATCGCGGCGGCGCACGGCCAGTGCAACTCGACCCAGCCAGGGATATCGGCCTCCGGCATGGCGCTGCGGCGGCAGATGCGCGCGGCCATCTCGCGGGCCAAGGGTTCGATGTTGGAGGTCATGATCCGGGGGGCTTGGGGTGGTTATCCCGATATTGGTATTGGAAGTCCCGGGATTCCTCGTCAATTCCCGGGGGGGCCGGCCGGAAGTCCATTTATCCGGGGACATTGCCGAAAGCAGGGCAATCGGCTAGATCAACCGGTAACGCACCCGTAGCTCAGCTGGATAGAGCGTTGCCCTCCGAAGGCAAAGGTCACACGTTCGAATCGTGTCGGGTGCGCCAGTTATTTCAGGCACTTTTGCGATTCTCTCAATCGTCTGATTTACCTCGGGTAAGCACTGGGTAAGCGGTCGAACGCCAGGGGCCGATTTTTTTATTCGAATGTACTCCGTCCCATTCCGGGGTCCCCACGGTCGCACCGCTGCCATTCGCACGCCGCCTTCAGCCTTACTCTGAATACTCCGACTTCGAATTGGGAATGTCTGTTCGGAATACCTGCCAGCGCTCCCAGTAGTACTGCCAATCTCCTCCGGTCGGATGCCTCTTGAAATCTGCCGCGAGCTGGAGGCGCGCGACAAATGCCTTTCCAACGGGCAGGATTGGTATGGTTTGAAGTGTGGAGGTAGTACTAGCCTCTAGCATGTAGAGGCCAATATCCTTGAGCGGATGATGCAGACTGTAGGCCTCCCTTTTTTCCTCGGCGTCTCTGCGCGGATCGACGAAGCTCCCTGTCTCACCATCGATCTCATAAATCTCCACTACTGCCTCGTCGTAGTCGATGTAGACCGGCCGAAGCCCCGCGTTACGCCAACTCCATCGAAGGCAAACCGCTACGCGGGTGTCATCCAGCCGGACAATCTCTGGAGCATTGGAGCTGCCTTCGAGACTGGATATTTCAGAGCGACGACGTAACCACTCCGAATATCCGAAGCGCCAAATGGCCCATCCGCCCCCTAGGACGATACCAACACTGGTGAGCCAGTCCTTAACCGCGTTGGCCAGAGTGACCTCACTCATATCGTATCCATGGCATCTATCGGCGGTGATGAAGTGTAGGCAGTCTTCTGATGGGTATTGTTGTAAGAAAGCCGCGGATGTCGTCGTTTCAACCTGAAATAGTCCCCCTGCGTTGTCAACACCTCTGCAGTCGCTCGTACATATCAAACCGACATCTCGACCATTGGACGTAGCGACACCGAACTTGATCTGATTCCGCGCTGCTACAAACTTTGTGATTGGCCGAAGTAGTCGCCAGCGCTCTGGCTGCACGGCCAAGCAGAACGACACACCGGCTTGATGCAGCCCTCACCGTTTTCCCTTTGGCCCCGCCTCACCCCTTCGCCGAAATCTCGCTTGCCGTTACCAGCACGACGTCGCCGTCGAGAATGGGTTTTGCGATCCCGAAGAAGCGGGCTACGGTTTCCGAATTATTGTGGGCGTCCATGGCGGCCTGGTCGGCGAACCGCTCATAGGTAGTGAAGACGCAGGGATCCTCCGGATCCTGTGAGACAAAAAAGCCAATGGTGTTCGGCTCGTTGAGCCGCACATTGTCGGCGACCGCGAGCAAGGCGCGGCGCATGGTCTCCTCCTGACCCTTTTTGGCACGAATGACGGCGGTGATGGTCAACATCTCGATGCGCTTTCCATGCTAGACTGCTGCGATACCGACCGCCGATGCGATTCGGCGTCGTTGCAGCTACCCGGCGGGTACCCATGCTAGCGCGCGCCGGACGAGGCCTGCAACCCCGCCGGCGCCGCAGGCGAGAAAGCGAAACCGACATGAGCGAACGACTAGAAACGCTGAAAAAGGCGCGCGAGCGCATGGCCGACGACCGCGACGCCTTCGCCAAGACGCTGGCGGCGCCGTTCGACCGCGACAAGGCCGAACGGGCGCGGCTCAAATTCATCGAGACCCAGACCGTGATCGACGCCATCGATCGCGCCATCGCCGGCGAGCGGAGCGGGATCGCCGCGACGTAAGCCGTTGCGCAGTCAGCTCCCGCAGCACGCGTTCTTGCCCGAAGCGGGCGCATACTGGTCGCGCAGGCGCAGCCAGTCCATCGGATAGGGCAAGCCGTCTTCGTGGCGACCGAGCGGGGTCAGGTCGAGATAGTGATAGGCGGCGTTCATCATGTCGAGACCGCGGGCGAAGCACGAATAGGTGTGAAAGATATTGCCCGCCTCGTCGCGGTAGAACACGCTGATTCCAGGCGCTTCCTCGACGCCGAAGCCGCTGGTGCCGAAATTATAGACCTTGGCGCCCGACTTGATCTCGTCGGGCGTGAACGTCACCGCGTAGTCGTGGTTGAAGTCGTTGCCGGCGGAAGAGTACCAGCCGAACGTCCAGCCCATCCGCGCCTTGAACGCGTCGAGCTTCGACAGCGGCGCGCGCGAGACCGCCACCAGCGTGGTGTCGCGCGCGGCGAGATGCGGGATCATACGCTCGAAGCCGTCGGCCCAGAACGAACAGCTCTTGCAGCCTTCATTCCAGTCCGGTGCGAACATGAAATGCTGCACCACCAGCTGGCTGCGGCCCTCGAACAGGTCGGCCAGCGTCGCCTTGCCCGCGGGCCCGTCGAACACATAGGCCTTGTCGACCTTGACCCAGGGCAGCGCCCGCCGCTCCTCGCTGAGCCGGTCGCGGGCTCTGGTGAATTCCTTCTCATGGTCGAGATGAGCCTTGCGCGCGGCGATCCATTCCTGGCGCGAAACGATCTGGTGCGGTTGCATGGCCTGCTCCTGTGTCTAGAGGCGTTTCAGGCGAGAAGATCCTGCAGCTTGTCGAGCGCGCCGGTCCAGCCGCGCTGATGGCCGTCGCGGGCGGCGGCATCGAAGAATTGCTCGTGAGTCAGCGTCAGCAGCGTGCCGTCGCCGTCGGGCTCCAGCGACACCGTCACCAGCGATTCGCGTTCCGGCGTCGTATGCCAGGCCCAGCTGAACACCAGAAGCCGGTTCGCCACCATTTCGCGATAGATGCCGCCGACCTCGTGGTGCTCGCCGCTCGCCATGTCGAAGCTGACGCAAAAGCGTCCGCCGACGCGGGCATCGATGCTGGCCCGCTCGGTGCCGGCCTTGACCGACGCGGGGCCGAACCAGCGCGCTATTTTTTGCGGGTCGGTCCAGGCCGCGTAGACCTTTTCGGGCCGCGCGTTGAGACGGCGCTTGAGGGTGAGACTCGGTCGGGTGATGAGGCCGGCATCGCCGGCCGCGCCTGGTTTGGCGGCCATTTGTCTTCCTCCACGAAAGCGGCTAGGCGGTCGAGATTGTCGGACCAGAAGCGCTGGTAGCGATTGAGCCAATCCATCGCCTGCTCCATCGGCCCCGCGGTCAGCCGGCACGCGACAATGCGGCCGGTCTTGGCGCGCGTGATCAGCCCGGCATCCGACAGCACGTCGAGATGCTTCATGATCGCCGGCAACGACATCGAGAACGGCTGCGCCAGTTCGCTCACCGAGACGCTGTCGCGTTTGCCGAGCCGCGCCAGCAGCGCGCGCCGGGTCGGATCCGCCAGCGCGGCAAAGGTGCGGGTCAGGGCCTGATCGCTATACTTAACCATGAGGTTTAGAATAGCGGCAAACGAAAACGAGTCAAGCGCGAGCCTGACCCGTCGGTTTCGTTTCAGTAGTAGCGATACGGCCGGCCGCGCCGTTGCTCGCCGAAAGCGAAGCGCGGATTGACGTTGCAATACACACGGCGCCCGGATGCGCTCGCCTGGCACTGGCCGTACGAGCTGTAGGAACAATCGCCGGGATAGCCGTAGCCCCCGCCCTGGATGCAATAGGGGTAGTCGCGGGCGGCCGCCGGGGCGGCACCGCCAAGGGTTGCGGCGCCCGCCGCCGTCACGGCCAACAGGGCCAACATCGCATTGCGCATGATTTTGCTTCCTTCGCGTCAGTTCGCATGAGAATTAGTGCGATACCAAGTGAGCTAGGTTCAAACGGTTCCTATTCCACCTTTGCTCCGGAGAATTTGACCACCTTTTCCCATTTTTCGGTCTCGGCCGAAATCATCGCGCCGAAAGCCTCCGGTGTGCCGGTCAGCGGTTCGCCGCCGAGTTCAATCAGGCGCTTCCTGATCTCGGGATCGGCCAGCACGGCGTTGACCTCCTTGTTCAGCTTCTCGATGATCTCCGGCGGCGTCTTCTTCGGCGCACCCATGCCGAACAGCGCGCTCGCCTCATAGCCCGGAACGGTTTCCGCAACCGTCGGCACGTCGGGCAATTGCGGCGAACGCGTGGCGGTCGTCACCGCGAGCGCGCGCAGCCCGCCGGGCGCGATATGCCCGATGATCGAGGGCATGTTGTCGAAGATCACCTGGACGCGGTTGCTGAGCATGTCGGTGATGGCAGGTGCTGCGCCGCGATACGGCACATGGACCATCTTGGCGCCGGACATCGCCATGAACAGTTCCCCGGACAGGTGAACCGAGGTCCCGTTGCCCGATGACGCCATGTTCACCTTGCCGGGATTGTCCTTCACATAGGCGATGAATTCGGCGACCGTCCTGGCCGGCACATCAGGGGCGACCGTCATGGTGTTCGGCACGCGATTGAACGCTGCGACCGGAGCGATATCGCGAATGAAATCGAATTTCAGGTTGGTGTAGAGCGAGGCGTTGATGTAGTTGGCGGGATTGACCAGCAGCACCGTGTAGCCATCCGGCGTCGCGTTCACCACCGCTTCGGTGCCGATGTTGTTGCCGGCGCCGGGCTTGTTCTCGATGACGAATTGCTGGCCGAGCCGCTCGGACAGCTTTTGCCCGATCAGTCGCGCCAGGATGTCGGTGGCGCCGCCCGGCGGATATCCGACCACGAAGCGAATCGGCCGGGTGGGATAATCGAGCGCGAACGCGCTGCCGGCCGGCCAGACCATGGCCGAAAACCCGATTGCAAACAGGCCGATCGCGGCGCGACGTGACGTCATACAGTGTCTCCCTAGGGTCCGGAAATCGTTGATGCGGTTGGTTGTTGTTGATTTGACGATCCATTCGCGTTGTAACAAACAAAGCCCAACGCGGCCAGTGGCGCGAGACGCACCTCGCCCGCGACCAAAGGATGAGTTCATGTCAGTCAAGGTAAACGCGATCGATCATGTCGTGATCAATGTCAGCGACGTGGCGCGTTCGGCCGCGTGGTACCAGAAAATCCTCGGCATGGAGATCAAGGTGTTCGATCCGGGTCCGGGCAAGACACCCCGGACCTCGCTGGTGTTCGGCAACCAGAAGATCAACGTGCGGCCGCGCGGCGCCGACAAGGTCGAGTGGTTCGCGGCGGATCATGAAGCCGCCGGCAGCGACGATCTGTGCTTTCTCACCGCGAGCACGCCGGACCAAGTGGTCGCGCATCTGAAGGCGCATGGCGTATCAATCGAGGAAGGCCCGGTCAGGAAACAGGGCGCCCGCGGCACGCTGCGCTCGGTCTATTGCCGCGATCCCGACGGCAGCCTGATCGAGATTTCATCGTATGAGGATGGCGCGGAGTAGCCCCTCCCCGTCATTGTGAGCCAACGGGTCGCGCGAACGCGCGCCCGATGACAGGTTCCGCGAAGCAATCCATAGCGTCAGGAAAGAATGGATCGCTTCGTCGCCGCGCTCCTCGCAATGACGGGGAAACGGGCCACACCGCATTCCGGATTTGCGCCCCGCGCCGTCCGATGGCAGTACTACTCCCAAACAAGACACGAGAAGCGGTCGGCAAGGCCGCGCGGGAGGATTTGATGCTGGAATCACAGGCGCCGGGCGTGGTCGGGCCGTTTGCCGGAATGGACGTGCCGTGGCTGTTGCGGATGCGCAGCCAGAGCCGCCGCGACCATCCGTTCCTGATCTGGGCGCCGTTCGACGCGCCGGCGCGGATCTGGCGCTACGGCGAATTCCACGACCGGGTCGGCGCGCTCGCCGCCGGGCTCGTCGCGCGCGGCGTCAAGCCGGGCGAGTTCGTGCTGATCCATCTCGACAATTGCATCGAGGCCATGCTGGCGTGGTTCGCCTGCGTCGAGCTAGGCGCCATCGCAGTGACCACCAACACCCGCTCGGCGCCGGCCGAGATGGAATATTTTGCAGACCATTGCGGCGCGGTGGCCGCGATCACGCAGCCCTGCTATGCCCAGATGATTTCGGCGCATTGCAAAAACCTGCGCTGGCTCGCGGTGATTTCGCACGACGCCGGCGGTGCGCCCGCGCCGGGCACCGCCCCGCAACGCGCCGACAGTTTCGAGGCGCTGTTCGCCGACAGCGCCGACCGGCCGCGCCGGGCCACCGATCCCCTCGCTCCCTGCAGCGTGCAATATACCTCCGGCACCACGTCGCGCCCGAAAGCCGTGCTGTGGACCCACGCCAACGCGCTGTGGGGCGCCAAGATCAACGCGGCGCATGAGGATCTGCATCAGGGCGACGTGCACCAGACCTATCTGCCGCTGTTCCATACCAATGCGCTGGCCTATTCGATGCTGGCGAGCCTGTGGGTGGGCTCGACCTGCGTGATCCAGCCCCGGTTTTCCGCAAGCCGGTTCTGGGACGTCGCGCTGGAACATGGCTGCACCTGGACCTCGACCATCCCGTTCTGCATGAAGGCGCTGCTGGAGCACGACATCCCCAAGCAGCATAAATTCCGGCTATGGGGCACGGCGGTCAACGAACCGCCGCCGTTTGCCGTGTTCGGCATCAAGATCATCGGCTGGTGGGGCATGACCGAGACCATCACCCACGGCATAGTCGGCGAGGTCGACCAGCCTAATGCGCCGATGTCGATCGGCCGGGCGGCTGCGGAATATGCGATCCGCGTCACCGGCGACGACGGCGCGCCGACGGAGGTCGGCGACACCGGCAATCTGCTGATCAAGGGCATTCCCGGGCTGTCGCTGTTCAGGGAATATTTGCACAACGAGACGGCCACGCGCGAGAGTTTTGACGAGCACGGCTATTTCATCACCGGCGACCGCGTCACGCTGCTGGAAAACGGCTTCCTCAAATTCGGCGACCGCGCCAAGGACATGCTGAAGGTCGGCGGCGAGAACGTCGCGGCCTCCGAGATCGAGCAGGTGATCGCGGTGGTGCCTGGCGTACGCGAGGCCGCGGTGATCGCCAAGAAGCATCCGATGCTGGATGAAGTGCCGGTCGTGTTCATCATTCCGGCGGCCGGCTGCGAAGCCGCGCCGAAGGATCTGCACGACACCGTCATGGCTGCCTGCCGCAACGCGCTGGCGGACTTCAAGGTGCCGCGCGAAATCCGCTTCGTCGACGAGATGCCGCGCTCGACACTGGAGAAAGTGGCGAAAGCGGAATTGCGCAAGATGCTGGCGTGACCATTACAGGCAGATCCGTCGTCCCGGCGAACGCCGGGACCCATGCGCCGTGTCGCCTTTTTGTGAAAGGCGTTGTTCGCCGGCTTTCGCGCAACAACCACGCCCTGTGGTTATGGGTCCCCGCTTTCGTGCGGACGACAAATGATCCCTAATTCACCTCAAAGCGGATCGGCAGCTTCTTCGGTCCGTTGACAAACGTGGCCTGCGACATCTTCACCTCGCCGTCGAGCGAGATCGATTTCAGCCGGGGCAGCAGCTCCTCGAACAGGATCCGCATTTCCAGTTTCGCGAGATATTGCCCGAGGCACAAATGCACGCCGTAGCCGAAGGAGACATGCTTGTTCGGCTTGCGGTCGCAGCGGAACTTGAAGGGCTCCTCGAACACCTCCTCGTCGCGGTTGCCGGAGGCATAACAGAGCATCAGCCAATCGCCCTTGGCGATCTTGCGTCCACCCAGTTCGGTGCCTGACGTCGCCGACCGCATGAAGTGCTTGACCGGGGTCATCCAGCGGATCGCCTCGTCGACGAGGCCCGGGATCAGCTCCGGATTGGCCTTGACCCGCGCGAACTGTTCCGGATCTTCGGCCAGCGCCCAGATCGCGCCGGCGGTCGACGACGACGTGGTGTCGTGCCCGGCTGTTGCGACGATCATGTAGTAGCTCGTCGCGTCATGCTCCGGCATGTATTCGCCGTTGATTCTGGCGTTGGCGATCACGGTGGCGAGATCGTCGCGCGGATTGGCGCGGCGATCGGCGGTGATCTGTCCGAAATAGGCGCCGAAATCGTCGATCACCATCTGGATCATGGCGGCGAACTGCTCGGGCGACAGCGCATCCCTGATCCGCGCCGTGTCGGGATCCTGCGCGCCGAACAGTTCCTGGGTGAGCTTCAACATCCTGGGCTCGTCCTTCTCCGGGACGCCGAGGATTTCCATGATCACATGCAGGGGATAGCCGAGCGCCACGTCGGCGACGAAATCGCAGCGGCCGCCATGCGCCATCATGCCTTCGACGGCGCCGCGCGCGATGGCGCGGACCCGTTCCTCGAATTTTCCGAGGTTGACCGGCATGAACCAGGACTGCGTCAGCGCCCGGTATTTCGGATGGTCGGGCGCGTCCATCTGGACCAGCGAGCGCACCAGGTTCGGCTTGCCGGTGATCCGCCGCGTCCGCTCCTCGATCGCCTTCATCGTCAGGGTGGTCGGCCGGTCGGCATTATGGAAGAGCTCGTTCTGCCGACTGATGGCCAGGATATCCGCATGCCTGGTGACGACCCAAAACGGATCGAACCCCTCGGGCCGGGCGACGCCGAGCGGATTGTTGGCCCGGAGCCAGCGATAAGCATCATGCAGGCGATGATCGGCGTAGGCGACCGGGTTGACGAGGGTCGCGGCTATATCGGCTGGAATATCCATGGCTTTTTCCACGTCCCTCAGAGATCGTTGCAGGGCGGCATCATCCTGTCGCGGCGCAATGCGGTCAACCGACGCGCCGTTGCAAAGACGCCCTTGCCAGGTCACAGAATTGTTTGAAATTAACCGGCAGCGATCATCCATTCTTGCGTTCAGTCGTCGAGCGCAGCGGTCACCAGCCGCCAGCGTAAACGTGCTAAGGATGGCACTTGTTTTTTGAAAGCCCGGGATTGATGGATTCAGCCAGTCCGATTGCCCCATCCGAACGGATCGGCACCATCGATATCCTTCGCGGCCTCGCTTTGTTCATCGTGCTGATGATCAACACGGCGACCGAATTCCGCGTTTCGATTTTTGAACAATTTCTGCGGGGCCCACAATCGGCTGGAATGACCGACCAGGTCGCCGGCGCCCTCGTTCTCGCGCTCCATACCAAGGGTTTTATTCTGTTCTCGTTCCTTTTCGGGGTCGGCCTGGCGATCCAGTTCGAGCGGCTCGCCGAAAATGACCGCCGCCTCGCATTGATGGTGCGAAGGCTTGCGGTCCTGCTGGCGATCGGCGTCGCGCACCTGTTCCTGGTTTGGAACGGCGATATCCTGACCGAATATGCGGTCGTCGGGCTGCTCGCTCTGCCGCTGCTGTACGGCCCACGATGGCTGCTGGCGGCGGCTGCCGGTTTGTTGCTCGCGCTCTATCTCGCAAGCCCATGGCTGCCGCCGCCGATATCCTTCCCTGACGACTGGTGGATCGCCCGTCATGTCGATCGGGCGCGGCAGGTCTATGGTGGCGGAAGCTTCCTGGAAATATTGGCGTTCAGGATCGAAGAGGTGCGCTACATCGCGCCGTTGCACCTCTATGTCCTGCCGCGCACGCTTGGGCTGTTTCTGCTCGGGGCCTGGGTATGGCGGACAAATTTCTTTCGCCCGACCGCCCCACGAAGATTCCTCGTGGCGGCGGCCTGTCTCATGCTTGCGCTCGGCGGCTGGATGACGTTCGCAACAGTGAATGGCAACGTGCTGGGCTGGTATCCGAATTGGCAGGGACGCGCCTTCCTCCAGTCGCTGGCCCAGCTCGTTCTCGCCGCTGGTTACGGCGCCGCCATCGTCATTCTCTCCGAGCGCGCACGGGGACGAAAATTCGTCGCATGGGCCGGCCCGCTGGGACGCATGGCCTTCACCAACTACCTTGCCCAATCTGTGATCCTGAGCTGCATATTCTACGGCTTTGGGCTGGCCCTCTTCGGACGGCTCGGCGTCGCGCAAGCCATCGCGATCGCCATCGCCATCTACGCGGCGCAGGCGGTTTTCAGCGCGTGGTGGCTGCGCCGGTTCAGATTCGGTCCCATCGAGTGGCTGTGGCGTTCGCTGATGTATGGCGAATGGCAGAGTTTCCGCGCACGCCGGCTGCCGGCGTGAGATGGCATTTGGTTTGACAGCCCGCTCGCAAAACACGCAATCTGCCGGCAAAAGAAAATGGGGAGAAACGACATGCCGGGACCTGGGTCCAACACGACAGCGTCCGCCAGACAATCGGCCCGCGGCGGAGCGCTGGCGGTTTTCGCTGCCTTGTGCCTTTCATTTCCGGCGAGCGGGGCTTCGGCGCAGACCGCCGATGCCTTGCTGTTCAACGGCAAGATCGTCACCGTCGACAGGGATTTTTCGGTTCAACAGGCGCTGGCGATCGGCCACGGCCAGGTGCTGGCGACCGGCACCGATGCGGCGATGAAGAAGCTCGCCGGCGGCAAGGCGAAACTGATCGATCTCGGCGGCCGCACCGTGATTCCCGGGCTGACCGACGGCCACATCCATGGCATCCGCGCCGCGCTGACCTTCGGCACCGAGGTCAACTGGATCGGCGTGCCGAGCCTGAAGCAGGCGCTGGAAAAAATCCGCCAGGCCGGCAAGGCGCAAAAGCCCGGCTCCTGGATCGTGGTGGCCGGCGGCTGGACCGAGGAGCAATTCGCCGAGAAGCGCCGCCCCACGGCGCGAGAGGTGACCGACGCGGCGCCCGATAATCCCGTCTACATCCAGCATCTCTACAACTGGCTGCTGCTGACGCCGAAGGCGATGGAGGCGCTGAACATCCGCGACGATGCCGACGTCACGCCCGGCGGCAAGCTCGAACGCGATGGCGACAACAGGCCAACCGGCGTGGTGACCGGCAACGGCAATACGCTCGGCAAGATCTTTGATCACCTGCCCAAACCTACCATGGAGCAGCAGGTCGACGGCTCCAGAAAATTCTTCCGCGAAATGAACAGCCTTGGCATCACCGGCATCGTCGACGGCGGCGGGGTCAGCATGTACCCGGCCAATTATCAGGCGGTGTTCAAGCTGTGGCACGACCGGCAATTGACGGTACGCGTCGCCTATCATCTCTGCGCGCCCAAACCCGGCAGCGAACTCGCCGACCTGCAAAACCTGACGCAGCTTTTGCCGCAAGGATTCGGCGACCCGATGCTGCACTTCAACGGCCCCGGGGAAATCCTGATCTGGGCTGACTGGACCGACGGCGACATCACCGCCGACGGCAAGGCGAAGCTTGGCGAGCTGCTGCGCTGGGCCGCATCGAAGGGCTACACCATCCAGCTGCACTGGAATCCGGACCGCACCGTCCATGACCTGCTCGATATCGTCGAAGACATCGCCAGGGATTATCCGGTGCGCGATCTCAGATGGACCGTGCTGCATCTCTACAACGCCACGGAAGACAATCTGAAACGGATGAATGCGCTGGACCTGATCTGGGGCGTGCAGGACGGACCCTATTTCGGCGGCGAGCGCCTTCAGCGCGAGGTCGGGGTCGAGAAAGCCCGCGGCCTGCCGCCGATCGCGACCGCCTTGCGGCTCGGACTAACCGTTGCCGGCGGCACCGATGCCCACCGGGTGTCGTCCTACAATCCATTCGTCGCGCTGCAATGGTATCTCGACGGCACCACGATCGGCGGCGTCAAGACCCGTGGCGACGCGGAAGCCCCCAGCCGACGTCAGGCGCTGGAAATGTACACCCGCAATTCGGCGTTCATGGCCAATGACGACGACAAACGCGGCACGCTGGAGCCCGGCAAGTTCGCCGATCTGGCCGTGCTGTCATCCGACTATTTGACGGCCCCGGTCAGCGAGATCGGCAAGACCCGTTCGCTGCTGACGATGGTCGGCGGCAAGGTGGTGTATGCGGACGGACCGTTTACGAGCCTTGCATCAGACTGAGGCCGCTAGCTCCGTCATTGCGAGCGCAAGCGAAGCAATCCATGCGCAACGGAGGGGTGGATTGCTTCGTCGCTAACGCTCCTCGCAATGACGGCGAGGCCCTGGCCGACTGATCAGTATGTTCCTAGCGCCACCGGACGGAAGGCCTGCAGCAGGTGATAGTCGAGCTTGCCGACCATCTGCTCCATCATCGCGAACGCCCTGGCGTGGGTGAACGGCAGGCGGTAGGGCCGCTTCTCCACCAGCGCCGCATAGATGTCCACGATGGTTATCAGGCGGACGATATCGCTGATCTGGTCGCCCTTGAGGCCATCGGGATATCCGCTGCCATCGAGGAGTTCGTGATGGTGGAGGACCACATCCAGCATTTCAGGGGGAAAGCTGCCCTCGGCCGCCAGCGGTTCATAGCCGAACCGCGGATGCATGCGCATCACCTGCATTTCCTGCTCAGTGAGCGCGCCGGGCTTGTCCAGGATGGCCACCGGGATGAACGCCTTGCCGACATCGTGCAAGAGCGCGGCGCGCGTCAGGCGGCGCTGGTCGTCCTCGCGCATCCCCAGATGCTGCGCGAACGCGACGGCGAAACCGGTGACGAAGAGGCAGTGTCGGTAGGTGTCGGTGTGATGGCGGCCGACGGCGTTCAGCCATTCCCGCAACGAAGTCTGCTTGATGGCGCGAAGAATCTTGTTTTCGACTTCCAGGATGTCGCTGAACCTCAGCGGCGTCCCCGCCGGCAGCTTGTCGAATATCTTGACCATCAACGCCTGGGCCGCGGCGATGCCCCGGTTCAGTGCCTTGCCGCTCGCGGTCGCGTCGAACGTGACGGTGTCCGGGAACGCGGCGCGGATGCGCTGCAAAATGTGCTCCGGATCGAACGGCCGGGCGATCGTATCGGTGGCGCCCAGCGCCCAGGCCTGCATCGACCCGTGGTGAAGCGCGTCGGCCAGAACGAACAGCCGCGGCATCGAGCGGTACGCGTCGCCCCGCAGCTTGTTGCGCACCTGCTGCACGCTCTCGGACGAGCGCAGATTGATGTCGACCACGATCCCCGAGACCGGATTGGCAGGAGCGTCGGGAATACCCGAGGTCGGGACAGTATCGACCTCACCCACGGTCTGCAGGATGCTGGCCAATTCGCGGCTCTGGTCGCTGCGGTCGGAGGCAAGCAGGAGGCGGCGCCTGGGCGAGGTCTGGGTAGCTAAGGCTGTCATAAATTCCCGATAGCTGGCGAAGGGTTAGCGGCGATCCCCCGGCTGGCCATGCTAAAGGACGAGGAGTTCCTTGGCGCTTAAGGGGCGTGATGAACGTTCATCTATCGCGGACCGTAAAATTTGAACGAATGCAGGGGTCGGAAGCAGCCTCTCGGTCATGGCGGGCCAAAGCACTCGCAAAAAAAATCCGCCGGAAGCAAAGCCTCCGGCGGATCGTTGTTGTCGCCTATGCCGCGATCGTTACGCCTTCATCGCCCCCTTCACCGCCTCTGCCGTGATCGGCAGCGCACGGACGCGGGCGCCGCAGGCGTTGAAGATCGCGTTACCCAGCGCGGGCGCGATCACCGTCACCGCCGGCTCGCCGACGCCGGTGGCTTTTTCGCCATTGGCGATGACGCTGACGGCGACTTCCGGCACCTGGCTCATCCGCAAGGGCGTGTAGGTGTCGAAGTTGGTCTGCTCGATGCCGCCGTTCTTCAGCGTCGCCTTCTCGTACATGGCGAGCGAAAGTCCCCACAACGCGGCGCCCTCGACCTGGGCGCGGATGTTGTCGGGGTGCACCTGGGTGCCGACGTCGGTGGCCACGGTCAGTTTCTTGACCTTGACCTCGCCGGACGGCGAGACCGCGACGTGGGCCACGCATGCGGTCCAGCTTGCGGTCGCCCGTTCCTGCGAGGAAACGCAGGCGACGCCCATGCCTTCGCCCTGCGGCAGCTTTTTGGTGCCGTAGCCGGACATGCCCATCGCCGCCAGGAGCGTGTTGCGCAGCCGTTGCGCGCCACCGTCGTTCTTGCCCTTGCCGTCGAGCATCTCGATCCGGTACTGCGCCGGATCCTTGCCGACCGCGTGGGCGATCTCGTCGACCATGCTTTCGACCGCCCAGAACGTCCAGCCGGGCGCGACCGAACGCAACTGGCCCGACGGGGTGGCGCTGTGCGCCATCTCGTTGAGGATGGCGCGGACGTTGTGATTGGGCACGGAGTAGAAGAAATCCGCACCGTTCACGGTGAACGCATCGAGCGCCCCCTTCTTGTCGACCGAGGGCGACAGGAAGTCGGGGATGCCCCAGCGCTTGGTCGGCCACGCACTGACCACGTCATGATTGAGCGCGACCAGCTTGCCCTCGCCGTCGACACCGGCCTTGACCTTCTGGAACGTCAGCGGACGCGAGAAGTCCATGGTCATGTCGTTTTCACGGCTGTAGATGACCTTGACCGGTTTGCCGACGGCCTTCGCCGCCTGCACCGCCGGCACCATCATGTCGGCATCGAGACGCCGGCCGAAGCCGCCGCCCAGCCAGGTCTGGTGCATCACGACGAATTTGGGATCGACCCCGGCGGCGCCGGCCGCGATCGCGCCGGAGCGCGTCGCGAACTGGTTGCCGGAATAGATGTGCCAGATGTCGCCCTTCAGCTCCGCCGTGGCGTTCATCGGCTCCATCGGCGCATGGATGTTGATGTTGGTGGTGTATTCCGCCTCCATCACCTTGGCCGCCGTACCGAACGCCGCCGCCGTGTCACCGTCCTTGACGAAGAACAGGCCGGAATCGTCGAGCGCCTGCAGCCGTTTGGCTTCGGTGAGCAGCGACTCGCTCGACAGCTTGGCGTTGGGCCCGCCGTCATAGCTGACCTTCAGCGCATCGGCCGCCTTGCGGGCGTTGGCAAATGTGTTGGCCACCGCCACCACCCAGCCCGTCGTGGTCGCGGTCTTGTCGTCGAGGATGACGGCCTTGATGAAGCCCGGCACCTTCTTCGCTTCGCTGTCGTCGACCGATTTGACGGTGGCGCCGTAACGCACCGGCGGCGTGACGACCTTGCCGTAGACCATGCCCGGCAGCATGGTGTCGATGCCGTATTTCGCCGTGCCGTTGGTCTTGGACGGAATGTCGAGCTGCGGCACCGAAACGCCGATCATGGTGTACTGATCGGGCGTCTTGAGCTTGATCGCCTTCAGTTCGTCGGGCGTGAAGGTCTTGGTGATCTTGCCGCTCTTGACGATCTCGGCGAACGTCATCGACTTCTTGGTTTTCGGATGCGAAACCGTGGAGTTCCTGACGACCATCTCTTCCTTGAAGAAGGGCGGCACGCCCATCGCGGCGACCGCGCCGTCGACCAGCGCCATGCGCCCGGCAGCACCCGCCCGGCTCATCGCATCGAAGTTCATCATGGTGCTCCAGCTGCCGCCGGTGATCTGCGCGCCGAGCACGGGATCGTTGAACTTCGGATCGTTGGAGGCAAGCTGAACCCGCATATCCTTCCAGTTGGCGCCGAGTTCCTCGCAGATGATCTGCGCCATGGTGGATGCGATGTGCTGGCCCATATCGGCCTTGCCGCAGGTGACCGTGACGATCCCGTCCGGCGCGATCGAATACCAGACGCTGGGATCGAAATTGGAGGGCGCGGCGAGCGCCTGGTCGGCGCCGAGCAGCCCGGGAACGCCGGAATAGCCGAGCGCGAGGCCCGCGGCGGCGGTGCCGACGAGGAACGAACGCCGGCTCAGATCGGCCGGCTCGCCTTGCGTGATTTTCACGTGCGTATTCATGTGGGCCTCCGCTCGGTGCCGGCGTTGGAGGCGGTGCGCATTTCGCTAGCCGCGCGCATGATCGCCTTCTGAATCCGCGAATAGGTCATGCAACGGCAGAGATTGCCGTCCATGTGCTCGACCACTTCTTCCTTGGTCGGGTTGGGATTCTTGGCGAGCAATGATGCCGCCTGCATGATCTGCCCGGACTGGCAGTAGCCGCATTGCGGGACCTGCTCGGCGATCCACGCCTTCTGCAGGGGATGATCGCCCTTGGCGCTGAGGCCCTCGATGGTGGTGATCTTCTTGCCGGCGACGTCGGAGATCGCGGTCTGGCACGACCGCACCGCTTCGCCGTTGACATGGACCGTGCAGGCACCGCACAACCCGGCGCCGCAGCCGAATTTGGTGCCGGTCATCTGCAATTGCTCGCGGATGGCCCAGAGCAGCGGCGTGTCGGGTGCCGCCTCGACGGACATATTCCGTCCATTGATGTTGAGATTAGGCATGGTTTCTTCCCCTGCCGGTGCATGATGCCGCTTACGGCGGCTGTCACTTTGTCGAATGGCCTGACACCCACCGGGACGATGCCGACCTTGCGCGCGAGAATGATCGTGTTCCAATCCGGACGCAATCCAATTTGGAATTGATCGAAGAGAAAAAATTTCGAAATGTACGTTGTGCGCTGCGGCAACAATGTTGCCATATCGCCGGTGTTGAATTCAGCGCCCACGCTAGCGGCAGGCCCGAAGCGCTGCCTGGGCGTTGGGCATTTCCCCTCGGGCGTTGGATCGCGCTAGGATGACGCACGACACAAGGTTGTCGGGAAGTCGCCGGGAAGGTGGTCATGCCGAAGATCGATCGGGACGGGGTCAAGATCTATTATGAGGTCCATGGCAGCGGGCCTGCGCTGCTGTTGACCCACGGTTACTCCTCGACATCGGCGATGTGGCAGGGCCAGATCGAGGCGCTGTCGCGGCATCATCAGCTCGTACTGTGGGACATGCGCGGCCACGGCCAGTCCGACTACCCCGCCGATGCCGCGGCCTACAGCGAAGCGCTGACGGTCGCCGACATGGCGGCGCTGCTGGACGCGGTCGGCGCCAGCACCGCCATCGTCGGCGGGCTTTCGCTCGGCGGCTATATGTCGCTCGCCTTCCATCGGGCGCATCCGGATCGCGTGCGGGCGCTGTTGATCATCGATACCGGGCCGGGCTTCCGGAAGGACGACGCGCGCGAGGCGTGGAACAAGCGCGCGCATGAAACCGGGGACCGCTTCGAGCGCGAGGGATTGGCGGTTCTGAAGTCGGCCAGCCGCGAGCGCTCTATGGTCAGCCATCGCGACGCCTTTGGCCTGGCGCGCGCCGCGCGCGGCATGCTGACCCAGCGCGACGCCCGGGTGATCGAATCCCTGCCCGACATCAAGGCGCCGTCGCTGGTGGTGGTGGGCGCCGATGATACGCCGTTTCTCGCTGCCGCCGACTACATGGCAGCCAAAATTCCCGGCGCGACCAAGGTCGTCATCCCCTCGGCCGGCCATGCCGTCAACATCGACCAGCCGCAGGCGTTCATCGAGGCGGTGTTGCCGTTCCTCGATCAAATCCCGCGCAGCACCCCCAAGGAGAGCCTGGTTCAGCCATGAAAGACTTTGCGCCCACGGCGTCGTTGCTGATTATGGCCTTGGCGGCGCAGATCGGGCCTGCCGGCGCGCAGCAAATGGCGCCCGGTCCCGCTCCGCGCGCGCCATTCACCGCGACCTTGTCGAACCACACGCCGCTGGTGTTCGGGATGGATGTGGCGGATGCCTCCCGCGCGCTGGGCGAGCCGCTCAGCCATGTCAGCGGGCGGCCGGGCGATGAGGTCTATCTCGCCATCCGCGACATCGGCGGCAGCGGGTTGCTCAACCACCGCGACCGGCTTTTCCTGCTATTCCGCAAGGGCAGGCTGACCGGCTGGAAGGCCGACTGGGGCCACAACTGGATGTGGCAATAGCCGGCGGGGCCGCGCCCGGACGATCTCAACCTTTTCCAAGACCCTCAAGCAAATGGATGACCCGTGGGAAAAGACCTCAAACTGACGGCTTCGGACAATTTTCAACTGGGCGCCTATCGCGCCGACCCCAACGCCGCCCCCAAGGGGGCGGTCGTCGTGATCCAGGAAATCTTCGGCGTCAATCACCACATCCGCGCGGTATGCGACCGGCTCGCCGGCGAAGGCTATGTCGCCATCGCGCCCTCCATCTTCGACCGCATCGAACCCAATTTCACTTGCGGCTATTCGCCCGACGAGATCGCGAACGCGCGCAAATTCGTCGCCAATCCCGATTGGGCGGCGATGCTGCGCGACACCCAGGCCGCCGTTGACGCCGTCAGCGATGTCGGCCCGGTCGGCATCATCGGCTTTTGCCTCGGCGGCAGCGTTGCCTATGCGGCGGCGACGAAGCTGTCAGGCCTCAAGGTCGCGATCGGCTATTACGGCGGCGCCATCGTGCGTTTCGCCGACGACAAACCCAAAGTCCCAACCCAGCTTCATTTCGGTGAGAAGGACGCCGGCATTCCCTTGAGCGACGTCGAGACTATCAAGGCAAAAAGGCCCGAGGTCGAGGTCCACGTCTATCCCGGGGCTCAGCACGGCTTCCACTGCGACGAGAGGGCGAGCTACGACAAGGCCAGTGCCGATATCGCCTGGCCGCGCAGCATGGCTTTCTTCGCCAGGTATTTGAAGAAATAGGCGCGACAACCGCGCTTGGTCTCCTCGTCGTCATTCCGGGATGGTCCGCAGGACCAGACCCCCGATGCGCAATTGCGCATCGGGGAATCTCGAGATCCCGGGTTCGCTCGTTTCACTCGCGCACCGGGATGACGAAGTACTTCGTCAGAACCAGCGCTCGCCGACCAGCACGGTGTCGCCCGGGCCGACGGGTGTGCCGAGCGGCACCACCGCGCGCAGCGGCCCCGAAGCATCGGTGTGGGTCAGCGTCACGCTGTCGCGCCGGGCGCGCGGCGAGAAGCCGCCGGCGATCGCCACCGCGCTCTCGACACTCATGTTGGGGACATAGGGATATTGCCCGGGGGCCGCGACCTCGCCGAGGATGAAGAACGGGCGGTAGGATTCGATCTCGACCGCCACGGAAGGATCGCGGATATAGCCATTGCGCAGCTTGGCGGTGATCGCGGCGGCGAGGCCCGCCGGCGTCCGCCCGCGAGCCGGCACCGCGCCGATCAGCGGCATGGTGATCGAGCCGCCGGCGTCGATCGCGTAGGTGTTGGTCAGGCCTTCCTGGCCATAGACCACGACCCGCAATTTGTCGCCGGCATCGAGTTTGTAGGATGTGTCGTGGACCGCCGGCATCGGCGCGGCGGCGTACACGACCGGAACAGGCGCGTAGGTCGGCCGCGGCGCCGCGGCGAAAGCATTGCGAAGTGCGCCGATGGCGCCGCCGGATTCAGCGACATGGGATCGCGCCGAAGCGGCGCCCGCCGGGGCAGGACCGTAGGCAAGGGAATCGAGATCGTCTTGCGGCTGCGCCATCGCGACTGGACCTGCCGTCTGCATGCAGCCCGACAGAGCGAGCGCGGCCATGGCGGCAATGATCGGCAATCGAAACGCGCGCGCAACCCGCACCTTGGCCATCCCCCATCCCAAGACAGCCGGATTCTTGCACCGGGTATGGTTAATAATTCGTTTTTGCAGGTATGACGCGAGACAGGACGGCCGCTCCCGCAAGCGGGCGAGCAAGCGATCAGGCGCAGACGCCGGCGCCGATCGGACACGACACGCCGGTGCCGCCCAGTCCGCAATAGCCGCCCGGGTTCTTGGCCAGATATTGCTGGTGATAGTCCTCGGCGAAATAGAATTCACCTGAAGGCGCGATCTCGGTGGTGATTGGACCGAGGCCCTTGGCAGCCAGCGCCTTTTGATAGGCCGCCTTCGAGGCATCCGCCGCTTTACGCTGCACATCGGTGAGGGTGTAGATCGCCGAGCGATACTGCGTGCCGACGTCATTGCCCTGGCGCATGCCCTGGGTTGGGTTGTGGCTTTCCCAGAACGTCTTGAGCAACCGCTCGTAGGAGATCGTCCTGGGGTCGAACACCACCAGCACGGCTTCGGTATGGCCGGTACGGCCCGAGCACACCTCTTCATAGGTGGGGTTCGGGGTATGTCCGCCGGCATAGCCCACCGCGGTGGTGAAGACGCCGTCACGGAGTTCCCAGAACTTGCGCTCCGCTCCCCAGAAGCAGCCGAGCCCGAACACCGCCTGCTCCAGGTCTTGCGGATAAGGCGGCCTCAGCTGATGGCCGTTGACGAAATGGCTCTTGGCCGTGGGGACCGGTTGCGCTCGCCCCGGCAGCGCCTCGGCTGCGCCTGGCAGTGCGGTGGTCTTGCGCATGAACAACATGGGACACCTCCGGACGGGATCCGTTTGCAGTCACGACATCGAAGCATGACACTTATATATAGAGGCTATACGCAGATCGGGGCAGCCCTGTTACGCCGGACGCATCGACAGAAGGCCGGCAACCTCGTCAGTTCCGCGAATAGCCGATCAACGGCTTGCGGGGCCGGAACAGCAGCATCAGCAGAATACCCAATACGCCCATCACGGCAAAAACCGGCTGCTCCAGGATCACCTTGACAACACTGTCCCAAAGCCAGGGCGCATGACCCTCCACCCAGGTCCGGAACGCCTGCTGGCTGGATTGGTGAATGTCGTTCCAAAATTGGCCAAAACGGGTGAAGCGCAGGGTCTGGTCGGCGACCCAGCGGGCCCCGTCATAGACCAAGAAGACGAATGCGCCGGCCAGCAGCAGCAGCCCCACCAGTCGGAAAAAACCGCGGATCATGCGTCACCTTATGTCCCTGGCGCCCGAAGGCACCGTCAGGCCTTACCGGGCCGGCTCGGGAAATTCAACCTCATCAGCACCTTATCCGCCTTTTCGGCCCGGGTCCGCTGGTACCGGGTGGCCCGGAAGGCGTTGACGCTGCAGGGTGCGACCTCTATAAGGGCGCCAATGGCGGCGGGCGCAATCCCGCCGCCGCAGTTCTTTGAGCGGCGCCGTCACGCAAGTGTATTGCTTGCGGAGAATGGCATTGTCAGGGACACCGGAAAACACGAAATCGTCGATCACGCATTTGGACGGCCGGCGCGCTTGAAGCCCGACCACTTAGCGATCGGTCACCGCCAAAGGATATTTGAGACCATGGCCAATACGAGTTCCGCCAAGAAGGCGACGCGCAAGATTGCCCGCCGCACCATCATCAACAAGTCGCGCCGCACCCAGATGCGGGGCGCGGTTCGCACCGTCGAAGAGGCGATCAAGAGCGGCGATCGCGATGCCGCGCTGAAGGCAATGGCGCGCGCCGAGCCGGAACTGATGCAGGCCGCGCAGCGCAACATCATTCACCGCAACAATGCGAGCCGAAAGGTTTCACGGCTTGCGCATCAGATCGCCAAGCTGGCGAAATGAACTGAACGAAAATGAAATTCGTCAAAAGCCCGGCCTTGCCGGGCTTTTTATTTTTGCAGGTACCGCGCCTGGCAAATTGCCATCGGCAAAATTCCTGCCGGTGCTCCGTGTTTCTACTGGCTCTCCGCTGCAAGCGCGGGCCTGGTCTTTTTGCAACAGCGCCTGACGACGTTGACGAGAACCGTTGATGGGCCGTGCTTTTCAAATTGCAACTGCTGCGGCGCGGTAGAGCCTGGGAGCGGCGCAGGGTTACCCTCCTCCGATGAGCAAAAAAATACGCGCTTGCGTAGTCACTTATCGGCATAGTGGCGAAGAGTTGTTCGAAAAATCCGCTCCGCCACATTTAAACGTAAACGATTTATGAATTTCTTTTGGGCATTGTCAGAAATGTCACAGTGGTTCGGCGCGTTCGAATCTCCGCACAGATTCAAAACCTTGCCTCGCTCCAAAAAATCCGCCGCCTGATCTCGCGGTCGCGAAGCGGATTTTCGCGGCGCCGCTGCGGAATCATTTTCGTTGCGGGAAATGGGGCATGCTGTATCTCTTAGACGTTCGCGGCGCCCTCGGCTCTTCAGACCAGCGCGGTTTAAGAAACGGGGCGGACGTGCAAATCGGCGGCGGTGTGCGCGTTGGCGACGCTTTCCAAGCGATTGTCGGGTTAAGCCTCATAGCAATATGAGGAATGTGGTTCTGTGTCGAAATTTCTCAGGCGAGGCATTCGTGTCTCGTTGGCTTCGAACAAGAGAGATGCGCACTGGCCAACCGGCGGCCGCAGCGGAAGCGAAGCACCCGGATGGGTAAACGAGTGGGCCAAACGAAGCGGTGTTACGACTGAACGATTTTGACGTTCGGGTGTTGCCGACCGAATTTGAAACAGACGTGGGATGACAACTTGCCGTGCGCAATCACGGTGGGATGGGGAGGTTGCATGCTTTACGGAATCAGCGCGTTATTCAGCCAAATGCCATTTTCAAATGATGCCGTATTGGATGCGCTAGACGCCGTCAGACGGCCTCCCGCGCGAACTCCGGACACACCGTCGAGTACGCGCTGACCTCCCGATAGCTTCTCTTTCAGTCCTGGATCTGACCAACGGCGGTGCCGCCGGACGGCCTGTCTATGACTGAAGACGAAGCCTAGCTCGAGGTCGCGCCGTCGGCAGGAAACCTGCGCGGCGTTTTCGCAAGGCAATCTTACTCTTTCGGAAAAGTTTTCAGGCAATGACAAATACGGAACAGGATCGCTGGTCACGCGTGAAGGGTCGGCTGCGCACGAGCGTTGGGGAGGACGTCTACACAAGCTGGTTTGCGCGAATGGATCTGGAAAGCGTCGAGCAGGAGAGCGTTCGCCTTTCCGTCCCAACGCGGTTTCTCAAGAGCTGGATCCAGGCACACTACGCCGAGCGCGTTCTCACCTGCTGGCAGGCTGAAATGCCGGAAGTGCACCGGATCGACCTGACCGTGCGCACCGCGATGCGATGCGCGGCGCCCGCCAAGGAGGCCCCGGCTCCGCTCGATGCGCGCCGTGCCGAGCGCGCCGACGGTCGTCCCGCGCCCGAACTGCGCGCGACCGCGCCGGTATCGGCCAGCCATGACGCGCTCGGCGGCTCGCCGCTCGACCCGCGCCTGACTTTCGGAAGCTTCGTCATCGGCCGCTCCAACACGCTGGCGCATGCGGCTGCGCGTCAGGTCGCCGAAGGCCGTCGCGGCGATCCCGTGATGTTCAATCCGCTTTATATCCACGCCGGCGTCGGGCTCGGCAAAACCCATCTGCTGCAGGCGGTGACGTGGGCCGGGAACTCCGGCAGCGAACGCAAGGTGCTCTACCTCACCGCCGAGAAATTCATGTACGGCTTCGTCGCGGCGCTCAAGACGCAGACGGCGCTGGCGTTCAAGGAGGCACTGCGCGGCATCGACGTGCTCGTCATCGACGACCTGCAATTCCTGCAGGGCAAATCGACCCAGGCCGAATTCTGTCACACCCTGAACGCGCTGATCGATGCCGGCCGCCAGGTGGTGATCGCGGCCGACCGTCCGCCTTCCGACCTCGAGAGTCTCGACGACCGCGTGCGCTCGCGCCTGGCCGGCGGTCTCGTGGTCGAGATGGGTTCGCTCGGCGAGGAATTGCGGCTCGGAATCCTGAAGTCGCGGGTCGCGGCAGCTCGGGCCCATCATGCGAGCTTCGACGTCCCGGAGCTGGTGCTGGATTATCTCGCCCGCACCATCACCCATAATGGCAGGGATCTCGAGGGCGCCATCAATCGCCTGCTGGCGCACAGCAAGCTCAACGCGCAGCCGGTGACGCTCGACATGGCCGAGCGCGAGGTGCGCGACCTGATCCGTCCGCAGGAACCCAAGCGCATCAAGATCGAGGACATCCAGCGCGTGGTGGCCCGGCAATACAATGTGAGCCGCTCCGATCTTTTGTCTTCGCGCCGCACGGCCAATGTGGTCCGCCCGCGCCAGGTTGCGATGTATCTGGCCAAGACCCTGACGCTGCGCTCGCTGCCCGAAATCGGGCGCCGGTTCGGGGGGCGCGACCACACCACGGTCCTGCACGCGGTTCGCAAGATCGAGGCATTGGTCAGCAAGGATACCGCACTCTCCGAAGAGGTGGAATCGCTCAAGCGGCAGCTGCAGGAGTAGGATTTCCAGTCCTCCCGGCTACCCAGGGAGGACCCCGAAACGTGGGGGAACGCCCCCCGTTTCCCTTGCGCTTGAGGGCCATCCGCGCCACCTTGCGGTCCCCCCGTGGGTTTGATCAAATCCGTTCTGGATCGGGCTTTTCGGGTTTCAGATGCCGCGGCGCGCCCCTGGGGCCGCGCGGCTTTTCCATCTTGAGGGATCGGGCGGGTATTGCAATGAAGGTTACCGTCGAACGCGCGCAGCTTCTGAAATCTCTGGGCCACGTCCATCGCGTGGTCGAGCGCCGCAACACCATTCCGATCCTGGGCAACGTGCTGGTGCGCGCCGAGAACGCGCGGCTGTCGCTGAAAGCCACCGACCTCGACCTCGAGGTCACCGAGACGCTTGCCGCCGAAACCGCGACCGGCGGCTCCACCACTGTGCCGGCACACATGTTCTACGACATCGTGCGCAAGCTGCCCGACGGCTCGCAGATCGTGCTGGAAGGCGATGGCGACCGCTCGGTGCTGGCGATCCGCGCCGGGCGCTCGCGCTTCACCCTGCAGACGCTGCCCGAAAACGATTTCCCCGATCTCGCCGCCGGCGACATGACGCATTCGTTCACGCTGGCCGCCGCCGATGTCAAACGGCTGATCGACCGCACCCAGTTCGCGATCTCGACCGAAGAGACCCGCTATTATCTCAATGGCATCTATCTGCACACCGCCGGCAGCGCCAAGGCGGCGACCTTGCGCGCGGTCGCAACCGACGGCCACCGCCTCGCCCAGATCGATCTGACGCTGCCGCAGGGAGCGGCCGGCATGCCGGGCGTCATCGTGCCGCGCAAGACCGTCGGCGAAGTGCAGCGGCTGATCGAGGACAACGAGGCCGAGGTCAAGATCGAGTTGTCGCAGGGCAAGATCCGCTTCACCCTCGGCAACGTGGTGCTGACCTCCAAGCTGATCGACGGCACGTTTCCGGATTATGGCCGCGTGATCCCGCAGAACAACGACAAGGAACTTGTTGTCGACAAGAAGGATTTCGAGGCCGCGGTGGACCGCGTCTCGACCATCTCCAGCGAGCGCGGCCGCGCCGTGAAGCTGGCGCTGTCCGCCGGCAAGCTGGTGCTGTCGGTGACCAACCCGGATTCCGGCAGCGCGACCGAGGAACTCGAGGTCGAATACGCCTCCGACCCGCTCGATATCGGATTCAACTCGCGGTATCTCCTGGATATCGCCGCCCAGATCGAAGGCGAGGTCGCGGTGCTCCGGCTGGCCGATCCCGGCTCGCCGACGCTGGTGCAGGACAAGGATTCCAAGGGCGCGCTCTACGTGCTGATGCCGATGCGGGTGTAGCTTCCCTCCCCCCTTGTGGGAGAGCGTGGCGCAGCAAACGGGGCCGTCATACCCGCGAAAGCGGGTATCCAGTAATCACCGGCGCGCATGCAATCTCAGGCGGCACGGCGTACTGGATCATCCGCTTTCGCGGATGATGACGGCGGAAGTTGCGGCGGCTCATTCCGCCTCTCTGCAAGCCCGGCAATGACGAGCAATATGACCGCCTCCCGCATCCATCGCCTCAGCCTGACGCATTTCCGCAATTATCGCGCGGCGAGCCTTCAAACGCGGGGCGATGTGGTGGTGCTGGTTGGCCCGAACGGCGCCGGCAAGACCAATTGCCTCGAGGCGATCTCGTTCCTGTCGCCGGGCCGCGGCCTGCGCCGCGCGACGCTCGAGGATGTCGCCGACAACCAGGGAGACGGCTCCTGGGCGGTATCGGCCGAAGTCGAGGGCGCGCTGGGGCTCGCGACGCTCGGCACCGGCATCGATCCGCCCGGCAGCGATGGCGCGGCCACCAGCCGGCGCTGCCGGATCGACCGCGAGCCGGTGGGTTCGGCCACCGCCTTCGGCGATCATTTGCGCATGGTGTGGCTGACGCCGTCGATGGACGGGCTGTTCACGGGCGCGGCTTCGGAGCGGCGACGGTTCTTCGACCGGCTGGTGCTGGCGATCGACAGCGAGCATTCCAGCCGGGTGTCGGCGCTCGATCGTTCCTTGCGCTCGCGCAACCGGCTCCTGGAGGTGCGCAATTACGACGACCATTGGTGCGATGCGATCGAGCGCGAGACCGCCGAACTTGCGGTCGCGGTGGCGGCGACGCGCGGCCAGACCGCGACCAGACTCGCCGCGATGCTGCGCGAACGCGGCGAGGCTTCCGCCTTCCCTTCCGCGCAGATCATGCTCGACGGCTGGATGGAAAACGCGCTCCTCAGCGAACCCGCCACCGCCGTGGAAGATCGCTACCGCCAGATCCTGCGCGACAGCCGCCCCCGCGACGCCGCGGCCGGCCGCACACTGGACGGCCCGCATCTCACCGACCTGCAGGTGATCTACGCACCGAAGAGCATGCCGGCCCGCGACGCCTCGACCGGCGAGCAGAAGGCGCTGCTGATCGGGCTGGTGCTGGCGCATGCCAATCTGGTCGCGGAAATGACCGGCATCACGCCCTTGTTGCTGCTTGACGAGGTGGTGGCGCATCTCGATCCCGGCCGGCGCGCCGCTTTGTTCGTTGAACTGGAAAAACTCGCGGCGCAGGTCTGGATGACCGGCGCCGATCCCGCGGCCTTCAGCGAAATCGGCGCGTCGGGCGAGCTTTTCGACGTCGATTCCGGCCAGATCGCACGGCGGGCCTGAGCGCTCCTCGCCGGCCGGTTTGAACCAAATCCCGCAGTCGCGCGACTAGACTTGTGAATTGCGCCATCGACGCCGCCGCCATCGTTTCCGCGCGACGGGTTCGGGCGCCAGCAAATACCGGAGAGCACGAATGTTTGGAACGTCGCGCGGGACACAGGTCCCGGCAAGGCTGGCATTGTTGGCGTTCATCTTCGCGCTGAGCGCAGCTGCGCCGATGGACGCCCGCGCCGATGACGGACTGGTCGATGTCCGTACACTGCCGCGGCTTGAGGGCGCTGTACTGGACCCATCGAAGGACGAGCGCTACCCCGGAATGAACCTCTCCTATCGCGTTCCCACCGTGGTCGCGATCACGACTGCCGCAACGCGCAAGCTCTTGGCCGCCAATGGCTGGCAGGAGTTCGTGTACCCGGATCCGACCAGCCGCCCGATCTCGTTCAAGAGGGGCCAGCAGGGTTTGACGGTGTCGTTCTCGCAGGGCCTGGGCAGGCCGGATCAATCCGTCGTCTACTACAATGCCGACCGGCTCTACAACAGCGTGCCGTTTCCGCAGGATGCGACCGACATCGTGTTCGATGACAGGCGGCCATATTTGAGCTGCATGACCGCAGCGACGGTCGAAGCGAGCCTCGATCTGTTCCGGCAGGGATTGCTCGCTGCCGGCTGGTCGGCCTTGTCCGCGGCCGATATCGCCGCGCGCTGGCCGAACGCCAAACCCGACGAGACCATCGCGAACGGCGCGATCGCCTATTTTGGCCGCGATGTCAGGGACGGCGGACCCAAGCAGCCGCCGATCATGCTGTCGCTGCTGCGCCGCGACGACGGCAAGACCAGCGTCGAGATCAAGGTCGCGCCGTTCATGCAGCCGCAGAATCTCGAACTTGCCAAGGACGCGATCGGCCTGCCCTTGCCGAATTTTACGGAAGGCTTCGGCAGCACCGGCAGTTCGGACTCGATCCGCCGCAAGGTCGAGGGCAAGGTGAGGGCCGACCTGCCCGTGGTGCTGGCCTTCTTCCGCCGCGAACTTGCCGCGCAGAACTGGAAGGAGGAAACGGCCGGCGCCGTCCTTACCGATAGGGAAGCCACGCTCAACTTTTCGTCCCCGGAGCAGAATGCGCAGCTCACGCTGGTCCACAAATACGATCTCACCTTCGTCACCCTGATAACGCAGCTCAAGGAGAGCGCCATGGCGGCGCGCGCCAAGGCCAAGAGGGAAGCCGACGAGAAATTCGTCAGGGATGCGGAGGCGAGCGCGAAACAGATCATCGCCGCGGACGAAGCCAGGCGAGCCGCCCAGGCCGCTGGCCTTTCGGACGCGCCGCTGCACGCGGCGGCCGACCAGACCACGCCGGTGCCGGTGCCGGAGAATGCCGAGAACGTCAAGTTCGACGGCGCCGAGGGCAAGCTCGAATTCGATTCCGCTGCAAGCGTGAAGGCGCTGGCGGCGTTCTACCGCGGCTCCCTGAAGCCGCTGGGCTGGAAGGAGCAACCCTCGGTCATCAACAAATCCACCATGGTGGTGATGGAGTTCTCCAAGGGCGGCAAAGAGCTGTCGTTCACCGCCATGCAGATGGGCCCCAAGGTCAACGTCAGCGCCGACGGCTCCGGCCTCGTGATGGCCAATGCCCGGCCGGACGCGAAAGGCCGCCAGACGGCCAATGCGGCGGCAACCGATGCGCCGGTCGAGGCGCTCGAAGCCGAGCCCGACGCCGCTCTGCCGGTGCCGAAGCAGCATACGATGAGCTCGCTCGGATCCGGAAGACTTCCCGGCAGCGAGACGGCGTTCCGCCGGGAGCTCGAGGCCAGCGTTCCCGCCGAACTCGCCTCCGTGCTGGCGTTCTATCGCAGCGAACTCGGAAAACGCGGCTGGAAGGAATCCGCCGAGCGCGCCGTGGTGAAGCCGGATCAGGTCCAGCTCGCCTTTTCGTCGCCCGACGGGCCGGCGATGCTGAAACTCGCCCGCAGCAATGGCGAGACCTCCGTCAATCTGGCGCAGAAGATCCCGGCCGCGGCAGCGACCGCGGACATCATGCCGAAGCCCGGCCAGGCCAGGCTGATGTTCGGCAATATGGGCAACAGCGAAGCCGTCCTCACCATCGACAAGCGGGCGATCAGGATCGCGGCCGGCAGCGGCGGACCGCAATCGCCCAAGGGCCCGACGCTCGAATTGCCCCCGGGCAAGTATCAATATTCGCTGAAAGTGGCGGGCCGCCCGGCCCGCAGCAGCCATATCGAGCTGGCCGCCGACGATACCTGGGGCCTGATGATTGCCCCCAGCGGTGAGGTGCTGCCGCTGCAGATGTATTGAGGCGCGGGCAGCAACCGTCACCGCGACCTGCCGGAGCGGTTCCGGCGGCCGTCGATCGCGCACTCCGCCGGTCCGCATGTGATCTGAAACATCGACGCCTCCCGGCGGCGGCCGCAGGCCGGACAAGGCGGTTTCCGGCGGGCGGAAGCACTTGCCGAATCGCGCTTTTGCGAGGCCTCCGAATCGGCTTTTCGGGGCCTTGAAAAACACCTAAAAAATCCCATCTATTCAATAGGTTGCCGATAGAGACTTTGCGCTAGGCGCATCGCGTCTTTCATGGCAGAAATAGAGTAATCAGCGCCCCTTTTTGCGCCGCTGATTCGGGACATCCTCGAAGGTCACACATGACAGAACCTGCCCGGCAGACCACCGCCGACACTGAGCATTCCATTCCCATCGAATACGGCGCCGAATCGATCCGGGTTTTGAAGGGCCTCGATGCCGTGCGCAAGCGGCCGGGCATGTATATCGGCGACACCGATGACGGCAGCGGCCTGCATCACATGGTGTACGAGGTCGTCGACAACGCCATCGACGAGGCGCTGGCCGGCCACGCCACGGCGGTGGAGGTCGTGCTCAACGCCGACGGTTCGGTCACGGTGCGCGACGACGGCCGCGGCATTCCGGTCGACATGCACAGCGAGGGCGTCTCGGCGGCCGAGGTCATCATGACCCAGCTGCATGCGGGCGGAAAATTCGACCAGAATTCCTACAAGGTGTCGGGCGGCCTGCACGGCGTCGGCGTCTCCGTCGTCAACGCGCTGTCGAGCAAGCTGCAACTGCGGGTCTGGCGCGACGGCAAGGAGCATTTCATCGAATTCGCCCATGGCGACGCGGTGGCGCCGCTCAAGGTGGTCGGCGACGCCCATGGCAAGCGCGGCACCGAGGTGACCTTCCTCGCCTCTCCGGAAACCTTCACCCATATCGAATACGACTTCGCGACCCTGGAACATCGGCTGCGCGAACTCGCCTTCCTGAATTCCGGCGTCAATATCGTGCTGTCCGACATGCGCCACGCGGTCGAGAAGCGCGAGGCGATGCACTACGAGGGCGGCATCGAGGAATTCGTCAGATATCTCGACCGCAACAAGAAGGCGATGGTGCCCTCGCCGATCGTGATCAATACCGAAATGAACGGCATCGGCGTCGAGGCGGCGCTGTGGTGGAACGACAGCTACCACGAGAACGTGCTGTGCTTCACCAACAACATTCCGCAGCGCGACGGCGGCACCCACCTCGCCGGCTTCCGCGGCGCGCTGACGCGCCAGGTCAACGGCTATGCCGAGGCCAACGCCAAGCGCGAAAAGATCGCGCTGACCGGCGACGACTGCCGCGAGGGCCTCACCGCGGTCTTGTCGGTGAAGGTGCCCGACCCGAAATTTTCCTCGCAGACCAAGGACAAGCTGGTGTCCTCGGAAGTGCGCCCCGTGGTCGAGAACGTGCTGAACGAGGCGCTGGCCGCCTGGTTCGAGGAACATCCGACCGAGGCCAAGACCATCGTCGGCAAGGTGGTGGAAGCCGCCGCCGCCCGCGAGGCCGCGCGCAAGGCGCGCGAACTGACCCGGCGCAAGGGCGCGCTGGACGTCGCTTCGCTGCCCGGCAAGCTCGCCGACTGCCAGGAGAAGGACCCGGCCAAGTCCGAGCTGTTCATCGTCGAGGGTGATTCCGCCGGCGGCAGCGCCAAGATGGGCCGCAACCGCGAATTCCAGGCGGTGCTGCCGCTGCGCGGCAAGATCCTCAACGTCGAGCGCGCCCGTTTCGACAAGATGCTCGGCTCCGAGCAGATCGGCACGCTGATCACGGCGCTCGGCACCGGCATCGGCCGCGACGATTTCGACCTGTCGAAGCTGCGCTACCACAAGATCATCCTGATGACCGACGCCGACGTCGACGGCGCGCACATCCGCACCCTGCTCCTGACCTTCTTCTTCCGTCAGATGCCTTCGCTGATCGAGGGCGGCTTCCTCTATATCGCCCAGCCGCCGCTCTACAAGGTCAACCGCGGCAAGTCCGAGCAGTACCTGAAGGACGAGCGCGCGCTGGAGGATTATTTGATCCATACCGGGCTCGACGACTGCGTCTTCAAGATGGCCTCGGGCGAGGACCGCAAGGGCCGCGACCTGCAGTCGCTGGTGGAGGACGCCCGGATCATCCGGGCCACGCTGCACAATCTGCACAGCCGCTATGACCGCAAGGTGGTGGAGCAGGCCGCGATCGCCGGCGTGCTGACCCCCAAGATCACCGGCGATGTCGCGACCGCCAATGCCGCCGCCGATTATATCGCGCGCAGGCTCGACGCGCTGGCCGACGAGGTCGAGCGCGGCTGGACCGGGCGCTTCACCGAGGGCGAGGGTTTTGTGTTCGAGCGCACGGTGCGCGGCGTCAAGGATGTCGCGATCATCGACGACGCGCTGCTGGGATCGGCCGATGCGCGCAAGCTCGACGATTACGCCGCGCGGCTGCAGGAAGCCTATCCGAAGCCCGGCCTGTTGCGCCGCAAGGACTCGGAAACCGCGATCCACGGGCCGGTCGACCTGTTCGAGGCGGTGACCGATGCCGGCCGCAAGGGCGTTACGCTGCAGCGCTACAAAGGCCTCGGCGAGATGAACCCGGAGCAGCTCTGGCAGACTACGCTCGACACCAACGAGCGCTCGATGCTGCAGGTGAAGATCAAGGAGGTCGACGAGGCCGACGACATCTTCACCAAGCTGATGGGCGACATCGTCGAGCCGCGCCGCGAATTCATCCAGGATAATTCGCTCAGCGCCAACGTGGACGTGTAGGCAACAGACCTGCCGTCCTCGCGCAGCAGATGCGCCCGGCTTCCATCGTTCGTCGTCTTTCATCTCTCGTCGTCCCGGCGAACGCCGGGACCCATACGCCGCGGCCTCTCGATCTTGGCACGGTGGCAAACGGCTTTTGCTCCAACAAACGCATTTTCAATGCCGTCACTGCGAGCGCAGCCAAGCAATCCAGCTTCTCTCTTGCTGCGCCGTGGATTGCTTCGCGGAGCCTGTCATCGGGCGCGCATTCGCGCGACCCGTTGGCTCGCAATGACGCCGGGGCGCGGCTTCGCATTCTCGCGGCGCGTTTGCGCCCGGGCTAGGCAAGAAATCTTGCGCCTCCCGATAACAGAGGGCGCAGGGAAAGCCGGGTGCACGCTGCACCCGCGGTCTCGCGTGCAAGAAGTAGCGAAGAAACGCACACGAGCATACAGGTTCAGCGGAAGCAGTCCGGCCTTCCCTGCGCAATGGTTTTACGGCTTATAACGCGCTCTCCCCGGTGACCGGGCTTTCTTGCCACCGTCATTTGCGGATGTTGCCGCCAACTTGATGCCAGCGTCGGGGCATCAGGACCACACGCCTTCGCCGTCCGCGTCCGGTGCTCACGTCAGGTGCACCGTCCGCGTCCATCGCATCCCGCCCCGCGTTCGTGACGTTGCGCAACGCCCCTCTGTGTGGGACGGGATGGCTGCGGATATAGAACTGATTTGCCGCTTCGGAAAACCAGAATATTTTTTCGGAAAGGGCTGGACAGGGCATCGCGCGGCTATTCGGGTCAGTGAGGCTACGTAAGACTCCGAAATCCTTTTGCGGCACTCCCAATCTCAAGAGCATCTCCTCGCTGAAGTCCGCAAATAGCGGCGGAGCCGCCTGAGGCGAACTCTGCTCCTCAGCCTGCAATTCGGCGGAAGGAACCATCTCGACTGCGGTTTCTGTCGCGGTCGCTAGCCTCAGTTCACGGAGACGGCCCGTTTTCTCGTCGAAGACGAACCCTTTGTGTCCATCCAGGAACGCATCGACATGGTCATGAGTACCGATAACAAGCGCCACCATTGTGGCCTCAGAATTCTCCTTGTTGGAACACAAGTCTATAACCGTCGGGCAACTCGAACTTTCGGCATTTCGGAATACGGGTTTCCGCTCGACGCGGGGCCGACGGTTCGATGTCCTGCTGTATCTCCAAAATGATTTCGCAAGCACGCTGGTAGTGCTTACGGGCCGACCGTCGCAGCCCATCCATCTCTTTAGAAAAGCTCGGACGTAGCACAATACGTGGCATCGCCAATCACCTACCCGAGTTGGCCAAGCTCCCGAGATGATCTCATGGAACACTGAGACAGAGCCCGCATGAGAGCACGAAATCAGAAGACTCAACCTATGGATGTTACGTGGCCCGCGGCAGATTGGAACCCCCCAAAATGGCCCTCAAGATTGTGGTGCTCTGCATGCAGACTGGCGACACGGGCCAAAAGCCTCGAGATTCAGAAGGACATCCGCATTGACCTCATGTCGCACCGGCAAGGGCCGCCTGATGCATTGCCCGTAATTCCAGAGTGGCCGCCTCCGCCGCCTGTGCTACGGTGCATTTCCCAACCCACTGATTCCGCAAGATTTAACTCAAGCTTCGGGCAAACCCCATGAGTGACCCGACAGCCGGGCCGGCCTCCCCTATCCAGTACGTGGTCGAAGGGGGGCACCGGCTTTCCGGCACGATCGCGCCGGCCGGCAACAAGAATGCCGCGCTGCCGATCATCGCCGCTGCATTGCTCACCGAGCATCCGGTGACGCTGCAGAACGTGCCGCGGATTCGCGACACCGAAACGCTGGTGGAGCTGATCCGCTCGGTCGGCGCGTCGGCCGAATGGACGGCGCGCAACACGCTCGCGATCCACGCCAGGAGCATTCGCGCCGCCGACCTCGATCCGGTGCTGTGCGCGCGGATCCGCGCCTCGATCCTTTTGGCCGGGCCGCTGCTGGCGCGCTGCGGCGAGGTGATGCTGCCGCCGCCCGGCGGCGACGTCATCGGCCGGCGGCGTCTGGACACGCATTTCCTGGCGTTCGAGCAGCTCGGCGCCGGCGTCACGGCCAACGAGCGGCTGCATTTCACGGCAAAGCGTCTCACCGGCGCCGACGTTTTCCTCGACGAGCCGAGCGTGACCGCGACCGAAAACGCGCTGATGGCCGCGGTGGCCGCCCACGGCACCACGCATCTGCGCAACGTCGCCTCCGAGCCGCATGTGCAGGACCTCGCGCATTTCCTGGTGGCGCTGGGCGCTGATATCGAGGGCATCGGCACCAACACCATGATCGTGCACGGCGCCGCCACGCTTCGCGGTGCCACTTATTCGATCGGGCCCGACCACATCGAGGTCGGCTCGCTGATCGGGCTTGCCGCGGTGACGCGCTCGCCCTTACGCATCGCGCGCGCCGGCGTCACGCATCTGCGCTCGATCCGGATGGGGTTCGAGCGGCTCGGCGTGGTCTGCGAGGTCGACGGCGACGACCTCGTGGTGCCCGATCACCAGACGCTGAAGATCCGCGACGATATCGGCGGCCATGTGCCGAAGCTCGAGGACCAGCCGTGGCCGGCCTTCCCCGCCGATCTGATGTCGATCGCGATCGTGACCGCGACCCAGTGCGAGGGCGTGATCCTGATGTTCGAGAAGATGTTCGAGTCCAGGATGTTCTTCGTCGACAAGCTGATCGCCATGGGCGCGCGCATCGTGCTGTGCGACCCGCACCGGGCGATCGTGGCCGGGCCGAGCCGGCTGCGCGGCGCGCTGATGACCTCGCCCGACATCCGCGCCGGCATGGCGATGCTCTTGGCCGCGGTGTGCGCCAAGGGCACCAGCACCATCAACAACGCCGACCAGATCGAACGCGGCTACGAGCGGATCGACGAGCGCCTCAACGCGCTGGGCGCGAGGATCACCCGCGTGCCGGCGCGGGCGGGCTAGAAAATTCTGCCGTCGTCCCTGCGAAAGCAGAGGGACGGAATTTAATGCCCCAACTCCATCAACTTGTCGTCCCTGCGAAAGCAGGGACCCATACGCCGTGTTGCCCGTCGTGAAACACGCTGTCGGTCGGCTTTCGCGCCACAACTGCTCCCTGTGGTTATGGGTCCCTGCTTCCGCAGGGACGACGAGGGAGCGGCGCGACGGGCGATCATCTTTTTGACCGCCGGAAATTTTCGAACCCCGCCGGCCGCGCCGGCATTTCGAAAATTGCCGGCAGGCACAAATTCCGCACATCGTGAACACAAAACATTTGACGCGCTGAAGTTTCTCTGCGTTTAGATCATGACGTTCGTCGCGGGCGATAATTGCCCGCACTCTTGAGGACCGTGATGCGCAACGCACGCACACACATCGCAGAGACTGCCGTCCACATCCGGCCGCTCGTTCGGCTGGCCGATTGGTCGTGCATTTCCGTGGTGACACGGGGTCCGAATTTTCAGCTCGAAACCGGGCTGATCCGCAAAACAAGAGTGTAACTCCCGGCGCAGGGCGCTCCCTCCGCCGAACCGGCAGGAGGGCAAGATGAACGCCCACAACGACGTCAAGAGACCATCCGATCAGAGCCTGGACGCGAGGCGCGTGCTGGCCGCGGCGCACCTGCGATTTGCCGCGTGGGTCGATGTTCTCGTGGCGCGCTGGCTCGCGCGCTGTGCCACGAACGCGGAGGCCGGACAACGGTGGTTCAGGACCGAGCCCGGGCGCGAGTTCGGGACGGGTGTGAGCCTTGTCGTTTCATCTCCGCGTTGGGATGAGTCCCTATGACGGAGCAGGCGGCATGGCGATGCTGCTGGCCGCGGTGTGCGCCAAGGGCACCAGCACCATCAACAATGCTCGTCGTCCCGGCCTTGAGCCGGGACCCCCGTGTGAGCGCGAAGCGCTCATCGCGGCGCCGCGGCGTGTGTTGTGAAAGACTCTGGTCGACGGCTTTCGCGCCACAACTGCTCCCTGTGGTTATGGGTCCCGGCGTTCGCCGGGACGACGATGGAAGGCTGTTTGCCATTTCTCGTCGTCCCGGCCTTGAGCCGGGACCCAGACGCCGCGGCGTGTGTTGTGAAAGACTCCGGTCGACGGCTTTCGCGCCACAACTGCTCCCTGTGGTTATGGGTCCCGGCGTTCGCCGGGACGACGATGGAGTGATGCGTGCCTCGAAGCCACCTTTTTTGGCCGCCGGCCATGCTAATCTTGGCCCATGACCGTTCTTGAAAAAGCCACGCACCCATCGGTGACATCGCAAGTTGCCGCAGCGCCCGCGCGCGGCCGGCTCGCGGTCGAGTTCGCGCACACGCTGAAACTCGCAGCCCCGATGGCGCTGACGCAGCTTGGGCAGATCGTGATGATGACGACCGATCTGGCGCTGATCGGCCGGCTCGGCGAAGAGGCGGTAGGCGCGGCCGCGCTGGCCTCTACCGTCTATTTCATCAGCTTCACGCTCGGCCTCGGCGTGGTGTCCGCGGTATCGCCGCTGGCGGCGCAGGCCTTCGGCGCGCGCGACCTGCACCGCGTCAGGCGGAGCTTGCGCGTCGGGCTGTGGGCCGCACTGTTCATTTCGCTGCCGATGATGATTTTCCCGCTCTACGGCGAACATATCCTGCGGATGCTCGGGCAGGCCGAGGCGCCTTCGAAACTCGCGCAGACCTATCTGCTCGGCCTCGTCTGGGGCGCCACGCCCGCGCTGTGGCTGATCGCCATCCGCGGCTTCATGGGCGCGCTCAACCGGCCCGAGCCCGTGCTCTGGATCACGCTGGCGGCGATCCCCGCCAATGGCGTTCTGGTCTATCTCGGGATTCACGGGGTGTGGGTGCTGCCGCCGCTCGGTCTGTTCGGCGCCGGGATCGCCACCACGATCGTCAGTTTCGCCATGTTCCTGGCCGGGCTGTGGTTTGCCATCGCTCGCCGGCCGTTCTCGAAATACCATGTGCTTGGAAAGATCTGGCGCATCGACTGGGCGATGATGGGTCAACTGATCGCGATCGGCGCACCGATCTCACTCGCCTTCATGATGGAATACGGCCTGTTCTCCTCGGCGGCGCTGCTCACCGGCCTGATCAGCACGGCCGCGCTCGCGGCCCACCAGATCGTCCTGCAGGTCACGGCCGTGCTGTTCATGGTGCCGCTCGGCATCGGCATGGCGGCAACCGTGCGGGTCGGCCACGCCGTCGGCCGCAACGACGCGGCCGGGGTCAGGCGCGCGGGGCTCGCCGCCCTGTTACTCGGCCTTCTGCTCGGAGTCGGATTGACCCTGCTGGTGATCGTTGGCCGCTTTGCGATCGCGCGGCTGTTCCTCGGCCATGCCGACGCAAGCGCGGACGCGACGATCGACCTTGCCGCGACGCTGCTCGTGGTCGCCGGCACGCTGTTTATCAACGACGGCGTTCAAACCATCATGGCGGGCTCGCTGCGCGGCATGAAGGACACCCGCATCCCGCTGCTGTTCGCGGCGACCGGCTACTGGCTGATCGGCTTTCCCGCCGCCTGGGTGCTGGCCTTCCAGGCGCATCTCGGCGCCGTCGGCGTCTGGATCGGGTTGTCGGTGGGGACGCTGGTCTATGCCGTGCTTCTGGTGCTGCGTTTCTGGCGGCTGGCGAACAGGTTTGCGCACCCATGAAGGTCGATGAGGTCCAGCCGGATGTCGATCGCGCCGCCCTCCTCGTGGGCGCGCAGTTCGTCGATGCTTTCCGTGTCAGCGTCGAGGGCGGGACGCTCGACGCCCGGCATGCCGCGCAGCGCATGATGGGCCGCCCGCCGCGCTGGGTCGACGCGCTGGTGTCGCTGCGCAATGCGCTGGTTAGGCCGTTCGGGCTCAAGACTTCGGGCGCCGGCGAGCCCGCCGCCGGCGGCCTGATCGGCATCTTTCCGGTGCTGAGCGAGACGCCCGAGCGCCTGGTTGCCGGATTTGACGATCGTCATCTGGATTTTCGCGTGGTGGTGGATGTCACGATTTCCGGCGCGGCACAGCAGGTGACCGCGACAACGCTGGTGCGCACGCACAATTGGCTCGGCCGCAGCTATTTGGCGGTGATCCTGCCGTTTCATAGGCTGGTCGTCCGCGCCCTGCTGCGACAGGTTGCGGCCTGAACGGCAGGGCTATCGCATATGGCCGTTTGGTTGCCGCGAACCTGCTCGGCCTCGTGGTTCGAGACGCGCCGCAAGCGGCGCTCCTCACCATGAGGGTCCAGGATTTCACCGCAAAACAAGACCTCATCCTGAGGAGCCCGCCAAAGGCGGGCGTCTCGAAGGATGGCCGCAAAGGGACCGCCCACCAACTTCTTTCTCAAATGCGATAGCCCTGGCCTGAACGGGGCGCAACCCGCGCGCCGGTGGACGCCTCGCGTCGCCCGTGCTTTGTTCCCGGCCGCACCAAGCCGACCGGGGTATTTCATGACATTGTCCGTCGATCTGTTCTTTTCCTTCCGCAGTCCCTACAGCTATCTCGCGCTTTCGAAGACGTGCAAAATGGTCGCCGATTACGACGTGACCGTGAACCTGCGCCCGGTCTATCCGCTCGCGGTGCGCGTGCCCGGCTTTTTCAAGAAGACCAATCCGCAGTTCGCGCGCTACGTCGTGCTTGATTCCAGCCGCGTCGCCAAATTCGAAAACATCCCGTTCCGCTTTCCCCGCCCCGATCCGATCGTGCAGGACATGACGACGCTCGAGGTCGCCGAACACCAGCCCTACATTCACCGGCTGACGCGGCTAGGCGCCGCCGCGCAAATCGAAGGCCGTTCGCTGGTCTTTGTCGATGCGGTCAGCCGCGTGCTGTGGGACGGCTCGGTCGCGGGGTGGAACGAGGGCGATCATCTGGCGCGCGCCGCGTCCGCCACCGGCTTCGACCTTCCCGCGATGGACAAAGTGATCGAGGCCGATCCAGACAAGTTCGAGGCGGTGATATCGGACAATGAAAAGGCCCATGCAGCCTCCGGCCATTGGGGCGTGCCGACCTTCGTGTTCGAAAACGAGCCGTTCTTCGGCCAGGACCGCATCGACCTCCTGATCTGGCGCATGGAAAGCAGGGGTCTGACCCGCCGTAGCTGATGTTGACGGCGCGTCTAGGCGGCCGTACCTAACCTCAAGGGAAACGAACGAGGCGAACGCCATGGCCCACGAAACCGCAACGCTTGCCGCCTATGTCGCGGACCTGAAATTCGAGGATATTCCGGGCGAAGTCCTCGATCGCGCCAAGGTGCTGACGCTGGATTTTCTCGGCAGCGCGATCCGGGCGCGGCGCGACGCGGAATCCACGGCCTCGCTGTTGAAGATGCTGGAGGCGCTGGCGCTCGACCGGTCAGGGGAATCCACCGTGTTCGGCGACACCAAAACCTGGACGCCCGCGGTGGCGGCGCTGCTCAACGGCGCGCTCGGCCATTCGCTTGATTTCGACGACACGCACGCGGATTCCTCGCTGCATCCGAGCGCACCGGTGGTGCCGGCCGCGTTCGCGGTCGGCGAAATGGTCGGCGCCTCGGGGCGCGACGTGCTGACCGCGATCGTGGCGGGTTACGAGGTGTGCTGCCGGCTCGGCAACGCGCTCGATCCCACCTCGCATTACGCGCGCGGCTTTCATCCCACCGCCACGGCCGGGACCTATGGTGCGGCGGCCGCGGCGGCGAAACTGTTCGGGCTGTCGAAGGAAAAGATCATCGCCGCGTTCGGCGTCTCCGGCAGCCAGGCGGCGGGCTCGCTGCAATTCCTCGTCAACGGCGCCTGGAACAAGCGCTACCAGGTCGGCGCTGCCGCGATGAACGGCGTGATCGCCGCGACCCTGGCGCGCAACGATTTCGTCGGCGCGACCGAATTGGTCGAGGGCAAGCACGGCCTGTTGGTCGGCTACAGCGACGATCCGCATCCGGACAAGGCGGTCGCCGGCCTCGGCAGGATCTACGAGACCATGAAGATCGGCGTGAAGCCCTATCCGAGCTGCCGCTATACCCATGCCGCCCTCGATGCGCTGATCGCGATGCGCCGGGAGCACAATCTGACGCCGGACCAGATCAAGCGGGTCGAGATCGGGCTGCATCGCAACGGCATCACGCTGACCGGCGATGCCGCCACCAAGCGGCATCCGACCTCGATCGTCGGCGGCCAGTTCTCGATGTTCTTCACCGGCGCGGTGGCGCTCGACCAGGGCCGCTTCGGCTGGGACGACTATGAACGGCTCGGCGATGCCGCCGTCGATGCGCTCGCCGACAAGTTCGAGGTGGTGCAGGACGACCGTCTCGAGATCGGCCGCACCCATCCGTTCGGCGCCCGCGTCAGCATCACCACCGACGACGGCGTGCATGAGCGGATCTCAGCCGACCCCTCCGGCGAGCCGAATTCGTTCCCGGACGCGCAGGCGATGCAGCAGAAATTCCTCACCCTCGCCCGCCCGGTGCTGAACGGCCGCGCCGACCAGCTCGCGGACGCGATCCTGTCGCTGGAACGTTTCGATCGCGTCGAGAAGGCCACCCAGCTCGGCCGGCAATAGGATGCGCGGATTTATGTAATTTGAGCCGTCCACGCGTCGCGGCGGGTCACCCAGACATCGGCGACATGACCGAACAGGTCGACCTCGCGCCCCTTCTCGGCGCCGAGCCGCCGGGCCACGGCCTGCGACGCGGTGTTTTCCTGGTCGATGCAGTGGATGATCCGCTCAAGTTCGAACGTGGCAAAGCACCAGTCGATCGCCGCGCGCGCCGCCTCCACCGCATAGCCCCTGCCGCGAAATTCGCCGGCAATGCCCCAGCCGACTTCAAAACCCGGCCAGTTCGGCGGAAACCAGGGGCCGACCCGGCCGGCAAATTTGCCGGTCGATTTCTCCTCGACCACGAACATGCCGAAACCGTGCAGCGCCCAATGCCCGGACATGATCGCCGCGTTGCGCCAGCCGACCAGTTCATTGGTGATCGGCTTGCCGTCGGCGGTGATGAACCGCGCGGTGCCGGGGTCGGACAGCATCGCCGTATTCGGCGCGACGTCGGCGTCGCGCCATCGACGCAGTTTCAGGCGTCCGGTCTCGATGACGGGACCATCGGGCCGGGCAAGCGTGACGCCGGGCTTGAGCGAGGGCAGCATGGCGGTTTCCATGTTTCGTGGAAACTATCTGCCCGCTCGGGTCAGGCGGCAAGGGCCGCGCGGATCATCCGGGCCAGGTCGGACTTGCGATACGGCTTGGCGAGCAGGAGCACGCCGGCGTCGAGATGACCGCCGTGGATGATGGCATCGTTCGAATAGCCTGACGTGAACAGCACTTTCAGCGAGGGCCTGCGCTGCAGCGCTGCATCGGCGAGCTGGCGGCCGTTCATCGAGCCCGGCATGATCATATCCGTAAACAGGAGATCGATTCCCCCGGGACCGTCGATAACAGCCAGCGCCTCCGCGGCGTCGATCGCCGTCAGCGCTTGGTATCCGAGACTCTTGATCTGGCCCACGACGAACGTTCGAACCAGATTGTCGTCCTCAACGACCAGGATGGCTTCACGGCCGCTTTCAGCATCCGTGCCGCGGGGCAATTCGGCCGACGCAACGGCGCCACTCACCTGCGGCAGATAGAGTTTGACGGTCGTGCCCTGCCCTTCCCGGCTGTCAATCTTGATCTGTCCATTGGATTGCTTGACGAATCCGTAGGCCATGCTCAGCCCGAGGCCGGTCCCCCCGTCGACGCCCTTGGTGGTGAAGAAGGGCTCAAAGACCCTTTCGATGATGCCGGCGGGAATGCCCTGGCCGGAATTGGTCACGGCGAGCATGACATAGGATCCGGCGGTGACGTCGCAGTCGATATCGGGATGGCTCTTGTCGAGCTCGACATTGCGGGTCTCGATGGTGAGCCTGCCGCCGTGGAGCATCGCATCGCGCGCATTCTCTGCGAGACCGAGGATCACATTGGTGAGCTGACGGGGGTCGATCAACGCGCGCGCCACATCTCCGGCGAGCGCCAAGCGGACCTCGACGCGTTCACCGAGCGTCTGCCGAAGCTGCTTGGCCGCATGCATCACCAGTGAATTGACGTCGACCTCACGTGGTTGCAGCGGCTGTTTGCGGGCAAATGCGAGCAAGCGTTGCGTCAAATCCGCGCCCCGCGCCGCGGCGGCGTCGATCATTTTAGCGATGGCCGCCAGTTGCGGCCGGTCCGCCACGCCTTCCGCGAGGATTTCGACCGTTCCGGTAATGACCGTGAGAATATTATTCAGGTCATGGGCGACGCCGCCGGTCAATCGACCCACCGCTTGCATCTCATGGGCCTGTCGAAGCCGCAGATCCGCCGCGGTTTTTTCCGCGAGCAGGCGGTCCTTCTCCTCGACCAGCGCCGTCATCCTGTCGACGGCAACCTGCAGGGCTGCGCCGCGGCAGGCGGTCGAGACCGCCTCGGCCAGCACGTCGGCGAAAGCGGTGAGGAAATCGATATCGTGCTGGTCGTAATCGTGCCGCCGGTCGTTGCCGATCTCGAGGGTGCCATAGGGCCGGTCGCCGTCGCCCCTGATGACGACATCGACGACCGAGACGATGCCGTGTGCGGCATAACAAGGCTGCTGATCGAAGCCCGTGTGCTCTTGCAGATCGTCGATGATGGATGGCTGCCCGGTGGTGAAGGTGCGTCCGTGCGGCGAATTCATATCGGCGCACGATACCGCCCGGCCGATCACGCCGTCCCGCCAGCCATGGCCGGCGACGACGAGCAGGTCGTTCTCCTCGGCGCGGTGGCGGAACACTCGGCTCAAGGGGGCACCGAGCCCTTCGGCGCAGGCCCGAACGGCCTCAGCGAGGATCTTCGCCGGATCCGGCTCGCGTAGCGCAAGGCTGCTGAAGCGGGCCATGGCCGCTTGCTGGCGTAGCAGCTTTTGGATTAGCGCAGCAGTATCGGTCATTGGTCGGCTCGACTGCTTCGTCGCTTCATGCCGTAAGATGTACCGGTCGACGACCGACTCCTATCCGTTGATCTACGGGATTTAACGGCCGGCATCGTCGTCGGATGCGGCATTTCGCCTGCGCCGCCTGCAAGCGCGCAATATTGGACACCCGGTAGGGCTGCTCGGGGTGGACCGGGTCGGCCAGAGGCCTGTAACCTCGGCCGCCATCCCGCCGATTTAAGATTGCCCCATGCAGCGCACGCCCTTCATCGAGACCCTGAGCGACCTGTTCATCCGTTCGGCGGCGTGGCGCGGGCGCGACGAGCTGTTCGTCGACGAAGAGGATCGCATCACCGGCGCAGACGCGCTCGATCAGGCGCTGCGAATGGCACAGGCTTTGACGATCATGGTGCTGATACGGGCGAGGTGATCGCCTATCTCTGCCGCAGTTCGGCACGGCACGCGGTGGCGTGGTTCGCCGCTCCCTTAAGCGGACGAATTGCCTGCAGCCTTCACGTGCGCGAGACGCCGGAGCGGCTGGGGCAGGCGCTCGACTGGCTCGATGCCAGGATTCTGGTGCATGATTCCGATCTCGAAGCCGAGGCGCTTGCGGCGGTTGCTGCGTCCGGTCGCCCGATCCGGCGCATCGGCCTTGGCGCACGCGGCAGCGCCGATGCCGACTACGGCAATATTGTCGCCACCACGGCGCCATTCGATGTCGCGATGAACAGGCCGAAGCCTTCCGACGTCGCTGCGATCGTGTTCTCGTCGGGCACCACCGGAAAACCCAAGGGCATCATGCACAGCCAGAAGACGCTGCTGGAGGCCGCCAAGGGCGGTCAGGTGGTGATGGGACCGATCACGCCGGACAGCGCCACGCTGCTCTACATGCAGCCGTCATTCGCGGCGTGGCCGATCATCGTGCTGCCCTACGTGGCCGGCAAGGCCAAGGTGTGTTTCGGCAGGCTGTTCACGCCGCCGGCGTTTCTGGAATCCTGCCAGCGCGAGCGCATCACGCTGGCGCCGCTGGTGCCGACAATGTGGCGCATGGTGTTCGAGGCCTCACCTGAAAATTACGACCTGTCGGCGCTGACGCTGGTGTCGATCTCGGGCGAAGCGCCGGCGCCGAGCGATGTCCGCCAGCTCTACGACAGGTTCTGCAAGAATATCTGCTGCGTCTATCTGTCCGGCGAAGCCTTTACCGCATCCGGCGTGATGGCCAACACCGCCGACCTGATGCAGCGCGGCAAGATCGGCTCCAGCGGGCGGCCGGTGGTCGGCGCCGATGTCCGGATTCTCGTGCCCGGCGGCAGCTTCGACGACGAGACGCCCCAGGGGCAAACCGGCGAGATCGCAATCTCGGGCCCGTCGCTGGCGATCGGTTACTGGAAGGATGAGGCACTGACGCGCGAAAAATTCCGCGACGGCTGGTGGCGCAGCGGCGATCTCGGGCGGCTGGACGCCGACAATTATCTCTGGGTCTCCGGCCGCATCGACAATGTGATCAATACCGGCGGCATCAAGGTCAGCGGCGAGGAGATCGAGCACGCGCTACTGGCGCATCCCGCCATCGCGCAATGCGCCGTCGTCGGCCAGCCCGATCCGCGGCTGGGACAACGCATCGAGGCCTATCTCGTCGCCCGCGGTGCGCCGCCGGCATCAGGCGAAATCGACCTGTTCCTACGCCGGGACCGCCATCTCGCCGGCTACAAGATCCCGAAGGCGTTTCACTGGATCGACGCCATGCCGACCGGGCCGACTGGAAAGTTGTTTCGGCGCGCGCTGCGGGCGGATGGGCAATCGTAGTGGTTCTTGTCGTTCCTGCGAAAGCAGGAACCCATAACCACAATTGCTTGTTGCGAAACCGGACTGTGGCTCCAACTTTTGCGAATACTCCCGCCTGTGGTTATGAGTTCCCGGCGTTCGCCGGGACGACGTTGATCTGCTATGATTACAGCAATCATCACGTACACCTCAGGAGTACCCCATGAGCTGGCTTCCCGATAACGATCCCGTGCTCGGCGACAGCAAATCCTGCGACGCGCTGGAGCTTGTCATCGTGCCGCGCACCCGCGATCTCGGCGATGGATTTGAGGTGCGGCGCGCGCTGCCGCACGGCAGGCGGCAGATGGTCGGCCCCTTCATCTTCTTCGATCATTTCGGGCCGGTTCAGTTCATGTCCGGCAAGGGCATGGACGTGCGCCCGCATCCGCATATCGGGCTTGCCACCGTCACCTATCTGTTCGACGGCAGCATCATGCACCGCGACAGCGAGGGCAACATCCAGGAAATCCAGCCCGGCGCGATGAACCTGATGACCGCGGGCCGCGGCATCGCCCATTCCGAACGCACGCCGGACCTGCAGCGGCAGAGCGGCCAGCAGATGCTGGGCCTGCAGAGCTGGATTGCGCTGCCGGCCGGCTCGGAAGAGATCGCGCCATCGTTTCAGCACTACGCCGCCGCCGATCTGCCCACGGTGCAAGACCGCGGCTTTACCGCGCGCGTCATCGCCGGCAGCGGCTTTGGCGTGAAATCGCCTGTTACGATGGTATCGCCGTGGTTCTACACCGAGGTGACGGCGGAACAGGGCGTTGCCGTTCCGCTCGACCCCGACCATGAGGAGCGCGCCATCTACCTGGTCGACGGCGAGGTCGAGATCGCGGGCGATCGCTTCGAGGGGCCGCGCCTCCTGATCTTCCGTCCCGGCGACCGGATCACGGTGAAAACGGCAAAGCCGACGCGCATGATGTTTCTCGGCGGCGACGCGCTGGAAGGCCCGCGCCATATCTGGTGGAATTTTGTTTCGTCCAGTAAAGAGCGGATCGAACAAGCCAAGCAGGACTGGAAAACCGGCCGCTTCGCGCCCGTTCCCAACGAACATGAGTTCATTCCGCTGCCGGAATGAACTATCCCTGCTTCATTCTCTGATGTCCGCGCGCCTCCCGCGCGGGAACGCCCCGCTTTGAAAGTCCGCCCATGACCGCCATGCTCGCCAGCGACCTGCCCCTTCCCCGGATCGGGCGCGGCAAGGTCCGCGATATCTACGCCGTCGGTGACGACCGCGTCCTGCTGCTGACCACCGACCGCATCAGCGCCTTCGATGTCGTGATGGCCGAGACGATCCCGATGAAGGGCGCGGTGCTGACCCAGATCAGCGCGTGGTGGTTCAACGAGCTCGAGGGCGTGGTCCACCACCACATGATCAGCGCCGACGCCGACGAGATCATCCGCGAGGTGCCGGCGCTGGCGGGCCATCGCGCCTCGCTCGCCGGGCGCGCGATGCTGTGCCGGCGTACGACCGTGTTTCCGATCGAATGCGTGATCCGCGGCTATCTCTCCGGCTCGGCGTGGAAGGAATATGCGGCCCATGGCACCCTGGCCGGCGAGAAGCTGCCGCCAGGGCTGCTTGAGAGCGCAAAACTGGAGCCTGCGATCTTCAGTCCGGCGACCAAGGCCGAAACCGGCCATGACGAGAACATCACGATTGCGCGGATGCGCGAGATCCTCGGCGACGAGGTGACGTACACGCTCGAAAGCATGACGCGGGCGGTCTATACGCTCGGCGAAAAGCTCAGCCGCGACCAGGGCATCATCATCGCCGACACCAAATTCGAATTCGGCCGCGACAATGACGGCCACATCATCCTGATCGACGAGGTGATGACTCCCGACAGTTCGCGGTTCTGGGCGGCGGACGCCTACAGGCCGGGCCAGCCGCAGCCGAGTTTCGACAAGCAGCCGCTGCGCGATTATCTCGACACCGAGCGCCGCGCCGGCCGCTGGAACGGCGAAGCCCCGCCGCCGCCCCTGCCGGCCAGCGTGGTCGAGGCCACCAGCAAGCGCTATCTCGATGCCTATCGGCGGATCACCGGGAGTGAGCTGACGGTCTGACGCCGTCATTCCGGGATGGTGCGCGAGCACCAGACCCGGAATCTCGAGATTCCGGGTTCGATGCTTCGCATCGCCCCGGAATGACGACCGAAGAAAAAACATCAGGGAGAGCAGACATGTCCGAGGCCGACAGCGTGCTGGTCGAACGCGATGGTGCGGTGACCATCGTCTCCATCAACCGTCCGCATTGCCGCAACGCCGTGGATGGCGCGACGGCGCGAAAACTGTACGACGCGTTCAGGGCGTTCGACGCCGACGCGGTAGCTTCCGTCGCGGTATTCACCGGCACCGGCGGATATTTCTGCGCCGGCGCCGACCTGAAGGCGGTGGCATCAGGGGACCCCAACAAGAAGCGCGAGGTCGGCGGCCACGATTCGATCGCGCCGATGGGACCGAGCCGGCTGCGATTGTCAAAACCTGTCATCGCGGCGGTGGAGGGCTTTGCGGTGGCCGGCGGCATGGAACTGGCCCTGTGGGCGGATATGCGCGTGGTTGCCGAGGACGCCACCTTCGGCGTGTTCTGCCGCCGTTTCGGCGTGCCGCTGATCGATCTCGGCACCATCCGGCTACCGCGCCTGATCGGGCATTCCCAGGCGATCGACCTCATTTTGACCGGCCGCCCGGTCGGCGGCCCCGAGGCGCTGCGCATGGGCCTTGCCAACCGTCTGGTCGCGAAGGGCGAGACCCGCACGCAGGCGATTGCGCTGGCAAAGGAAATCGCGCGATTCCCGCAGGCCTGCCTGCGCGCCGACCGGCTGTCCGCGCTGCGGCAATGGGACCTGTCGGAAGAAGAGGCCATCGCCAATGAAATGCGCGGCGGGCTCGAGGTCATCGCGTCAGGCGAGACGCTCTCCGGCGCGACCCGCTTTGCCTCCGGCGTGGGCCGTCACGGCGCATTCGGTGAGAGCAAGCCGGACTGAATCCTCGATCGATTGCCGCCTTCCATCTCCGTGATGGCCGGGCGGCTGGTCTTTGCCAATCGCATGATCGCGGTGCTGCGGCGCTGACTTCGCCGTCGGCATCCGTCGGGAAAATCCTTCGCCCCCTATGCCGCTGCCGGCGCGGTCATGCTGCTGCTGTTCATCGGAATCCTCAATGCCTGGGATCTGACGCTGTGGATCATCAGCAATCGCGAGACGGCAAACGAACCGACGATTGATCGCCAGCGTCGCCTTCCCTGATTGCCGCGCCGCCGGTGAGCGCCGGCGCAGCCGGCCGCTCGACCTCGTCAAGCGCCAGCAGCAATGATGCGACGCGGTTGCCGGAGGACGCCCATTCCGAGAGCTTGGCGAAATTGTCGGTGAACCAGTTGAACGCCGTCTGCACGACGACGAATGCCGCCGCCGCCTGGACCACTTCCCCGAGGCTCATGGTGCCCATGAGATATTTCGGGGTGCACAACAGCAAGCCGATGACAGGGGTTATCAGGAGGCTCGAATAGGTCACCACCGTCATCCGCATCAGCTGCCACATATAGATCCGCCAGATCGTTATCACCCCCTTCAATGCCGCGCCGATGACGTGACGCGGATCCTTTTTTCCGTCTGGAAGCGCGGTACCCTCTCCGCTCTCTCGCAGATGCGTGCCGATCGACCTCAACTCCGCTTCAGTCCGCTTGTTTTCCTCCATCACGCGGGTCAGATGGTGGGCGATGAGAAAGATGGCGGCCGAAAGCAGGGCGGAATAGACGATCACCGCGATGACGAGATAGCCGGGAATGGTCAGGACGAAGCCACCGAAGTCGATCGGCAGGCCGTCTCCGACCGACCAGAGAATTCCGATGAACGTCGCGGCATTGAGCAGCGACTGAAACAGCCCAACGGCGAGGTCGACCGGCAAATCCGTTGCAATGCGGGCGTCCTCGGCGATGCGGAACTCCGGACTGTCATAGTCTCCCGCCACGAACCGGAGCCGGACATAGCGATCATCGTTCAGCCAGTAGTCGTAGAGGTGATTGCTGAGCCACGCGCGCCAAGTGCGCTGCATGGTCATGCGGCCCCAGACCGAGAAAACCGTGAGCGCGAGGCTGGCCGCGGCCAGCGGCGCAAACCGCAATGCCTCGGCCCAGAGTCCGGCAGCGTCCCTGCGCCCAATCGCATTGAAGAAGTCGCGATTCCAGTAATTCAGGGCGTATTGCGTCAGCAATTGCAGGACCACGGTCGCGATCAGTACCGCCACCAGAAGCCATGCCCGCCACGCTCCCGGGCCACGCCAGAAGCCCGATGCGCTCCGCCAGAATCGGGCGAGCAGCCGCTTCTCGTCCGGAACGGAATGGGGCTGATTCAGCATGGCGTTGCGTCTGCATCGGCCGCGCGATGACACCGAACGAGACGCTTGGCCGGAATGGACATGAGATAAAATTACGCGATCCATGACCACCCGATTTGACCTGGGTCAAGCGAAGGATGGCGGCTCCACGGAGTAAATCGCCGCCCGACGACGCCGGCGGCATCTTTGCGTTTTGACGGACCGCGTGCTGAGATAGCTCGTCTGCGGGGTTCAGGAACATGACGGCGGGCATGCCTTCGGCTGATACGAAAACCTTTGTCACCAGTGATTTCCGCCTGCAAAGCGGGACCGTCATGCCGGCCATGACCATCGCCTACCGGACGCTGGGCGTTCTCGCGCCAAACCGCGACAATGTCGTGCTGGTCACCCATGGCAACACCAGCGGTCCGCATCTGATCGATCCCGGCGGATCGACGGCCGAAGGAAGCTGGAGCGAGATCGTCGGTCCCGGCAAGGCGGTCGATACCAATCGCTTCCTTGCCATTTGTCCGAACATGCTGGGTTCGTCCTACGGATCGACCAACGGAGCGAGCATCGATCCCCTGATGGGGAAGCGGTACGGGCCGCGGTTTCCCGACATCACGGTGAGCGACATCGTCGCGACCCAAAAGGCGCTGCTGGATCATCTCGGCATCGAGAAGCTGGTTGCGATCGTCGGCCTGTCCTATGGCGGATTCCAGGGCTTTCAATGGGCGGTCGACTACCCCGGCATCATGAGAGGGGTTGCGGCGATCGTCACGGCGCCGATGGTGCCGCGCGAGCGCTCCGAGGGCAATTTGCAGCGCCTGCTCGCAACCCTGTCGAAGGATCCGAACTGGAACGGCGGCGACTACTACGATCATGGCGGCGTGCTGGAGAGCATGATCCAGATTCGCATCGCCACGCTCAAGACCTATGGCATCGAGACCCGCCTGCGCGACACCCTCAGCGACCCCGAGCAGATCGAGGCGGCGATCCGCGACGAGGCCATGCGCTGGGCCAGTGGTTTCGATGCGAACTCGCTGATCATTCTGGCGAAGGCACTGCGCGGCTTCGACGTGACGGCGCAATTTTCCAAGATCAGGTCGAAGGTTCTTTATGTGCTGTCGCGGACCGACAAGTTGTTTCCGCCGGAACTCGCTGCAAGCGTGATGCCGGCGCTGAAGGCCGCCGGTGTCGACGCCGATTATTTCCTGCTCGACAGCGAATACGGCCATTCCGCAACCGGCCGCGACGCGCATAAATGGGCGCCGCGGCTGCGGGCGTTCATGGACAGCCTGGGTTAGGTGCGCGAACTTTATCGATTCGCCGTCCCGGCGAACGCCGGGCCCCATAACCACCGATGCCTGTTGCGACATTGGCTGGGGCCCCAGCTGCGGACACCATAACGGCCGTGGTTATGGGCCCCCGCTTTCGCGGGGGCGACGGAGGAGAATCAAACCCCGGCCATCATCACGTATTTGATCTCGACATACTCTTCCATGCCGTGATGCGAGCCTTCGCGCCCCAAGCCGCTTTCCTTGACGCCGCCGAAGGGCGCTACTTCGGTGGTAATCAGCCCGGTGTTGACGCCGACCATGCCGGACTCCAGCGCCTCGGCGACCCGCCAGACCCGACCGAGATCGCGCGAATAGAAGTATGACGCCAGACCGAACGGCGAGTTATTGCACATCGCGATCACGTCGGCCTCGTCCTTGAAGCGGAACACCGGCGCCAGGGGCCCAAAGGTTTCCTCATGCGCGACCAGCGCGTCCGGCGCGACGTTGGACAGCACCGTCGGCTCAAAGAAGCTGCCACCGAGCGCGTGACGCTTGCCCCCGGTGACGATCTTGGCGCCACCCTTGACCGCGTCCGCAATGTGCTTCTCGACCTTGTCGATCGCATCCATGTTGATCAGCGGCCCCTGCGTCACGCCGGCCTCGGTGCCGTCGCCGATCTTCATCGCCGCCACCTTCTTCGACAGTTTTTCGACGAACTGATCGTAAATCTTGTCCTGCGCATAAAGGCGGTTGGCGCAGACGCAGGTCTGGCCCATGTTGCGGTATTTCGAGACCATCGCGCCTTCGACCGCGGCGTCGATGTCGGCGTCGTCGAACACCACGAACGGCGCGTTGCCGCCGAGTTCAAGCCCGAGCTTTTTCACGCCGACCGCCGCCTGCTGATACAGGATCTTGCCGACTTCGGTCGATCCCGTAAAACCGACAAAGCGCACCGCGGGATGTTCGCACAACACCTTGCCGATCGCCGACGAATTGCCGGTCAGGATGTTGAACACGCCCTTGGGCACGCCGGCCTTCTCGGCCAGCGCCACCAGCGCAAGCGCGGTGAGCGGCGTCTCATTGGCGGGTTTCAGGACCACGGTGCAGCCGGCGGCCAGTGCCGGCGATACCTTGCGGGTGATCATCGAACAGGGGAAATTCCATGGCGTGATCGCGCCGCAGACGCCGATCGGCTGCTTGATCGCGAGCAGCCGCGCGTCCGGCCGCTGCGTCGGAATGGTTTCGCCATAGACGCGCCGGGCTTCTTCGGCAAAGAACTCGACATAGGCGCCGCCGATATCGACTTCGCCGAGCGCTTCCGCCAGCGGCTTGCCCTGTTCCGAGGTGAGGATCAGGGCCAGGTCCTCGCGATTGGCGATGATCAGATCGAACCATTTGCGCAAAATGTTGGAGCGCTGCTTGGCGGTGAGCCTGGCCCAGGCCGGAAACGCGCGCTCGGCGGCTTCCACCGCCTGGGTCGCTTCCGTCGTGCTCATGACCGGCACCTTCGCGAGTTCGACGTCGTTGACCGGATTGGTCACTGGCCTCGCCGGCGTGCCAACCCAGGCGCCGTCGATATAGCAGTGCTCGCGCAGCAGCGAGGGATCCTTCAGGCGGTCGCGCAGCGATGGCGCGGACGATTTCGAGGCGCGTGCGGCAGCAGTCGGGGTCATGGCGTTACTCCGGGGATTTTTTGGGTATTGCACGCCAATATAGGCCGAAAGCGGCCACAATGCACCGGCCGCGAAAGCGCGGCTGCCTCGAGCAAATTCGGGGGCTGTAATTTGTGGTCGTCATTCCGGGGTGGTCCGAAGGACCAGACCCGGAATGATGATCCCGGTTCAGGCCGCGCCGCTCATATAGGTTTCGCGGCGGCCGATCATGCGTTCCGCCGCGGCCTTGGCGTCCGCCTTGGTGGTGGTGGCGCAGGTGCGATATTCGAGATCGGGGACGGCGGCCGCCTCGCGCCGCCCGAACCAGGATTTGGAGCCGACCGGCAGCTGCGCCAGCGCCTGGGCGACGTTGTCCACCGCCCCGAACGAGTGCAACGCGCCCGTTCCGGCGTAACGAACTTCGTAAATGCCAGGACTGATCGGTGCTTCAATATTCTCGCCGCGGCCCGCCCGCGGATACCGCTTCCATTCGCTCCAGGTCGAAATCATTGCCTACCCCTCGCGGCACGTTGGCCGCAATCAATTGAGATCGAAATACTCGATCGAAAACGCTGTTTGTACTGCGATCTGAACGCTTTACTACAAAATGGGTTCCGCAAAGGAGATTCGCAAGATACCGCCGGAAGAGGATGAGGTCACCGTTAATGCGCGCCCATCCACGCAATTATGCCGAGTGTTGCAGTATAGATTCTCCGCTCCGTCGGTGATCACGAGATCGCGACCGGCTGACGCCATGGCTCACGCTTGCGTGAGGGCGCGGGCGGGTGGAAGATCGGCCACTTCAAAAAATAACCTTAAGGGAGGTGGCCCCATGCAAAGCAAAGCTCAGATCGACCAGGTGCTGCGCCAGAAAAGCGATGCCCGGGAAATTCCCGGCGTCGTCGCCATGGCCGCAAACAGCAAAGAGGTGATCTACCAGGGCGCGTTCGGCAAACGCGACCTGTCCAGGGACGATGCCATGACGCCCGACAGCGTGTTCTGGATCGCCTCGATGACCAAGGCCATCACCGGCGCGGCCGCCATGCAGCTGGTCGAACAGGGCAAGCTCTCGCTCGACGCGCCGATCGGCAAGGTCTTGCCCGACCTCGCCTCGCCGCAGGTGTTCGAGGGCTTTGACGCCAATGGCGAACCAAAACTGCGGGCGGCGAGAAACCCGATCACGCTGCGCCATCTCATGACCCATACGGCCGGCTTCTGCTACGACATGTGGAACGGCGACATGGTGCAGTATCTGGCAAAGACCGGGCTGCCCGCCGTCACCACCTGCAAGAACGACGCGCTGAAGCTGCCGCTGATGACCGAGCCCGGCACGCGCTGGGAATACGGCATCAGCATCGATTACGTCGGCAAGGCGGTCGAGGCGGTGAGCGGCAAGAAGCTCGATGCCTATCTGCGCGATCATCTGTTCAACCCGCTCGGCATGAGCGATACCGCCTTCAAGATCGGCGAAGCGCAACGCCAGCGGCTGGTCGCCATGCACGGCCGCAACCCCGACGGATCGCTGGCGCCGATGCCGTTCGAACTCGAGCAGGATCCGGAATTCCACATGGGTGGCGGCGGCCTCTACGGCACCGCGGGCGATTACATCAGGTTCACCCAGATGATCCTCAACAGGGGACGCGGCAACGGCAACCAGGTGCTGAAACCCGAGACGGTCGCGATGATGGGCGAGAACCACATCGGCGACCTCACCATGACCAAGATGACTTCAGCCGTGGCGTTTGCCACCAACGATGTCGATCTCTACCCGGACATGGTCAAGAAATGGGGGCTGTCTTTCCTGATCACGACCGAGCAGACGGCGGAGGGCCGCAGCCCCGGCAGTCTCGCCTGGGCGGGCCTTGCCAACACCTATTACTGGATCGATCCGGCGCGCGATGTCACCGGCGTGATCCTGATGCAGGTGCTGCCGTTCGCGGACGGCAAGTGCCTGGAAGCCTTCGCGGGCTTCGAGTCCGGCGTCTATGCGGGACTCGATGCGACCGGCCAGAAGGCGGCCTAGGAGCATCTGCTAGAGACCGTCATTGCGAGCGAAGCGAAGCAATCCATTGCCGCAGCAAAGCTGGATTGCTTCGTCGCTTGCGCTCATCGCAATGACGATGCGGGCACAGCGTCTCTATCCCGTAGCAGCTAACCCAACGCACATGGAGAACCAAACTTGACTGAAATCGCGGATAGTTATGTTTGCGGGGTTGCCGATGCGCCGCTGCTTGGAAACACCATTGGGCACAGCCTCGATCTGGCGGCCCGGCGCTGGGGCAATCGCGAGGCGCTGGTGTCGCCGAGCCACGGCGTGCGCTGGACGTGGCAGGAACTGGCCGAGCGGGTCGATGCGCTGGCGGCAGGATTTCTCGCGCTCGGCCTCACACCGGGCGACCGGATCGGCGTCTGGTCGCTGAACCGCCCCGAGTGGACGCTGACGCAGTTCGCCGCCGCCAAGGCCGGGCTGATCCTCGTCACCATCAATCCCGCGTATCGTCTGAGCGAACTCGAATTCGCACTGGCAAAGGTCGGATGCGCCGGGATCGTCACGGCGACCGCGTTCAAGACCAGCAACTACATGGAGATGCTGAACACGCTGCTGCCGGAGCTGGCGAACTCGCAACCCGGCGAGCTGAACGCGGCGCGGCTGCCGCAGTTGCGCGCGGTGATCCAGATCGGCGGACCAAAGGCCGCCGGCACCATTGCGTTCGAGGACGTGTCCCGCATGGGCGGCGCGCGCCATCGCGAGGCGCTGGCGGCACTGGCAAAGACCCTGCAGTTCGACGATGCCGTCAACATCCAGTTCACCAGCGGCACGACAGGTTCGCCCAAGGGCGTGACGCTGACGCATCACAACATCCTCAACAACGGCTATTTCGTCGGCCGCGCGATGCGCCTGACCGAAGCCGACCGCATCTGCATTCCGGTGCCGCTCTATCACTGTTTCGGCATGGTGATGGGCAATCTCGCTTCCGTCACCTCGGGCGCGACCATGGTCTATCCCGGCGAGGGTTTTGATCCGCTGGCGACGCTGCAGACCATTGCGCGGGAAAAATGCACGACGCTTTACGGCGTGCCGACCATGTTCATCGCCGAACTCGATCATCCCGAATTCGCGACCTTCGACCTGTCGTCGCTGCGCACCGGCATCATGGCCGGCGCGCCCTGCCCGATCGAGGTGATGAAGCGCGTCAACGAGCAGATGAACATGCGCGACGTCACCATCGCCTACGGCATGACCGAAACCAGCCCGGTCAGTTTCCAGAGCGCCACCGACGATCCCTTGGAGCGGCGCGTGTCGACCGTCGGGCGGATTCATCCGCATGTCGAGGTCAAGGTGGTCGATCTGGAGGGCCGCGTCGTGCCGCGCGGCGAACGCGGCGAACTCTGCACCCGCGGCTACAGCGTGATGCTCGGCTATTGGGAGGAGCCGGAAAAGACCGCCGATGTGCTCGACGCCAATGGCTGGATGCACACCGGCGATCTCGCGGTGATCGATACGGAGGGCTATTGCAACATCGTCGGCCGCATCAAGGACATGGTGATCCGCGGCGGCGAGAATCTCTATCCGCGCGAGATCGAGGAATTCCTCTATCGCCATCCCAAGATCCAGGACGTGCAGATCTTCGGCGTCGCCGACGACCGCTACGGCGAGGAACTCTGCGCCTGGGTCAGGGTCCGCGCCGGCGAGACGCTGACCGCGGAGGAGATCCGCGCCTTCTGCCAGGGCCAGATCGCCCACAACAAGATCCCGCGCTACGTCGAATTCGTCGACGAATTTCCGATGACGGTCACCGGCAAGATCCAGAAGTTCGTCATGCGCGAGGCGGTCGAGGAGAAGCTCGGATTGAAGGCGGCGAAGACGGCGTGAGGGAGTCTGGCTGACGCGTTGCGCCGAGCTAACGGTCGTCATACCTCCCCTCCCCCCGCGAAGCGGTGGGGAGGGGTCGGGGGTGGGGGGTGTCACCGCAAACTCGCTGCCAGAGGAGCAAGCTGATAGACCCCCCACCCCCGACCCCTCCCCGCCACGCGCAAGAGCGCGTGGAGGGAGGGGAGATCACCGCATCCGCCTTCGCCCGAAGGCGGGCTTCGGCGGACAGGAGCGGGGCGAGGTGAAGAAAGGCTACACCCGCAATCCGTTCTGCTGCGCCAATTCCTTCAGCGACACTTGCGGCCTTGCCCCGATGTGCTGGATCACTTCGGCCGCCGCCAGCGCGCCGAGCCGGCCGCAGGTTTCATAGCCGGCGCCGCGCACCAGGCCGAACAGGAATCCGGCGGCGAACAGGTCGCCGGCGCCGGTGGTATCCACCATCCGCTCGATCGGAAACGCCGGGACGGCAGTGACGCGATCGGGCGAGGCCACCACGCAGCCCTTCTCGCTGCGGGTGACGATTCCGAGATTGACGTCGGCGCGCAATTGCTTTAGCGCGCCTTCGAAATCCGAGGTCTGGTACAGCGAATGCAGCTCGGCCTCGTTGGCGAACACCAGATCGACCGTGCCGTTCCGCATCAGCTCGAGAAATTCATCGCGATAGCGATCGACGCAGAACGAATCCGACAAGGTCAGCGCGACCTGGCGGCCGGCGTCATGCGCGATGGTCGAGGCCTTCACGAAGGCATCCTTGGCGTTCTTGGGATCCCAGAGGTAGCCTTCGAGATAGACGAAGGCTGAGCCCGCGACCTCCGCGGCGTCGATATCGGAGGGGTTCAGCTCCTGCGCCGCGCCGAGATAGGTGTTCATGGTGCGCTCGCCGTCCGGCGTCACCAGGATGTAGGAACACCCCGTCGCGGGGCCGTCGGCCGCGGGGCGGGTCTCGAACGCGACCCCGGCGGCGCGGATGTCGTGGGTATAAAGCCGGCCGATCTGGTCGTCCCTGACCTTGCCGACATAGGTTGTGCGGGCGCCGAGATTGGCAAGGCCAACGATGGTGTTGGCCGCCGAGCCGCCGGACATCTCCGTCGCCGGGCCCATGTCGCGGTAGATCGAAGCCGCCCTCGCCTCGTCGATCAGCGCCATGCCGCCCTTGGTCATGCCGTGAGCGGCCAGGAAGCCCTCATCGGTCTGCACCAATACGTCGAAAATCGCATTGCCGATCCCGAGAACGTCGTATTTCGCTGCGGTCATTGATCGGTCCTGTGGTCAGTGATGGCGTTGGCTTGAAAATCCGCCCCAAACCGGCGGGGAGAAGGTGCAGCGGCCTATCACGATCGGCCCTGCGCCAGCAAGCCAAGCTCTCTTTGTTTGAGCATGATCTCCGGGCAAACGCGTTTTCGCGTTTGTCCCGGGGGAAAACCGGTACCCACTTTTCCGGGTCATGCTCTATACAGCCCTCATGATCCGTTCCTTTCTCACGGTGTCCACGGGCACGCTGGCCTCGCGTCTCCTGGGTTTCGCGCGCGATTCGATGATCGCGGCGCTGCTTGGCGCGGGCCCGGTGGCCGACGCCTTCCTGGTGGCGTTCCAGCTCGTCAATGTGATCAGGCGGCTGTTGACCGAGGGCGCGCTGAACGCGGCGCTGGTGCCGGCCTGGCTGCGCGTGCGCGAGGCCGAGGGCGCCAAAGCGGCGGCGGCCTTTGGTGGCTGCGTGCTCGGCACCGTCAGCGCCGCCCTGATCGTCGCGACCGTGCTGATCGGCCTGTTGATGCCGTTCGTCATCGCCGCGCTGGCGCCGGGATTTTCCGGAAGTCCTACCCTGCAACTGGCGGTCGACAATGCGCGGCTGATGCTGCCCTATCTCGCATTCGCAGGCCCGGTCACCGTGATGATGGCGCTGATGAACGCGCAATCCCGGTTTGCGCTGACGGCGTTCTCGCCGTTGCTGTTCAACATCGCCCTGATCGCTGTCATGCTCGCGCTGGTCCTGTGGCGGCAGGATGCGGCGTTTGCCGCGCCGGTCATCGCCGCCACCGTGGGCCTTGCCGGGCTGCTGCAGCTCTCGATCCTGGTGCTGCGCCGGGGCGGCGATGTCGCGACGCCGCTGCGCGTCTCGTTCGATGCTGAAATGCGCGGATTTTTCGGTCAGGCGATTCCCGGCATGATCGCCAGCGCCTCGCCGCAATTGCTTGTCGTCGCCGGCGCGGTGATCGCGTCGTCGCAGCCATCTGCCGTGTCGTGGCTGTATTTCGCCAACCGGCTGGTCGAGCTGCCGCTCGGCATCGTCGGCGTCGCCATGGGCACCGTGCTGGTGCCGGAACTGACGCGCGCGCTGCGCGGCGAGGATCAAGCCGCCGTGGCCGGCGCGCAATCGCGCGCGCTCGAACTCGCCACGGGCCTCGCGCTGCCGGCGACGCTCGGATTGATCGTGCTCGCCGAGCCGATCGCGCGCATGCTGTTCCAGCACGGCGTCTTCACCGCCGCCGACACGGCGGCCACCGCGCGGGCGCTGATCTGGCTTTCACTCGGCCTGCCGGCCCATGTGCTGGTCAAGGCGCTGTCGCCGGCCTTTTTCGCGCGGCATGATACGCGCGCGCCGCTGTTCGCTACGCTGACGGGCTTTGCGGTTGCGATCATCGCCGCGCTGGTGCTGGGCCGGCTGTTCGGCGCGGAAGGCATTGCCGCAAGCATCGCGCTCGGCGCGTGGAGCAATGCCTTTTCACTGATCCGGCGTGGCGCGGCGACGTTCGGATTTTCGATCGATGAACGTGCCCGCCGGCGGCTGCCGCGCATCGTCGCTGCGGCGCTGGCGATGGGCGGGCTGTTATGGCTGGCGGCGAGGTTCCTGCCGGCGCTGGATGCAGACGCGCACGCGCTCGCGCAGGCCATGTTCCTGATGGTTCTCATATCGGGCGCAATCGCGATTTACGGCCTGCTTCTGGCCCTGTCAGGGGTAACCAATTGGGACGAGAGCGTTAACGCGCTCAGGCAAAAACAGCCTGCCGACTTGCGCGAGTGAGCCCCGCGTGGCATTGCACGGCGCGAGACAGGAAAGCTGAAAATGGCATTCGTTGAACGGGTTTTTTCAGGCGTCCAGCCCACGGGTAATCTGCATCTCGGCAATTACCTCGGCGCGGTCGTCAACTTCGTGAAGCTGCAGGAGACGCATAATTGTCTCTATTGCGTGGTCGACATGCACGCGCTGACGCAGCCGGTCGAAGTGTGGGGCGGCCCGACCGAGCTGGCGCGCAACACCCGCGAGGTGACGGCAGCCTTCATCGCCTCGGGCATCGATCCGAAGAAGCATATCGTCTTCAACCAGAGCCAGGTGTCGGGGCACGCGGAACTGGCATGGATCTTCAACTGCGTGGCGCGGATTGGCTGGCTCAACCGCATGACCCAGTTCAAGGAGAAGGCCGGCAAGGACCGCGAGAACGCCTCGGTGGGTCTCTACGACTATCCGGTGCTGATGGCGGCCGACATCCTGCTCTATCGCGCCACCCATGTGCCTGTGGGCGAGGACCAGAAGCAGCACCTCGAGCTGGCGCGCGACATCGCGCAGAAGTTCAACAATGATTTCGGCGAGTCGATCCGCGGCCACGGCTTCAACAGCGGGCTGTATTTTCCGCAACCCGAGCCGCTGATCACGGGACCGGCGACGCGGGTGATGAGCCTGCGCGACGGTACCAAGAAGATGTCGAAATCGGATTCGTCGGACAATTCGCGGATCAACCTGACCGACGACGCCGACACCATCGCGCAGAAGATCCGCAAAGCAAAGACCGACCCGGAACCGCTGCCGTCGGAGGAGAAGGGTCTCGAGACGCGCCCGGAGGCCGACAATCTCGTCGGCATCTATGCGGCGCTGTCGGGCCGGACCAAGGCGGACGTGCTCGGTGAATTCGGCGGCGGGCAATTCTCGAACTTCAAGAATTCGCTGGCCGAGCTTTGCATCGCCAAATTGTCGCCGATCGCTTCCGAGATGAAGCGGCTGATGGCGGACCCCGGCCATGTCGATGCGATCCTGGTCGACGGCGCCGACCGCGCCCGCGACATCGCCGCCGAGACCATGAAGGCGACAAAGGACATCGTCGGTTTCGTCCGCAAGCAGTAGAGCCCTTGTTTGACGCGTTTTCTTCACGCGAACCGGTCTCCACCCCGGATCAAGTCCGGGGCAGGCTTCGCTTGAAAACGCTGGTCGCCCACAATTGACGCAGCGCACTCAAAGCTTGCGCGTCGCCTGATCACAAACCGGAACCCGCTTTTGCGGAACAGTCGCAAGTGCTGCCGCTTGTCTGACATGGCTGCGTCGTGGCACCATGCGGTCTGCTTGGCGCAGCACCGGGACCTGCATGACCACCCAGCGACGAAGCTACGAGAGCGGTCACAAGCCCAAATGCCTGGTTATCGTCGACGACACCGCGGAATGGGACCGCGCGGTCTGTTACGCCAGCCGCTGGGCGCTGCGCGGCGGCGGCGGCGTGGTGATGCTGCGCATCATCGAGACCGAGGACCAGAACCAGCAATGGCTGGGGGTAGCCGAAGTCATGCGCGCCGAGGCGCATGAGGAAGCCAATACCGCGCTCGACCGTGCCGCCGCCCGCGCCGGCGGTATCGCCGCGATCACCCCCGAGCGCGCGATTCGCGAGGGCGATCCGACCGAACAGATCCTCGACGTCATCGACAAGGACGCCGATATCGCCGTGCTGGTGCTGGCCGCCAATCCGGGGCCGGAAGGCCCCGGCCCGCTGATCACCATGATCGCCAGCGCGGTCGGCTCGTTCCCGATACCCGTCACCATCATACCCGGCGATCTGAGCGACGCGGAAATCGACGCGCTGTCGTAGTTCTACCCCCTTGATCCCGCAGCGAAACCCTGCCCTGCACCCCTTGATCGTGCATCCGCCGTCGCCATCTGCTATTGGATCAGCCACGCGCCGGCTTTGAACCGGCGACGCCGGAGAAAACCATGTTCATCCAGACCGAAGCCACCCCCAATCCCGCTACCCTGAAGTTCATTCCCGGCCGCGTCGTGCTCGACACCGGCACCATGGAATTCACCAGCCGCGATTCCGCAGCCCGCTCGCCGCTCGCCGAAAGGCTGTTCGACGTAGCCGGCGTCACCGGCGTGTTTTACGGCGCCGATTTCGTCACCGTCACCAAGGACGGTAGCGACTGGCAGCACCTGAAGCCCGCGATCCTGGGCGCCATCATGGAGCACTACATGTCCGGTGCGCCGCTGCTGGCCGATGGCAGCGTCGGCAGTGACGAGGCGGCCGATGAAGACGGCGAGTTCTTCGACAAGGCCGACGCCGAGACCGTCGAGATGATCAAGGATCTGATCGAGACCCGCGTGCGCCCGGCGGTCGCCAATGACGGCGGCGACATCACCTTCCGCGGCTTCAAGGACGGCATCGTCTATCTCAACATGAAGGGCTCCTGCGCCGGCTGCCCGTCATCCACCGCGACGCTGCAGCACGGCATCCAGAACCTGCTGAAGCATTTCGTGCCCGACGTGGTCGAAGTCCGGCCGATGTGATTACCTGTCATTCCGGGGCGATGCGCAACATCGAGGTATGGTGCGCAATTGCGTACCTGAGAATCTCGAGATTCCGGGTCTGGTGCTAACGCACCATCCCGCAATGACGAACCAGTTACGCCGCCATGCCGATGCTGGCGGCTTCCTCCGCGGCGCGGCGCATGCTCGAGGACATCTCGCTCGTCACCGTGCTCTGTTCCTCGACCGCGGCTGCGGTCGACGACACGTACTCGTTCACGCTCTGAATCGCATTCTTGATCGAGTTCAGCGCGTTGACAACGTCGGATGAAATCTCCGTCAGGTTGCCGATCTCGCTGCCGATCTTGTCGGTGGCCTGTTTGGCCTGGTTGGCGAGATTCTTGACCTCCGCGGCCACCACGGCGAAGCCGCGACCGGCTTCGCCGGCGCGCGCGGATTCGATGGTGGCGTTGAGCGCCAAGAGGTTGATCTGCCCGGTGATATCGCCGATCAGCTCCACGATGCTGCTCATCGACCCGGCCGCGGTGCTCAGGCGTTGCGCCTGCTGATCGGCGGCTTCCACCCGCTCCACCGCTTCCGTCGCGGTGTCCTTGGACCTCACCATCGCCTGCGAGATTTCGCGCACCGATGCATTCAGCTCCTCGGCGCCCGCCGCGACCTGCTCCATCATGCCGCGCACGGCATCGCTCTTCTTGCGCGCGATCACCTGCGCGGTGGTGTCGGTGGCGTATTTCACCACCTTGTAGGGCTTGCCGTTCAGGTCCCGGATCGGATTGTAGGAGGCCTGAATCCAGACTTCCCCGCCGCCCCTGCCGAGCCGCCGGTATTCGCCCGACTGAAATTCGCCGCGGTTGAGGCTCGCCCAGAATTCGCGATAGGCCTCGCTGTTGCGCTCGTCGGGCGCCACGAACATGCTGTGGTGCTTGCCCTGGATCTCGGCGAGCGAATAGCCGAGCGTGTCCAGGAAATTCTGGTTGGCATTGAGCACCATGCCGTCCATGCTGAACTCGATCACCGCCTGCGACTTGCCGATCGCCTCGATCTGACCTTCGAAATTGGCGTTCCTGAGCTTCTGTTCGCTGACATCAGTCGCGAACTTCACCACCTTGAAGGGCTTTCCGGCATCGTCGAGAATCGGATTGTAGGAAGCGAGGATCCATACCTCCTTGCCGCCCTTTCCGAAGCGCTTGAATTCCCCCGATTGAAATTCGCCGCGGTTGAGCTTCGCCCAGAATTCGCGATAGGCGTCGCTGTTGCGCTCTTCCGGCGACACGAACATGCCGTGGTGCTTGCCCTGGATTTCGGCGAGCGAGTAGCCGAGCGTTTTCAGAAAGGCGTCGTTGGCGGTGATGATGGTGCCGTCGAGATTGAACTCGATCACCGCCTGCGCGCGGCCGATGGCCGCGATCTTGCCGGCATCTTCCATGCTGCGCAGCTTTTTCGCGGTGATGTCGCTGGCGAACTTGATCACCCGGCACGGCTTGCCGCTGCGGTCGAGAACGGGATTGTAGGACGCCTGGATCCAGACCTCGTTGCCACCCTTGCCGAGACGCTTGTATTCGCCCGACTGGAATTCGCCGCGGTTCAAATCGGCCCAGAACTTGCGATACTCGGCGCCGTCCCGCACATCAGGCGCGACGAACATCGAGTGATGTTTGCCCTTGATTTCCTCGAGCCGATAACCGAGCGCGTCGAGGAAGTTCCGGTTGGCGGTAATGATCGTCCCGTCCATCTCGAACTCGATCACAGCCTGCGATTTGCTGATTGCCGCGGCCTGCGCGACAGCATTCAACGAGGCCTGACTATTGCGCCATTGCAACATCTGATGACTTTCTGGAATTGATTGGGGGATGGAGATCGAAGCGTTTCTATCCGTCAGTATGGCCGTGGAGATCTTCTCTCGAACGCGCTACAAACCTCACGGATCAATTTTGCAGCTTTCTGCCAATATTTGTTTAACCCAAGCAGCGCCTAGGGACTCGGCTTGGCGCTGCGGCTACATTGGATGAGTTACGCCTGTGCCGCAGGCGTTTTCGAGTTGCCTAACGAAGCGGCAAATGCGAGAGCATGCGGCGAGACACATCCGAGAGCCGAATTCGAAACCGATCGGAAATCGCAAACAGGCGTGCGCGAATAACCCGTGAGTGGCGCGCGCGGTTCACGGCAAGCCGTGGTAGAGAGAAATCATGCTGATTCTCGCCATCGACACCGCGCTGGATGCCTGCGCCGCGGGCATTCTCGACACCGATGCCGGTGAGCTGGTTGCGCAGGAATCGGTGGGCATGAAGCGCGGTCACGCCGAGGCGCTGATGCCGCTGATCGCGCGAGTCATGAAAGCCTCCGGCATTGCCTTTCCCCGCCTCGACCGCATCGCGGTGACCACCGGTCCCGGCAGCTTCACCGGCGTGCGGGTCGGACTCTCCGCCGCGCGCGGCATCGCGCTGGCGGCCGACAAGCCCGTGGTCGGCGTCACCACGCTGACGGCTTACGCTGCTCCCATTGTCAGCCGGAACGCCGAACATCCGGTGATCTCGGCGATCGATGCCCGGCATGACCATGTGTATTTCCAGGCGGTCGCCGGCAATGGAAGTCCGCTGATCCGGCCGCAGGTCGCCCCGGTCGAGGAGGCGCTTGGCGCCGCAAGGTTCGGTGCCGCGCATCTGGTGGGCAACGCCGCCGGGATACTTGCCGACCGCTGGCCCCCCGATGCGCCGCCGCCGTTAAGTGTGGATGCGCAGGCAGCGCCTGACATTGCCTGGGTGGCCTGGCTGGGCGCCGCGGTCTCCCCGACCACCGCTCCGGCCCGCCCGTTCTATCTGCGCGCGCCCGACGCCAAGCCGCAAAAGGACCCGCTGCAAAAACCCGCGCAGCCCGCCGCCCCATGATGGCATGGCTGTTCGAATGGTGGGGCGGCGGCACGGCCCTGGTCGAACCGGCGACCATGCGCGACGCCCCCAGGCTCGCCCGGTTGCACGGCGAATTGTTTCACCGGGGTTGGGGCGAGGCCGAATTCGAGGTCATGCTGGCGGAACGCAACACGCTGGTGCACCGCTTCCGAATTGGCCGCAAGATCATAGGCTTCGCCGTGTCGCGGCTGGCAGCGGACGAGGCCGAGATACTTTCGATTGCGCTTGCCGCGAGCTATCGCGGCCGCGGCCTGTCCCGCAGCCTGCTCTTGACCCATCTCGGCCATCTCGCCGGCCGCGGCGTGCGCACCGTATTCCTCGAGGTCGAGGAAAATAATCAGCCGGCCCGGCGGCTGTATGAACGGTCCGGATTTACCGTCGTCGGCCGCCGGGAACGTTACTACCAGCAGGCGAGCGGAGAACAATTGAACGCCCTGCTGATGCGCCGCGACTTGTCGTGACGCCCGGGCGGTGGCACAAGAGGGACGGAGCGCGATCTGCAAAAAACGGGTCCGGTTTGCGTGGGATCAAAGCTCCGGATGACTAGCTGGCGCATGAAGTTCCGGCCAAACCGCTTGCGCCGCAGGGCCAGGCGGCCCGAAGGCAATTTTCGGCGTATCCATGCGCCGTTAGCAAGGCAAAACCGATGACCGCACTGAAATCCAGCCCCGCGCTCAAGGCCACCGGCATCGAAGCCCGCTGCGCCGCCACCGGTATGCGCATGACCGAACAGCGCCGCGTCATCGCGCGCGTGCTGGCGGAAGCGGCCGACCATCCCGACGTCGAGGAACTGTACCGCCGCTGCGTCGCGGTCGATGACAAGATCTCGATCTCGACGGTGTACCGGACGGTCAAGCTGTTCGAGGATGCCGGTATCATCGAACGCCATGACTTCCGCGAGGGCCGCGCCCGCTACGAGCAGATGCGCGACAGCCACCACGACCATCTGATCAATTTGCGCGACGGCAAGGTGATCGAATTCACCAACGAGGAGATCGAGAAGCTGCAGGCGGAAATCGCCCGCAAGCTCGGCTACAAGCTGGTCGATCACCGGCTGGAACTGTATTGCGTCCCGCTGGAAGACGACAAATCCTAAAGCATCGCGTTTTCGAGTGACCTGGATACCGGTTCGCGTGCAGAAAACGCGTCAAATGAGCGGTCAGAACGTCGATCTCGTCATCTTCGATTGCGACGGCGTCCTGGTCGATAGCGAAGTCATTTCCTGCCGCGCGCATGCCCAGGCCCTGACGCGGCACGGCTACCCGATCACGGCCGAGCAGGTGCTGGAGCGCTTTCTCGGCGTGTCGGATCGCGAGGCGCGGCAGCAAATCGAAACCGAGACCGGCCGCAAGCTGCCGGATGATTTCGACGCGCAGGTCAAGCAAGCCACCCTGCAGTTTTACGCCGGTGATCTCAGGGCGATCTCTCATGTCGGCGAGGCGATCGCCGCGATCGGCCTGCCCAAATGCGTGGCCTCGAGCGGCACGCCGGAGAAGATCCACCACGGGCTGAGCTGTACCGGCCTGTTTGATCGTCTCGCGCCCCACATCTTCTCCGCCACGCAGGTCGCGCGCGGCAAGCCCGCGCCGGACCTGTTCCTGTTCGCGGCCCGGCAGATGCAGGTCTCGCCGGAGCGATGCCTGGTGATCGAAGACAGCGTACCTGGGATTACCGGTGCGCGGGCCGCCGGGATGACCGTGCTGGGATTTCACGGCGGCAGCCATTGCCGGCCGGGTCATGGCGAGAGGCTGCTTGAGGCCGGCGCCGTCATGGCGTTCGACGACATGCGGCAATTGCCCGATCTGATCGGACAGATTGGGGCCGCGGCGGCAGGGGACTGACCGTTGCGTTCTGTCATTCCGGGATGGTCCGAAGGACCAGACCTCAGATGTGCTATTGCACATCGGGGAATCTCGAGATTCCGGGTTCGCTTCGCGCCCCGGAATGACGCTTTAAACCGGCTCCAAACGCTGGATTTTCGCCGATTTAGCCTATATTTGAGCGGGGCGCCGCATTGGCGCCGTTTCCTCACAGCACTCAGGTTCCATGAATCCGCCGCGCAAGCTGCATATCAAGTCCTATGGCTGTCAGATGAACGTCTACGACGCGCAGCGCATGGTGGACACGCTGGGGCCGGAAGGCTTTGTCGAGACCGCCAGCGTCGATGACGCGGATCTGGTGATCCTCAACACCTGTCACATCCGCGAAAAGGCCTCCGAGAAGGTCTACTCGGAGCTCGGCCGGCTGCGCCTCGCCAAGGATGAAGCCGCCCGCGACGGCCGGACGCTGAACATCGCGGTGGCCGGCTGCGTCGCGCAGGCGGAGGGCGAGGAGATCATCCGCCGCGCCCCGGTGGTCGACGTCGTCGTCGGCCCGCAAAGCTACCATCATCTGCCGCAACTGCTGGCGCGGGCGAAGAGCCATGGCCGCGCCGTCGAGACCGAATTCCCCGTCGAGGACAAGTTCGCCTTTTTGGCCCCGCCGAAGCCCGATGCGATTCGCGCGCGCGGCATATCCTCCTTCGTCACCGTTCAGGAAGGATGCGACAAGTTCTGCACCTTCTGCGTGGTGCCCTATACGCGGGGCACCGAGGTATCGCGTCCGGTCGGAAAGATCGTCGACGACGTGCTGCGGCTCGCCGAGCACGGCGTGCGCGAAATCACGCTGATCGGCCAGAACGTCAACGCCTATCATGGCGAAGGACCGGACGGGCGGACCTGGTCACTGGGCAGGTTGCTGCGCCGGCTCGCGGATATTCCCGGCATCGCCCGCCTGCGCTATTCGACCAGCCATCCCCGCGACGTCGACGACGCGCTGATTGAAGCGCACCGCGATTTGCCGGCGCTGATGCCGTTCGTGCATCTTCCGGTTCAATCCGGTTCCGACCGGATTCTCGCAGCCATGAACCGGAAACATACCGCCGATGACTACCGGGCGGTCGTCGACCGGTTTCGCGCCGTCCGCCAAGACGTTGCATTTTCATCAGATTTTATCGTGGGTTTCCCCGGCGAGACCGAGGAAGATTTCTCCGCCACCCTCGCGCTTGTCACGCAAATCGGATACGCTGGCGCTTATTCGTTCAAATATTCGCCGCGGCCGGGGACGCCGGCGGCGGACATGCAGGAGACGGTGTCAGCGGAAGAGATGGGCGAGCGATTGGTGCGGCTTCAGGAATTGATCGACAGCCAGCAATCGGCCTTCAATCAGGCTGCGATTGGCACCGTTGTCGATGTGCTGTTCGAACGCGCGGCACGCAATCCCGGCCAGATCGTCGGCCGCACCGCCTATCTGCAGCCGGCGCATGTGATGGCCTCGCCCGACATCATCGGACAAATATTGCCGGTCAAGGTCGAAAGCCTCGAGCGCTACAGCCTGCTCGGCCGGCTCACGCCGTCCTTGCGCACGCGCGGCAACCTGCCTGCTTCTTTGCCAACGAGAATGGGAGCCTGAACCCTTGCCAAAAAGCGCATCGGATTCGCCTTCGCTCGCTCCCAGCCGCAAACTCGACCGCGACCTGCAAATTCCGCCCGAAACGCAAGTCGTCATCGACTTCGATGACAACAGGGGCGCGTCGGCGCTGGTCGGTCCCTACGGCCAGAACCTGGCGCTGGTCGAGCGCCGGCTCGGCGTCGTCGTCGATTCGCGCGGCAACCACATCACCATCGCCGGATCGCGCGACGGCTGCGACGCTGCCCGGCGCGTGCTGGAGACGCTGTATGCGCAAGCCGTGCAGGGCCACGACCTGGACCAGGGCGAGGTGGAGGGCGCGATCCGTGCCGTGATCGCGCAGGGCTCGCTGTTCGAATTCGACACCAAGACCGCCAAGTCGTCGTTCGAGACCGTCAATCTGCGCAAGCGTCCGGTACGGGCGCGCACCGCCGCCCAGGATTCCTATATTCGCGCGCTGAAGCGCCACGAACTGGTGTTCGGTATCGGCCCCGCGGGCACCGGCAAGACCTGGCTCGCGGTGGCGCACGCCGCGCAATTGTTCGAACGCAAGGAAGTCGATCGCATCATCCTGTCGCGGCCCGCGGTCGAGGCGGGCGAACGGCTGGGCTTCCTGCCGGGCGATCTGCGCGAGAAGGTCGATCCGTACCTGCGGCCGATCTACGACGCGCTGTATGACCTGATGGATTCCCGCATCGTCGAGCGCGCGCTGCAGGCCGGCGAGATCGAGATCGCGCCGCTCGCCTTCATGCGCGGACGCACCTTGACCAACGCCGCCATCATCCTGGACGAGGCGCAGAACACCACCTCGATGCAGATGAAGATGTTCCTGACGAGGCTCGGCGAGAACAGCCGCATGATCATCACCGGCGATCCCTCCCAGGTCGACCTGCCGAACGGCCAGACCTCGGGGCTGGCCGAAGCCGCCAGGCTGCTCGACGGCGTCGAGGGCATCGCGCAGGTGAAATTCACGGCCGAAGACGTGATCCGCCATGAACTGGTGGCGCGGATCGTCGCCGCCTATGAAGGATTGCCGCAGCGGCCGGCAACCAGCAAGCCTTGATGCGAAAATCCGCAGCGAGAAGCGCGCCGGAAGCGATTTCGGGGCGCAAACGAAATTCCGGAGCGATGGCGCACACTGCCCTTCCCATGACCGAGGTTCTCGTCGTCGCCGACGGCTGGCAGAGCGAGCCCGACGCCGAGGCAGTGATCCAGCGCGCTATCGCGACCGCGGCCGAGATGGTCGATGCCGATACGGGCGAGGCCGAGCTCGCGGTCATGCTGACCGACGATTCCGGCATCCGCACCCTGAACAGCAACTGGCGCGGCATCGACAAGCCGACCAACGTGCTGTCGTTTCCGGCGCTGCAGCCGACCGGCGCAAGCGGGGCGGACGACGCGCCGCGCATGCTCGGCGACATCGCGATCGCCTATGAGACGACGCGCAAGGAAGCCGACGACGAGCAAAAGCCGTTCGACCACCACCTCAGCCATCTGGCGGTCCATGGTTTCCTGCATCTGATCGGCTACGATCACGAAAAAGACGACGAGGCCGAGGCCATGGAGGCTCTGGAAACGGAGATTCTGGGGCAACTCGGCATTCCCGATCCG
>CAWHRA010000021.1:0-254303 GCA_963831585.1 uncultured Alphaproteobacteria bacterium | reverse complement strand
AATTCTTTCTGATAACCAGTCTACAACCCTTGGGTGACTAATGCGCGATCCGGTCGAAACCTACATGCAACTCGTGCCGATGGTGGTTGAGCAGACCAATCGCGGCGAACGCGCTTACGACATTTTCTCGCGCCTGCTGAAAGAGCGCATCATCTTCGTGACCGGGCCGGTCGAGGATGGCATGTCGACGCTGACGGTTGCGCAGCTGTTGTTTCTCGAGGCCGAGAATCCGAAGAAGGAAATCTCGATGTACATCAACTCGCCTGGCGGCGTGGTGACATCAGGTCTTGCCATCTACGACACCATGCAATTCATCCGTCCGCCGGTGTCGACTCTATGTACCGGACAGGCAGCCTCGATGGGTTCGCTGCTGTTGGCCGCCGGCCACAAGGACATGCGCTTCTCGCTGCCGAACTCGCGCATCATGGTGCACCAGCCGTCTGGTGGCTTCCAGGGCCAGGCTACCGACATCATGCTGCACGCCCAGGAAATCCTGAATCTGAAGAAACGGCTCAACGAGATTTACGTGAAGCACACCGGCCAGACCTACAAGGCGATCGAGGATGCGCTGGAACGCGACAAGTTCCTGACCGCCGAGATGGCCCGCGATTTCGGGATTGTCGACAAGGTCATCGACAAGCGTCTGGAAGACCCGGCTCCCGTGAAGGCGCCGTAAGACCAGGGATCGCAACCGCGGCAGCAGCGTTAACGGATTACTCCGTCAGGCAATTCGGGCCGATACGGCACTATTATGCCATTTCGCAGGCATAAAGTTCCGCTTTCGTGCTCATCTGGCAGCGTGACAATCGCGCAACGCTTGGCTGATTTCGGCAGGTTTGGCTCGTGCGAACACCGCAAATCACGGTATTGTCACGGGTATCGGCTGGTCGCCCGATTAGCGAATTCTTGATAGTCGGGTGCGACCATGGTTGGCTAGCTGGGATCGGCCAAGGTCGCGGGAGATTCGAGTAGGCCGCGATTCATATGCGGCACCGGGAGGGTAGGGTCTTTTTTGGTACGGATTTTGCTCTATTTAGAACTATGCGCCGGTATGTACCGGAATAGGTCGATCAAGCGGACGGGATCGAACGGCGGACGGAGAAGAGAATGAGTAAGGTCGGCACGAGCGACTCCAAGAACACGCTTTATTGCTCGTTCTGCGGCAAGAGCCAGCACGAAGTCCGCAAGCTTATCGCGGGACCCACGGTATTCATCTGCGACGAATGCGTCGAACTTTGCATGGATATCATCCGCGAGGAGAACAAATCCTCGCTTGTGAAGTCGCGTGACGGGATTCCGACTCCGAAGGAAATCTGCAAGGTCCTCGACGACTATGTGATCGGCCAGAGCCACGCCAAGAAGGTGCTCTCGGTCGCCGTGCACAATCACTACAAGCGTCTCAACCACCAGACCAAGCACAACGATGTCGAGCTCGCGAAGTCGAACATCCTGCTGATCGGTCCGACCGGTTCGGGCAAGACGCTGCTGGCGCAGACGCTGGCGCGGATTCTCGACGTGCCGTTCACGATGGCGGATGCGACGACGCTGACCGAAGCCGGCTATGTCGGCGAGGACGTCGAGAACATCATCCTGAAGCTGCTGCAGTCGGCCGACTACAATGTCGAGCGGGCGCAGCGCGGCATCGTCTATATCGACGAGATCGACAAGATCAGTCGCAAGTCCGACAACCCCTCGATCACCCGCGACGTCTCGGGCGAGGGCGTTCAGCAGGCCCTGTTGAAGATCATGGAAGGCACGGTGGCCTCGGTTCCTCCGCAGGGCGGCCGCAAGCATCCCCAGCAGGAGTTCCTGCAGGTCGACACCACCAACATCCTGTTCATCTGCGGCGGCGCCTTCTCGGGTCTCGAGAAGATCATCTCCGCGCGCGGACGTTCGACCTCGATCGGCTTCGCAGCCCAGGTGCTGGCGCCCGAAGATCGCCGTACCGGTGAAATCTTCCGCCACGTCGAGCCCGAGGATCTGCTGAAGTACGGCCTGATCCCGGAATTCGTCGGCCGCCTCCCGGTGGTCGCGACCCTGGAGGATCTCGACGAAGCTTCGCTGAAGAAGATTCTGACCGATCCGAAGAACGCGCTGGTGAAGCAGTACCAGCGGCTGTTCGAGATGGAGAATATCGAACTGACCTTCGCCGACGAAGCGCTCGGTGCGGTCGCCCGCAAGGCGATCGAGCGCAAGACCGGTGCGCGCGGCCTGCGTTCGATCCTCGAAAGCATCCTGCTCGAGACCATGTTCGACCTTCCGGGCCTGGAAGGCGTCGAAGAAGTCGTGATCTCGCGCGAAGTGGTGGAGGGCACGGCTCGCCCGCTCTACATCTACGCCGATCGTTCCGACCGCGCCGTCGAGAGCAGCGCCAGCGCCTGATCGCGCCGGCCCTGGGTGAGTCGTGGTGTGCAAAAGTAGCGGCTGCCGAGGCTTTCGGCGGCCGAGCTTGCGTAGCATTACCTTCTCCAGTTCGGCCCGTTTGACGGGCGTTTTTCAATCCTTGACACCCCCATGGTCGATAGCCACCTAATGCTGTCGGCGATGCAAGAACACATCTGAGATTCGTCGCCGTAACGATCCGGAAATGTCGGCCGCCAGCGGCCATCAATCCCGGCACATCCCGGCACCTTGTGGCGGTTGCGCAAGCGAGCGGACTGCGTGCAAGGGGGCACAACAAAAGGAATAGGCCATGACGACCCCCAAACCCCGGCCATCTATCGTCCACGGCGAAAGCCACGCTTACCCGGTGCTGCCGCTTCGCGACATCGTCGTCTTCCCGCACATGATCGTGCCGCTGTTCGTCGGCCGCGAGAAATCGATCCGCGCGCTCGAAGAAGTGATGAAGAACGATGCGTTGATCATGCTCGCGACGCAGAAGAACGCGTCGGACGATGATCCAAGCCCGGATTCGATCTACGAAACCGGCACGCTTGCCAGCGTCCTGCAGCTGCTCAAACTGCCCGACGGTACCGTCAAGGTGCTAGTGGAAGGGCTCGAGCGCGCACGCGTCCAGAAATACACCGACCGGTCGGAATATTACGAAGCGACCGCGATCGCGCTCGCCGATACCGATGCCAAGTCCGTCGAGGCGGAAGCCTTGGCGCGTTCGGTGGTGTCCGACTTCGAAAGCTACGTGAAGCTGAACAAGAAGATCTCCGCCGAGGTCGTCGGCGTGGTTCAGGCGATCACCGATTTCGCCAAGCTCGGCGACACCGTCGCCTCGCATCTCGCCGTCAAGATCGCCGATCGTCAGGGCATCCTGGAGACGCTGTCGGTGACCGCACGCCTCGAGAAGGTGCTCGGGCTGATGGAGAGCGAGATCTCGGTGCTGCAGGTCGAGAAGCGGATCCGCTCGCGCGTCAAGCGCCAGATGGAGAAGACCCAGCGCGAATATTATCTCAATGAGCAGATGAAGGCGATCCAGAAGGAGCTCGGCGACGACGAAGGCCGCGATGAGCTGGCCGATCTGGAAGAGAAGATCGCCAAGACCAAGCTCTCGAAGGAAGCACGCGAGAAGGCGCAGCACGAGTTGAAGAAGCTGCGCCAGATGTCGCCGATGTCTGCGGAAGCGACCGTTGTGCGCAATTATCTCGACTGGCTGCTGTCGATCCCGTGGAACAAGAAGTCCAAGGTCAAGAAGGATCTGGTCGCGGCACAAGCGGTGCTCGACAACGATCACTACGGGCTCGAGAAGGTCAAGGACCGCATCGTCGAGTATCTGGCCGTGCAGTCTCGCGCCAACAAGCTGACCGGACCGATCCTGTGCCTGGTCGGTCCTCCCGGCGTCGGCAAGACTTCGCTCGGCAAGTCGATCGCGAAAGCGACCGGTCGTGAGTTCGTGCGCGTCTCTCTCGGCGGCGTGCGCGACGAAGCGGAGATCCGCGGTCACCGGCGCACCTATATCGGCTCGATGCCCGGCAAGATCATCCAGTCGATGCGCAAGGCCAAGACCTCGAACCCGCTGTTCCTGCTGGACGAGATCGACAAGATGGGCGCCGATTTCCGCGGCGATCCGTCCTCGGCGCTGCTTGAGGTCCTCGACCCCGAGCAGAACTCGACCTTCAACGACCACTATCTCGAGGTCGATTACGATCTCTCCAACGTGATGTTCATCACGACCGCGAACACCCTGAATATTCCGGGGCCGCTGATGGACCGCATGGAGATCATCCGGATCGCCGGCTACACCGAGAACGAGAAGGTCGAGATCGCGCGCAAGCATCTGATCCCGAACGCGATCGCCAAGCACGGCCTGGATTCCAAGGAATGGTCAATCGACGACGACGCGCTGCTGCTGATGATCCGGCGCTACACCCGCGAGGCGGGCGTGCGCAACCTGGAGCGTGAGCTTTCGACACTCGCCCGCAAGGCGGTTAAGGAGCTGATGATCTCCAAGAAGAAGTCGGTGAAGGTGACCGAGAAATCGCTCGAGGAATTCCTAGGCGTGCCGAAGTATCGGTACGGCGAGATCGAGAGCGAGCCTCAGGTCGGCATTGTCACGGGCCTCGCTTGGACCGATGTCGGCGGCGAGTTGCTCACCATCGAAGGCGTCATGATGCCCGGCAAGGGCAAGATGACGGTCACGGGCAATCTGCGCGACGTGATGAAGGAGTTGATCTCGGCGGCGGCGTCCTATGTCCGCTCCCGCGCCGTCGGCTTCGGCATCGAGCCGCCGCTGTTCGACAAGCGCGACATCCACGTCCACGTGCCGGAGGGGGCGACCCCGAAGGATGGACCGTCGGCGGGTGTTGCGATGGCGACCGCGATCGTTTCCATCATGACCGGGATCCCGGTCAAGCATGATGTCGCCATGACCGGCGAGATCACGCTGCGCGGCCGGGTGCTGCCGATCGGCGGCCTGAAGGAGAAGCTGCTGGCGGCCGCCCGCGGCGGCATCAAGACGGTGCTGATCCCCGAGGACAACGCCAAGGACCTCACGGAGATTTCCGATGCGATCAAGGGCGGGATGACCATCATCCCGGTGGCGCGTCTCGACGATGTCGTCGCCAAGGCGCTGGTTCGACCGCCAGTGCCGATCGTCTGGGAAGAGGACACCAAGGTGCCGGTCAAGCCGGAAGCCGGCGACGAAGCCGCCGGCGGCCTCACCGCCCACTGAACGATCCCGTTTAAAAATGCTAGGACGGCGCCTTCGGGCGCCGTTTTCTTTTTCGGGGATCGTCATTCTTGCCGGAGGGGAGCGCGATGAACATCGAGGGGCAGTGCCATTGCGGCCGCGTGACCTATCAGGCCGACATTGATCCTGACCGGGTCTCGGTTTGTCATTGTACGGACTGTCAGGGCCTGACCGGTTCGCCCTACCGGGTCACCGTGATCTGCTCGGGCGAACAGATCCGGATGACCGGAGCGCCGCCCAAGGTCTATGCCAAGACCGGCGACAACGGCCGCCGGCGCTTTCAGCATTTTTGCCCCGATTGCGGTTCCCCGCTGTTCACGAGTGGCGAGGGCGGCCCTGACGATTGGGGGATCCGGTGGGGCAGCATTCGCCAGCGCGACCGCCTCAAGCCCCGGCGGCAAATCTGGTGCCGTTCGGCGGCGCCCTGGCTCGACGACGTCAGCGGACTGCCGGGACGGGCGGCCGACTGACCGCATCCGACCTTGCGTCGAAGGTCGGCCCGGCGCTAAACAGGCGCCGAAGGGCGGCTAGCTCAGCTGGTTAGAGCATCTCGTTTACACCGAGAGGGTCGGGAGTTCGAATCTCTCGCCGCCTACCATCCATCCCGCGGTGACACCAGGCCGCGGCGCGCGGCCGGGCGGTGGGGATCACGCAGCGCACAAAGAGCATCATGTTATCGAATGCGTTCTTGGTGCCGTGTTGCTGTTTTCCGCCCTGCTGCAGGGCCCGCCTATCGCGGATGAGCCACAATTCCCGCAAGGGACCGCTTCGGCAGTTCTCACGCGCCGCGGACACAGTCTCACTGATTGTTTGGGCAAACATCCATCCCGTTTCGGGCGCCACAGCCGCGCCGCGAATCAGGATTGGTTTTCGCCCGGGCTTGGGGGCTTCGCGAACGGGAGACGCCCCATGGATGAAATGGCGCTGCAATTCAGCCGTGTCGTTAGTCCGGTCGAGGACATGGAAATATGGAACGCAAACAGCAACGGCTTTTCGTTCGTGATCAGTTACGAGAACCGCAGCGGTCCCGGCCTTCACGGTCGCACCGGTTTCCTGGCGTCGTGGCGGCCGATCCATCAGAACAGGTGCGCCGTGATGGTTATCGGTTCGCCCTTTAAAGTGCTCGCCGAGGCCGAAGAGGCCTGCAAGGTCATGCTGGGCCACCTGACGAGATAGTTGTTGCTGCGGCGTCAGTAGCCAAGTTCTCCCGGGCCGCTTTTCGCGCGTATACTACCCAGGTTGATTAACGGGGGATGGGATGGCGAGTCCCGAGGTTCACGTTAATTTCGACGCGCCGGCTGTGCTTCGCAAATGGCCTTCACGCGGTAACCAACGTCGTACCGAGGGAGGTACGAGCCCCTATCTGGTCATCGAGGGCACCCTTGATGAGTGCATACGGGAATTCATGGCCAAACCGATGCCCACGCGCCACTTGTACGAAATACATACTGCGCCACAGCCGCCCCTGGTGAGTGCCGTCTTGACTGCCGAGCATACGGTTGAACTCGGGCGACTGCGGGATTTTCTCTGATGATCGCCGCCGCGCGGGCGGATTTCGTGCTCAGGCCGTTTCCTCGACCTGCGGTTTCGCGCCGGGTGCGTGTCGCCGGTCGCGCATCAATCGTACAGCTGTCAGCAACTGACGCTCGAAGGCCAGGCCATATCGACCAGGGCGGCACCCTTGTTGGGCGCGCAGGGCAAACCGCGCATCGATGGCGGTCCGGCTACTGCGGCGGCTGTCGTGATCTTCCGGGCGGGATCCAATTTCAGGGCCAGTGGCCGCCGGGAACCTGGAGGAGCGATCCCCGAGCGCTTTTCTTTCCTGTGGAATCACGATGGGAAGGGCGTGCAGCGAACCAATGAGGGAAGCTCACCCAGTAGGTGCTTACACCCGAATGGGTATCTTGGGCGCAAGCGCAGCGCACTGTATTGTTGGCCTGTCTCTAAAGACCTCAATGAGACGAAGCCCCCCAACGGCCTCAGCTCGCCCCCCGCGCTGGGGTCGTTTCGTTGCCTCGAGGAATCATCTGCCTCCGCGCCGGAGCCGCCTCTTCCCTTGGTTTTGCATTTCTGCCGCTGGAACCAGGGTGCCTTCGGCCCATTGCAAACGAGCCCAACCAAGTAGAACATCGCGCGGGGGCCGATCGGGGGAAAAACAATGAAGGTCCTTGCTGCGACTCTTGCCTTGCTCGTTTCGAGTGCTGCCGCCGCTCAAGAGTGCAAGACTTGTTCGATGGCCGACGCCTGCATAAAGGCGTACCTTAAGGCTACGTCGGAAGCCCAAACCGCCACAAAGCAGGCAATCCGGGATTGGAAGCAGAATCTGGACAGAAAGGCGTCTGCAGAATTGTCCAGCAGAGGCACGCTCGCATTACAGGACGCCATGGAAACGCAAGTCCGTTCCGAGCTTGAACGCCTGAAGGAGTGCGTGGCCAAGATTAGGTAGCAACGAGGATTGCGACGGAAGCGGGTGGCTATGCCCCACTTGCGCCTTGGTACATCATGGTGAGGCTGTCGTTCGGCTCGACAAGCCGAAAGCGCGAGAATCGAACGCCGGCCCGCCGAAGTCGCGAAGCGACGAGGGCAGCCCAACAAAGAGTTTCGACATATGGATACACCTGTCGGCCACGATCTCAACGCGGACCAGATCGCCTATTGGAACGGACCGGGCGGACAGCGCTGGGCCGACCGCCAGCAGTCGCAGGACATTCTGCTGGCGCCGGTCGCCGACCTACTGATCGACCGTGCGAGGCCCGTGGCGGGCGAACGGATCGTCGATGTCGGGTGCGGCAGCGGGGCTCTCTCGCTCGCGCTGGCCCAAAAGGTCGGTCCCGGTGGACACGTGCTGGGCATCGACATTTCCGGCCCGATGCTGGCCCGCGCCCGCCAGGTGGCGCCTTCGGGTCTGCCGGTGGAATTCGTGCTGGCGGATGCAACCGTTCATCCGTTCGCGCCTGCGAGCCTTGACCTGCTGGCCTCCCGCTTCGGCGTGATGTTTTTTGCCGAGCCGGCGCGCTCCTTCGCCAATCTGCGTCGAGGAATGAAACCGACGGGCCGGCTGGCCTTCGCCTGCTGGCGGGAGCCGCGCGAAAATCCGTTCTTCATGGCGCCGCTGCAGGCCGTCTACAAGCACGTCCCCAAGCTGCCACCGCAGGGACCCGAAGACCCGGGTCCGTTCGCCTTCGCCTCCGAAGCTCGCGTCCAGCGCATCCTGGGCGAGGCCGGCTTCACTGGCGTTGCCATGGAGCCGTGCAATCTGTCGCTCGATGTCGCGGTCGGGCGCGGCCTCGACGCCGCGGTCCAGGGCGCGCTCGAAATCGGACCGGCCGCCCGGGCGCTTGCGGAACAGCCGCCGGAGGTGGTCACCGCCGCCACCCAATCGATCCGCGAGGCGCTGACGCCTTTTGTCAGGGGGCAGTCGGTGCCGCTTCCTGCCGCGATCTGGATCGTGACGGCAAAGGCCTGAACGATTTCATGTTGACGCGTTTTCCCGGCGCGAACCGGTGTCCGCTTCGCTGGAAAACGCTTTAGGCCTTCTCTTCCCAGATCATGGCGAGATGGACGATGGTCTGCACGGCCTTTTCCATGTCCTGGCGGCTTACCCACTCCAGCCGCGAATGGAACGCATGCTCGCCGGCGAAGATGTTGGGGCAGGGCAGCCCCATGAAGGATAGCCGCGAGCCGTCGGTGCCGCCGCGAATGGAGGTCTTTTTCGGCGTCAGGCCGGCGCGGCGGATTGCCTCCATCGCATGATCGACGATCTCGGGGTGACGGTCGATCACCTGCTTCATGTTGCGGTATTGCGGCTTGATCTCGAGCCGGTAACTCGATCGCGGAAAGTCCTTCATCACGTCCTTGACGATGCTGTCCAGCAGCGCTTCCTTTTTCTTCAGGCCTTCGTCGGTGAAGTCGCGCACGATGAAGCCGAGCGTGGCCTTCTCCAGCGCGCCGGCGATAGCGATCGGGTGCAAGAAACCTTCCTTGCCCTCGGTGGTCTCCGGGGAGCAGGTTTCTTTCGGCAGCCGGTCGACGATGGCGGCCGCGATCTTGATCGCGTGCTCCATCTTGCCCTTGGCGAAACCGGGGTGGACGCTGACGCCCTCGATGGTGAGGATGGCGCCATCGGCCGAAAACGTCTCGTCCTCGATATTGCCCGCGGTCTCGCCGTCGATCGTATAGGCGAAATCCGCGGCGAGCTTTTTCAGGTCGGCCTTGTCGACGCCGCGGCCGATCTCCTCGTCGGGCGTGAACAGGATCTTGATGGCGCCGTGCCCGATCTGCGGATTTTGAACCAGGAAATGCGCGGCATCCATGATCTCCGCAAGGCCGGCCTTGTTGTCGGCGCCCAGCAGTGTGGTGCCGTCCGAAGTGACGATGTCGCTGCCGATCTGGTCCTTCAGCGCAGGATGTTCGGCGGCGCGGATCACTTGCGTCGGGTCGCCCGGCAGCACGATGTCGCCGCCGCTATAATTGCGCACGATCTGCGGCTTGACGTCCTTGCCGCTGCAATCGGGCGAGGTATCCATATGCGAGCAGAAGCAGATCACCGGGACCTGCTTATCGGTATTGGCCGGAATGGTCGCGTAGACGTAGCCGAAATCGTCGAGATGGGCGTCGCGCAGACCCATGGCTTGCAGTTCGGCTGCGAGCAGCCGCCCCAGATTCTTCTGCTTGTCGGTGGAGGGGCAGGTCGCCGAGCCGGGGTCCGACTGGGTGTCGATCACCACATAGCGCAGAAAGCGCTCGGTGACGGTGTGGGTGAACCTCAGGGACGAACTCACCATCGAGACCGTACGTGATTACGAGAAAACTCTACGCTGGCAAAGGCGTCATTCCGGGGCCGCGTACGCCGAACCGGAATGACGCAATGGGACGGAGGGCAGTCTTGTCAGACGGCTTCCTTGAGCTCCTTGGCCGCGCGGAACGCAACCTTCTTGCTGGCCTTGATGTGGATCGCTTCGCCTGTGGCGGGGTTGCGGCCCATGCGGGCGGCGCGCTTGCGCACCTGGAGGATGCCGAGGCCGACGATGCGGATGCGCTCGCCCTTCTTCAGGTGCTTGGTGATCCGGCCGACCAGATCGGTCAGGATCTCTTCGGCCTTCTTCTTCGACAATTCCTGGTCGTCGGCGATGGCCGCCGCGAGATGCTTCAGCGTGACGGTGGTCGGGGTCGCTGCCTTCTTCGCCATTTTTGGCCCTCCTCGTTGTTTGATAGCTCAAGAAACTAAGACGTAGCAGGCCTTAAACGATTCGGAGGTCGGCTGCCTATGCTGTTTTGCCCGTAAATAGCCCATTATTTGCATCGACATCCAAAAAAGGCCCAATAAACGGGAGGATTCGCAACGACCTTGACTAAACAGAGGCACGCCTTTAAGCCCTCACTCCTGTGCGGATCAGTCAGTGATTACGGCATCCGCGGGAGTAGCTCAGTTGGTTAGAGCGCCGCCCTGTCACGGCGGAGGCCGCGGGTTCGAGTCCCGTCTCTCGCGCCAATCATTTCAAGTACTTACCCTCTTTTCGCTGTTTGAGAAGTGTCACAAGGGGCGCCGATGTGACACTTTCTGCCGCTTTTTGTTCTAGCCTTTGCGCCCCGATCACTCGGGCTTGGTCATAGCGTCGGACGCTCGCCACGTTGACCGGGTTATAGGTTTGACGGAGCCGCTTGTTATGGTCGACCGTGTTGGCCATTTTGTTAGATTGATCCTCAACCGACGCACCGCCGGCATCGCCTTCGACAGCGCCTGACCGGCGCATATCTTGCAACTGACGGTTTTCATTCTCCCCAAATGCCAACTCGCGAATCTTCCTGAAATCTTGGTTTAAGGAACTCTTGGTATAGGGGCGGGCAGGGATGTGCCGGCCGCCACCATGATCGCCGCCCCATTGCCCAGTGCCGCCATGGCGCGACACAGGCTTACCTCCGCGCGTCCAGAACAGTGGCGTGGTGTCGAGCAACTCCGCGCCAAAGCGTTCGAGATAGGTCATCAGGACTGAGTTCGACCAGGGCGTCAGCGTTGCCGCCGCGGGCCTTCCGGTCTTCGTCCGTTCGGTGAAAAACAGAAGTCCAGCCTTGTCATTCTTGCACTGTGCCGGCGTCAGTGTCCGCGCGTCGATCGGCGACAACATGCTGTCCCAGGAGACAGCCATCAGCGCGGCGAGGCCATAGAACTCATTGCGCCAAGCGACCTGCACCAGCTTTAAAACCTCGCCCCGGTACCAGATTTGATATCGCGGTTTCGGCGGCGTGTTGGCGAACGACTTCGAAGGATCCGCATCGCGCTCACAGTATTTCCGCTCGCCGTTGCCCTCCGAGCTCATGCCGCCCATGCGCTTCCACAGCGCCCGCCACACCTTGATCACCATGTGGCGCTCGGTGATCGAGACCTCCTTCTCGATCTCCGACACCAAACCCTTCGGCTCGCCAGTCATCGGATCGATGCGCAGAAAATGCTCCGGCTGGATCGTTCGCGGATCGCAGTCACCGAACTTCGGCTCAATCCAGCGCCAGGCGCGGGGCCAACTGTCGCGCTTCTCTTGCTCGCGTGTCCATACGATGCCCTTGGCAAGCCGCTCGGCTTTGCGCAGTTCCATCGCGCGCTGATAGGCCCGACCGACGCTGCCCTCGGGATAGACCTTCAGCGTCGTTCTGGCGGGCGCCGAGACGTGTCCGGCGCGTACCTGATCCCATGCCTGATTGAGTTCGATAGCACGTCGCTTGTCATCGACGTTGGCCTCAGGGTTGCCCTCGGCATCGGTGCCCGGGCCGCCTCGCCCCATCGTCACCAAACCGAAGCCATGCAGCTTCATGGCCGCGGTCGGCCGCCAGCGCCAGCGGCCGTTGAGATATAGGAAGTACCGGATTCTATCTCTGCCCATGGGATCCCCGCAGTCGGGTACGATGCGCAAGGTGGTAGTGTCACGCATCGAGCTTCTCGCGAGCGTCGCGAAGCTTGGGCTTGCCTGTCAAGCCTGCGCCTATCGCACCAGAAGCGTTGTCCCGCCGGTTTTCTGTCAGCACTGTGCCGTCCGGCCGCACAGCTACCACCGCGAGACCGGCATGAAGTGCGGCCTTAATGGCCCGCTCGATCGCGCGTTGCGTATAGGGATTTGAGCGCGTGGCGCGGATCTTGGACAGGGGCTGGCTCATGATACAGCCCCGTGTCTTACAGCCCGCGCCTCGATAGCCGCGTCGAGCTGCAGTCGATCATAGAGCACACGATAAGTCTCAGGGAGGTGCAGCGGCGGCGGCGCGACGCCAAGGTTCACAAGCTTGAGGAACGTATTGCGTGAAATTCCCCAATAACGGGCGGCGTCGTCCACACTAAGACCGCGCGGAGGTATAGCTTGGGATGGGATTTTGGACACAGGACGGCTCCAGATGCAGGTAAACCATCGCCGTTTTGATGGTAACTTGCCCCCCGGCTCAGTCCCGGGAGTTAACGGCCGTCGCGAATCAAGTACCCCGGAATCACGAGTTGAGTCAACCAACGCCATCCTCGCCCTCCCGCATCCACGAAAAAGCCCGGCAAATCTCTCGACTGCGGTGCTCTGTGATGCGCGCCAAGCAGCGCCCCAGTCCGTCGCTCTCCGAGGCTGTCCGACAACTGACTATGAGGGCGCTGGGCGGATCATCCACCGTGAAACCGAAGGTGAAGAAGTGATGGCGGGCGCCGGTGAGATCAGATAGCAACACACTGTCCTCACTGGAGACACCCCATGGCGGTTGAAGATCACCCTCTGTATCCGAAATGGCGCGCGGCCCTTGAGAAGGTGATCGCTGCGAAGGAAATGCGGGATGCTTGCAGAGTAGGTACTCCAGCGTGGACCGCCGCTGAATTGGAATTACAGAAAGCGTATATCGACTACGATCTGGTGGCGCGAGAGGTTTGAGGTTCTGAAGCAGCACCGCGAGAGGGATACTCTCCACCGTGTTGTCTTTCGTCTTCACGATCATCTGACGGCTGTGGTGTGCTCCGCTGAAAGCGAGACATGATGCCTCAAAAAGACAAACGCCGTTCCCAAATTGACGGGCTTAAAACCGCTTATCACGTCGTCAATATCGTGGAGCAAGGCGGCCGGTTGCGGCGTGAATGGGACGAACTCAAGGAAAGCCTTTTTGCGTTCTTTGTCTGCTTGACCGCCGCAGCATTTGCCCTGCTTCTGGGGTGGTTGTTGAAGTAGAGGCCGCCGCGTCGCCTGGCGAACGAAAAGTGCAACGCATGATCAGCGAAGAGAGCCGACGTGATTTTGAGCAGACCGGCGTCAGCGAAGTGAAGAAGCGCCTCGCCGGAAACGTTTACACGGGCCGAAAGCCTATGGAAGCCGAGGAGTGGCTTGACGAGAAGGCCCATGGCGCGGACCGTGCATTAGTCCGGGAACAAACAGCTATTCTGGAACGGCAAGCCAGTGCAGCCGAGAAGGCAACGAGGATTGCGCTCGGTGCGTTGGGGATTTCGTTTGTGGCAGCCATCTTGAGCATCATCGCAATGGTGCGGCACTAGACACCATCGCACCTCTTCTAAAGGTCAATCCGAAATCTTTAGCCTGAGGCTTGTTGACTCAACCCGCGCGGGAAAGTCGAATGGCACATTCAGGGGGCGGGAATCATGAAATCGAAACTGGTCTTGGGCGTTGCTGCGCTGCTGTGCGCCTTCTGCATTACAGCAGCAGAAGCGGAAACGGTAGAGGTTGACTTCACGTCAAGTCGGGGAAGCGGGTTTTTCGAGGTTGATCTAACGAATTTTGTCATCCCAACGTCGTCAGGACAATTAACGACCTTCGATGTCATCGCAGCGGATATAAATATCACCGATCCTGGTTGGCTCTTTGGTCAACTTCATTACACCCCAGATAACGTTTCACAGACCAGTTGCTCGCCGGCCGAATGTAGTTTGGTGCTCCGCACGAATGTTGTCGTGCCTAATTTCGGGATCTATAACCCAACGCTGCAACTGAATTTCGACAAAGTATGGCTTCCGTGGACCACTGTCGATCAGCAAACAATCTTCATGGCGTTTTCTTCAGAAACGGTTCCAAGTAATTGGAACGCCACTGGGTCTGTTGAGCGACTCGACATCGGAAGCGCCGTCCCCGAACCATCGACATGGGCGATGGTGCTTCTCGGCTTCGGAGGTCTCGGCCTCATGGCGTATTTTCGCAGGCGACCGTCGAGAGCCATCATCGCGTAGGGATTCGGAATTCCGGCGGCCACGCCTATCTCTGGACCATGCCTCAAGACCCCTACATACGCGAGAAGTTCACCAGGGAACGATCGGCTGCCCGGCAACTGGTCGTGGACTACTTCCGCCGCTTCCCGAAAGACCGCTACCAAACGGGGGTCGAGAGCTGGCGAAACCTGCAATCGCAAAATATCGAGTTCACCATGAAACGGCTGCGCGAGCCGATCGAGGCTGACTCCTCATGAAATGCTCACTCTGCGAGGATTGCGGCTGGGTGTGTGAGAACCATCCCGATCGACCGTGGGAAGGCAAGGATGCCTGCACCTGCGGAGGTGCCGGTATGCCATGCCCATGGTGTAACTTACCCGACAAGGACGGTGCGCCACGGCTGCCCGACGGCTTCAAAACGGATTTCGACAAAAAGGGCTGGCGTCATTAGCAAGGGTTGGGCGCGAAAGTTTGACGATCCTATCCCGCTACCCAACGGTTGCAAGCTCGCCCCGCGCTGGGGTCGTTTCGCCCGGTTTGCCAAGCCCTCACGGGCGGCTTTCGCGCTCTGGTTTTCTAATTCCCCGACTCAGCAGAAGGTGGCATCTATCGCTCGGGGTAGGTCGTCACCCAAACCGGGAGAACAAATATGAACGACGCTGAAATCGGCTGGATAGCGGCAATCATCATTGGTGGCCTAGCAGGTTGGCTCGCTGAAATGTTCATGAAGAGCGGCACCGGCATCCTCACTAACATCATCCTTGGGATTGTAGGTGCTGCGGTAGCTAATTTTTTGTTGGGACTGTTTGGCGTCGCGCTCGGCGGATGGCTTGGTTATCTCGTTGCTGGTTTCGTCGGAGCCTGTATTCTGATCTTTGCATGGCGTGCAATTAAGGGGCGCACCTAATTTGGTGTTGATGAAGCGAGACCGAAAAAGCGACCGATCTCGGGGCGGCCTGGTCAATTTGTCGGGGATGATAAACGGGCGAGCTGCGCGGAGCGATCGGTGGAGCAGCGACCAGCCCGACCTGTCCATCCGAGGTCGGGCTGGTCGCGTGCCGTCGGAAATTTCACTCCGGCGGCTGTAGCTCCCCACTCTTCAACCACCCCGTGACCTTATCCGTTTTCAGCGGATCAGGACCGTCGCATTCGAAACATTGGAACGTGCGCTTGCCTTTGCCGCCGGGGGGCAACGCGAGGATCAGATAAGCCCCGCAACCGGGGCACTTCGGTCGTTCAGCCTGGCCCATAGTGGGCAACATTGGACCGCCAACTTACGAATGTCTGTCCGGTCCCCGACAAATTCACAGCCAAAATTTTTCGCGCACCGGGGAACATTATGGCGCTGCAATGCAGCGACCGGCCAGCGGTTGGACCGCCAAGCCGGCCACAGTCATTCCAGCATTTCTAACTCCGCTGTTCTTGCTCTGCTTGGGTTCAATGCGTCAGCCTGCGCAGGATCGCCTTGATCGCGTCTCTGAACTCTCGGAGTGGGTTGGCGTATTCTTCGATGATCCTCTTGCGCTGTTCTCCATTCGGTAACGTGCTCTCGGCGGTCGGCTTAACCGGAGCAGACTTGCCATTGTTGGGGGTATCGGACTTTCCCATGTGGCGCGCCTTTTCGGCCCACATTAGAACGGCGGGGGGGGCGCACGTTTTGATGTATCTCAAAAGTAACCCCGGCGGGCGCGTGCTCGTGTCAAGGCATTCGCCCGCCAGGGATCCTGCCGCACCGTACGTCCGGGTGCAGTTGGATTGGTGAACTAGTGAAGATGTCCGGCCAACGAGTGGCTCAGGTTTGCCGCAATGTGAGCAATGGTTGCTCTGCGCCGGGCCTCTATCCGATCTAGAATCCTGTCGATCCAATCCAGGAAATTCCGAAGCTCTGGATGGCCCAGCGGCGGGCTTTCTTCAGCAAGCTCATGACGGATCACGGCGAAGCATCGGTGCATTGCATCGTCGTTACGATCTTGCGCAAAGAAGTCGCCGAAGTCGGCTACAAATGCGTCTAACTTGGCGGCCTGTTCAGTTGAAAGATTCATTGTCATTCCCTTCTTTTTCTACGTTGCTCTCTTCGCTCTTTCTGGGCGATCGATTTGGGGACGAACTTCGTGGCCAGGAGCGCCCGAGCGAATTGATCGGGCAGTCGGCGCCGGGTTCAATCCTTCGCCACTCGCGGCCGCGCCAATGTCTGTTGTTTGGGGGTGAACGGACCTAACTAGGAGGTGGCCCGAGGTCTGAAAATGACCCACTTCGGACTCCGCCCGCCCGTGCCAGGTAGCACACGCAAAGCCTTTTTTGCCACTTCCTGGAAACTCGATTAAGCCGTTATGATGCCGTCTCCTCGTCCTCAGAGCGGATGTGACGGTATCGTTGGCTTCATGAAGCAAGCACGTATTCAGACCCGAACAGGCGCGAAACTAAAGTCTGCCGCCACCGCAGAGTCCCCGGCCGGTAGGTCGGGAGCGCTCAAACAACCTGCCGTAAATCTAGCGGTTCTTGATGCTCGCGGCATTATCGTTGACGTGAACGAGGCTTGGAAGACATTTGCTCGCGACAACGGCTTACGCACTCCAAATTTCGGAATTGGCAAGAACTATCTCCAACTATGCGGATCAGGCGCGGGGGCGCCCGCAGAATTAGCGGAAAACCTCGAGAGGCTGATTGCTGGAAAACTCGATTTGATAAATTTCGTGTACTCATGCGATTCTCCCACGGAGGCGCGTTGGTTTTCCCTGATTGCTCTTCCCCTCCCGTTCAATAGGGTCGCCCGAGTTGCCGTTCTGCACATTAACATTTCAAGTCTTGTTCGCAGCCCATTCGGCGCGAGCTTTGCGCTAATGGCGAACGAGCGTAGTCGAGACCTGATCCTTATCGAAACCCAGAAAGCTGCGAACGTTGTGCACGGCGCCGTCGGTCAATCCTTGAGATCGCAACTCAACAAGATGCTTTCTGATCACCGGCCTCGATCATCGATCGATGCAATTCGCAGAAAGAAGAGCGGCGCTGAAGTTACTCGGGTAAAGATGCGTCTGACCAAGCGGCAGCAGGAAATCTTGCGGCTCCTGGGAAAAGGCAAGACCAACGCAGAAATAGCTCGAGCCCTGTTTCGATCGCCCAACACCATAAAGCTGCATGTGTCCGCGATATTGAAAAATCTAGATTTGCAGAACCGTACGCAGGCAGCTCTGCTGGCCTCTCGTCTATTCTAGCCAAGGGTCTGGAGCTGAATGCTCCACATGTACGGATCAAGAGTAAGCCGCACTGAGAGATGAATCAGTCGTTTCGGGCTATTGCCGAGCTCTCTGAACTCCAGCCAATATGTCCTTGCTTTAACATGCCGACCTCCCGCGATGCCATGCGCGTTAAGCGGTGCAGGGTTCGTAGAATAATCGGTACTCGCTCACTTCCGACTCACGTCGATTTATGTCCACTAGTGGACAGACCGCCGAATGATTTGAACCCTACGGTGGGGACCCGTATGGAGAGACACAGTGCTGGGGGTCGTTCACATTGTTGACGACGATGCGTCCTTCCGAACAGCGATGGAACGTCGTTTGACGCAAGCCGGTTACGAGGTCGCGACCTATGCCTCGGCTGTGCATCTGTTGGACCGATTGCCGGGCGAGAGTTTGTCGGGCTGTATCCTCCTCGATGTGCGGATACCGGGACTGAGCGGTCTGGAACTCCAAGAGCGCCTGGGCGTACTCGGCTCGACGCTCCCGGTCATATTCCTTACTGGGCATCCCGATATTCCGGCCACGGTACGGGCCATCAAGGCGGGTGCGGATGACTTTCTGACCAAGCCTGTATCATCGGATGATCTTCTTCACGCAATCGAGCGGGCGATTGCGCATCATAAAGCGACGCGGGCCTTGAAGAACAAGCTGGACATCGTTCGCGCTCGTATCGCGACATTGACGCCGCGCGAGAGGCAAGTCTTTGAACTCGTCATTCGGGGCAACACCAACAAGCAGGTTGCCCGCGTGCTAGGCGGGACCGAGCGCACGATCAAGGCCCATCGCCACAAGGTGATGGAGAAATTGCAGGTCCAATCCTTGGCAGAACTTGTGTCCCTTGCTGAACGAGTCGGCCTCTTGGGCGACGCATCCGGTAGCCAGCCGACGGTTTAGGCTCAACAGTTCGAGCTGTTATTGTCCTATGGGACAATAGGAAATTCGTCCCGCGAGGCGCACCAAGAGCCGGGGAAATATCGAACCTTGTTCCGCCTTATTGTGCGCAGGCGGTAGATTTCAATACAATGTCATCGTGACAAGGGCTGGCCTCCGCGCGCGACGGATCAGGGATGAAGCAGACTTGGTATGTCACGTTTGAAGTACCCAGGATTGGAACCTTGGTACGAAGACGAAATCCCCGCTTAACCAAAACGTTTGATACCGAAGCGGAAGCCAGGGAGTTCGCGCGAACGAAATTCGATGGCGGACTAATCCTCACCGCCGGTACCCTCAACCCCCAACTACCGAGAAAGGCAATCTCTTCCGTGGAGATTCCGGTCTGGCTTGAATCCGGCCAAGCACCGGAACCGTTCGCGAGCGGGCCAACAACAAAGACAGAATAGTCTAATTCCGGTCACATTCTGGCGGTGATCAACATACTGATCGGGCGGTTGCTAATTTCCGAGTCTGGCACAAAGCGGACATACCGCAGTGGTCACGCCATGTCCGTTCTTGGGGGCAGAGCAGACTTGGGCGGCTCATGGGTAGCGATCGGATCTTGGAAATACGACCGCGACGACGACATGCGGAGAACATGCCGCCGCCGCGGTTGAGCGCCAGGCCACGCAGGAGGATTAGGACCACCTAGCCCGTCGCATGGTGACCTGACGATGCGAGGACCACCAACGCCTCGCCAGGTTGGCACATTCAAACCGTGCGATACCGGAAATGGGGCTCTCGCTGTGGCTTGTGTGCTGTTGGATTATCCGACCAGGAGATCGTTCACGTCGGCGAGAGCATCGGCAGAGAGCCGCTCGCGGACTTCTGCCCAGCGCCGGGAAGATTCCGCAACGGTGACTGACGAGGGGCTGTGCCGCAAGAACGGATCGGCATCGACATGACCTCGCATCGATGGGAATTGAAAGCGAGGGGCCCTCAACGGGTCGTCAATCAGACGGATATCTCCATGAGAGGCCTGCGACACGTCGGCAAAGCCGACCAGCTTGTCGTGGAGCCGGCCCAGTTTTTCGAAGGTCTTCCGATACTCATCGGCATCGATGTCGCCGAGATTGGTCAACACTCGATTCAATTCCGCGACTCGCTGCTCCTCGAGTGCGAGAAGCTGCTGGCTTGCATTTTCGAGCTGGGCGTTTGCGCTTGGCAGTGCGGCAGATGCCGCGGTTGCCGCGCGTTTGCTGTTGTCGGCGAGTAGCACAAGCCGCGCGATCGAACTGTCGGTGGGGACATCGCCGGCCGCGTAGCCAGCTACTGACTTGCCATTATCGCTTTCGATCGCAGCTTGCAGCGCTTTGTGATGAACTTCGGCATCAGACACGACACCTTGGAGGCGTTCGATCTTCTGTTCCATTTCGGCGATGGCTTGCTTGGCCTTGACGATCTCGCCGTCGAAGTGACTCAGGCGTTCCCGACCAACAGGTGGTTTTGTTGGTCGGGCATTGCTGACGACTTCGCGCGGCTTGGATTTCTGGACACTACGATTGAACATGATTAGCGAACCTTCCTGCCGCGCGCGATAAAACCGAATTCTGACAGAGCCGCCTTCAGGATCATCCGGTCCTCCAAACTCAAGTTCTTGTACTCGAGCGCAGTGTCGACATCGTCGACACTCAGTTGCTTGCCCGATGCGCGGAGGGACGTCACGGTTTCTGCACTCCAGTCCTCATGGAGTGTTTCGAGAATCCTGAGACAAGCCGCTGCATCCATTCTGGGCGGCAGGTGGTTCAACGCCGCTAGCTGTTTGGGCCGATTATTGCCGCTGATGATGGCGCTGGAGATTTTGTCGATTTTGATTGCGGTAGCCATGTTGTGTAATTCCTCGTTGGTGTTGGTTGGTAGTTACGCCAGCTCTGCGATGATCGTCTGAAGCGCGGAATAATTCGTGCTATCGCCACCAGAGCTAGGATGGACAGCGAGCACATTGGTGAGTGCGGTCTTGAGTTCGATCGTGTGGGTTTTTGCCAGCGAAACGAGCGCGCCGAGATTGACGCCCCTGGCTTGCGCCGCGGCGGCTGCGGTGCCGGTCAGAGAAATGGCGTTGAGTTCTGTCAGAACGGTCATGTAGTTTCCTTAGTTTTGGTTGCTCGCTGCCGGATGACTGGCGAGGTGGTGGTGAACTGGTTCAGAAGCGGAATGCGCTGCGGTTCGTCTCGACGCTGGCGAACATGAGTGTCGGTCGCTTGGATTGCGTGGAGCACAACACCAATGCGCCCGCGACGGCATTCGCTACGTCGTCGTGGGCCCCGCCTGGTGGGTGATCAATGGAATCCTTCCCACCGCGAGCCGTGCGACGTTCCAGACTGCAGAGCTGTGTCGTTAGAGTCTTCAAGTTCAGCAGCTCGACCTGGTTCGAGTTTATGAGGGGAAGCAGATCCCTGTAGAGGTCTGATTTCGGCTTTTCGCTGCACTGATAATCGATGCCGTGAACAAAGAAGCGTTCGCGTGGCCAGAGTCCTGCGTACCGGTCACCGGTCACGATTTTGATGCTGTAGGCCTTGAGTGCTGTCGCAAACTCAGAGACGACACTTTCCGGAGAGAATGGCGGTTTCACTTCGCGGACCACGTCAAGGATTGCGCGTTGATCAATTCCACGATGGGCGATAGCCAGCGTCATGCTGTCGGAGCTACCACCGCTCGGATCAACGAAGGCGAAGTAGTCCACGCCGAACATCGGCGCGATCTCGAACACACCCGGTGCCGTGACGGCGTCGACCGCTTCCCTCGTTACGAAGGCGCTGATATCGGATCGGAATTGGGCTCCGTATTCCGCGCTCGCGTTTTGTGGGTCGGACTCAAACGCTTCTTCGATGATGCTCTTGGGCACTGACGGGTTCATCGTCAGGGTCGGCGCCTGCCAGACGAGTGTCGTGCTGTCGTCCTTGGCGTAGTGGCGGCGATACTCGTCCCACAGGACTCCGCTGCGGGAATACGGCGAGGATGCCAGAAACAGCATGGCCCCCGGAATTGTAGCCATGGCCGGCTTCAGGGCCGCGATGATCTCCTTGTCGGGGTTTGCACCGCCATCGTCCGTCGACCAAAAGGCGACCTCGTCGCACAAAGCGGCGATCAAGGTGTATCCGCGAATTGTTTTACTGGACGCCGTTTGAATTTCGATCGTGACGCCGTTGGACAAATCGAGCGCGTCGGCTGTCTCTCGGACGATGAGATCCTTGAGCAACGAGATCGACAACATGTTTTTGAGATAGCGAAAAATCGATCGGGCTTGCCGACGATCGGCCGCGATGACGACGATGGTGCCTCGTTCGCCGCCTGTTAGATATAGCGACCAATCGTTGAAGGCCGCGAGGTAGGCGGCGATCAATGCCAGGATCAACGATTTGCCACCGCGGCGCCCGATGACCAGGCTGGCGATCAGGTAGCCCAGCGGGGACGGGGTGGTGCGGCCTGTGCATTCCCTAAAGACCGCCAGCTCGGTTTCGTCGAGAGGCAGGCCGTACAAGACTTTCAGGAAGCAAAACCACGCCGCCCAGGTCTGCCGGTTTTTGAACCAAGGTCCGAAAAGATCGGGATCGCTGCAGACGTCGAGGATGGTGAGCCGGGCCGGCTTGGGCGCGACCTTCGTTAGGGCCTTGGCGGGTTTCTTCTGACTAGGTTGACCTGATGACGGACGAGGCACGGTTTGCGACTCCGGTCGCAAACTCGGCCGCGGAAATATGCTTCATGGTCATTCCTCGTTGTCCTCATCGTAGGTGTCGTCGACCAGCTCGGCCGCGGCGGCTTTGGCGGCCAGGTAGTCTTGCAGCGTCATGGCGCCGGCCGGTTTGCTCTTGGCCTTGATCTGCGACAGGGCGCGCCTGGCCGTGGACGCCATTCTGATTATTTGATCATCGTCGACAGGTCGCCCGGCGATGATGTCGGCGCGCAGTTGCTCGACTCGGAGCTGCAACATCGCGGCTTGCTCGACCAAGCCCGCTTCTGACGGGCTCAGATCGCCACCTATTTCGGACTTCGAACGCGGCCTTGATGGCCCGATATCGCCGCGCGCTGGCGGATCTGCCATCAGGCTTTTGATGTGGGGGTAACCGGGGTGCTTTCCGGCCACGATCTGGCACCGAAGTGGCGCCTACATGGTCGCTATCGGGGGGTGACTTCACGCACATCACGCCGTCACGGTCGCGTCGACGGTGCTGATGGTGCCGATCTGCACGCCCTTGGGCGCGACCACATCCAACCTCGCCACAGCGCGGCTGGCGACATTCTCGAGTCGGACGACAGCAAGGAGATCGTCGGAGGTCGGAGATCCGGACTTCGTGATCCTGGCGCGCTGCTCCGCGGCCATGGACGTCAATTCGACTGCGGCCCGAATTTGTTCGATTAGGATCGGGGTCAGGTTCTCTATTCCGACCAGGTCGAGATACTCCTTGCGCAAGCGAGACCGGCGGGTCGCGGGGCTGAGAGGTCTGCCGGCGTGGCCGCGTTCGTTGGCAGTGATGTGGGTGTCGGTCATGTCGTTTTGGTCTCCATGGTGAGGCGGTTAGGGCTTGCGTGCGTGACGGTTAGTGGCGGGTTGCTAGGCCGTAGACGGCGGCCAACGTGTTCAGCGCCTGGTGAAGCTGGCGGGTGTCGGTGCGGTGATCGGCCATTGCTGCCCGGATCATCGCTATCTGATCGGGCTCGAGATCTTTTGCGGCGCGCTTCAGCCGGCAGGCGGCCTTGCTGTTGCTGCCAAGCCGGCGCGATCGCCAGGTGATGTCTTCTGGTCCGCGAGTGTCTGCCCGCAATGATCCGGCCATTGCGTCGAGGTCGGTCTCGTAAGCGCGAGCCGCTTCATGCTGGGTGCGATCGATCTGATTGGATGCGAACAGCCGGCCGATCGGATCCAGGGTGCGCCGGACCGTAACAGGGCGACCGGTGTGCGGGCATTCAATCGTAGCAAACTGATAGAGCGACGGTGCCATGGAAGTCCTCCATCGTGCGCAAGGCACGGAATTGCTGGGGGACTGCTACGGCCGGCGCTGGTGCCTGATCGGCTTGCGCGGTGCGGTGGGCAGGTAGATGACTGGAAATACGGTTCGATTAATGGGCGGATCACTGCGGATAAACGACTACTTCCACAGGGCAATCTTTAGAAAAGATCCCTCTACTAATGTGGGGAGAAATGACACCTGTCTCTAACTGGCTGATATCATGGGTCAAATCAGCCGAAACGTCAGATTCATTCCGGTAAAGGATCGGCCGGCCGGCTTGCTGATTTTTCCTATCGAGTTCGCCTGAGTTCCTTGGCGCGTGCTGTGCATTTTGCGTTGCAGTACTGGACATTGTGGTGACCTTTGATCTCGAGCATGCACTCCGGATTCTGGCAACTCCGTTCTGGGAGGACACCCTCCTTCGGCAGCTTTTGAGATTTTGGGACAGCTTGGCGGTAGGCCTTAATAGTGTTGTCCCACGACAGCCGAGAGTGTTTGCCTTCCGCCAGCGACATCCAGCCGCCCTGAACGGATAGGCGGTCTTCGTAGACGCCGGCGTCTCTGCGAATCTTCTCCTGAGCCGCGTAGGCGGCCTCGCCGGGGATAGGCTTGTAGCGCCGTAACCGCGCTTCCTCAGAGGGAGTCACCCAACGATCGCCTGCCTTCGTCGTGGTTGCACCGAACGGAAACCTGGTGAGGCCGAGGCCTCTCTGGGGTCCGTTACAAAGGAACTTACCAGCGCGGACTTTGGGGAAAAACCCGACCAGTCTGAGACCGTGCCTGGAAAGGAAAGTTTTGACCATCATGTCGACGGCCGGATCGGTAGGCTTGGGCGCTATGCCGACCGGTTGGCGATCCATTCTGGAGATGGGACCGGCATCAAAAACTGTCCCGTCGGGATCGATCGCTGGCTCAGGCTCAGGCGAGAAGTTGAATTGGGGGAGAAGGGATTTAGGGCGGGGATCGGACACGATTGACAAAATCCAATTGGCCAGCAGGGCGCATGGGCCCTTCGCTGGCTGGTTTCGGTTGTAGGTTGTGAAGATTGGGGCGCCGCTACGGGGCCTGTTTTGCGATACAGGTGCGGCCTTCGGCAAAAATCGCCGGGAATATTTTCAAAGGTATGAAGACTCACTGAAGTCGTGCAAGCAGCGTTGGCAGCGGGCGCGGAATGGATCGGGGCCGAGTTAAAGTTGCCGACGGAATCTGTGGCACCCCGCGCGGCCATTTTCGCCCTCGGTTTTGGGTTCACAGGAATCGCGTTCCCGACCGCGGGGGCGTCGACCAGGTCGCAGTCGACCATGGCCAGGTGGATCAGCGCGAGGGCCTGAGCGAGGCGCTGGTGCGTGAAGCCGGATTGGCCAGTTCAGCTATGCGGCGCTGTGCGAGGCGCGCTGGCGATCCTGAACGCTATCCCTCGAGTTCTCATATCTATGGAGTTTTGCAACGACTGCAGCGGCGTTGATGTTGCTGGTGTAATTCGTTGCAGATGTCGCGTGCGAAACTCGAGGCGGATCAGAGCCGCTCAAGCACGCGCGATACCTGCACGGCGGACCATGTGGCGCTGCCGCGCGCCGTCGGGATGCCGGCCTCGTTGAGCTTCGTTGCGATGGCCCGCAGTGACGTAGCGCCGGCCGCCTGTAGTCTGTGGATTGTGGGACCGATATCGGAGGCCCTTGCATCGGCGCGCTGCTGTACGACAGCCGTGGAGCGCGCACGCATCTTTGCGGTTGGCTTGGCACCGCGATAGCCGCCCAGCTTCACGCCGCGCTTCTTGGCCTGCGCCAATGCGTCCTTGGTGCGCTTACTGATCATGCCCGCCTCCAACTCGGCGACGCTGACCATCATCTGCACCATGAACCGGCCGGTCGCGCCCTCGATCTGCGGGAGGTCGGCAAAACGCACGTCGACGCCGGCCTCAAGCAAGCGATTAAGGAATGGCACCGATCGCGTGAGGCGGTCCATCTTGCTGACCACGACGGCAGCGCGATGTAGCCGAGCGGTGGCCAAGGCTTGCTCCAGCGCTGGCCTGTCAGAGTTCTTGCCGGACTCCACCTCGGTGAACTCTTCGACGATCTGCCAGTCACCGCCGTTTAGATATGTGGCGACCGCGGCCCGCTGGGCATCGAGGCCGAGGCCTGACTTGCCCTGGCGGGCGGTGCTGACCCGGTAGTACGCAACGAATTTGCCGGTGTTGGTCGCCATGACAGCCTCCGTAACAAAGATGACTACCTTCGTTGAGAGGTTTGTAACGGTGTGCATGCCCATGTCAAGTGGCAGGATCCGAGGTTGGATTGGCTGGATTGGAGGGCATGAAGAGCGCGGCCGGTCGGCTCGCAGAGGGGCATCAAGACCGGCCGCGCCGGGCCAGGGACGCGCTGGGGAGCGAGAGATCTGGCCCTTAGCGAGAGGGTAAGTCGCGCCGTCGCCGGTTTCAAAGCACGAATTTGAGGCACCGTTTCGCGATGGCCGTCGGCAAGGCGTGGTGCGGTCGAGGGTGTGGCTACATCTTTACAGTGGAAAGATGTTTTATTGAGCCTATGGGTTTTCGTGTGGTCACCCGTTTTCCGCCCGTCCGCCGGCCAGGATCCGCATCGGTCCGCCGACCCAGTCGCGTTTTAGTGGCCTCAAGGGGTGTAGGGTTGTGTATGGAATTCCGTATCCTCCTATACGCGCGCGCATGGGACATTACTGGAGACCCTACACAACCCTACACCAGACCCCCCTTGAGGCACCTCGCTACCGGCCCGATGGAGCCGGGTGAATTGGGAAGTTGGTCTCGATCCCACTCGCCACATCGTCTTCTGTCTCTTGATAGGAGACGTCAGGCACCAGCCGAATGCCCAGATAGAGCATGCCTTGCTTGGTTCGCTTGGCCAGGATGCCCTTGCCTGCGGTCAGAAGCCGGTCGGCAAAGCTCTTTTGCGTGCCGGGTTCCTCGCCCGCGGACTGCATGAAGTTCTTCCACGACAGATATAGCTCGGTTGCAGTCGCGCTTTTGTACTTATTGCCCGGATCGCAATCGCAGGATTCGGCGATCCAGCGCGACAGGTTGTCCTGATCGGCGAAGTATTCGTTCGTCGCGTCGATCACACTCTGGGGCCGAACCAAACCATTTTGTTGCCAATCCAGACAGCCGTCGATCATCCACCGCAGGATGGCCGGCGCCTCGCCCATGAGCTTCAGATTCAACTGGCGATCGACCACCAGCGGCTTGCGATTGAATGGAATGATGTTGTACCGCCGCCGCGTTGCTGCATCGACGGTCCGCAACTCGGGCTTATGGTTGCCGACGATCGTCAGCTTGAATTGCGGGGTATAGGTGAAATCATCCTGCCGCATGAATTGACAAGTGATCGGATCACCTCCGGTCAATGCCTTGATCCGCGCCTCTGCCCATCCTCGACCGCGCTCTGTCTCACTGGCTGTCACCAACCGGGCGCCACGCAGCATCGCCAGTTCGGTAGAGTGCCGTTCTTGCGAAGATGCGATGAACGTCTGCATGGTCGCAGCTACGGCATAGTCTTTCATGATGCCAGAGATGGTGTTCAGGAACACTCCCTTGCCGTTGCCACCGTCGCCGATGCCGAACAGCAGCGCATGCTCGCGGGTGTCGCCGGTCAAACAGTATCCGGCCCATTGCTGCAGGAAGCGGATCATTTCTACGTCTTCGCCGAAAGTCTCGTTCAGAAACTTCAGCCACAACGGACAATCAGCCCTGTCGGCGGGTGCTACCAGCGTCACCTTGGTAATGCCGTCGGCGGGATCCGGCGCGCGGAGCTTCCCCGTCATCAGATCCACGGTGCCGCCGGACGTGCCGAGCAGGTACAGATCGCGGTCCCAGTCGTCGGACGTAACCGCGAATGCCGGATCGCCTTGCGCGAACCTCTCGACGCCGCCTGCGAAGGTGACGCGCCGCACCTCCTTTACTTCGGACTTGATGATGGACTTCGCATCGGAAAATTCGCGGCCCAGCTCGCGCACGAATTGGAACGCGAGCGCCTTTTCGTCTCGCCGCCAGTGCGATCCAACCCATTCATACCAGGTGCCGGCATGGTGGCAGTATCGCAGCTTGCCAGCGTAGCGCGTTGCGAATATGCGAGCGATGCCATCTTGCGTGATGGTGCCGTTATCGATCACCTAAGTCGCGGAGACCACCTCCTGCGCGGTCTGCGGCATCCATCCCGGTTTAGCCTTGCGTGCGTGATGCACAAGCGTTCCATAGCCGATCACAGTCGGCGGCGACCTTCCATAGTGCTCCCATCGCTCCCGCGTCTTGGCTGGATCGTTCTTTGATGACTTCGCGGACCAAACCGCAAAGGCTTCGAAGCCGATCTCGGAGCCGCCGGTCGCGCCCCATGTTGCAAGCCCGATGTTGTTCCAGCCATTCCAGTCCTCATTGTTCGGGACGACTTGCAAGGCGAGTGCGACATGCTCCGGGTTCTTTGCGAGCTGGCCGCGGGATGCGGTCGTGACGTCTCCCGAATTTGCCTCATCCCTGCCAGACGCCTCGCGGAGGGCCGCTACAGCTTCATGCAGGTCGATCTCGAGATCGTTGTTCATGATGATCTCGGCAAACTTGGGCTGCCTCTTGCGATGCAATGAGCCGGGCCATCTGAAGGGATGCACCAACGCAACGCCGGTCGGATCCCCGCCGACAAGCTTGGTTGCCAGCGCGCGAGCATCGCGCAACAACTTGTGTTCGTCAGACGTTTTCGTTGGTACGTTGAGTTGCCAGTGCAAATGCACCTTGCGCTCAACTTCTCCAGTGTCAGGGTCGACCCATTCACCACCGGAGGCAACTCCAATGGTCGGCTTGCCGATGATGGACTCGAGGATGCCGAGAGCTGCAACGGGAGATGCGTCGCAGTCGACACTGAGAGTCACGCCTTCGTAAATGTCATCGGTCTTCGCGCTCTTGCCGGTTCGCAGCGTTGTCACTGGCGGAGCAAAAACAGCCGGAGCATGCCATGCCGCGGCCTGCCTGGCTCGCTCGAAAACTACGTCGAGATATGCCGGGTCGCCAAGTGTGATGGCTTCTATCTGAATTGCCGGCCCTTCGTTACCATCGTCAAGAAAGATGCGGGTCGACACAAAGCCCATAGGATCGGCGTTCTTAAAGACCGCTGCGCTGAATGCAGCGAGTGCCGCACGGTCGGGAACCAGTGGTGCGGGTATCGCAATGGCGTTGGTCGTTTCGATGGTGGTGAGATCGTTCATCGCAGCACCACCGTTCCGATGGCGGCGAAGACGTAGATCGCGCCAAAGCAAAAGGCGAAGAACTTGGCACGGGATTCAGTTGACTGGTTGCGCTGGTGATTTCGGGGATGATAGATAGAGGTCTCTGAACACGTTAATTGCTTTTCTACTGAGCCTCGTTCACTTCGCCGGTCCTGCCAGGGGGACGGAGTGATCGGGGTTTTTCAGTTCTTGGAGTGCTCGGTTGCGGACGAGCGTTGCCGTACTGGACTGGGCGAATTTCTGGATCTCGACGTTCACGCCGGTCATCACGGCGGCGCAGGACACCGGCACGCGGCAGCGCGCCGGCGCGATGATCGCGATGACGGGGAGGGCGGCTGGGGGTGGCTATTGGAAGTGACTCGCGTGTGACACTTCGATCGGTATTCGTCCGCATCTTCGCGGTACAAAGTGTCACAACCAGTTGATGTGATTAATGGGTTTTCCGCCCTGTCACGGCGGAGGCCGCGGGTTCGAGTCCCGTCTCTCGCGCCATATTTTCAGTCACTTAGGCCGTTTTTTGGGCTGGACGATCTCAAAGAGGCCAATCGCCTCTGACCCCCGTTTTCGCCCCCGGCACCTCTCGGCGTCACGTTGCAGTTCCGTAACCCGGCAAAACAAGAGGCCGCCCGAAGGCGGCCTCTCTTCCAATCAATTGGTATTCAAATTCGCTTTGGAACTGGTCTCGGGGTCGGTCCTGGCCTAGCGGACGAGCATCGTGTCCGAGCTTGTCAATGCAACCGGCTTGCCTGCCTTGATGACATGGGCGGTCTGGCTGTAATCCGCACTGGTTCGCGCCGAGATGCCCAAAGCGGCCACCGCGATTCCAGCAACGAGCGCTACGACGACGATCTTCAGGTGGGTACTGCGGTCCGCCGAGTGAATTGAGTGGTTCATCTGACCCTCCGGGGCGAGCTTTGCCGCCGCTTGCTGCAGTAAGTGCTACGCCCCGTTTGTTTCAGCGTGGTTTCGTGGTTTCCTGAAAATGGTTTCGTCGGCGGGACGGGGAGCCCTTGCCTCTGCGCCTGTTCCCGGCATCTTGCGAACGCACACGGTTCAAACGAAACTGGCTCCAGGCGCGATAATGCGCTCGGGAGATAAGAAAAAATGACAATAACCCGCAGGAGTTTGCTGGGCGCTGCGTCCGCCGCCTGGGCAACCACCGTTTTGGCCAAGCCCGCCCGCGCCGCCGCCGAGTTCGAGTTCAAGCTCGGCGTCAACACGCCGGATACCCACCCTCTCACGGTCCGTTTGACGGAAGCCGCGCAGGCAATCGGCAGCCAGTCCTCGGGCCGGCTGAACGTCACGGTCTTCCCCAACAGCCAGCTCGGCGGCGATCCCGAGATGCTGTCGCAGTTGCGCGCCGGCGGTATCGAATTGCTGGCGGCGCCCAGCATGACCCTGTCGACACTGGTGCCGCTCTCGGGCCTTCCAAGCGTCGGCTTCGCCTTCCAGTCCTATGACCAGGTCTGGGCCGCGATGGATGGCGGTGTAGGCGACGTGGTCCGCGACGCGATCGGCAAGACAGGGATCGTGCCGATGAAGAAGATGTGGGACAACGGGTTCCGGCAGATCACTTCGTCCTCGAGCCGGCAATTGGCAGGCGTCGAGGACCTGAAGGGGTTCAAAATTCGTGTTCCCGTCACGGCCTTGCTGACCTCCCTGTTCAGCGGCTTGGGGGCGCTGCCCTCGAGCATTAGCTACAGCGAGCTCTATTCAGCCCTGCAGACCCATATCGTGGAGGGCCAGGAAAACCCACTGGCGCAGGTGTCGACCGGTAAGCTGTACGAGGTGCAGAAGTACTGCGCGCTGTCGAACCATTGCTGGAGCGGCTACTGGGTCGTCGCCAACCGTCGCGCGCTGGCCGCTTTGCCCCCCGACCTCCTGGAAATCCTCAACGCCAACTTCGATGCCGCGGCAGTCAAGGAGCGGGCAGATCTGTTGGAGATGGACCGCTCGCTGCAGGGCGAGCTTACGGCCAGGGGCATGATCTTCAACAAGCCGGACCCGGTGCAGTTCAGGGCGGCGCTGGTGAAAGCGGGCTTCTACACGCAGTGGCAGAAGACCTATGGCGCTGACGCCTGGGCGCAGCTGGAGAAATATACGGGGCCACTGACCTGAGGAGAACTCGTTATCGCCCGTCCTGGCGCCAGCAAGGGGCCGGGACGGTGAGGTGGCCTTGATCGGGGAGACCGGCGGCGCCGCTGAATTGGGCGGCCGGTCCAATTGTTTTAGCGGTCCACAGATTTTCGCCACCATCTTGATCCAGCGCAAGGTGAAGTTCAGGCGGAAGGCGGCTTATCCGTTCGAGGCCGGCCCGGTCCCGGGTCGTGTTCCCGAGTTTTCCCGCCGCATGTGGAGGCTGCAGACCCCGTCAAAATTGCTTGTCTTGCGCCCCTTGTTGCGCTGCGCTAAGCCTCAGAACAATTCCAATCAACGAATCTGCGGCCGCCAGCACCGCAGGAAAAGGCCCCGCCGATGACCGGCATCCTGCAGAATTATCTTCCACTTGTCGTGTTTATAGGTGTCGCCGCCCTGATCGGGCTGGTGCTCCTGATCGCTCCCTTCCTCGTCGCGTTCCAGCAGCCGGATCCCGAGAAACTCTCGGCGTATGAATGCGGGTTCAACGCCTTCGACGATGCCCGGATGAAGTTCGACGTCCGGTTCTACCTGGTGGCCATCCTCTTCATTATCTTCGACCTCGAAGTAGCGTTCCTGTTCCCGTGGGCGGTGGCGTTCGGGAAACTTGGCGCAACCGGCTTCTGGTCGATGGTGGTTTTCCTGGCCGTCCTGACCGTCGGCTTCGCCTACGAATGGAAGAAAGGCGCGCTCGAATGGGATTGAGCCCCTCTGCCGCAAGGCCCGGATTCGCTCCGGCGGTCGCACCCGCCGCGACCGGCATCCTCGATCCCTCGACCGGCAGGCCGGTCGGAGCCAATGATCCGTATTTCCTCGAGGTCAATCACGAACTGTCCGACAAGGGCTTCTTCATCACTACCGCCGACAACCTGATCGTCTGGGCGCGGACGGGGTCGCTGATGTGGATGACCTTCGGTCTCGCCTGCTGCGCGGTCGAGATGATGCAGGTGTCGATGCCCCGCTACGATGTCGAGCGCTTCGGCTTCGCGCCGCGCGCTTCGCCGCGGCAGTCGGACGTGATGATCGTCGCGGGCACCCTGACCAACAAGATGGCGCCGGCGCTGCGCAAGGTCTACGACCAGATGCCGGAGCCGCGTTACGTGATCTCGATGGGGTCGTGCGCCAATGGCGGCGGCTACTATCACTACTCCTACTCGGTGGTGCGCGGCTGCGACCGCATCGTGCCCGTCGATATTTATGTGCCCGGTTGCCCGCCGACGGCGGAGGCGCTGCTTTACGGCGTGCTGTTGCTGCAGAAGAAGATCCGGCGCACCGGAACCATCGAACGCTAAGGGTTTTGGAATGGATGACGGCAGGCTCGATGCTCTGGGGCAGACGATTGTTAGCGCGCTTCCGGGCGCCGCGAGCGGTCACGCGGTCGCGTTCGGGCAGCTCACGGTAAGCGTGCAAGCCGACAAGATCGTCGACGTCGTCAAATTCCTGCGCGACGATCCCGATTGCCGTTTCGTCAACTTCACCGATGTCACCGCGGTCGATTATCCCGGCCGCGAAAAGCGCTTCGACGTGATCTATCATCTGCTGTCGCCGACGCTGAACGCCCGCATTCGCCTGCGGGTGGCGGCCGATGAGACCACCCAGGTGCCCTCGATCATCGAGGTGTTTCCCGGTGCCGACTGGTTCGAGCGTGAAACCTACGACCTCTATGGCGTTATCTTCACCGGTCATCCCGACATGCGGCGGCTGTTGACCGATTACGGTTTCGACGGCCATCCGCTGCGCAAGGATTTCCCGACCACCGGCTTCGTCGAGGTGCGCTACGACGACCAGGAGAAGCGGGTGCTCTACGAACCCGTCCGCCTCAATCAGGAATTCCGCAAGTTCGATTTTCTCTCGCCATGGGAAGGCGCCGATTATCCGGTTTTGCCCGGCGACGAGAAGGCGGGGCCGAAAGTCTGACCATGAACGAGCAAAGCGAGAGCCTCCGTAACTTCACGATCAACTTTGGACCGCAGCATCCCGCGGCGCACGGCGTGCTGCGTCTGGTGCTGGAGCTCGACGGCGAAGTGGTCGCCCGCGTCGATCCCCATATCGGCCTCTTGCATCGCGGCACCGAGAAGCTGATCGAGACCAAGACCTATCTGCAGGCGATCCCGTATTTCGACCGGCTCGACTATGTCGCGCCTATGAATCAGGAGCACGCCTTCTGCCTTGCGGCGGAGAAGCTGCTCGAGATCGAGGTGCCGCGCCGCGGGCAGCTGATCCGGGTGCTCTATTGCGAGATCGGCCGCATCCTGTCGCATCTGCTCAACGTCACCACGCAGGCGATGGACGTTGGCGCCCTGACGCCGCCGCTGTGGGGTTTCGAAGAGCGCGAAAAGCTGATGGTGTTCTACGAGCGCGCCTCCGGCTCGCGGATGCACGCAGCCTATTTCCGCATCGGCGGCGTCCACCAGGACCTGCCGCCGAAGCTGATCGACGATATCGAGGCCTGGTGCGACCCGTTCCTGGGTGTGGTCGACGATCTCGACCGGCTTCTGACGGGCAACCGCATCTTCAAGCAGCGCAACGTCGATATCGGCGTGGTGTCGCTGAAGCAGGCCTGGGAATGGGGTTTCTCAGGCGTGATGGTGCGCGGCTCGGGAGCTGCGTGGGATCTGCGCAAGGCGCAGCCCTATGAATGCTATGCCGAGATGGATTTCGACATTCCGATCGGCAAGAACGGCGACTGCTTCGACCGCTATCTGATCCGCATGGAGGAGATGCGCCAGTCCGTGCGCATCATGAAGCAGTGCATTGCCAAGCTGCGCGCCGCCGACGGGCAGGGGCCCGTGGTGGTGGACGACCACAAGGTTTCCCCGCCGCGCCGCGGCGAGATGAAGCGCTCGATGGAAGCGCTGATCCATCACTTCAAGCTCTATACCGAGGGCTTCCACGTGCCGGAAGGCGAAGTCTACGCCGCGGTCGAGGCGCCCAAGGGCGAGTTCGGGGTCTATCTGGTCTCCGACGGCAGCAATAAACCGTACAAATGCAAGATCCGCGCGCCGGGATTTGCGCATCTGCAGGCGATGGATTTCATCTGCAAGGGCCATCTGCTCGCCGACGTCTCGGCCATCCTCGGTTCGCTCGACATCGTGTTCGGCGAGGTCGATCGGTGATCGCACTCCCGCCCATTCATTTTGACCGGGCTTCGGGCGCGCTCGAGGGCGCCAATTTGTGGGAGCGGACGGCGGCGCTCGCGTTCGCGACGGGTTCGAAAATATCGTCGCATTTTTCGCACCGCGGTTACAACCATTGCGCCAATTTGCTGCGCAAGGCGCTGCCCGAGCGGGACATCGCGATCAAGCTCAATTCCGATGCGACGTTCGAATTTCCCTATGGCGACGGTTACTGGAGCAAGCTGCTCAACCGCTCGTTCTCCTACGAGGACGAACTCGAACTGCTGTTCAGGGACTCCGTCGGCGTCGACTACACGCTGCTCGATTGCGGCGCCAATTTCGGTTACTGGTCGGTGCTGGTCTCGAGCGCGCCCTACGGCTCGCACAGGGCGATCGCGATCGAGCCGTCGTCGCAGAATTTCGCCAAGCTGGCGAACAATGCCGCCATCAACGGCAACCGCTTCGAGGTGATGAAGTGCGCGATCGGGTCCGCGCGTGGCACCGCACGGCTGTCGGGCACCAAGCATGAGGCATTCAGCATCGCCGGCGGCGCCAATGGCGGCGGCGAGGAAGTACCGGTCATCGCGCTCGATAACCTGATCGACGACGGCAAGATTTCGCCCAATGGAAAATACCTGATCAAGCTCGACGTCGAAGGCGTCGAGGTCGAGGCGATCAAGGGCGGCGCCCGGCTGTTGCAGGGCGACAGCGTGTTGTTGTGCGAGGAGCACGGCAGCGACCGCGACCATACGGTGTCGCGCTATATCCTCGAGCAGACCCCGCTGCAGCTTATCGTCCACGATCCGCGCTCCAATCGCCTGGAAACCGTGACCGAGCTTTCGATCCTCGACCGCATCAAGGTTTCCACTCACGTCGGCTACAACGTGTTCGGCACCGCAAGCGCCTTCTGGCAAGACCGGATCAGCGCCCTGAACGCCAACGCCGCGCGCCGCATGCAATGAGAGACTGAACGACAATGTCCGTCCGCCGCCTCGCCCCGAAAGAACTGCAGCCCGCGAACTTCACGTTCACGCCGGAAAACCTGGCCTGGGCCAAGGAGCAGATCGCCAAATATCCGGAAGGCCGCCAGGCCTCCGCGGTCATCGCGATCCTGTGGCGGGTGCAGGAACAGCATGAGGGCTGGGTGTCGGAAGCCGCGATCCGCGCGGTCGCGGATCTGCTCGACATGCCCTATATCCGCGTGCTGGAAGTCGCGACCTTCTACACGATGTTCCAGCTGCAGCCGGTCGGCAAGAAGGCGCACGTCCAGGTCTGCGGCACCACGCCGTGCCGGCTGCGCGGGGCCGGCGACATCATCGAGGTGTGCCAGAGCCGCATTCATCACGAGCCCTTCCATCTGTCCAAGGATGGCAATTTCAGCTGGGAAGAAGTCGAGTGTCTCGGCGCCTGCGTGAACGCGCCGATGGTGCTGATCTGGAAGGATACCTACGAGGACCTGACCAAGGAAAGTTTCGGCAAGGTGCTGGACGGCTTTGCTTCCGGCAATCCGCCGAAGCCGGGTCCGCAGATCGACCGTCAGTTTTCGGCGCCGGTGGGCGGGCCGACCACGCTGAAGGAAACCACATGAAGCGCGACCGCACATTGCAGGCGGCAGGCGCGGGGAGTGTCGGCGCGATGAAGAACTGGCGCTATATCGCCTTGCATACCGCAGCCGCCGCGACGTTCATTTTCCTGCTGCAGCGCTACGTGCTGCATGCCTCGCTTGAATCATGCCTGTTATGGGCGGTCGTCATCGGCGGCTGCGCCGCCGGTCTCGCCTATTCGCAGTCCAACCGCTGACCCCAGGGAAGCTTCACGTCATGCTCGCTGACAAGGACCGCATCTTCAAGAACCTCTACGGCCTCCACGACTGGGGTCTCGAAGGTGCGCGCCGCCGCGGCGCCTGGGACGGCACCAAGGCGATCATCGACAAGGGCCGCGACTGGATCGTCAACGAGATGAAGGCCTCCGGCCTGCGCGGACGCGGCGGGGCGGGATTTCCGACCGGCTTGAAATGGTCGTTCATGCCGAAGGAATTGACCGACGGCCGGCCGAGCTATCTCGTGGTCAATGCCGACGAGTCCGAGCCCGGCACCTGCAAGGACCGCGAGATCATGCGGCACGATCCGCATCTGCTGGTCGAGGGCTGCCTGCTCGCAAGCTTCGCGATGGGCGCGCACGTCTGCTACATCTATGTGCGCGGAGAATTCATCCGGGAACGCGAGCATCTGCAGGCCGCGGTCGATCAGGCCTATGCGGCGAAACTGATCGGCAAGGACAATGTCAACGGCTGGCCGTTCGAGCTCTACGTGGCGCACGGCGCCGGCGCCTATATCTGCGGCGAAGAGACCGCGCTCCTGGAAAGCCTCGAAGGCAAGAAGGGCCAGCCGCGGCTGAAGCCGCCGTTTCCCGCCAATGTCGGCCTCTATGGCTGTCCGACCACCGTCAACAATGTCGAATTGATCGCGGTCGCACCCGATATCCTGCGGCGCGGCGCGGCGTGGTTCGCCGCCATTGGCAAGCCGAACAATGTCGGCACCAAGCTGTTTTGCATTTCCGGCCATGTCGAGCGCCCCTGCAACGTCGAGGAGGCGATGGGGATTCCGTTCCGCGAGCTGATCGAGCGTCATTGCGGCGGCATCCGCGGCGGCTGGGACAATCTCAAGGCGGTGATTCCCGGGGGCTCCTCGGTGCGCATGGTGCCGGCGGATCAGATCATCGATACGCCGATGGATTTTGATAGCTTGGGCAAGCTGCGTTCCGGCCTCGGCACGGCGGCCGTGATCGTGATGGACAAGTCGACCGACCTGATCCGGGCGATCGCGCGGATTTCCTATTTCTACAAGCACGAGAGCTGCGGCCAGTGCACGCCGTGCCGCGAAGGCACGGGGTGGATGTGGCGGGTGCTCGACGCGCATGGCCGAGGGCCGCGCCCACAAGCGCGAGATCGACATGCTGCTGGAGGTGACGAAGCAGGTCGAGGGTCACACCATCTGCGCGCTGGGCGATGCCGCGGCGTGGCCGATCCAGGGCCTGATCGCGCATTTCCGTCACGAGATCGAGGAGCGCATCGGCGAGTATTCGCACAAGGCCGATATCGACGACGCCGGCATTCTCGATCCCGCGCACATGGTGGCGGCGGAGTGATGTGGATGTCGCAACCGAGCCTTCTTTGGTGGCAGAAATACGGTACGCTGGCGCAGATGGCGCAGGCGTCCGTGGCGCTGCTCGGCTTTGTTGCGATCCTGTTCCAGATCAACGAGATCCGTTCCAACAACCGCGCCGTCACCGCGCGGCAGGCGTTTCTGGGTTACACCGATCTGGCGTTCAAGAATCCGAAATTCTCGTCGCCGGATTACGATGCGATCAAGGCGGCTGGCCGCAGCGAGCAGGTTCAGTACGAAAGTTTTGTCTCTTATTTCCTCTATGCCTGCGAGGAGGCGACCGCCGCCTTCGCCGACAAGAGGGAGTGGGTTGCTTCCTGCGATTATGACCTGAAACCGCATCTGCCGTTTCTCTGCGAGAAATCGCGGGCCGAGCCGGCCTATCTCGAGACCTACTCCACGGACACCCAGCAATGGGTGAAGGCGTCACTGAAGACCGCCAGCGTCACACCACCCGACTGCAAGCTCGGAAAGACCTGAGACGCCATGACAAAACTCATCATCGATGGCAAAGAGATCGATGTCCCCGCCGAGTACACGCTGCTGCAGGCGTGCGAGGCCGCGGGCGCCGAAATTCCGCGCTTCTGCTACCATGAGCGGCTGTCGATCGCCGGCAATTGCCGGATGTGCCTGGTCGAGATCAAGGGCGGCCCGAAGCCGGTCGCGAGCTGCGCCTGGGGCGTGCGCGATTGCCGTCCCGGTCCCAAGGGCGAACCGCCGGAAATCTCCACCCGTTCGCCGATGGTGAAGAAGGCGCGCGAAGGCGTGATGGAATTCCTGCTGATCAACCATCCCCTGGATTGCCCGATCTGCGACCAGGGCGGCGAGTGCGACCTGCAGGATCAGGCGATGGGCTACGGCGTCGACACCTCGCGCTTTGCCGAGAACAAGCGCGCGGTCGAGGACAAATATCTGGGTGCGCTGGTCAAGACCTCGATGAACCGCTGCATCCAGTGCACGCGCTGCGTCCGCTTCTCCGCCGAAGTCTGCGGCGCGCCCGAGATGGGCGCGACCGGTCGCGGCGAGGACATGGAGATCACCACCTATCTCGAATCGGCGCTGACATCGGAATTGCAGGGCAATCTGGTCGACATCTGCCCGGTGGGCGCGCTGACCTCGAAGCCCTACGCCTTCGCGGCGCGGCCCTGGGAGCTCGGCAAGACCCAGTCGGTCGACGTGATGGACGGCGTCGGCTCGGCGATCCGGGTCGATACCCGCGGCCGCGAGGTGATGCGGATCCTGCCGCGCGTCAACGAGGCGGTGAACGAGGAGTGGATTTCCGACAAGACCCGCCACGTCGTCGACGGCCTGCGCACGCAGCGGCTCGACCGGCCCTACATCAGGGAGAACGGCAAGCTCCGCGCGGCGACATGGCCGGAAGCGTTCGCCGCCATCGCCGCCAAGGTCAGGATGAGCGACGGCAAGCGGATCGGCGCCATCGCCGGCGATCTCGCCGCGGTGGACGAGATGTTCGCGCTCAAGGATCTCCTGGCGAAATACGGCTCGGTCAATCTCGCGGTGCAGGGCGGCGACGCCTTCGATCCGAAGAACGGCCGCGGCTCCTACATCTTCAATCCCACCATCGCCGGCATCGAGCAGGCCGACGCGCTTCTGATCGTCGGTTCGAACCCGCGCAAGGAAGCCGCCGTTCTCAACGCGCGCATCCGCAAGCGCTGGCGCACCGGTCAGCTCAAGGTCGGCGTGATCGGCGCCAAGGCCGATCTCACATACGGCTACGACTATCTCGGCGGCGGGCGCGGATTCCCTTGCCGATCTCGCCGCCGGCAAGCATTCCTTCGCCGACGTGCTGAAGGGCGCCAAGAATCCGATCGTGCTGGTCGGCGCCGGGGCGGCTGGGCGGCATGACGGAGCCGCGATCCTCGCGCTGCCGCAAAGCTTGCCGCTCGATGTCGGCGCGGTCAAGGACGGCTGGAACGGTTTTGCGGTGCTGCACGATACGGCCTCGCGGGTCGGCGCGCTCGATATCGGCTTTGCGGCGGGCGCTGGCGGCCTGAGCGCGGCGCAGATGACGACGTTCGGCACGCTCGATGTGCTGTTTCTGCTCGGCGCCGACGAGATCAAGGCGCCGGACGGCACCTTCGTGGTCTATATCGGCACCCATGGCGACCGCGGCGCGCATCGCGCCGACGTGATCCTGCCGGGCGCGGCCTACACCGAAAAATCCGGCATCTACGTCAACACCGAAGGCCGGGTGCAGATGGCCAACCGCGCGGCGTTTCCGCCCGGGGGAGGCGCGCGAGGACTGGGCGATCATCCGCGCGCTGTCGGAAGCGCTCGGCAAGAAGCTCGGCTACGATTCGCTTGCCGCGCTGCGGCAGGCGCTGTTCAAGGCGGTGCCGCATCTGATGCGCGTCGACCAGATCGAGGCCGGCAAGGCCGCCGACATCAAGGCGCTGGCCGGCAAGGGCGGCAGCATCGAGAAGACGCCGTTCAAGTCGTCGGTGGAGGATTTCTATCTGACCAACCCGATCGCGCGCGCGTCGGCGGTGATGGCGGAATGTTCCCGGCTGGCGTCCGGGCAGATGCTGACGGCAGCGGAGTGAGCGTGACCTGATGGCTGATTTCTTCGCAAGCGCATTCTGGACCGGCTTCCTCTGGCCGCTGATCATCATGGTCGCGGAGAGCGTGCTGCTGCTCGTCGTGCTGTTGGTCGCGATCGCCTACATCCTGCTCGCCGACCGCAAGATCTGGGCGGCGGTGCAGATCCGGCGCGGACCCAACGTGGTCGGCCCCTTTGGCCTGTTCCAGTCCTTCGCCGACCTCCTGAAGTTCGTGCTCAAGGAGCCGATCATTCCCTCCGGCGCCAACAAGGGCGTGTTCCTGCTGGCGCCGCTGGTGTCCTGCGTGCTGGCGCTCGCGGCCTGGGCGGTGATCCCGATGAATCTCGGCTGGGTGATCTCCGACATCAATGTCGGCATCCTCTACATCTTCGCGATCTCGTCGCTGTCGATCTACGGCATCATCATGGCCGGCTGGTCGTCGAACTCGAAATACCCGTTCCTGGCGGCGCTGCGCTCGGCGGCGCAGATGGTGAGCTACGAGGTCTCGATCGGCTTCGTCATCATCACCGTGCTGCTGTGCGCGGGCTCGCTGAACCTGTCGGCCGTGGTCGAGGCCCAGAACACCCGCGGGCTCGCCAGCCTGATCGGCCTGCCCAGGCTGACCATCCTGAACTGGTACTTCATCCCGCTGTTCCCGATGTTCGTGGTGTTCTACGTCTCGGCGCTGGCGGAAACCAACCGTCCGCCGTTCGACCTGGTGGAAGCCGAATCCGAACTGGTGGCGGGCTTCATGGTCGAATACGGCTCGACGCCGTATCTGTTGTTCATGCTCGGCGAGTATGTCGCGATCACCACGATGTGCGCGATGGCCACGATCCTGTTCCTGGGCGGCTGGCTGCCGCCGATCGCGGTGGCGCCGTTCACCTGGGTGCCCGGCGTGATCTGGTTCGCGCTCAAACTATTCTTCATGTTCTTCATGTTTGCGATGGCGAAGGCGATCGTGCCGCGCTACCGCTACGATCAACTGATGCGGCTCGGCTGGAAGGTGTTCCTGCCGCTGTCGCTGGCGATGGTGGTCATCGTCGCCGGCGTGCTGCACTTCGCGGGGATCGCGCCGCAATGAGGTCGCTATGAGTGTCAATATCAACGCCACGGCCCGCTCGCTGCTGCTGTCGGAATTCGTATCGGCGTTCTTCCTCGCCATGCGCTATTTCTTCCAGCCGAAGCCGACGCTGAACTATCCGTTCGAGAAGGGGCCGATCTCGCCGCGCTTCCGCGGCGAGCACGCGCTGCGCCGCTATCCCAACGGCGAGGAACGCTGCATCGCCTGCAAGCTGTGCGAGGCGATCTGCCCGGCGCAGGCCATCACCATCGAGGCCGGCCCGCGCCGCAACGACGGCACCCGCCGTACCGTGCGCTACGACATCGACATGGTGAAATGCATCTATTGCGGGCTGTGCCAGGAGGCCTGTCCGGTCGATGCCATCGTCGAGGGACCGAATTTCGAATTCGCGACCGAGACCCGCGAGGAACTCTATTATGACAAGGCGAAACTGCTCGCCAATGGCGACCGCTGGGAGCGCGAGATTGCGAAATCGATCGAACTCGACGCGCCGTACCGGTGAGGTGAGGGCATGATCCTTCCCGCGCTGTTCTTCTATCTGTTCGCCGGCATCTGCGTGGCCTCGGCGGTGATGGTGATTGTCTCGCGCAATCCCGTGCACTCCGTGCTGTTTCTGATCCTGGCCTTCGTCAACGCCTCCGGCCTGTTCGTGCTGATGGGCGCCGAATTCCTGGCGATGATCCTGGTCGTGGTCTATGTCGGCGCGGTCGCGGTGCTGTTCCTGTTCGTGATCATGATGCTCGACGTCGACTTCGCCGAACTGCGCGAGGGTTTTCTGGAATATCTGCCGATCGGTCTGGTGATCGGCGCGATCTTCCTCGCCGAACTGCTGCTGGTCGGCGGCGGCTGGGTCATCAATCGCCGGCACCGCCAAGTCGATCACGGCGGCGATCCCGACCAATGTCAGCAACACCGAGGCGCTCGGGCTCGTGCTCTATACGAAGTACATCCATTACTTCCAGCTCGCGGGCATGGTGCTGCTGGTCGCGATGATCGGCGCCATCGTGCTGACGCTGCGCCACAAGGTCAGCGTCAAGCGGCAGGACATCAACGTGCAGAACGCGCGGACGCCGGCGATCGCGATGAGCGTGCGCAAGGTGGCCTCGGGCCAGGGCCTGCAGGACGCGGACGCGGCGGAGTGGGTGCAATGACGATCGGTCTCGGACATTATCTTGCGGTCGGCGCGATCCTGTTCACGCTCGGCATCCTCGGCATCTTCCTCAACCGCAAGAACATCATCGTCATCCTGATGTCGATCGAGCTGATCCTGCTCGCGGTCAATATCAACCTGGTGGCGTTCTCGACCTTCCTCGGCGACATCGTCGGCCAGGTGTTCGCGCTGCTGGTGCTGACGGTGGCGGCGGCGGAGGCGGCGATCGGTCTTGCGGTGCTGGTGGTGTATTTCCGCAACCGCGGCTCGATCGCGGTTGAAGACGTCAATCTGATGAAGGGTTAACGCGCCAATGATCCAGGCAATCGTCTTTCTGCCGCTGATCGGCGCGGTTCTTGCGGGGCTGATCTCGATCTTCGGCGCGCATGCGCGCAATCCGAGCGGCGATGAGGTCGAGCATCATGGCGACGCGCATGGCGCCGATGCCCACGCCGCGGATGCCCATGCCGACGACCATGGCCATGACGACCATCACGCGGTCGAGCCGGCGGCGGCGGGTTCGCGCGCGGCCGAACTGATCACCACCGGGCTGCTGTTGGTGTCGGCGGCGCTGTCCTGGGTGGCGCTGGTCGATGTCGGCTTCATGCATCACGACGCGCGGATCGCGCTGTTCCCCTGGATCAATTCGGGCGATCTGCAGGTCGCGTGGTCGCTGCGGGTCGATACGCTGACCGCGGTGATGCTGGTGGTGGTCAACACCGTGTCCTCGCTCGTGCACCTCTATTCGATCGGCTACATGGACGAGGATCCGTACCGGCCGCGCTTCTTCGCCTATCTGTCGCTGTTCACCTTCGCGATGCTGATGCTGGTGACCGCGGACAATCTGGTGCAGCTGTTCTTCGGCTGGGAAGGCGTCGGTCTCGCGAGCTACCTGCTGATCGGATTCTGGTACCAGAAGCCGTCGGCGAACGCCGCGGCGATCAAGGCCTTCGTGGTCAACCGCGTCGGCGATTTCGGCTTCGCGCTCGGCATCTTCGCGATCTTCATGCTGATCGGCTCGACCGATTTCGAGACCATCTTCGCGGGCGCCCCGGGCCTGACCGGCAAGACCATCGACTTCTTCGGCTGGCACGCCGACGCGCTGACGCTGACCTGCCTGCTGCTGTTCATGGGCGCGATGGGCAAATCGGCCCAGTTCCTGCTGCACACCTGGTTGCCGGACGCCATGGAAGGCCCGACGCCGGTCTCGGCGCTGATCCACGCCGCGACCATGGTCACCGCCGGCGTGTTCATGGTGGCGCGGCTGTCGCCGCTGTTCGAGCTGGCGCCGAACGCGCAGGCCGTCGTGATGTTCTTCGGCGCCACCACCGCGTTCTTCGCGGCGACCGTCGGCCTCGTGCAGAACGACATCAAGCGCATCGTCGCCTATTCGACCTGTTCGCAGCTCGGCTACATGTTCGTGGCGATGGGGGCGGGGGCCTACTCCGTCGGCATGTTCCACCTGTTCACCCACGCCTTCTTCAAGGCGCTGCTGTTCCTGGGCTCGGGCTCGGTGATCTACGCGATGCACCACGAGCAGGACATCCGCAACATGGGCGGGCTGTGGCGCAAGATTCCCTATACGTTCGCGGTGATGTGCATCGGAACCCTGGCGCTGACCGGCTTTCCGCTGTTCGCGGGCTATTTCTCCAAGGATGCGATCATCGAATCCGCCTACGCCTCGCACAATCCGTTTGCGCTCTATGGCTTCCTGATGACGGTGGTCGCGGCCGGACTGACCTCGTTCTATTCATGGCGGCTGATCTTCAAGACCTTCTTCGGCGAGCCGCACGATCAGGAACACTACGAGGCGGCGCATGAAAGCCCGCTGTGGATGCTGATTCCGATCGGCGTTCTCGCTGCCGGATCGATCCTGTCGGGTTTCCCGTTCAAGGAGCTGTTCGCCGGCCACGGCGTCGAGGAGTTCTTCCGCGACTCGGTGAAGATGAACCCGCACATCATCGAGGACATGGACCACATCCCCGAGACCATCGCCTATCCTGCCGACGGTCATGATGGTGATCGGCGCCTATATCTCCTACGTCTTCTATATCCGCCGGCCCTATCTGCCGGTCGAACTCGCCCGCCAGCAGCCGCTGCTCTACCAGTTCCTGCTCAACAAATGGTATTTCGACGAGCTGTACGACCTGATCTTCGTGCGCCCGGCCAAATGGATCGGACGCTTCCTGTGGAAGGTCGGCGACGGCTAGATCATCGACGGCTTCGGTCCCGATGGCGTGTCGGCGCGGGTGCTTGACGTCACCCGCAACGTCGTGAAGCTGCAGACCGGCTACCTCTATCACTACGCCTTCGCGATGCTGATCGGCGTCGCCGGATTGATCACCTGGTTCATGTTCGGCTTGGGAGGCCAGTGATGACAACCTGGCCCATTCTTTCCGTCGTCACCTTCCTGCCGGTGGTCGGCGCGCTGCTGGTCTATCTCAGCCGCGGCGACGACGAAGCCGCCCAGCGCAATGCGCGCTGGATCGCGCTGTGGACCACGCTGATCACCTTCGCGGTGTCGCTGATCCTGGTCTGGCGCTTCGATCCCGGCGCAGGCGGATTTCCAGTTCGTCGAGAAGACGCTCGTGGCTCGCCAGCGGCATCACCTACCACATGGGCGTCGACGGCATTTCGCTGCCGTTCGTGATCCTGACCACCGCCCTGATGCCGTTCTGCATCGTCGCGAGCTGGAAGTCGGTGCACGTCGCGGGTGCGCGAATACATGATGGCGTTCCTGCTGCTGGAAACGCTGATGGTCGGCACCTTCTCGGCGCTCGACCTCGTGCTGTTCTATCTGTTCTTCGAGGGCGGCCTGATCCCGATGTTCCTGATCATCGGGGTGTGGGGCGGCCCGCGCCGGGTCTATGCCTCCTTCAAGTTCTTCCTCTACACGCTGCTCGGCTCGGTGCTGATGCTGCTTGCGATCATGGCGCTGTACTGGAATGCCGGCACCACCGACATCCCGACCCTGATGCACACCGCCGTGCCGCGCTCGCTGCAGACCTGGGCATGGCTGGCGTTCTTCGCCTCCTTCGCGGTGAAGATGCCGATGTGGCCGGTGCACACCTGGCTGCCGGACGCCCATGTCGAGGCGCCGACCGCGGGCTCGGTGATCCTGGCCGCGATCCTGTTGAAGATGGGCGGCTACGGCTTCCTGCGCTTCTCGCTGCCGATGTTCCCGCTGGCCTCGCATGACTTCGCGCCGCTGATCTTCTCGCTCTCGGTCATCGCCATCATCTACACCTCGCTGGTGGCGCTGATGCAGGAAGACATCAAGAAGCTGATCGCCTATTCGTCGGTGGCCCACATGGGCTTCGTCACCATGGGAATCTTCGCCGGCACCACCCAGGGCGTCGCCGGCGGCGTGTTCCAGATGGTCTCGCACGGCATCGTCTCGGGCGCGCTGTTCCTCTGCGTCGGCATCGTCTACGACCGCATGCATACCCGCGAGATCGCGGCCTATGGCGGGCTGGTCAACCGCATGCCGCTCTACGCGCTGGTGTTCATGGTCTTCACCATGGCCAATGTCGGTCTGCCCGGCACCTCCGGCTTCGTCGGCGAGTTCATGACCCTGATCGGCACCTTCAAGGTCTCGATCCCGACCGCGACCTTCGCCACGACGGGCGTGATCCTGTCGGCGGCCTATGCGCTGTGGCTCTATCGCAAGGTCGTGTTCGGCGCGCTGACAAAACCGTCGCTGGCCAGCATCAAGGACCTCACTTTCCGCGAGGGCCTCATCCTGGTGCCGCTGGTGGCGCTGACCATGCTGTTCGGATTCTATCCGAAGCCGGTGCTCGACATGTCGGCGTCGTCGGTGCAGCAACTCGTCAACAACTACAACACCGCAGTGACGGCCGTGAAAGCGGCCGCGCTCATGCAGTGATCGGGATAACGCCATGAGCTTCGAGAGTGCAGGTTATCAGTTGCTGCCGGTGCTGCCGGAGCTTGTGCTGGCCGTGGGCGCGATGGTGCTCTTGATGCTGGGGGCCTATCGCGGGCCGCAGACCACGAGCCTCGTCACCGGGCTTGCGGTTTGCCTGCTGGTCCTGACCGGCGTGCTGGAACTGTGGGTGCCGGTCGGCAAGACCTTCGGCGGCAGCTTCATCGTCGACGACTTCGCCCAATTCCTGAAAATCCTGGCGCTGATCGGCTCGGTGGCGACGCTGGTTCTTTCGATTGAATTCCTGGCCGACCAGTCGCGGCGCATCTTCGAATATTCCATCCTGGTGCTGCTCTCCACCGTCGGCATGATGGTGCTGATCTCGGCCGGCGATCTGATCATGCTCTATCTCGGGCTCGAGTTGATGTCGCTTGCGCTCTACGTGGTCGCCGCGAGCAACCGCGACAACGCCAAGTCGACCGAGGCCGGCCTGAAATATTTCGTCCTCGGCGCGCTGTCGTCGGGCATGCTGCTGTACGGCGCTTCGCTGATCTATGGCTTCACCGGCACCGTCAGCTTCGCCGGGATCGCAGCGGTCGTGAAGACCGGCAGCGTCGGTATTGTGTTCGGCCTGGTGTTCCTGCTCGCCGGGCTTTGCTTCAAGATCTCGGCGGTGCCGTTCCACATGTGGACGCCCGACGTCTATGAGGGCGCGCCGACGCCGGTCACCGCGTTCTTCGCCTCCGCGCCGAAGGTCGCAGCACTTGCCGTGTTCACCCGCGTGGCGCTGACCGCGTTCCCGGGTATCGTGCCGCAATGGCAGCAGATCGTGGTGTTCGTGTCGATCGCCTCGATGGCGTTGGGATCGTTTGCCGCCATCGGGCAGAAGAACATCAAGCGGCTGATGGCCTATTCCTCGATCGGCCATATGGGTTTTGCCCTGGTCGGGCTCGCCGCCGGCACGGCGGAAGGCGCACAGGGCGTGCTGGTCTATATCTCGATCTATGTGGCGATGACGCTCGGCAGCTTCGCCGTGATCCTGACCATGAAGCGCAGCGGCCAGCATTTCGAAAATATCAGCGACTTCGCTGGACTGTCGCGTACCAATCCGCTGCTGGCCTTCTTCTTCGCGATGCTGTTGTTCTCGCTGGCCGGCGTCCCGCCGCTCGCGGGCTTCTTCGCCAAATGGTACGTGTTCGTTGCGGCGATCAAGGCCGGGCTGTTCACGCTGTCGGTGATCGGCGTGCTCACCAGCGTGGTCGGCGCGTATTACTATCTCTCCATCGTCAAGGTGATGTATTTCGACGAGCCGCTGGCCAAGCTCGATCCCATGCGGGTGGAACTGCGCACGGTGCTGGCCGTGGCGGGACTCTTCAACATCTTCTTCTTCGTCTATCCGGGCCCGCTCGTCAGCGTCGCGACGGCAGCGGCGAAGTCGCTCTTTTAAATGATACTCACGCTCGGTCCACGAGCCATATCGGCCGGCTACCGGCTCGCCGCCTTCGATCAAGTCGGTTCGACCAATACCGAGGCTATGGCGCGCGCCCGCGACGGCGATCGCGGCTCCATCTGGTTTGTCACTACAGAGCAGACGGCAGGAAAGGGGCGACGCCAGCGTGCCTGGATCGCACCGCGCGGCAACCTCGCCAGCAGCGTTCTCGAGGTTATCGACGTCCTGCCCGCGACCGCCGCGACATTAGGCTTTGCGGCCGGGCTCGCGATCGCCAGCGCGCTGCAGCAGGTGAGCGTTGAAGCCAATATGCGAAGGGCCGGGTCTGACCCGCTAAAATTCCTGCTGAAATGGCCGAATGATGTGCTGATCGAGAAGCAAAAGCTGGTCGGTATTTCACTCGAGGCTGAAGTTGTCGCGGGTAAGCGGTTGGCTGTCGTTGTCGGCATCGGAACCAATGTAGTCGCGGCACCCACGGGCACGCCGATGCCGGCCATTTCGCTGGCGACGCTTGGTGTCCATGTGGGCGCCGAGGAGCTGTTTGCCGTGCTGTCGGACGCCTGGGTTGAGTTCCGCGGCATCTGGGATAATGGCCGCGGCTTTGGCGAAATCCGCCGGCTTTGGCTCGCCCGTGCGGCCGGGCTCGGCGAGCGGGTCGCGATCCAGACCGGCAACGCCATCATCGAGGGCACCTTCGACACGATCGATGAAAACGGCTGCCTGATTGTCCGGACCGCAGAAGGCAAACACCTCCCGATCTCCGCGGGCGAGGTTTATTTTGGCTCCGCGGCCTCCGTGGTGGGAGCTGCCTGATGGCACGGCCTGATGAACTGACCTTTGCGCCGCTTGGCGGCGTCGGCGAGATCGGCATGAACCTGTCGATCTACGGCCTCGGCAACCGCCACCAGCGCTCCTGGCTCGCGGTCGATCTCGGCGTATCCTTCGGCGACGAGGAGCATCTGCCCGGCATCGACCTGATCATGCCGGACATCCGCTTCCTCGAGAAGGAGCGCAAGAACCTGGTGGCGCTGGTGCTGACGCACGCCCACGAAGACCATTTCGGCGCCATCATCGACCTCTGGCCGAAGCTGAAATGCCCGATCTACGCCACGCAATTCAGTGCGGCTCTGTTCGAGGCCAAATGCGCTTCCGAGCGCAATCCGCCGAAAATCCCGGTCACCGTCGTGCCCTCGGGCGGCCGCATCGATCTCGGCCCGTTCAATGTCGAGTTCATCCCGGTCGCGCATTCGATTCCTGAATCGCATGCGCTGGCGATCCATACCTCCGCAGGCACCGTGCTGCACACCGGTGACTGGAAGATCGATCCGACGCCGATCATCGGCAAGCCGACCGACGAGCGGCGCCTGCGCGAACTCGGCGATGCCGGCGTGCTGGCGCTGATCGGCGATTCCACCAATGCGGTGCGTGAAGGGCGTTCACCCTCGGAAGCCGAGGTGGCAAAAACCGTCACTGAACTGGTCAAGAGCGCAAAAGGCCGGGTCGCCGTGACCACGTTCGCCTCCAACGTCGCGCGGCTGCGCGCGGTGGCGGATGCCGCGAAGGCGGCGGGCCGCGAGGTGGTTGTGGTCGGCCGCGCCATGGAGCGCGTGGTTCAGGTGGCGCGCGAAACCGGGTTTCTCGACGGCGTGCAGAATTTCCGCGGCGCCGATCTCTACGGCCATTTTCCGCCCGACAAGGTGCTGGCGCTGTGCACGGGAAGCCAGGGCGAGCCGCGCGCGGCGCTGTCGCGTATCGCCAATGACGACCATCCGCAGGTCACGCTGAACAAGGGCGACTGCGTGATCTTTTCCTCGCGCACCATTCCCGGCAACGAGAGGGCGGTGGGCGCCATCATCAACGGCCTGGTGACGCAGGGCATCGAGGTCATCACCGACCGCACCCATCTCGTCCACGTCTCCGGCCATCCGCGCCGCGACGAGCTGCGCGACATGATTTCATGGGTCCGTCCGCAACTGCTGATCCCCGTGCACGGCGAGGCCCTGCATCTGTTCGAGCACGCCAAACTGGCGCGCGCCGCCGGCGTGCCCAGGACCCTGATCTGCCGCGACGGCGATCTGGTCAAGCTCGGCCCCGGCGACCCCGGCATCATCGAGCAACTGCCGTCAGGGCGGCTCTACAAGGACGGCTCGATCCTGGAGGACGCCAAGTCGCGCGCCGTCGTCGAGCGGAAGAAACTGGCATTTGCGGGTTGCGCCTTTGTCGCGATCGCCATGACCGAAAAAGGCGAACTGGCCGACGATCCCGAGGTTGATCTCGTCGGTATCCCCGAGAAGAATACGGCGGGCGAGGTCATCGACGAGATCGTGTTCGACGTCGTAGTGTCGACGGTGGAGGGGCTGCCACGGGCGCGCCGCCGCGATCCCGACGCTGCGGCGGAATCGGTGCGCCGGGCGGTTCGCGCCACGATCAACGAGCATTGGGGCAAGAAGCCTCTTTGCTATGTTCACGTTTTGACGGTCTGATCTGGTTTTCGCGGGAGGAGTATCATGCTGGGCCGGCTCAATCACGTGGCGATCGCGGTCAAGGACGCCGAGAAGGCCGCCAGGATCTATGGTGCGGCGTTCGGCGCCGATATTTCGGCAGCCGTGCCGTTGCCCGAACACGGGGTCATCACCGTGTTCGTGACGCTGCCCAACACCAAGATCGAGTTCATCCAGCCGCTCGGCGAATCCTCGCCGATCGCAAAATTCCTTGAGCGCAATGCCGACGGTGGCATCCATCACGTCTGCTATGACGTGCCCGATATCATCGCCGCGCGCGATACGCTGATCAGGGAGGGCGCGCGGGTGCTCGGCGACGGTACCCCCAGGATCGGCGCCCATGGCAAGCCGGTGCTGTTTCTGCATCCGAAGGATTTTTCCGGCGCGCTCGTCGAAATCGAACAGGCCTGACGGCAGATGGCCTATACGATCTCAACGGCGTTCGCGATCTACTTCGTGATGTGGTGGGTCACCCTGTTCCTGACGCTGCCGTTCGGCGTGCGCAGCCAGCACGAGGACGGCGAGGGCGCGCTCGGCACCGATCCAGGCGCGCCAGTTGCGCCAGGGTTGCGCCGCAAGCTGATCTGGACCACCGTGATCTCCGCCATCATTTTCGCGCTCTCGTGGCTCGCCTACAGCGCCGGCCTTTTCAATATCGAGCGGTTGTCCAGGCTGATGGGGTTTCCTTTCTGATAGATTGAGGCTTTGGGGGAAGCGCAAATGACGTTTCAAAGGATCGTTGTCGGGCTTTTGATATTGACGATCGCGGGCCTCGCCGGGGCCTTCTACATCGACTGGAAACTCGCAACGCAGCTGCGGACGGTGAAAGCCTTTGTCGAGGGCTACGTCTTCGCCGAAGCGGTCGCGGCCTGCGAGAAGACACCGAGCTCGACCCCGTTCAAATGGAACGGCGGGACCCGTACCGCGGTCATCGGCCTGAACTCCGTCAAATCCGACAAATATACGGTCAGCGCGAGCTACACGCTGGTCGCCGACGGCATCTATTGCGACTACGATCCAACCAGGAAGAAGGCCGACATCGGCTCGAACTTCCTCGACCGCGATTAAGGCCACCACTCCCGCCACGGCAATGGGAGCATCCAATGACTTCATCGCAGCAACCGGTGAGCGCCGGGGCGCAGGACCAGTATCGAATTCTCCGCGAGGCGGACCTCCGAGCCTACCTAGCACAGCTGCCGGCGGTCGCATCGCGGCTTGGCGGATCGCCGGCGGCTTGGTCGATCGACGAGGTCGGTGACGGCAACCTCAACCTCGTTTTCATCGTCAGGGGAACGAGGGGCGGAATTGCCGTCAAGCAGGCGCTGCCTTATGTGCGCCTCGTCGGCGAGAGTTGGCCCCTGCCGCTCTCGCGCTCGCACTACGAATACCGCGCGCTTATGCACCAGGCCCGGCTGGCTCCCGGTCTGGTACCCGCGGTGCTTCACCATAATGAGGCGCTGGCCCTCATCGCCATGGAACTCCTCGAGCCGCACGTCATCATGCGCAAGGGGCTCATATCCGGAACCCGCTATCCACGCTTCGTCGATGACATCACGACCTTCCTGGCGCGGACGTTGTACCTGAGCTCCGATCTGGCGGTTCCAGCGGCGCAAAAGAAGGAGAGTATCGCTGCGTTCTCCGGCAACCACGCGCTGTGCAAGATCACCGAGGATCTGATCTTTACCGACCCCTACTATCAAGCCGAGCAGAACCGCTGGACATCGCCCTGGCTCGATGCGACCGCCGCCGGCTTCCGCGAAGACCTCGACCTGCACGTCGCGATATCGCGGCTCAAGCTTAAATTTATGTGCAGCCCGGAGGCGCTGATCCACGGCGACCTTCATACCGGATCAATCATGGTCACCGAAAGCGAGACCAGGGTGATCGATCCGGAGTTCGCGTTCTACGGACCGATGGGATTCGACGTGGGCGCCGTGCTCGGCAATCTCGTCATGAACTATCTGGCCTCCGTCGGCCACGAGCGCTTGCCCGGTGAGCGGGCTTCGTTCGAGGCATGGATGCTGGAAACGATCGAATGCGTTTGGACGGAGTTTTCCCGGAAGTTCCTCGAGCTCTGGCGTGCCGAGGCCAATGGCGACGCGTATCCCGCCGTACTTTTCGCCGGTCAGGCCGGCGGAGCCCGCCTCGAGGTCGAGCGGCAGGCCTTTATGGCCCGGCTGTTCCAGGACACGGTCGGATTTTCCGCGGCAAAGATCATCCGTCGCATCCTCGGTCTCGCGCACAATATCGATTTCGAGTGGATCGAAGACTCGTTGATACGGGCGACCTGCGAGGCGCGATGCCTGCGTCTCGCGCGCGCGATGCTGTTGGACGCGCCGTCGTTCCGCTCGATCGGCGACGTGACGAAAGCGGCGAAAGAGCTGCGCGATTGGCAGCCGGATTTCGGCGGGTGAGGGCTCTGGCTATTCGGCGGCCCGGTCCCGCCACCTCTGCGCATAGACGTTGATGATGAGCGCCGCCAGCAGGATCAGGCCGCGGATCAGTATCTTCAGGAAGCTGTCGATATTGACGTGGTCGAGGCCGTTGTTGAGAACGCCGAGCACGAACAGGCCGACGATGGTATTGCCGATGCCGCCGCGGCCTCCGAACAGGCTGGTGCCGCCGACCACGACCGCGGCGATCGAATCCAGCAGATAAGTGTCGAACTCGTTCTGTTGCGCGCTTCCGAAATGCGCCACGCCCAGCATGCCGCCGATCCCCGAGCAGATCGCCGAGATGACCATGACGCTGCCGACGATAAAGCTGACGTTGAGACCGGAATATTCCGCCGCCTCGCGATTGCCGCCGACCATATAGACGTAGCGGCCGAAGCGGGTATAGGTGAGCACCAAATGGCCGCCGAGCAGCATCAGCGCGGCAACGATCACGATCCAGGGTACGCCGCCGATCGCCTGGGATCCGAGCGCAGCGACGAGGTCGGGTACCTTGTAGGCAATCTGCCCGCGCACCAGCAGTGCCGATATGCCGGCGGCGATCTGCATCATCGCGAGCGTCATGATAAAGGACGGGATGCCGATGACCGTGAGCCCGAACGCGTTGACGAGACCGAGCATCGCGCAGAGCACCAGCGCCAGCAGGATTGCAGCCCATCCGGCCATCGGCAGGTTGGCGATGTTCACGTAGGACTCCTGCTGGGTGAAATAGGCGACGGCAATGCCGGTGACGTTGGCGATGCTGGCGATCGACAGATCGATTTCGGCGCAGAGGATCACGAAGGTAAGGCCGACAGCGATGATGCCGGTAACGGAGACCTGGGTCAGGATGTTGCCGACATTGTCGAGCGTCGCGAAGGAGGGGCTCGCAGCGGCGAAAAAGCCGCTGAGGCAAATCAGCGTCAGGAACGGGGCGATGTTGCGCATCTGGGAGCGCAACAGTGTGGTAATCCGGCGTGGCCGCTTCCGCTCTGCGACCGAGGCTGTGACGCTTTCTCCTGTCATCATTCGGGTCTCCTCACGCGGATTCCAGCAGGCGGTCCTTGCTGATCGCCTCATCGGAGAATTCGCGTACCACCGTGCCGCGCTTGAGGACGATGACGCGATCGGCGAGCGACAGAACTGTCTCGGGTTCGGTCGAGACAACAATGATGGCGAGTCCGCGCGCGCGCAGATCGCGGATGATGCCGACGACGTCGCTCTTGGCGCCGACGTCCATGCCGCGCGTCGGCTCGCATAGCACCAGAAGCCGCGGCGGATAGCTCAGCCACTTGGCGAGGGCCACTTTCTGCTGATTGCCGCCGGACAGCATGCCGAGCTCGAGTTCGACGGCGGCCGGCCGGATCTGCAGCTGCTCGACCTGCCTCGCAGCGATCGACCGCTCGCGGGACGGCTTGAGAAACAGCTGCGAGATGCGGCCGAGGATGCTGATCGAGATATTCTTGTAGACCGGCTCCTGACGGAACAGCATGGCGCGGCGGCTCTCGGGTACGAAGGCTATCCCGGCCCGCCGCGCGTCGGCCGTACTGCGGAAGGTCTTCGGGCCGCCAGCCAGCACGAGCGTGCCATTGTCCGGCCTGAGTTTGCCAAAGAGAATCCGGGCCAGTTCGAGCTGCCCGCACCCCATGAAGCCGTAAATGCCGAGGACTTCGCCGGAGCGCACGTCGAACGAGACGTCCTGGAGGCTGCGGTCGAGGGAGAGCTCACTTGCCTCCAGGACCACCGGCTGGTCGCCCCGCGGCGGCAGCGCGATATCATGGGTATAGGTTTCCTCGAGGGCCTCGCGGCCCTTGCCGATCATGGCTTCGATCAGGGCGGCCTTGCTCGTCGCGGCCGCTTGCGTCTCAGCCACCTTCCGGCCGTTACGAAACACGGTCACCGTGTCCGAGACGCGCAGGATGTCTTCGATGAAATGGGAAATGAAGACGATGCCGGTGCCTTCGTCCCGCAGCCGTCGCAGCGTGGCGAACAGGCGCTCGACCTCCGGCGGGGAGAGGGCCGAGGTTGGTTCGTCGAGGATGACAATGCGCGCCCCGGAGAACAGGACGCGGGCGATCTCGATCAATTGCTGCAGACCGATCGGCAGGTCGCCGAGCCGCGAAAGCGGATCGACGTCGATACCGAACCTGGCGAGTTGTTCACCGGCTTCGCGGGCCATGCGGCGCCACTGCACGAGGCCGAAGCGATTGGTCGGCTGGGCGCCGAGAAACACGTTCTCGGCCACCGATAGATCAGGGGCAACGCTGAGTTCCTGATGCACCATGGCGATGCCGGCTGCACGTGCGTCGCGTACCGACCGAAAGCGGACGTCCCGCCCGTCCAGCACGAAACGGCCCGCGAAATCCGTGTGCACGCCGGCGATGATCTTCATCAGCGTGCTCTTTCCCGCACCGTTCTCGCCGACGAGACCATGGATCTCGCCGGCGGAGAGTGCGAAGTCCACCCCACGGAGCGCCTCGACACCGCCGAAGGCCTTCGTGATCTGGTGCAGTTCGAGGATGGGTGAGCGGCCTTGCGGCATGAAGGGCTCAGATCAGGTAGTGATCCTCCATCCACTGCATGCCGGCCGCGTTGGCCTTGGTCACGACCGGACCATCGGTCACGACGCTCTTGGGGATACCCTGTCCGCTCTTTTCTCCCGCGGTCACCGCCGCGACGCCGGCGACAATGGCGCCGCCGTGAATCCGGCAGGAGGGATTGCGGACGGTGGCGAACATGCGGCCTTCGCTCACCGCCTGGATCGCCGGCGGCATGGCGTCGACCCCGCCGATCAGGATGTTGGTGCGGTTATGCGCCTTCATGATGTTGTAGGCGGCCAGCGCCATATCGTCATTGTGGAAGAAGGCCGCGTCGATCTGCGGATATTTGGTGAGGTAGGTCTCCCACAGCCGCGCCGTCTTCGACACGTCCCAGTCCGCCGGTTGGGTATCGAGTACCTCGATGTTCGGGTACTGCTTGACGACCGAATTGAAACCCTTGGCGCGGCCCTGCGCGCCGGTATGGCCGAGCGCGCCCTGCGTCATGATTACCTTGCCCTTGCCGCCGATAGCGCCGACCAGCGCCTGCGTCACCGAGGCGCCCATGAACTCGTTGTCGGGTGCGAGGAAGGAGTGGACGTTGATCTGGTCGAGCGGCGCGATCAGCGTATCCATGTCGATGACCGGAGTGCCGGCATCGATCATCTTCTGGACGGGCTGGGTCAGCGTGCCGATCCCGAACGCCTGGATGGCGACGAAGTCCCATTTTTGAGACGCCATGTTGTCGATGGCCGCACGCTGCTTGACGGCGTCGAGCTGACCATCGAACCAGGTGACCTCGACGTTGAACAGCTTGCCCCACCATTCGGCCGCCTGCTTGCCCTGGGCGCACCAGGTGGCCTGCAGGCCCGCGTTGGAGAATGCCGCCTTCAGGGGCTTCTCCGAACGTCCCACTTCCGCTGCCAGCGCTGGACTAACGCGCAGCCCGTCAAACAGGGCCGTCGCCGCGCCGGCGGTCACCGCCGCCTGAAGAAGTTCGCGCCTGGTCTTTGAGGATTTCTCGCTCCCGGACATTGCTTACTCCCTTGCTTTGAATTTTTGATACCCGGCGGCGTCGTTGTGTTGCGCCACGGGAGGAGGCAGTGTCTCACAATCTGGGCGTTCACGCCACCTGCGCGATGAACTGATCGATCTCGGCGAGGAACTTTCGCCACGCCTCTTCCATATCCGGCGACCAGTCGCCGCCCAGAAGTTCGCGCAGGGTGTCGGCGATCACGCCGAAGAACTCACCGAACAGTTTTCGCGGCGTGCCGTAACCGTCGTGCGAAGCCGCCTCGCATTCGATCAGGCGAAAGTGCCCGCTGCGGTCGCCGGCGAAATCCAGTATCGCGTCGATGGCGAGCGCCAGCATCGCGCCCTTGACGAGATCGCTTCCCTCGCTCCGGAACATCGCTTCGGCCTCGGGATGCGCGCGAAACAGCCGGCGATACACCAGCGGAGTCAGGTCCTCGCAACGCTCGGCGGCGAGTTCGAAGCTGTGCTCAATCGGGCCTGCACGCTCGGTCATGGCTGTGCAATTCGAAAACGAAAAGTACACCTATGTCACCCCCGTTCCCGGTTGTCCGACGACATAGCTCGCTCAGCATACGGGCGACGGCCGCGGGCGCGAACCGATATCTCGGGCTCCATCATTCGCCTTCCGCATCGATGCCTGTTGGAAGCAAGATTGGCGTCGTCAGAGTATCCGGCTTGATGCGACTTGAAATCCGGCTTCATGCGACGATCGACACCGGAGAAAAGCTGCAGCGCCGCCAAGCCTCGCTCGAAATAAAGAAGCCCTGCTCAAAAAAAAAGAGCAGGGCGGTAAGGCCCTGCTCTGAAAATTGTGTCGACCCTTTTGTATCCCCGAAAATTGGATTTGATCTTGATTGACGGGGCGACGCTGCTTGTGCGCGCCAGGGCTCCTCCCGAGACTTGGACCACCAGACTTGAGCCTTTCGGCCAGCCTGAGCCCAAACTCGTAGACCACTTTTTTCGTCTTGTCACCATTTTCAGCAACGATTGTTCAAAATTCGAGCAATCTGCGAAATGATTGGGATTTTGCCACTGCGAGTTGCAACCAGACGAGGCGATTAACCCTCCCACGACCAATTAGGAACAAAAAATCGCAGGAAAATGCAGGTGTATCATTGGCATGCCAGCATGGATCTCGCCGGCCCGGATCTTGGGAATTTTGTTACGATTAACGCCGCGCCAAAACTCGTCGCGGCGTGGACTGGATACGATCGGGATTTTCGGCACCCCAGGGTTGACGGCGAAAATGTCGCTTGCCGGCGGTTCGCGAACCTTGCGTCCGAGGGCTGCAGGATTTGGCCGCCACGTCCCTGCGGGGCGATGCCGGAGCGCAATCAACCGGCCCGGCACCATGCCACGAAATTCGTCGGCGTCACGCCGGCGCTCACGATTCCCACCATGATGATCGCCACTCCGACCGCGTTGCGCAGCCACACCGAGGTTGCGCGGCCGCGCAGCAGCGGGAGCCCGAGACCGGTGCCGATCAGCACCGGTAATGTGCCGAGGCCGAAGCCGGCCATCACGACGGCGCCGCCGAGCCCGGAACCGGAAAGCATCGCATAGAAGAGGGCGGCGTAGACCATGGCGCAGGGAAGAAAGCCCCACACCGTACCGCTGAGGAACAGCCCCATCGATGCCGGCAATCGTGCCGCACGTGCCACGGTATCCATGAAGCGGCTGACATGCGAGGCAACCCGATAAAGCATGGCCGGGAGCGGCACGATCTCGAGCATGGAAAGACCGATCCAGCCGAGCGCCACGGCCGCCGCCCAGCGAAGCACGGCGTGGCTGGTCGAATGATCGAACGCGCCGAAGATGCCCGATCCCGCGGCGCCGACGAGCAGGCCTGCGACCACATATCCGCTGATCCGTCCGGCATTGATCAGCAGGGTCGTTGCCACGAGATCGCGGGCGGGCCGTTTGGGATCGAGACCCGCCGCGAAATGCAGGCTGGCGGCGATGCCGGAGCACATGCCGAAACAGTGCAGGCTCGACGACAGCCCGAGCAGCAATCCGGCAATCACCAGTGGTTGGTCGAAGTCGAACATTCGATGATCCGTGGAGGGACGTAAAACCCTATTCGACTTCGACCCCGGCTCCTTGCGCTGCATCAAATGCCTTTGAGAGGCAATCTCGACAGACTGGAGGGCGGGTGGTAGGAGGATTGTGGTGTTTTAGGGATAATCATGCGGCGCCGGCTGGAACTGCTCATTCCGATCGTGCTGTTTGCGATCGCGATGCAATTGTTTGCACCGATCGCGGCGTTCCGCGCGTTCGCCTATGCCGTCAACGATCCCCTCTCCATGGCGTCGATCTGCTCCGACATGAGCGCCGCGACCGACGATGGGCAGACGGCCCCGGCCAGGACGCATCATAGCGGCGACTGCTGCGCGTTTTGCGCGGGCGGTCATGCCGGTGGCACGGCGCTTCAGCCACCGCCGGTTTTTGCGACCCTGCAGCGCCAGTATCAGCGCCTCGCCTGGCTGGAAGCGGCCGAGGCCGTGCCGACCGCGCGTGTCGGCTCGAACGCCCAGGCCCGCGCACCGCCATTGTCCGTGTGAACTTGACGGCCATTGGCCGTTTTTGATGCGTTCACAATTCGGTTCAAGCGGAGAATTTCATGTCTATCCGTCTCGCGCGCGCGGGCCTGTCAGGGCTCGCGATGGCGCTCATTCCCATCAGCGAAAGCATGGCCCACGAAATCGTCGGCAATCGTTTTTTCCCGGCCACCCTCGGCATCGACGATCCCGGCGTCAACGACGAACTGTCGTTTCCGACTGTCTCCAGTTTCAGGACCGGCGACGATCCGTCGTTCCGGCAGCGCGATTTTTCCGGTGAATTTTCCAAGCGGATCACCGAAGCCTTCGCGGTGTCGATCGGCTCAACCTACAGCCACCTCGGTGTTCCCGGCGGTCCGGCGGGAATGGGCGCCAACGGATTTCAGAATCTCGAGACCTCATTGAAATACCGCCTCTACAAGAACCCCGAGCACGAGTTCGTGATGTCGGTCGGCTTGTCCGTCGAATGGGGCGGAAGCGGCGCGCAGAGCATCGGCGCCGATCCGTTCAATACCTACACGCCGACGATCTATTTCGGCAAAGGGCTCGGCGATCTTCCCGATACGCTGTCCTGGATCCGGCCGGTGGCGATCACCGGCCAGGTCGGCTACGCGCTGCCCGGCCGTCATTCGACCACCACCGGCGGGGTCGATCCCGACAGCGGCGATCCGACGTTCGATACCGAATTCCATCCGCGCCTTCTGAACTGGGGTGGAACCATTCAGTACAGCATGCCTTATCTGAAATCCGCGGTGGTGGATCTCGGGCTGCCGGATTTCTTCAACCATTTGATCCCACTGGTAGAGGCCAATTTGCAGACGCCGGTGGGCAATACGTTCACCTCGGGCACAGTGACAACGGGTACCATCAATCCCGGATTCATCTGGGTCGGAAACACCTTTCAGGTCGGCATCGAGGCTCTGATTCCAATCAACCGGCAGAGCGGAACCAATGTCGGGGTCATCGCGCAACTGCATTTCTATCTCGACGACCTCGATCCGCGCGGCATCGGCAGACCGATCTTCGGCGGCGCGACACAGCCCACCAGACTCTTTGCGGGGAATTGATCATGCGATCCTCATCTTTGTCAGGGATAATTCCTCTGTTGTTCCTGCTCGCCACGGGCGAGGCTTCGGCTCACGCCACGCTCGACCATGCCGAACCGCGCGTCGGCAACAAGGTTGCGACGGCACCGCACGAAGTGACGCTTTGGTTCACCCAGAAACTGGAGCCGGCGTTCAGCACCATTACCGTGACCGATTCCGCAGGCAAACGCGTCGACACCGGTAAAGCCCGTGTCGACGGCAGCCAGATGTCGGTCGCGTTGCGCCCGGGCGGTAACGGGACCTATCACGTGAAATGGCACGTGCTTTCAGCGGACTCGCATACGACCGAGGGAAATTTTACCTTTCAAGTCGGTCAGTAGGCGATGGATTGGTTGGCAGCGGCAGATTCGCTGATCGTGGTTCGCGGGATACATTTCGCCGCGACCGCGGTGCTTGCGGGAACGCTCGTTTTCCGGACGTTGGTGGCAAAGCCTGCTTTGCCGCCAGAGCACGCCGTCGCCAAGAAATTGCGGGTGCAAAACCTGCGCGTGGTCTGGATCGCTCTCGCCGTCACGGCTTTGTCGGGGGTGATCTGGCTCCTGCTTCAGGCGGTTTCGATGAGCGGCCTGACGCCCGCTGAGGCCATGACACCGCAGGTGCTGTCGACGGTATTGAACGAAACGCAATTCGGCGAGGTGACGGAGTATCGCAGCGCGCTTGCGATCATTCTGGCCGCTTGCCTGGCGTTTGACCGTTCTCCGCTGGCGAACTGGCTCGCGCTCGCGACGGCTCTCGGCCTCATGGCCGCGATCGCCTGGACCGGCCATGCCGGGTCGACGCCAGGCGAACTCGGCAACCTGCATCTCGCCGCCGATGCGCTGCATCTCGTTGCCGCGGCAAGCTGGGTCGGGGGGCTGGTGCCGCTGGTGCTGCTGCTCTCCGCGGTTCGGCGGGATGATGATCTCGCCGCATCGGCATCGCCGGCGGGGAGGGCGACCCGGAGGTTTTCGATCTTGGGCATCGTCAGCGTCGCGACGCTCGTGACGACGGGCCTCGTCAACAGCTGGATTCTGGTCGGTTCGTTCCACGCGCTGCTGGCCACCGAATACGGGCAAATCCTGTTGCTCAAGCTTGTCGTTTTCGCATCCATGCTGGCGTTGGCCGCCGTGAACCGATTCTTCCTGACGCCACGGCTTGCGGTCGCCTCGGGGAAGGAATGCCAGGCCGCTCGCCAGCTTTTGCGTAACAGCGTCGTCGAGATCGCGCTGGGATTTTGCGTTCTCGCCATCGTCGGAATGCTCGGCACGCTGCATCCCGCCATCCACTTCTCGTAGCAACGCGGCGAGCCAATTTTGCCCCAACCAGAGGACTGAAAAATGTCGATGAAGGAACCAACCGGAAGGCCGGCGCTGCGATCAATGACCGGCGCTATCGCGGCGGTCGCGATGCTCTGCTGTTCTTTCGCGGCGCCCGTCCGCGCCCAGGAGGTCAAGGCCGGCGATCTCGTGATCACCCAGGCCTGGAGCCGCGCCACGCCGGGCGGCGCGAAGATCGGCGGCGGCTATCTCACCATCGAGAACAAGGGCTCGACGCCGGACCGGCTGATCGGCGGCTCGGCCGATATTGCCGGCAAGATCGAGGTCCACGAGATGGCCATGAAGGACGGCGTGATGACCATGCGCCCGCTCGACAAGGGCCTTTCGATCGAGCCCGGCAAAACCGTAAAGCTGGCGCCGGGCGGCTATCACCTGATGATGTTCGACCTCAAGGGGCCGCTCAAGCAGGGCGAGAAGCTGCCGGTCACGCTGGAGTTCGAGAAGGCCGGCAAGGTGCAGGTCTCGCTCGACGTGGCGGGGGTTGGGGCGCAGGCACCTGGAAACGCAGCCGGCGGTCACATGGACATGAAGAAGATGCCCGATCATTCCGGCATGAAGATGTAAGAGCCCTCGGGGGCCCTTTCTCCGGCCACCCCCATATTGTGACCGATCGTGCCTTATTGACGCCCTCAAACTCGTCCGTAAAAACGGCAGGAAATCCGCGCGCTTAGCGGGTTTTCCTCATCCCCGCCCTTGTGTTTTCGCACCTGATCCGGTTTCACTGCTGGCTTCCCGTGCCCGACCGATTCTACTGGTGACCCATGCGATTATCGCGGTTCTTTCTACCCATCCTCAAAGAGAATCCGAAAGAGGCCGAGATCGTTTCGCATCGCCTGATGCTGCGTGCGGGCATGATGCGGCAGGAGGCGGCCGGCATCTATGCGTGGCTGCCGCTGGGCTTTCGCGTGCTAAAGAAGATCGAGCAGATCGTCCGCGAGGAGCAGGACCGTGCCGGCGCGCTAGAATTGCTGATGCCGACCTTGCAGCTTGCCGATCTCTGGCGCGAGAGCGGCCGTTACGACGCCTATGGCCCGGAAATGCTGCGCATCACCGACCGGCACAAGCGCGAGTTGTTGTTCGGACCGACCAACGAGGAAATGATCACCGAGATTTTCCGCGCCTACGTGAAATCCTACAAGAGCCTGCCGCTCAATCTCTACCACATCCAGTGGAAATTCCGCGACGAGCAGCGTCCGCGCTTCGGCGTCATGCGCGGCCGCGAATTCCTGATGAAGGATTCCTATTCTTTCGACATCGATGAGGCGGCGGCGCGGCGTTCCTACAACAAGATGTTCGTCGCCTATTTGCGCACTTTCGCGCGAATGGGATTGAAGGCGATCCCGATGCGCGCCGAGACCGGGCCGATCGGCGGCGATCTCAGCCATGAGTTCATCGTGCTCGCGGAGACCGGCGAATCCGCGGTCTATTGCGACAGCGACGTGCTCAATTTGCCGGTGCCGGGCGACGATATCGACTATGAGGGCGATCTGACCCCGATCATCAAGCGATGGACCTCGGTCTATGCCGCGACCGAAGATGTCCACGACGCCGCGCGCTTCGACCGCGAGGTGCCCGCGGACAAGAAGGTGCATACCCGCGGCATCGAAGTCGGCCAGATCTTCTACTTCGGCACCAAGTATTCGGATTCGATGAAAGCCCTGGTCGCCGGCGCCGATGGCGTCGACGTGCCGATCCATGGCGGCTCCTACGGGGTGGGCGTCTCGCGCCTGGTCGGCGCCATCATCGAGGCCTGCCATGACGAGGCCGGCATCAAATGGCCGGAGGCGGTGGCACCGTTCAAGGCGGTCATCCTGAACCTGAAGCAGGGCGACCAGGCCACGGATGGCGCTTGCGAAAAGCTCTACAGGGAGCTTTCGGACAAGGGTGTCGAGGTGCTCTACGACGATACCGACCAGCGCGCCGGCGCCAAGTTCGCTGCTGCCGACCTGATCGGCATTCCCTGGCAGGTCCTGGTGGGGCCGAAGGGGCTTGCCGAAGGCAAGCTCGAACTGAAACGGCGCAGCGACGGTTCGCGCGAGAATCTCAGCCCGGCGGATGTCATGGCGCGGCTGAGCGCGTGAAGAATTATCCACCACGCGTACGCGGATATGGAACGCCGCGGCCACAATTGGCCCGAATCGTGTGAAAATCGGGCTATGGATGCAGCTATGAGCGAGCCAGTTCGAACCCCACCCTTCGCGCCATTCGAGTGGCTGCTGTCGGGACGCTATTTGCGGGCACGTCGCAAGGAAGGCTTCATCTCCGTCATCGCCGGATTTTCCTTCCTCGGCATCATGCTCGGCGTCGCCACGCTGATCATCGTGATGGCCGTGATGAACGGCTTCCGCAAGGAGCTGCTGGACAAGATACTCGGCCTCAACGGGCACCTTCTGGTGCAGCCCCTGGAATCGCCGCTGACTGACTGGAAGGACGTCTCCGACCGGATCTCGCAGGTCCAGGGTATCCGGCTCGCGGCCCCTGTGGTGGACGGCCAGGGACTGGGGTCTTCGCCGTTCAACGCGGCCGGCGTTTTCATCCGCGGCATCCGCGCCGACGACCTCAACAACCTCACCTCGATCGCCAGGAACATCAAGCAGGGCTCGCTCGAGGGCTTTGACGAAGGCCAGGGCGTCGCCATCGGCCGGCGGCTCGCCGATACGCTGTCGCTGCATGCCGGCGACATGATCACCCTGGTTTCGCCGAAGGGCGCGGTCACCCCGATGGGCACGACGCCGCGGATAAAACCCTACAGGATCGCTGCGGTATTCGAGATCGGCATGTCGGAATACGATGCAAGCTTCGTGTTCATGCCGCTTTCGGAAGCGCAGGCCTATTTCAACCGCAACAATGACGTCACCGCGATCGAGGTGTTCACCACCAATCCCGACCGGATCGACACATTCCGCAAGAAGGTCACCGAAGCCGCCGGACGGCCGATTTTCCTGGTCGACTGGCGCCAGCGCAACTCGACCTTCTTCAATGCGCTGCAGGTCGAGCGCAACGTGATGTTTCTGATCCTCACCATGATCGTGCTGGTGGCGGCGCTGAACATCGTCTCTGGCCTGATCATGCTGGTCAAGGACAAGGGCAGCGATATTGCGATCCTGCGCACCATGGGCGCCTCGCAGGGCTCGATCATGCGGATCTTCCTGATCACGGGAGCCGCGATCGGCGTGGTCGGCACCCTGACCGGGCTGTTCGTCGGTCTCCTGATCTGCCTGAATATCGAATCGATCCGGCAATTCCTGTCCTGGCTCACCAACACCGAATTGTTCTCGCCGGAGCTTTATTTCCTGTCCAAGCTGCCCGCCGAGATCGATTTCGGCGAGACCGCCGCCGTCGTGATCATGGCGCTGACGCTGTCCTTCCTCGCCACGTTGTATCCGTCATGGCGTGCCGCGCGCCTCGACCCCGTCGATGCGCTCCGGTACGAGTGAGGAAAAGATGGGGCAGGGCGCGGAAGATGTACCGGTCATTTATCTCCACGAGATAAAGCGCCAGTACATGCAGGGCGAGACGACGCTGACGATTCTCGATGGCGCCAAGCTTGCGCTGTGGGCGGGGCAGTCGGTCGCGCTGGTGGCGCCCTCGGGCGCGGGCAAATCGACGCTCCTGCATATCGCGGGCCTCCTGGAGAGTCCCGACGATGGCGAAGTTTATGTCGGAGGTGCTGCGACATCGGGATTGTCCGACGTCGAGCGAACCCAGATCCGTCGCACCGATATCGGCTTCGTGTATCAGTCGCACCGGCTGTTGCCGGAATTCTCGGCGCTCGAGAACGTCATGCTGCCGCAGATGATCCGTGGACTGAAACGGTCGGAAACAGTCAAGCGGGCCACCGAAATCCTAGCCTATCTGGGCCTTGGCGAGCGCATCAAGCACCGGCCGGCGGAACTGTCCGGCGGCGAGCAGCAGCGGGTGGCGATCGCGCGCGCGGTCGCTAACGCGCCCCGGGCGCTGCTGGCGGATGAACCGACCGGAAATCTCGACCCGCATACCGCCGATCACGTCTTCGGCGCGCTGATGCAGCTCGTCAAGGCGACGCGGGTGGCGATGCTGATCGCGACCCACAACATGGAGCTGGCGGGCCGCATGGACCGCCGGGTCTCGCTGGTGGACGGCCAGGTCGTCGAGCTGGGTTGATCCATGGCGTTTTCGAGCGAAGTGGACCCCGGTTCGCGTGAAACGTCAAAGCAAGAATCTTCGGTTCTGATTCTATCAGAACCGAAGTTCAATAAGCGCGGCGGTACCGCCGCTCATGCCGTACCGGCGGCTCGCTGATGCCCCTGTAAAACGGATTGATGCTGCACATGGCCGCGCGGCCAGAGGCCGACGCCCGGCATTGGTCCATCGTATAGAAGGTGCAGTCCTCGTAGAAGTCTCGAACTGGACGACATGCATGCAAATCGGAAAATTGGGGTCATAGGTCTGCGCGCGGGCCGGCGCGGCCGCCGAAGCCATCCCGATCGCCAGAATCGTCGACGCCTGCCAAAGCATCTGGGCGGAAGCAGACAGCCCCCATTGATCCACCGTCAGCTCACGTTCCCGCGCAAGCCGAAAGCGCGGGGCACGTCGCGTTAAAATCAGACGGCGGGCGGAGCGTCAGCGCGGCAGCGGGTAGACCGACCTCGCCCGCGGCGCGCGATAACTCGGCGGACCGGCGTCGTCGCCGGGATTGTAATAGGGGTTCTCGATGCACCACAGCCGCCGTCCCGAGGCGGTCGCCTGGCATTGCTCGTAACTCGTGAAGTAGCAGGCGCTCAAAGCCGGATATTCGGCGCCCTGGATGCAAAAGGGATAGCGGGTGCCGACCGCTTCGGCCGGCGCGGTGCCGACAACAGCCAGTCCGCCCGCGGCCAGCAATGCGAGAGTGAGGTTACGCATCGAGATCTCCCTTCGGCCGCAGCCACCTTCAATCGATTCTCTTGAACGATTCCCTTGGACCTCAACCCAAGCCGCAGCAGCGGCTTTGCGTCAACTCACAATCAGGGGTGCGGGTCGCAAGAGCTCGAGGCTTGGGTAGGTCAGCAGCGTTCGGCTGCCGGGCTGGAAAATGGACCGCTCGGGGCGCATATTGCGGTAGCTGAAGGCTTCGCAAGGGGGGGCCGGTCCATGGTTTCGATCTTTGTCAAAATCGCAATACTGGCCGTCCTGATGGTGCTCACCTTTGGCATTTTCCCGGACAGGCGAAGGGGCGGTTTCATTGCCATTGCGACGTGCGTGGTGGCTGCCTTGGTCCTTCATTTCGTCGCGCCCTAGTGGCGCCGACCTCGGCGACACCCACCAAGCGCCTCCTAATCGCCTTGGGGACCCAACCAGCCGGGCTTAGGGTGAAAGCCGCACGCGCTGCTGGACGCCGGTTTCCGTTCGGCCCGGGTCGCGTTAACCAAGCGATTTGGTTTGGGGGTATTTTTTCGGAATGATCCACTGCCACCCTTGACTGCGTAGAACAAACTGGGAACAATGTTCCGCATATGTTCAGGTAGAGTCGAGGCGGACATGTTGAAGATCTTTGTCGAAGAAGCGGCCGCACTGGCGTCGATTGCGCTGTTCGTGGGGATGATCGCGGTGTGGGCGCAACTCATTCCCCAGCTCTGAAACAGCCTCTCGGATCGGCTCTGAGATCAGGCTCTGAGATCGGTTCTGGGCGCGAGGAGGCGGCCCCCTGGGGAAAAGCCGGATGGCGGTCGCAAATCGCGCCGGCGACATGGACTCCGCCGGTCCCAGGCACCACCATTGGAGGGCGAGTCGGTCGCGACAGGCGGCCGCGCGCCCCCTCAAGCCTGATCGACCGAGTTCATGACCTCAAAACCTGCGGCAGCCATGTCCAATGCCGGATTCGTCCATCTCCACGTTCATTCGGCCTATTCGCTGCTGAAGGGGTCGATCAAGATCGCCAGGCTCGGCGAACTGGCAAAAGCCGACCGCCAGCCGGCGCTGGCGCTGACCGATACCGACAACATGTTCGGGGCGCTGGAATTCTCCGACAAGATGGCGGGCTATGGCATCCAGCCGATCATCGGCCTGGAGCTGGCGGTCGATTTCGGCGACCAGGACCCCAACGCCCGCAACGCGCTGGCGGCGGCCCCGTCGCGGATCGTGCTGCTCGCGGCGCGCGAGCGCGGCTATCGCAGCCTGATGCAGCTCAATTCCCGCGCCTTCCTGGAAACGCCCGTACACCAGTCTCCGCACGTCAAATTCGAATGGCTTGAGGGATGTGCCGAGGATGTGATCGCACTGACCGGCGGCCCGGACGGGCCAATCTCGCTGGCGCTCGCGGGCGATCACGCCAGCCTTGCGGCATCGCGCTGCGACCGGCTGGCGAGCCTGTTCGGCGACCGGCTCTATGTCGAACTGCAACGCCACGGCATCGACAAGGAACGCCGCGTCGAGGCCGGCCTGATCGATCTCGCCTACACCAGGGGCCTGCCGCTGGTGGCGACCAACGAACCGTATTTCGCCGCCACCGACGATTACGAAGCCCATGATGCGCTGCTGTGCATCGCCGGCGGACGCCTGATCGCCGAGACCGAGCGCGACCAGTTGACGCCCGATCACCGCTTCAAGAGCCGCGCCGAAATGGCGGTGCTGTTCGCCGACGTGCCGGAGGCGCTGGCCTCCACCGTCGAGATCGCCGAGCGCTGCTCGTTCCGCCCGCTCACTCGCAAACCGATCCTGCCGCGCTTTACGGTGGGTGCGACCGCCAACAGCGCGGACGCGGTCAGCGAAGAAGCGGCGGAGTTGCGCCGGCAGGCCGAGGAGGGGTTGAGCAACCGCCTCAGCGTTCACGGCGTTTCACAGGGGACCACCGAGGAAGTCTATCGTGCGCGCCTCGCCTTCGAGCTCGATGTCATCACCCGCATGCAGTATCCGGGTTACTTCCTGATCGTCGCCGACTTCATCAAGTGGGCGAAGGCGCAGGGTATTCCGGTCGGACCGGGCCGCGGCTCGGGCGCGGGCTCGCTGGTCGCCTACGCGCTGACCATCACCGATCTCGACCCGATCCGGTTTGGCCTCTTGTTCGAACGCTTCCTCAATCCGGAACGCGTCTCGATGCCCGACTTCGACATCGACTTCTGCCAGGACCGGCGCGGCGAGGTGATCGACTATGTGCAGCAGCGCTACGGCCGCGACCAGGTGGCCCAGATCATCACCTTCGGTACGCTGCAGGCGCGCGGCGTGCTGCGCGACGTCGGGCGCGTGTTGCAGATGCCCTATGGCCAGGTCGACAAGCTGACCAAGCTGGTGCCGCAAAATCCCGCCGCTCCCGTAACGCTGGCGGCCGCGATCGAGAGCGAGCCCAAGCTGCAGGCGTTCCGCGACGAGGATCCGGTGGTGGCGCGCGCCTTCGACATCGCGCAGCGCCTGGAAGGCCTGACCCGGCACGCCTCCACCCACGCCGCCGGCATCGTGATTGGCGACAGGCCCTTGAGCGAATTGGTGCCGCTCTATCGCGATCCCAAGTCCGACATGCCGGTGACCCAGTTCAACATGAAATGGGTCGAGCCCGCGGGGCTCGTCAAGTTCGACTTCCTCGGCCTGAAGACGCTGACGGTGCTCGACGTCGCCGTAAAACTGCTCAGGCAGCGCGGGGTCGAGGTCGACCTGACGACGCTGCCGCTCGACGATGCCAAGAGTTACCAGATGCTGGCGAGGGGCGACGTCGTCGGCGTGTTCCAGGTTGAAAGCCAGGGCATGCGGCGCGCGCTGGTCGACATGCGGCCCGACCGTTTCGAGGACATCATCGCACTCGTGGCGCTGTATCGGCCCGGTCCGATGGCGAACATTCCGACCTATTGCGCCCGCAAGCATGGCGACGAGGAGCCGGAATATCTGCATCCCGTGCTCGAGCCGATCCTGAAGGAGACCTTCGGCGTCATCATCTACCAGGAACAGGTGATGCAGATCGCCCAGGTGATGGCCGGCTATTCGCTCGGCGATGCCGACCTGCTGCGGCGCGCGATGGGCAAGAAGATCCGCGCGGAGATGGAGAAGCAGCGCGCGATCTTCGTCGCGGGCGCGGTGAAGAACAACGTGCCGAAAGGGCAGGCCGAGACCATCTTCGAACTGTTGGCGAAATTTGCCGACTACGGCTTCAACAAGAGCCACGCGGCCGCCTACGCGCTGGTATCGTATCACACCGCCTACATGAAGGCGCATTACCCGGTCGAGTTCATCGCGGCCTCGATGACGCTCGACCTCAACAATACCGACAAGCTGTCGGAATTCCGCGCCGAGGCGCAGCGGCTCGGCATCAAGGTCGAAGCACCCTCGGTCAATCGCTCCGGCCCCACCTTCGAGGTCGCCGACGGCACCATTTATTACGCGCTGGCGGCGCTGAAGGGCGTCGGCCAGCAGGCGGTCGAATTGATCGTCGAGGCCCGCAAGGACGGCGCGTTCACCTCGCTCGCCGACTTCGCCGCCCGCGTCAATCCGCGCGCGATCAACAAGCGCGTCATCGAGAGCCTCGCCGCGGCCGGCGCGTTCGACTGCCTGGACTTCAACCGTGCGCGGGTGTTCGCCGGCGCCGAGTCCATTCTCGCGGCCTGCCAGCGCAGCCATGAGGCCGCGACCATCGGGCAAAATGACATGTTCGGCGGCGCCACCGACGCGCCGACGATCATGCTGCCCCAGATCGAGCCCTGGCTGCCGGCAGAGCGGCTGCGGCGCGAATATGACGCCATCGGTTTCTTCCTGTCCGGCCACCCGCTCGACGACTACGCCACCGTGCTGAAGCGCCTGCGCGTGCAGTCCTGGGCGGAATTCTCCCGCGCGGTGAAAACCGGCGCCACCGCCGGCAAGGTTGCCGCCACCGTGGTGTCGCGGATGGAGCGGCGCACCAAGACCGGCAACAAGATGGGCATCATGGGTTTGTCCGACCCGACCGGCCATTTCGAAGCCGTGCTGTTCTCGGAAGGGCTCGCGCAATATCGCGACGTGCTGGAGCCCGGCGCCGCGGTGCTGCTGCAATTGGGTGCCGAACTGCAGGGCGAGGATGTCCGTGCCCGCGTGCTGCACGCCGAGCCGCTCGACGATGCCGCGGCCAAGACTCAAAAGGGACTTCGGATTTTCGTCCGCGATACCAAGCCGCTGGAATCGATCGCCAAGCGGCTGCAGATGCCCGAGGCGGGGCAGGGCGCGGTGCCGCGGGGCGTTCCGGCAAAGCCGGCTGCCGCACCTCTGGGCGGCGCCGATGGCGACGTATCGCTGGTCATGATGCTCGATCTCGAAACCGAGGTCGAAATGAAGCTGCCCGGCCGTTTCAAGGTCTCGCCGCAGATCGCCGGCGCGATCAAGGCGGTGTCGGGCGTGGTGGACGTGCAGACGCTGTAACGACGCAAAGGAGGATTCCGATGTGCGTGACGTGCCTCCAGCATACCTTCCGGCCTTCGCGCCGCGGCCTCGTTCTCGGCGCTGCCGCGACGCTGCTTTTCGGGAGCGCGGCCGGCGCCAAGGAGAAGAAACCGCCGCCGAAGCCGCAAAACGTGCTGCCGCCGGACGCCGCGCTTGAACGGCTGGAAAAGGGCAATGGGCGGTACGTCGAAGGCGTGTCGCTTCGGCATGATTTCAAGCATGAGCGGGAGGCCCTGGCGGGAGGACAGAACCCCTACGCCGCGATCCTGAGCTGTGCCGATTCCCGCATCGCGCCCGAATACGCGTTCGACAGCGGCCGCGGCGACCTCTTCGTTTGCCGCGTGGCCGGCAACTTCGCCAACGATGAATCGGTGGCCAGCCTCGAATATGGCGTCGCCGTGCTTGGTGTGCCTCTGATCCTGGTGCTGGGTCACGATGCCTGCGGCGCGGTCGACGCCACCATCAAATCGCTGAAGGACAATACCACGCTGCCGGGGCATATGCCCTCGCTCGTCGCCGGCATAGCGCCTTCGGTAAAGGCGGTTTCACAACAAGCCGGAGACACGCTCGGTCTGGCAATCCGGCAGAACGTGATCGACAACGTCGCCAAGCTGCGCGCGGCAACACCGATTCTGAGTGCCGCGGTCGAACAGCAGAAACTGAAGGTGGTCGGCGGCATCTACCGCCTGAAGGACGGCAGGGTCGACATGGTCGCCTGACGAACGGGTGCGCGCCGGGCTGTACGAACCAAAGGGACCGCGCCTGACGCTCAGGCGCGGTCCCTTGACGATATACTGCCCGCAACGCGGCGGCGAGCCTCGGTTACTTCTTTTCGCCCTGCTGCTCGCCGTACCGGCTGCGGTAGAATTCCTCGATCTTCTGTAGTTGGTCCTTGGTCATGCCCTCCTTGAGCCAGAGATGGCCGGGCTGGGTGTAGACGTGTTTTTCCAACAGTTCGTTGGCCATCTGGTCACCGGCCACCCGCTTCACCTCGGGCAGGAACTCCATGTAGAAGGATTTGGCGACCTCGTAGATGCCATGCCACCACGCGTAATCCGGGCCGGACATCGATGCGCCATGGCGCGCGCGCCGCCCTTCGTGATGCCAGAGTTCGTAGTAGATCCATTCCAGCTTCTCATCCATGGGCGCCGGGGTGAGTTTGTTGGCCTTGTACAGATCCGCCATGATCGCGGCCGCCGGCTTGCCGAACTTGTCGTTGTAGAGCCCGACGAGATTGTCGAACTGCTGGTAGAAGCCGGTGACCTGACCGCTCGCGTGACACCCGGTGCAGACGTCCTGCATTTTCTCGCGCCGCTGCTGCCAGGTGAGGATCCCCTGCACTTTGCGGACGACGCTGTCCTTGCCTTTGACCTCGTCGCCGACCTTCGGCAATACGAGCGCTTCCGGCCGGTCGTCTTTGCTCAGATCGTTGAAAATGACCATGTTGAGCTTGGTTGAAACGGGCGGCCGCAGCGTCCAGCTGATGCGTTCGCCGACGTCGTGCGTCACGCCCTGGGTCCGGGTGGCGCCCATATGGCAGCTGGCGCATGAAGGCGCCGCGGTATACTCGACACCAGCCCGCCACGGGCTCTTGTCGAGGTTGAGCCGCGCCTTGCTGGTCTCCCACAGGATGCCGTGTTTGGATTCCTGGTAGATTTCCATCTGCGGATGATCCGGGCCAAGGTGGCACTTGCCGCAGGTTTGCGGCTCGCGTGCCTGCGCCTTGGAGAAGCGATGGCGCGTATGGCAGGCGCTGCAGCTTCCGGCGCTGCCGTCCGGATTGATGCGGCCGATGCCGGTGTTGGGCCATGTGGCGGGATCGAACTTGCCGTTGGGCAGGACCTTCACGGTCGAGCCGTGGCACTGGAAGCAACCGACGGCGACCGCCGGCGGTCCGCCGAGCACCGAACCGAGGAAGTTATCAAGCGAGGCCAGAATCTCGGCGGCCTTGGCGTGGTGACTGCCCTTCTGCTGGTCCACTTCCTTTTGGTGGCAGGCGCCGCAGTCCTTCGGCGACACGATGACGTGAATCACCGAGCCGTTGTGCTCGAATGCGCCGGGATCGCCCTTATTGGCCTTGTGGCAATCGTAGCAATTGATGCCCTTTTTGCCGTGGGCGCTCTCGTGCCATTCGTCGGCAAGGCCGGGATTCATCGCCTTGTGGCACCCGAGGCAGTTTGCGCCTTGCGCGGCGGTCGATGTCGCGCGCGCCGGTGTCGCCTTGGCGGCGCGCTGGGCATTGGCGGGATTTGCGATCGAAAGCGCCGCAAATGTTGAAATCGCAATCGCAATTGAAAGGATCGAGTTCGTCGAGCGCATTGTCTTCCCCCCGGTTGGCAACAACGCAGAATCGGCACAACGCAAAGACCCTGTTTGTGGGAAACCGGGAGGGGCGGGCATTGATGCGGATCAAGCAAACGGCTTAATTTTTTTTCAGGGACGGACAAGGTTGCTGACGCTGTTGCAACCACACCGTGTTTTTGGCTATGACTCCTTCCGGGCATTGGGGTGTTGGGGGCGTCATGTTTTGGCGTGGGGTGGCGTTGGCGGTCGTGGCCGTATTGTTGTGTGGCTGCGAGACCGAAAGGAATGGGCTCGACTACTCGGCGGTGATGCGAAAGGTGGGTCCGCCGAAAGCGGGCCAAGCGCGCATCGTCGTGCTTCGCGAGAAGGGTTATGGCGGCATTGTTGACGGGGGCTGGAACGTTCAGCTCGATGAAGCGCCGATGCGCAGTCTCAAGACCGGGACTTATGTCTATGTCGACCGTCCGGCCGGTCACCACCAACTGACGGCCACGGAGGCCGCATTTCCCGGCGTGACCCGGAACGACATGACAGCCGAATCCGGTCGCACGTATTTTTTCGTCGCGCGGATGAGTGAGAGAAAGACTGCTCTTATCGCGACGTCGTCCTCGGGATTATTGGGCCTGGCCGTCGGTACTGTCATTACTGCCGGCTACAAGAATCCCGGGCCTCTCGACTTCTTTCCCCTGGAAGAGGTGGCCGCAAGGCAAACCATCGCGGACCTCCGGCTGGCCGAATAGGGTTGGCCGGACGGTGCGGTGGTGCGCCTTCGGGAGCACCAGGCCCAAAACGCGTCATTAGCGGTCGTCCTGGGGCATATCCGCCTCCAAAACCGGCCCAATTTCCTTGCTTCCTGTGAAAATACCGCTATATAGCGGCCCATCTCACACGGAAGCATGGCTCAAAAGGCCGTCCGGTGGCAGCCGGGCCATAAGGCACGTCTGCTCACACGCTTCCGGAGGAACCAACCGGAGAACTGAACTATGTCGCTACCCGATTTTTCTATGCGTCAGCTGCTCGAGGCTGGCGTCCACTTCGGCCACCAATCGCATCGCTGGAATCCGAAAATGGCGGATTTCATCTTCGGTGCGCGCAACAACATCCACATCATCGATCTCGCCCAGACCGTGCCGCTGTTCCACCGCGCGCTGCAGGCTGTCAGCGATACCGTCGCCAAGGGCGGCCGTATCCTGTTCGTCGGCACCAAGCGCCAGGCGCAGGACGGTGTCGCCGAGGCCGCCAAGCGCTCCGCGCAGTATTTCGTCAATTCGCGCTGGCTCGGCGGCACCCTGACCAACTGGAAGACCATCTCCGGTTCGATCAAGCGGCTGCGGCACCTCGAGGAGGTGCTCAATTCCGGCGATGCCAGCGCCTACACCAAGAAGGAGCGGCTGACGCTGCAGCGCGAGCGCGACAAGCTCGACCGCTCGCTCGGCGGTATCAAGGACATGGGCGGCCTGCCCGACATGATCTTCGTGATCGACACCAACAAGGAAGACATCGCGATCCAGGAAGCCCAGCGGCTGAACATTCCCGTCGCCGCGATCGTCGATACCAACTCCGATCCCAAGGGCATCACCTATGTGATTCCCGGCAATGACGACGCCGGCCGCGCCATCGCGCTGTATTGCGATCTGGTGGCCCGCGCTGCCATTGACGGCATCTCGCGGGCGCAGGGCGATGCCGGGATCGACATTGGCGCTTCCGCCCAGCCGGTACGCGAGGACATTCCGGCGGCGCAACCCGCGGGCTTCCAGGGTCTCGCCGGGCCGCGCGGCGCTGCGGACAATCTCAAGAAGCTCACCGGCGTGTCCGGCGCGATCGAGAAGAAGTTCAACGATCTCGGCATCTTCCACTACTGGCAGCTGGCCGAGCTTGATCACGATACCGCCCACAAGATCGGCGAAGAAGTCGGACTGCCGTCCCGCGCCGATGGCTGGGTGGCCCAGGCCAAGGCGATGACCGCGGAAGCGGAATAACGTCAAACGCGCTGGCCGGATCGTTCCGGCCACCGCTCCTCAATTTCCATGATTGCTGATGGTAGACGGCGGCGAGGCGGCACAAGCCGCGCCGCGGTCGCCCTGACAGGCAAAGGATTGCAACGATGGCAACAATCACAGCGGCGATGGTCAAGGACCTTCGCGAGACCACTGGCGTAGGCATGATGGACTGCAAGCAGGCGCTCGCCGAGAACAACGGCGACATGCAGGCGGCGATCGACTGGCTGCGCAAGAAGGGGCTCTCGAAGGCCGCGAAAAAGGCCGGCCGCGTCGCCGCGGAGGGCCTGATCGGCGCGCTGACATCGGGCAACAAGGGCGTGGTGGTGGAAGTCAATTCCGAGACCGACTTCGTGGCCCGCAACGAGCAGTTCCAGGGGCTGGTCAAGATGATCGCGCAGGTCGCGCTCGCCGTCGGCGCCGACGTCGAGAAAATCAAGGCCGCCAAGGCCGGCAGCGTCACGGTCGAGACCGCGATCGCGGACGCAATTGCGACCATCGGCGAGAACATGACGCTGCGCCGCGCGGCTTCGCTCGAAGTCGGCAAGGGCGTGGTCTCGAGCTACGTGCATAACGCGGTGATCGACGGCGCCGGCAAGATGGGCGTGATCGTGGCGCTGGAATCCGCCGGCAAGACCGACGAACTCTCGGTTCTCGGCCGCCAGCTCGCCATGCATGTCGCCGCCGCCAATCCGCAGGCGCTGGATCCGGCCGGGCTCGATCCCGCCGTCGTCAGGCGCGAAAAGGACGTGCTGGCCGACAAGTACCGCCAGCAGGGCAAGGCCGAGAACGTGATCGAGAAGATCGTCGAGTCCGGCCTGAAGACCTATTACAAGGAAGTCTGCCTGCTGGAGCAGGCCTTCATCCACGACAACGCCAAGTCGGTGGCCCAGGCGGTGAAGGAAGCTGAGGGCAAGATCGGCGCGCCTGTGAAGATCACCGGATTTGTGCGCTATGCTCTCGGCGAGGGAATCGACAAGCAGGAATCCGATTTCGCCGCCGAGGTCGCGGCGGCCAGCGGCAAGAAATAACCGCGCCAACGGTGCTCCCGGCCCGTTTGCGCCGGGGGTTGCCCGTGCGGGGAGGGAAAGCGATTCGTCATGGCTGAGCCGGTCTACCGTCGTGTCGTGATCAAGCTCTCTGGCGAATATCTTGCCGGCCCGCAGTCGTCCGGCATGGACCAGCCGACCATCGATCGGGTCGCCGGCGACCTGATTGCTGCCAAGCAGTTGGGTGTCGAGGTCGCCGTCGTGATCGGTGGCGGCAACCTGGTCCGCGGCGTGGAGGTCTCGTCGCGCGGTGTATCGCGGCCGACCGGCGACACCATGGGCATGCTCGCCACCGTCATGAATTGCCTGGCGCTGGAGGCCGCGATCGAGCGGCGGGGCGCACCGGCGCGGGCGCTGTCGGCGTTCGTGATGCCGCAGGTCTGCGAGCTCTATACCCGTGGTGCAACGCACAAATATCTCGCCGAGGGCCGAATCGTGCTGCTCGGCGGCGGAACCGGCAATCCGTTCTTCACTACCGACACCACGGCGGTATTGCGGGCCGCTGAAATTGGCGCGCAGGCGGTCCTGAAGGCGACCAATGTCGACGGCGTCTACAGTGCCGACCCCAAGAAGGACAAGGCCGCCAAGCGATTCGACCGTCTGACGCATTCACAGGCAATTGAAGGCGGCTACAAGGTCATGGACGCGACCGCATTTGCGCTTGCCCGCGAGACGTCGCTGCCTATCATCGTGTTCTCGATCGCCGAGCCGGGTTCGATCGGCGCGATCCTGCGCGGCACCGGCCACGGCACCATCGTCGCCGGCTGAGGCTTGTGAAGCATGGGACCCGCCCGGCGCTTGTTGGCTTGTGGCTTGTTGGATTGTGTCAGGCGGCCACGGCCAGGTGTTTTCAGGAGGGGAGAGCGTTATGCCCACGGGTAAGTTCGACATCAACGAAGTGAAACGCCGCATGCAGGGCGCAACCCAAGCGCTCAAGCACGAACTGGGCGGTTTGCGAACCGGCCGGGCCTCGGCCTCGATGCTGGAGCCGGTACAGGTCGATGCCTACGGCACGCATATGCCGCTGAATCAGGTTGCGACCATCAGCGTGCCCGAGCCGCGCCTGCTCTCGGTGCAGGTTTGGGACAAGTCGATGGTCAAGGCGGTGGAAAAGGCAATCGTCGATTCCAACCTCGGCCTGAGCCCGGCCACCGAGGGACAGGTGCTGCGCCTGAGGATTCCGGAACTCAATGAAGAGCGCCGCAAGGAACTCGTGAAGGTCGCCCACAAATATGCCGAAGCGGCCAAGGTCGCGGTCAGGCATGTCCGCCGCGATGGTTTGGATACAGTCAAAAAAATGGAGAAGAATCACGAGATTTCCGAGGACGATCAGGAACGCCTGGCCAATGACGTGCAGAAGGCGACCGACGGAATCATTTCGGAGATCGATCAGTTGCTGGCGGCCAAGGAAAAGGAAATCCTCACCGTTTAGCCTACCCTCATCTTGTTTTGATGCGTTTTCCTCACGCGAACCGCTATCCACTTCGCTCGAAAATGCTTCCTGGGATTGACCGATGTCGAACGCCGCCGCCCCTGCGACCGAAGGACCGGATCGAACCGAGGGTCCGTCGCATGTGGCCGTCATCATGGACGGTAACGGACGCTGGGCGGCAGCCCGCGGTCTGCCGCGCGCCGAAGGTCATCGCCGTGGCGTCGAGGCGTTGCGCCGGGTTGTTCACGCCGCGCACGAACTCGGCATTCGCTATCTGACGATTTTCTCCTTCAGTTCGGAAAACTGGTCGCGTCCAGCGACCGAGATCGGCGATCTGTTCGGCTTGCTGCGGCGCTTCATCCGCAACGATCTTGCCTCGTTGCATCGCGACGGCGTCCGGGTGCGCGTCATCGGCCAGCGTGACGGGCTGGAGCCTGATATCTGCGCGCTCCTGAACGAGGCCGAAGAGCTGACCAGGAACAATACCAGGCTCACCCTCGTGGTTGCGTTCAACTACGGATCGCGGCAGGAAATCGCGCATGCCGCGCAACGTCTCGCGCGCGAGGTCGCCGAGGGCAAGCGCGACGCCGGCTCGATCGACGCCGATACGCTCGGTCGATATCTCGATGCGCCTGACATTCCCGATCCCGACCTGATTATCCGCACCAGCGGTGAACAGCGGCTTTCGAATTTCCTGATGTGGCAGGCGGCCTACAGCGAACTCGTGTTCGTGCCGATCCACTGGCCCGATTTCGACAAGGCCGCGCTCGCGGAAGCGATCGCCGAATATGCCAGACGGGAGCGCCGCTTCGGTGGTCTGGCCGCGAAAACTGGATCATGAGCGAACAGGAAGCCGCGCCCGCGGCGACGGCCGAGCAGGGTTCGCGCAATCTGCTTTTGCGCATCGGCGCCGCCGTGGTGCTGGCGCCGGCGACGCTCGCGATCGCCTATGCCGGCGGGTGGCTGTGGGCCACGCTGGCGACAGCGGCTTCGATTGGCCTTTACGTCGAATGGCTGATGATCGTGGGCGCGGCGCGCGAGCGACGGGTGGCAATCGCGGGCGGTGTCGCGCTGGCGATCGCGGGACTTTGCCTCGCATCGGGGCGGATCGAGGCTTCGCTCGTCGTGCTGGCGCTCGGCTGCGCCGCCGCGACATGGCTCGCGCCGGAGCGGCGCCTTTGGGCGGCGGCCGGCTTCTTCTATGCGTCTGCCGCCGAAGTCGCATCGGTCCTGGTGCGTCTCGATGAGGCCTGGGGTTTCGTCGCGCTGATCCTGATCTTGCTGGTGGTATGGGTGACCGATATCGGCGGTTTTTTCGCGGGCCGCGGTCTTGGGGGGCCGAAACTGTGGCCGCGGGTCAGTCCGAAGAAGACGTGGGCGGGGGCTCTCGGCGGCTTTGCGGCAAGCCTTGTGGTTGCTGCAGGTTTCGTCGTAGCAGGCTTCAGCAAGGCGGAACCGCTCAAATTGGGTCCGATTCTGCTGGTCGGCGCCGCGCTTTCGGTCGTTTCTCAGCTCGGCGACCTCTTCGAATCCGCCGTGAAGCGGCGGTTCGGCGTCAAGGACTCCAGCCAGCTGATTCCCGGGCATGGCGGACTGATGGATCGTCTCGACGGGTTCGTCGCCGCGGTGGTCGTGGCCGCGATTTTTGGCTTTTTGCGAGGCGGCGTGGATAGCGTCGGCCGCAGTCTTATGGTTTGGTGAAGACATGAGCGCAGTTCCCTTGCGTAACAACAAAGCCACGGCTTCCGCCGTGCGTTCGGTGACCGTCCTCGGCGCCACCGGCTCGATCGGCGACAGCACGATGGATTTGCTGCGGGCCTCGCGCGACCACTATCGGGTCGAGGCGTTGACCGCGAATGCCAATGTGCAGGGACTGGCGACGCTCGCGAAGGAATTCGGCGCGCGATTTGCTGCGATCGCCGATCCGGCGCGCCTGTCCGAACTGAAGGACGCGCTGGCCGGGACCCGCACCGAATGCGGCGCCGGCGAAAGCGCGGTGATCGAGGCAGCAGCGCGCCCCGCGGATTGGGTGATGGCGGCCGTCAGCGGCGCGGCCGGCCTGAAGCCCGCGCTCGCAGCGGTGGATCGCGGCGCGACCGTTGCGCTTGCCAACAAGGAATGCCTGGTTTGCGCCGGTGACTTCTTCATGCAGCGCGCGGCGAAGGCCGGGGCCTGCATCCTGCCGGCGGACTCTGAACACAATGCGTTGTTTCAGGCGCTGGGCTCGGGAAACCGCGAGGAACTGGTCCGCGTCATCATCACCGCGTCCGGCGGGCCGTTCCGGACCTGGGCCAGCACCGACATCGAGCAGGCGACGCTGGCACAGGCGCTGAAACATCCGAACTGGAGCATGGGCCAGAAGATCACCATCGATTTCGGCATCGATGATGAACAAGGGGCTCGAGGTGATCGAAGCCTCCTATCTGTTTGCACTGGCGCCGGATGAAATCGACGTTCTCGTGCATCCGCAGTCGATCATCCACGGCATGGTCGAATTCTCCGACCGTTCCGTGGTTGCGCAGTTGGGAGCGCCCGACATGCGCACGCCGATTGCGCATTGCCTGGGATGGCCGGATCGAATTGTCGGCCCGGCGGCGAAGCTCGACCTCGCCAAGATCGGGCAGTTGACCTTTGAGGCGCCGGATTTTGAACGGTTCCCGGGGCTGCGGCTGGCTTACGACGCGCTGCGAACCGGCCGCGGCGCCACGACGGTATTCAATGCCGCCAACGAGGTGGCGGTAGCTGCCTTCATCGGCGGCCAGATCAGGTTCGGCGCCATCGCGCGCCTCGTCGAGGCGACGATAGAGGACTGGATTCGCTCCGGTAATCTCGCCCCTCTGACGTCCGCCGACGACGCCATCGCCGTTGACCATGGTGCGCGAAAAAGGGCTGCCACCCTCTTGCCTCAAATAGCCTTAAAGGCATCCTAGAGCGGTCGGGCAGGGCTTTCGGCTCTGGTGAAGGGGAATTGGATGTCTGAGTTTTTCCTGCATAGTTTCAATACGTTGGGCCATGGGCTCATCGGTTACGTGATCCCGTTCCTCTTCGTCCTGACCATTGTCGTCTTCTTCCACGAACTCGGGCATTTCCTGGTCGCCCGATGGGCGGGTGTGAAGGTGTTGACGTTCTCGCTCGGCTTCGGCCCGGAACTGGCCGGCTTCAACGATCGCCACGGCACCCGCTGGAAGATTTCGGCCGTGCCGCTCGGCGGTTACGTCAAGTTCTTTGGTGATGACACCGAGGCTTCCACGCCCGCGTCCGAAACGCTTGCCAGCATGACGGAAGAGGAGCGCCAGGGCAGTTTCCACCACAAGAAAGTCGGACCGCGCGCGGCGATCGTCGCCGCCGGCCCGATCGCCAACTTTATTCTGGCGATCGTGATCTTCACCTGCCTGTTCACCTTCTTCGGCAAACCGAGCACGAGCGCGCGTGTCGACCAGGTGGAGGCGGGCAGTGCTGCCGCCACCGCCGGCTTCCAGGTCGGCGATGTCGTCGTCGCGATCGACGGCTCGAAAATCGACAGCTTCTCCGACATGCAGCGGATCGTCAGCGTTCGCGCCGGCGAGCCTCTGACGTTCACGGTCAAGCGCGGCGATGCCACGGTGGAATTGCACGGCACCCCGCAGATGAAGGAAGTGAAAGACCCGTTCGGGAATGCCCATCGGCAGGGCGTGCTGGGCATCACCCGCAAGACGGCGGCCGGCGATATCACGACCGAGCGCGTCGATCCCGCCACCGCGCTCTGGCTCGGCGTCAAGGAAACCTGGTTCGTGGTCGATCGGACGCTCGCCTATATCGGCGGCGTCTTCACCGGCCGCGAAGCGGCCGACCAGGTCGGCGGCCCCCTGCGAATCGCCCAGATCTCCGGGCAGGTCGCTACCATCGGCCTCGCCGCGCTGGTGCATCTGGCCGCCGTGCTGTCGATATCGATCGGGCTGCTGAACCTGTTCCCGGTACCGCTGCTCGATGGCGGTCACCTTTTGTTCTATGCGGTCGAAGCCGTCCGGGGGCGCCCCTTGTCGGAACGGGCGCAGGAAATGGGGTTCCGAATCGGCCTCGGTTTAGTGCTGATGTTGATGGTGTTTGCCACCTACAACGACATCCTGCACCTAGCGGCATCCTGAAACGGCTTTTTTGTGACGTGGCCAATAGGCAACGTCTTGGAATGAAATTGAAATTGCACTGCGATCTGACGTTTGCCGGCCCGGCAAAGTTGGTTACAAGCAGTGCAACAGTTGGGAATCTGCCGGTTCGTGGGGTTCGGTCCGGCACTGGAATGACAAGGGCGCATAGCGCATGAATTTTGGAATGCGAGTCCGGGGGGGCTTGTTCGCTGCCCTGATCATGTTAGCTGTGCCGGCCGCCGCAACGCTGGCGGGCGTGTTTGCGCCGTCGCCGGCCGTCGCCCAAACCGTGGCTTCCATACAGGTCGAGGGTAACCGGCGGGTCGAAATCGAGACCATCCGATCCTATTTCAAGCCGGGTCCCGGCGGACGCCTGGATCAGGCGCAAATCGATGACGGCCTCAAGGCGTTGATCGAGACCGGCCTGTTCCAGGACGTGAAGATCAGCAACGCCGGCGGCCGTATCCTGATCACCGTGGTGGAAAACCCCGTGATCGGCCGCGTTGCCTTCGAGGGCAACAAGAAGATCAAGGACGACCAGCTTTCCGGAGAAGTGCAGTCGAAGCCGCGCGGCACCCTGTCGCGTCCGATGGTGCAGTCCGACGCGCAGCGCATCGCCGACATCTACCGCCATTCCGGCCGCTACGATGTGTCCGTCAATCCCCAGATCATCGAGCAGCCGAACAACCGCGTCGATCTCGTTTTCGAGATCACCGAAGGCGTGAAGACCGGGGTCAGGTCGGTCGAATTCGTCGGCAACAACGCTTATTCGTCGTACCGCCTGAAGGACATCATCAAGACCCACGAATCGAACCTGCTGAGCTTTCTCGGCGGCGGCGACGTCTATGATCCCGACCGGGTGGAGGCCGACCGCGACCTGATTCGCCGATTCTATCTCAAGCATGGTTTCGCCGACGTGCAGGTGGTGGCCGCGCTGACGGAATACGATCCGCAGCAAAAGGGCTTCCTGGTGACCTTCAAGATCGAAGAAGGCCAGCAGTACCGCGTGGCCGCGGTCAATTTCGAATCCACCATCCCGAACTTCGACAGCAATTCGCTTCGCGGCTACTCCCGCGTCAGCGTCGGGTCGACCTACAACGCCGAGGCGCTGGAGAAGTCGGTCGAGGAGATGCAGATCGAGGCGTCGCGGCGCGGCTACGCGTTCGCGATCGTGCGCCCGCGCGGCGATCGCAACTTCGAGAGCCACACCGTCTCCATCACCTATGCCATCGACGAGGGTCCGCGGACCTACATCGAACGTATCAACGTGCGCGGCAACACCCGCACCCGGGAGTACGTGATCCGCCGCGAATTCGATATTTCGGAAGGTGACGCCTACAACCGCGCGCTGGTCGATCGTGCCGAGCGCCGCCTGAAGAATCTCGACTACTTCAAGAGCGTGAAGATAAACACCGAACCGGGCTCGTCGAGCGACCGGGTGATTCTCAATGTCGATCTCGAGGAGAAATCCACCGGCGACTTCTCGGTATCGGGCGGCTATTCGACTACCGACGGCGCGATGGCCGAGGTCAGTATTTCCGAGCGTAACTTCCTCGGACGCGGTCTGTTCGCGAAGGCGTCGGTGACCTATGGCCAGTACGCGCGCGGCTACGCGCTGTCGTTCGTCGAACCCTATCTGCTGGACTACCGGGTGGCGCTTGGTCTTGACCTGTACCAGCGCCAGCAACTCGCCAACAATTTCATCTCCTACGGCACCCAGACGTTGGGCTTCAGTCCGCGGCTTGGATTCGCGTTGCGCGAAGATCTGTCGCTGCAACTGAGATATTCGATCTATCAGCAGAAGATCTCGCTGCCGAACTTTCTGGCGAATTGTAACAACAATTCAGCAAACGGCCTGCTCGCCTTTAATCCGTCGCCCGCGTTTGCGAATTTGGCCGGCGCCGCTCCCGGCGGATCGATAACGTCAGGGGGCCAGACCGCCACCGACGCCTCGGGTCAGGGGCTGTGGTGCTACAGCGACGGCGAAGCCTCGCTGCCGGTTCGCAAGGAGCTCCAGAGCGGCAGCACGCTGACCTCCGCGGTCGGCTACTCGCTGGACTACAACACGCTCGACAACAACAAGAACCCGACCGACGGTCTGCTTGTCGATTTCAAACAGGACTTCGCCGGCGTCGGCGGCGACGTGAGCTATCTGAAGAGCGCGTTTGACGCGAAATACTACACCCCGCTGGTCTCCGATATCGTCGGGCTGATTCACCTCCAGGGCGGCATCCTCAACAAGGTCGGCAACACCGATCTTCGCATGCTCGATCAGTTCCAGATGGGTCCGAACCTCGTCCGAGGCTTCGCGCCTAACGGCATCGGTCCGCGCGATCTCAATCCCTTCGGTACGCAGGATGCGCTCGGCGGCACCAAATATTGGGGTGCGTCGATGGAGTTGCAGATGCCGTTCTGGTTCCTGCCGAGGGAAGTGGGCTTGAAGGGCGCGATCTATGCCGATGCCGGCGGTCTCTACGACTATCAAGGGCCGACGACGTGGGCGGCGACGGGCGAGTTGACCACGCCGGGCAATTCCAATTGCATCAAGCCGACGCAATTCCCCAATGCCAACCCTGGCACCTGTACTGGACTGGTTTACGACAACGGCAATCAGGTCCGCTCGTCCGTGGGTGTCGGCCTGATCTGGGCCTCGCCGTTCGGGCCGCTGCGCTTCGATTATGCGGTCCCGATCACCAAGGGTCCGTTCGACCGGGTTCAGCAGTTCAAGTTCGGCGGCGGAACGACGTTCTAAGGGACGTTTCGATCTAACGGACGTTTCGATCGAAGTGGATATTGTTGCGCGTGAAGAAGACGTGCCAAAACAGGCAGGAAGTGCGGTCCTGAACGATCAGGACCGAAGCTCTGGTTCGATTACCGGCCGGACCGCGACGGGTGGAATGGCGCAGCCGACTTTCTTCGAGCAACCGCCTGTATCGACGCTGGCTGAAATCGCCGCGTTGACCAACACGCATTTGGCCGATGCGTCCCGCGGCGGTCAACAGGTGCGCGGCCTCGCCTCGCTCGACGAAGCCGGCCCGATGCATTTGGCGTTCTTCGACAACCTGAAATATGCCGACCACCTTGCCTCGACCAAGGCCGGCGCCTGCATGGTCAGCGCGCGCTTCGAGGCCAGGGTACCGGCCCACGTCGCGGTGCTGCGCGCAGCCCAACCGTTCCGCGCCTTCGTGAAGGTTGCCCGCGAGCTCTACACGAGCGCGCTTCGCCCGCAATCCTGGTTCGGATGCGATGGCATCGCGCCATCCGCCATCATCGATGCCACCGCGCATCTGGAGGACGGCGTGATCGTGGATCCGCTGGCGGTGATCGGCCCCAACGTCGAAATCGGCGCCGGGACGGTGATCGGGGCGGGCGCGGTGATCGGGGCTGATGTCAGGATCGGCCGGGACTGCAATGTCGGCGCCCGGACAGCCATCCAGTGCGCGCTGATCGGCAACAACGTGCTGATCCATCCCGGCTGCAGCATCGGCCAGGATGGCTATGGCTTTGTCTTCTTCGGGCCGGACGGCCATCAGAAGGTGCCGCAGACCGGGCGCGTCCTGATCCAGAATGACGTCGAGATCGGCGCGGGAACGACCATCGATCGCGGCAGCCTGCGCGACACCGTGATCGGCGAGGGCACCAAAATCGACAACCAGGTGCAGATCGGTCACAATGTGACGATCGGCAGGCATTGCTTGCTGGCGGCCCAGATCGGGTTGGCCGGTAGCCTGACGATCGGCGACAATGTAGCGCTGGGAGCCAAGGTGGGGATCAACAACCATCTTCACATCGGCGACGGCGCCCAGGTGACGGCGATGAGCGGGGTCAAGGACGACATTCCGGCCAATGGTCGCTGGGGTGGCTTTTTTGCCAAGCCGACCAAACAGTGGTTCAGGGAGATCGTTGCGGTGGAGCGTCTGGTGCGTGATAGCTCGACTGATCCGAAGGGCGAAGGACGGGAGTGATGGGGGAGGCATCGGTCAAATTCGAGCTGGTGGATATCAACGAGATCCTCAAGACGCTCCCGCACCGCTATCCGATGTTGCTGATCGACCGGGTGGTCAATATCCGGACCGATTACAGCGGCGTCGGCATCAAGAACGTCACCTTCAACGAGCCGCCGTTTCTCGGGCATTTTCCGGACCGGCCGGTCTATCCCGGTGTCATGATGATCGAAGCCATGGCGCAGACCGCGGGCGTGATCGGAATCAAATCGGTCGAGGGTACCGAGAAGCCGCGCGCGGTTTATTTTCTCACCATCGACAAATGCAAATTCCGCAAGCCGGTGATGCCCGGCGACACCATCGAATATCACATGCGTTCGATCGGCCGACGCAAGACCATGTGGTGGTTTCACGGCGATGCCAAGGTCAACGGCACCACGGTGGCCGAAGCCGATGTCGGCGCGATGCTGACCGACTGAGGCGGACGGCATCCATTCCGGCGTCGGGCCTGCCGCCGGTTAACCCTGCGCGAATCGACGACATACGGCGTAACCATACGTCACTGGACAGTGCCGGAACGCCGCGCTAACCACCGGAAAACCCGAACCACATCAACGGCAATTTCGGCGAATAGCGGACCATGAGCAGGATCGATCCCACCGCGCGGATTGAAGACGGCGCTGTGATCGGCGAGGGCACCACCATCGGTCCCTACTGCATCATCGGCCCTCACGTCGTCATCGGCAGCAACTGCAAGCTGGTCGCGCACGTGCACATCACCGCGCAGACCACGATCGGCGACGGCTGCACCATCTACCCTTTCGTCTCCCTGGGCACGCCGCCGCAGTCATTGAGCTACCGCGGCGAACTCACGAGGCTCGAGATCGGCGAGGGCTGCACGATCCGCGAGCAGTCCACCATGAACGCCGGCACGGTGGCGGGCGGCGGCATCACCCGCGTCGGCGACCGCGGTTACTTCATGAACTGCAGTCACGTCGGTCACGACTGCCAGGTCGGCGACGACGTGATCTTTGCGACGTCGGCCACCCTCGGCGGCCACTGCGAAATCGGCGATTTCGTCTTCATCGGCGGGCTCTCGGCGGTGCATCAGTTCACGCGGATCGGTCCGCAGGTGATGGTCGGCGGCGTCTGCGGCGTGCGTGGCGACGTGATCCCGTTCGGCCTCGTCAACGGCCAATACGCCGCGCTCGAGGGTCTCAATATCATCGGCATGAAGCGCCGCAAGTTCACCAGGGAACGGCTCGCGCTCGTGCGGTCGTTCTATCAAAAGCTGTTTCATGGCCCGGGCGTTTTCGCCGAGCGGCTGAGCGCGGTGCAGCCGCTCGCGGCGCAGGATCCGGCGATCGCGGAAATCCTCGCCTTCATCGACGGCGGCAAGCACCGCGCGCTGTGTCTTCCGGCCGACGACGGCGGCAGGTGATGACGGGATTGCCGCAGCCATGATGACAGCGGCTTCACAAAATTCCTCGGCCGTGGGCGTGATCGCGGGCGGCGGCGCCATGCCCTTCGCGGTCGCGGATTCCCTGATCGCGCGGGGCGGTCATCCCGTGCTGTTCGCGCTCAAGGGCGCCTGCGATCCGAAGCCGTTGGAGCGCTTTCGCCACCACTGGATCTCGGTCGGTCAACTCGGCCGGGCGACGAAGCTGTTTCGTGCCGAGGGTTGCCGCGACCTGATTTTCATCGGCGCCTTGATGCGGCCGGCACTGTCGGAGATCAGGCTGGACTGGGGCACCCTGCGCGTGCTCGGGCGGGTATGGGCCGCCTTCCGCGGCGGCGACGACCATCTGTTGTCCGGGATCGGCCGCCTGCTCGAGCAGGACGGCTTTCGCATGGTGGGGATCAAGGATATCGCCCCGGATCTCCTGGTGCCGGAGGGATGCCTCACCCGCGCGAAGCCGGATGAAGACGCCGCCGCCGACATCGCCAGGGGGCGAGAGGTGCTGCGCGCGCTCGGCCCCTTCGACATCGGACAGGCCGTGATCGTGATCGACGGTCACGTCGTCGCCGTGGAGGACATCGAAGGCACCGACGGCCTGCTGGCGCGTTTGGCGCGGCTGCGTCAGGACGGGCGCATTCGCGCCAAGGCCGCCCGCGGCGTGCTGGTGAAGGCGCCGAAAAGCGGCCAGGATCTGCGGTTCGATCTGCCGACGATCGGGCCAAAAACCGTCGAAGGCGCTGCCGCCGCGCAGCTTGCGGGCATCGCCGTCGTCGCCGGCAACACCCTTGTCGTCGAGCCGCAGGCCATGATCGAGGCCGCCGACGCCGGCGGCCTTTTCGTGACCGGTGTGCCCGCGTGATGTCGGCGCGCACACCCGCGAGCATCGGGCGACGGATTTTCCTGATCGCCACCGAGGAATCCGGGGACCGGCTCGGCGCCAACCTGATGAAGGTGCTGCGCCAGCGCCTCGGCGATGCCGTGCGCTTCGAAGGCGTCGGCGGCCAGGCGATGGCCCGCGAGGGGCTCACGTCGCTGTTTCCGATCGAGGAACTCTCGATTATCGGGCTGGCCGCGGTCGTGCAGCAGCTGCCGAAGATCCTGCGGCTGATCCGCGACACCGTCACGGCGGTCACGGAGGCCGCGCCCGACGTGCTCGTCATCATCGACAGCCCTGATTTCACCCATCGGGTGGCGCGGCGCGTTCGAGCGCGCGATCCCTCGATCCCGATCGTCGACTATGTCTCTCCCTCGGTATGGGCATGGCGGCCCGGACGGGCACGGGCGATGTGCGCCTATGTCGATCACGTGCTGGCGCTGCTGCCGTTCGAACCCGAGGAATACCGCCGGCTGCGCGGCCCGCCCTGCAGCTATGTCGGCCATCCCCTTACCGAGCAGATCGGAAGCTTGCGGCCAGCGCCCGCGGAGCGGCAACGCCGGGAGGAAGCGCCGCCGGTGCTGCTGGTGCTGCCGGGAAGCCGCCGCAGCGAGATCCGCCACCATATGGCGGTGTTCGGCGAAACGCTGGACCGGCTGCAGGCCGAAGGCCTGGCGTTCGAACTCGTGCTTCCCACCATGCCGCATCTGCAGGAGGCGGTCGCCGAGGGCGCGCGGAACTGGAAGATCGCGCCCAGGATCGTGCTCGGCGAGCAGGAAAAACGCGCGGCGTTCCGGATCGCGCGCGCCGCACTCGCGAAATCAGGTACCGTAACGCTGGAACTCGCCATCGCCGGCGTGCCGATGGTCACGGCCTACCGGGTCGGCGCCATGGAGGCGTGGATCATGCGGCGTCTGATCGCGGTGAAGTCGGTCATTCTGGCGAACCTCGTAGTCGGCGAGAATGTCATTCCGGAATATCTGCAGCAGGATTGCACGCCGGAAAACCTGTCACGGGCGCTGCACGACGTGATGGACGATACGCCGATGCGCCGCCGTCAGCTCGAGGCGTTTGCCGGGATCGACGCTATCCTGTCGACCGGCCACCAGCCGCCGAGCGTCCGCGCCGCCGACATCGTGCTGGCGACGATGCGGAAAGCGCGCCGGCCGGGCTAGCCCATCTTCTCGTCATTGCGAGGAGCCAACGGGTCACGCGAATGCGCGCCCGATGACAGGCTCCGCGACGACGCAATCCATGGACCGCAGCGGTCTATAGATGGATTGCTTCGCTGCGCTCGCAATGACGGCTTGAAGATGTGCCAGCGCTAAAAAATATAACGGCCGGATGCGTTGGCATCCGGCCGCAAATTGCAACGTGGCGCGCGCGCCTTACTTGCGCTTGGCGATGTCGACGTAGTCGCGCTTGGTCACGCCGGTATAGAGCTGGCGCGGACGGCCGATCTTCTGCTGCGGGTCTTCGATCATCTCGCTCCACTGGCTGATCCAGCCGACGGTGCGCGCCACCGCGAACAGCACGGTGAACATCGAGGTCGGGAAGCCCATCGCCTTCAGCGTGATGCCCGAATAGAAATCGACATTCGGATAGAGCTTGCGATCGATGAAATACTGGTCGCTCAGCGCGATCTTTTCCAGTTCCAGTGCGACCTTCAGCATCGGGTCGTCGCCGTGGCCAGTTTCCTTCAGCACCGCGTGACACATCTTCTGCATGATCTTGGCGCGCGGGTCGTAATTCTTGTAGACGCGGTGGCCAAAGCCCATCAGGCGGACTTCGCTGTTCTTGTCCTTCACCCGCTTGATGAAGTCGGGGATCTTGTCCACCGAGCCGATGTCGGCGAGCATCGCAAGCGCGGCTTCGTTGGCGCCGCCATGCGCCGGGCCCCACAGGCAGGCGATGCCGGCGGCGATGCAGGCGAAGGGGTTGGCGCCGGAGGAGCCGGCGATGCGCACCGTCGAGGTCGAGGCGTTCTGCTCGTGGTCGGCGTGCAGGATGAAGATCTTGTCGAGCGCGTCCGCCAGCACCGGGTTGATCTTGTATTCCTCGCACGGCACCGCGAAGCACATGTGCAGGAAATTCTCGGCGAAGGTGAGCGAGTTCTTCGGATACATGAAGGGCTGGCCGATGGTGTATTTGAACGCCATCGCCGCCAGCGTCGGGATCTTCGCGATCATGCGCATCGAGGCGATCATGCGCTGCTGCGGATCGTTGATGTCGGTGGAGTCGTGGTAGAACGCGGCAAGCGCGCCGACCGCCGCCACCATTATTGCCATCGGATGGGCGTCGCGGCGGAAACCCTGGAAGAACCGCGCCATCTGCTCGTGAACCATGGTGTGATGGATCACGCGGTTGTCGAAATCGGCCTTCTGCGCCTTGGTCGGCAGCTCGCCGTAAAGCAGCAGGTAGCAGGTTTCGAGGAAGTCGCCTTTTTCCGCCAGCTGTTCGATCGGGTAGCCACGGTATTCGAGAATGCCGGCGTCGCCGTCGATGTAGGTGATCTTGGACTGGCAGCTGCCGGTGGAGGTGAAGCCGGGATCGTAGGTGAACATTCCGGCCTGGGCGTAGAGCTTGGCGATGTCGATGACATCGGGCCCGACGGTGCCGCTCAAAATCGGGAAATCGTAGGTCTTGTTGCCGACCGTTAGGGTTGCGGTTTTGGTGTTGGAGTTTGCGTCCATCGTGAAGTCCCCGATGAGATCGTTGGAAAAGGAGGCGGCTGCGGGCGCCATGGTTACCAAATGGCGTAGGAAGCCGGGTATTCTAGAAGCACCGCTAAGATGGGTATCTTATTGCTGTTTGCACTGCAAGATGGGCAGCGCGACGCGGTAAATACCACCTTATGAGGAGGCCTGATCGCCCAGCCGGGCCAGGCATTCCTGGCGTCCCAATACCGCCAGAACGTCGAAGATGCCGGGCGAGGTGGTTCGTCCCGTCAGCGCAGCGCGGAGCGGCTGGGCGACGGCCCCGAGCTTGAGGTTATGGCCTTCCGCGAACGCCCGCATCGCGGCCTCCGTGGTCTCGGCGGTCCACGGGTTGACCGCCTCCAGCGCCTGACGGAGCCGGCCGATCAGCTCGCGGTTTTCAGCCGTCAACACCGCCTGCGCCTTCGGCTCGATCTCGAGCGGCCGGTCGGCGAAGATGAAATACGCACCGTCGATCAGCTCGATCAGCGTTTTGGCGCGCTCCTTCAGGCTCGGCATCGCCTGCAGCAATTGCGCGCGGGTGGTGGCGTTAAGTTTCGGCTTCAGGTCGGCCCCGCCGGGGACATAGTCCAGCACGCCCTCGAACATGCTCACGAGGGATTGATCGTCGGAGTGGCGGATGTAATGGCCGTTGAGGTTTTCCAGCTTGGCGAAATCGAAGCGGGCGGCCGAGCGGCCAACGCCGGACAGATCGAACGCGGCGATCATTTCCTCGGTCGAAAAGATTTCCTGGTCGCCATGGCTCCATCCGAGCCGGACCAGATAATTGCGCAGCGCCGCCGGCAGGTATCCCATGGCGCGGTAGGCGTCCACGCCGAGCGCGCCATGGCGTTTGGAGAGCTTTGAGCCGTCGGGCCCGTGGATCAGCGGAATGTGCGACATCGAGGGAACGTTCCAGGAAAGCGCATCGTAGATCTGCTTCTGGCGCGCGGCGTTGATCAAATGGTCGTCGCCGCGGATGACGTGGGTGACGCCCATGTCATGATCGTCGACCACCACCGCGAGCATGTAGGTCGGATTGCCATCGCCTCGCAACAGCACGAGGTCGTCGAGGTTCTCGTTCTGCCAGACCACGCGGCCCTGCACCTGGTCCTCGATCACAGTCTCGCCGCTCTGGGGCGCGCGGAGCCTGATCGTGGGCTTCATGCCTGCCGGCGCCTCGGAGGGATCGCGATCCCGCCACAGGCCATCATAGAGGCGGGTGCGGCCCTCGGCGCGGGCCTTTTCCCGCATGGCAGTAAGCTGTTCCGGCGTGGCGTAGCAGCGATAGGCCTTGCCGGTTGCCAGCAGTTGCTCGGCGACCTCGCGGTGGCGGGCGGCACGGCTGAACTGGTAGATGACGTCGCCGTCCCAATCGAGCTCGAGCCACCTCAAGCCGTCGAGAATCGCCGTGATCGCCGCCTCGGTTGAGCGCTCCCGGTCGGTGTCCTCGATGCGCAACAGCATCTTGCCGCCGGTCTTCCTGGCGTAAAGCCAGTTGAACAGCGCGGTGCGGGCCCCCCCGATATGGAGAAAGCCGGTCGGCGAGGGGGCAAAGCGGGTGACGACGGAATCGGTCATTGCAAGAGCAGGTTGCGGACAAAGGGGGCATGCGGCAGGCGCGGTGGTGTATAGCAGGAACCGTTAATAACTAAAGCCTTCCGTGGGGCCGGCGGATTTGGCAGAAGGTCCGCAGATTTCCCGAACAGGAACCGATAATGACAGCAGAAACGGTGGCGGCGGCAGAGGCGGGGCGTGATTTCATTCGCGACATCGTCCAGGCCGACCTGGACGCCAAGAGACATACGACGATCGTGACCCGGTTCCCGCCGGAGCCGAACGGCTATCTGCATATCGGGCACGCCAAGTCGATCGCGCTCAATTTCGGCATCGCGCAGGAATTCGGCGGCCGTTGCCATCTGCGCTTCGACGACACCAATCCGACCAAGGAAGAGCAGGAATATATCGATTCCATCCAGGCCGACGTGCACTGGCTCGGCTACGACTGGGGCAAATACCTGTTCTATGCCTCGGATTATTTCGACAGGCTGTACGACTGGGCGGAGGGCCTGATCCGCGCCGGGCTCGCCTATGTCGACGACCAGACCCAGGAGGAGATCAGGAACGCGCGGGGCACGCTGACCGAGCCGGGGAAGAACAGCCCGTTCCGCGACCGCCCAATGGAGGAAAACCTCGATCTGTTCCGCCGCATGAAAGCCGGCGAGTTTCCCAACGGCGCGCGGGTGCTGCGTGCGAAGATCGACATGGCTTCCGGCAACATCAATCTGCGCGATCCCGTGCTGTATCGCATCCTGCACGCCACCCATCCGCGCACCGGTGACAAATGGTCGATCTATCCGAGCTATGACTACGCGCACGGCCAGTCGGACGCGATCGAGGGCATTACGCATTCGATCTGCACGCTGGAATTCGAGGATCACCGGCCGCTCTATGACTGGTTCCTGGACAAGCTGCCGGTGCCGTCGAAGCCGCATCAGTATGAATTCGCCCGGCTCAATCTGACCTACACGCTCTTGTCGAAGCGCGTGCTCACCCAGTTGGTGCGCGACGGCCACGTCGCGGGCTGGGACGACCCGCGCATGCCCACGATCGCCGGGCTGAAGCGGCGCGGCGTGCCGCCGGCGGCGATCCGCGGCTTCGTCAAGCGCATCGGCGTGGCAAAAGCCAATAGCGTGGTCGATGTCGGTATGCTGGAGTTCTGCATTCGCGAGGAGCTCAACCGGACGTCACAGCGCCGTATGGCGGTGCTGCGGCCGCTGAAAGTCGTGATCGAGAATTACCCGGAAGGGCAGGTCGAAGAGCTCGAAGCCATCAACCATCCGGACGATCCATCAGCCGGCACCCGCCGGATCGCGTTCGGCCGCGAGCTCTACATCGAGCGCGACGATTTCATGGAGAACCCGCCGAAGAAGTTCTTCCGGCTGTCGCCGGGCACCGAGGTGCGTCTGCGCTACGCCTACTTCGTCAAGTGCACCGGAATCATCAAGGACGCGAGCGGCGAAGTGATCGAGCTGCGCTGCACGTATGATCCCGCGACCAAGGGCGGCAATGCGCCCGACGGCCGCAAGGTCAAGGCCACCATGCACTGGCTGCCGGCCGCGCAGTCGAAGCCCGCCGAAATCCGAATCTACAACCAGCTGTTTGCAAAACCCTCGCCGGACGCCGGCAACTTCGCCGCCGACCTCAATCCGCAGTCGCTGGAAATCTTGAAAGACGCCCGGATCGAGGCCTCCGTCGCGGCAAGCAATTCGAACGACGTCATGCAGTTCGAACGCCAGGGCTATTTCGTGCGCGACAGGGACTCGACGCCGGACCATCCGGTGTTCAACCGCACCATCGGCCTGCGCGATACGTTTGCGAAGGAAGTCGGCGGCGGGAAAGGCTGAGGCCGTGCCTGTCGCTGCCGACGAAATAGTTTCCGCCATCATCGGAAAATGGTCGGCCGCGTTCAACCGGCTCGACGCCGCGACGCTTGCGGGGCTCTATTCAAGGAACGTCTTCTTTTTTGGATCGAAATCCCGGCTCTATCGCGGCCGTGACGGTGTCGCGGCCTATTTCAACGCGCTGCCGCGCTGGGTTTCGCCGACCGTTCAATTCACCGACCGGGCGGTGGCGCAGGTCAATCCCGATTTGATCAACTTCGCGGGCATCGCGACCTTCCTCGTCGAGGAAGGCGCCGCGCCGCTATCGGTCAAGATCACCTGGGTGATCACGAGCGAGGACGGCGACTGGAAAATCGCCAGCCATCACGTCTCCTCGCAGACGCCGCTGCTTTAGAAGCGTTTTCGAGCGAAGTGGATACCGGTTCGCGTGAAGAAAACGCGTCAAAACAAGAATCCAGAGCTTCGGTTCTGATTCAATCAGAACCGATCATGCCCTAGAAACAATAGCCCAGGAGCCCGCAGACATAGGGCAGGCGGACGAAGCTCGGCGTGTAAGGCCCGCCGTAATAGGGCCCGCCATCATAGTAGGACCAGGACGAGCCGTAATTGTAGACGCCGCGGTTCCAGACGGGATTGGGCAGATTGGTATAGGGGATGACCGGCCCGGAATATTCGCGTTGCCGAACCACCTCGACTCTCTTCCCGGCAGCAGGCTCGGCAAAGATCTTGCCGATCTGGCTCTGCGCCGGCAGGTCGGCGGCGCCTGCGCTCGTGGCGGCGAGGCAGATGGCGAAAGCGGACAGCACGATCCTGCGCGGCATGGGCAAGTCCTCGACGACGAAATCCCCGATTGATTCGCCAAGCCTAGCCGGACTGCGTTAGCAAAGGTTAACGACCGGAAGGCGATTGGCCGGAACCTGGCTCGAGCGCGCCAGATCGGCTCGCCGTCAATCCAGAATCGCGTGACCGGCAGTGGTGAGCACCGGGACGTCGTCGCGCATCTCGATCAGGCCGAGCTCGATCAGGATTTTCAGGTCGCCCGCGCTGACCGGCGACAGCTTCAGGCGCTTGGCCTTGATGTCCCGAAGCGCCCAGCGAAGCGCGATGGCCCGATCGAGGCCGAAATCGGCTAATGGCGACTTGTCGTCAGTCATGGGACTCTGGGAAGCGCGAGAGCCGCGATTGGTTCCCGCCTTCGCGGAAAGGAACTCAAGGGGGTGCCAGCGGACCATTCCGCACTCGTCGCTTCGGCGCGGACGCAGCCGCGCGTGATAATCATCGCGGTGGGACTTCAGGCTCCCTCGACAAAAATCCCGCCCCATCGAGTTCAGCGGTTGAGGTTGAAATCGCGATGAGGCGGAAGTCTCTGGAGCCATCGACGCCGCCGCGTCGATGAAGCCAAGGTGCGATTGTGATTCGGGCGACTTGAGGGCGTGCGCGAGAGCGGGTTACCGTCGCCCGTCGTGACGTGATGTTTATTCGGACTGGCGGGAATCAGGCAGCAAACCGTAACATCACGGGGGGCCCCGGGCTGGCTTACAGGGGATGATCCATCCATGACAAAGGAACTCAGAACCGCGGCACAATTGTCCGACATGATCGTTTCTGCGCTTGGCGTAAGAGAGCTGGGCATCGAGATCCGCAGGGATCACGCTTACGGCTGGCAACCGACCGTCGTATCGTCTCCCGGCGATTTGATCGGGTATCAACGGCGGGTCGAGGAAATCGCCAATCGATTGCGCTTTCAGTTCGCCCTTCGGGAATGACGTCGCCTCCTGCCTGACGCTGGCCAGCTTGCGGGGAGGATCGTCGCGGCTCGGGCCCACGGAACGATCCGCCTAGCGTGACGGGTTTGCGATCTGCTTTATGCCGCGAGCGCGACTTTCCGGAACGCCTTCACAAGCGGTCGTTCCAGTTTTCCCTCCATGCCACACAGGATGTTGTAGGCATTCTCGCGGGGCATCGCCGGCCTGTACGGTCTCAACTCGATCAGCGCGGCAAAGATATCGGAGATTGTCAGCAATCTTACCAGATCGGAAATCTCCGGCGCCGTCAGCCCGTCCGGATAACCGGAACCATCGAGATATTCGTGGTGATGTCTCACGCCGTCGAGAATCTCCGGGCCGACGCCGGAGACATCCTTCAACAACTCGTAGCCGATAACCGGATGACGTCGCATGATCTCGTCTTCGGCCGGGTCAAGGCTTCCCGGCTTGTCGAGAATGGACAGGGGAATATGGGCTTTCCCGATGTCGTGGAGAGTTGCCGCCATTCCCAGTCGTTTTACATCCGCGCCGGCGAACCCGATTTCGAAGGCGAAACCAACCGCTACGCCCGTCACCAGCAGACAATGCTGGAATGTTCCCTCGTGATAGAGACGCACCTCGTCAAGCCAGGCGCTAAGCCCGTTTCGCGCGATGCTGTCGATGATTTGCGCAGTAGCGTATTCCGCATCCGAAAGGCGTATCCCCTTGCCGGCCTGCAGAGCGGAAAACATCGCCGCAAAGACCGTCGAGCTGTTGGTGATTTCGGGAGAGACAGTGGCCATGCCACTTTTTGCAGTTTTCTGCGCGATCTCGGTCAGCTTGGAAACGATTTCCTTTGGGCGCGAAACCACGGTGGTAGCCCCAAGCGCGTAAGCTTGCGCAACGAGCGAGCGAACATGGTTCGGGACGACAAACAGCTTTTCCGGAATGCAGCTAAGCTGCCGCAAGACAACCTTGATCTGTTCGACACGCGCCATTTTGCGCAGGTCTGCGTCGACCATCAGCACGCCGTTGGATGCGCCTTGTCCATCACCCCCTCCCAGCAGGCGGGGCATGACGTGATACCGCGGCTCCAGCATCGCGCGGATGGCCGGAATCTTGTTGGGTTCATCGGTGACGAAATGAACAAGCATTTCAAACCCGGACGTTGAAAAAAGCGGTCGGGACCTCTCAAATTCAAAACAGCGCGCAGCAATGACCGGCGAGCCTATCGGGACTTTCCTAATCGGGTCCTAACGCCCTTTGTCAGGTGATTCCGCATTCGTTCTCCTATCCGCCCCGTCGCAGCTTTGGATAGCATCGGGTTCCGGACGGGATCGGTGGGTGTACCGGGATGGCGGAGCGGGGCAGGGCCCGGACGCAGGGGATCGCTGGGACCTGGCCGCCGCGCGAGGCGGCGCGGGCCGGCGGCATCGCGCCCTCCGGTTTTGCCGGATGGTCCTCCTTCGCGGCAAAACTGCGCGAATGGATCCGCGCCGAGGCCGGTGCGGGGCGGCTGTTGCCCTGGGTGCCCGTGGCGTTCGGCACCGGCATCGCATTCTATTTTGCGGCCGATCATGAACCGGTCCTGCCGGTTGCCACGGTTACGGCGGCGGGGCTTTGCGCGGCGTCGTTCTTGCTGCGGCGGCGAAGACTGTTTCCCGTTGCGGTGATGGTCGCGGCCATCGCCGCGGGCTTTGCCGCCGCGACCTGGAAGACGGCGCGGATCGCGCACGGCGTGCTGGCGCGGCCGATGTTCGGCGTCTCGCTGTCGGGCTTCGTCGAGACCCGCGATATCCGCGAGCGCACCGACCGTTTTGTCCTGCGCGTCACGCAAATGGATAGCCCGCGATCACAGATGAAACTGGAGCGCGTGCGGCTGTCGGTCCGCAAGGGCACCGCGCCCGCGGTCGGGAGTTTTGTGGAATTGAAGGCGCGGCTGCAGCCGCCGCTGTCGCCGTTGCGACCGGGCAGCTACGATTTCGGCCGCGACATGTATTTTCAGGGCATCGGCGCCTCCGGTTTTGTCACCGGCGTGATCAAGAGCACCGAGCCGCCCGAGAGCGGCGGGCTGTCGCTGCGTTACGCCGCCTTCATGCAAGAATCTGCGCGACGCGATCGATGCGCGGATCCGCACCACGCTCGACGGCGACAAGCGCGCGATCGCGACCGCGCTGCTGACCGGCCGCCGCGACGCCATCACTACGCCGGTCAACGACGCCATGTTCATCTCCGGCCTCGGCCACGTGCTGTCGATCTCCGGCTATCACATGGCGGTCGTCGCCGGCGTGGTGTTCTTCGCGGTGCGGGCGCTGCTGGCGCTGATCCCTCAGCTCTCATCGGGTTTTCCGATCAAGAAATGGTCGGCGGCGGCAGCACTCGCGGCGGCGCTGTTTTATTTGTTGCTGTCGGGCGCCGAAGTCGCCACCCAGCGCTCGTTCTTCATGACGGCGGTGGTGCTGATCGCGGTCATGGTCGATCGCCGCGCCATCACCTTCCGCACGCTCGCGGTCGCGGCGCTGATCGTGCTGGCGATTGCGCCGGAAGCTTTGGTGCATCCGAGTTTCCAGATGTCGTTCGCCGCCACCCTCGGCCTCGTGGCGCTGGTGCAGATCGGCATGCCGCGGCTGTTCGCGTCCCCCGACAACTCCGCGACCGCGAAGGTCGCGCTCTGGGGCGGGCGCGAGATCATGACGCTGGCGCTGGCCTCGCTGGTGGCGGGGCTTGCGACCACGCCCTATGCAGCCTTTCACTTTCACCGCGTCACGCCCTATGGCGTGCTCGCCAACCTCGCGGCGATGCCTGTCGTGTCGGCGGTGGTGATGCCGGCGGGCCTCCTGGGCCTCGCCGCGATGCCCTTCGGCTTCGACGGTGTGTTCTGGTGGCTGATGGGCATCGGCATCGACTGGATGATAGCGGTAACGGAGTGGGTGGCCGCGCTGCCCGGTGCGATCGGCCGCATGGCAGCCTTCGGAATTGGGCCGCTGATCGTGGCCAGCATCGGGATCGTCCTGCTCGGTCTGCTGCGTACGCCGCTGCGCTGGTCCGGCGCGGCCGTGCTGGCGCTTTCGGTGACCTGGGCGCTTGCCGTGCGGCAGCCGGATGTCCTGATCTCCGCCGACGGTCATAATGTCGGGGTACGCGGCCCGGACGGGCGCCTCCATCTGATGCGAACCGCCAAGGATGCGTTCCTTGTCAAGGAATGGCTCGCCGCCGACGCCGACCCCCGAGCGCCCACCGATGCCTCGCTCGCCGACGGCGTCTCCTGTGACGAGGCGGGCTGCGTGACGCCGATCGCGGGCGGCGGTCTGGTCGCGCTGGCGCTGCGGCCCGAAGCGCTGGCCGACGATTGCGAGCGCGCCGCGCTGGTGGTGACGGCGCGGCAGCCGCCAGCTTCCTGTGCGTCCGCCGCCATGTCGGGCGATCGCTTGCGCGGGCAGGGCGCAACCGTGCTGTGGCGCAAGGGTGGCGGCTTTGCCGCCGATGCCGTCAGACCGCGCGGCGTCGACCGGCCCTGGTCGCCAGCGGTCGCGGGCGCGACGGTGGCGGAGACAACGCTGGCGCCGCGCCCGGCCACCACACGACCGGTGGACGCCACGCCGGCGGAAGCCGATCAGCAAATGGAGGATTGAGACCCATTCGTCGTTCCCGGGCGCACGCCAGCGTGAACCCGGAATCTCGAGATTCCGGGTTCGGTGCTTCGCACCGCCCCGGAATGACGATCCCCGCCCTCACTTCTCGTCGAGCGAATGACTTTCCCTGATCTCGAACGCGCCGAGGTGAAATTCCTCGTTCTCGCCGGTGGCGGTCGCGGAGGCCGTCTTGACCAGCGCGAACACTGCGTCCGGGAATTGCTCCCAGACCGCAATATCCTCAGGCACGATCGTCAGCCAGCCGAACCTGAACATGTAGCGGCCGGGTGCGGTGACGTGCCCGACCTGCTGCCAGCTGACCTTGTTGATGCCCAATCACTTCCTCCCTTCGGCATCCCGCGAGCCACCGAGTCGCGGGATGGCGACTGAAGCCTCCCGCCGGGCCGCGAGCAAGGCGTCACTCGCGCGTATTTCGAAGGCGTCGAGCTGCAGGGCGAACGTCGCCAGCGCGAGCCGCAGATTGTCCAGTTCTTCGGCACGCTCGTCTTTCCGGTAACTCATCGTAAGCCCTGCCTCGTTCGTCCAGCCCTTCTCGGTCCCTGCGCCAGGCAAACACCAGCTGCCGCCGGTCGAAACCGGCGGATATCCGCGCGATCGGTTCAACCCGTGGTCAACGGGCGGAAAGCGGCGTCGGCGCGGGTGTGCCGCCGGTAGCCGCACGCGCGCGTTCGGTCGCCGGCTGCGCCTGCACGGGCAATTGCAGCACGGTCGCGCGCTGGCCTTCGCACAGCAGCGTCACCAGCACGCGGCTGCCGTCCGGAAATTCGATCGCGTCATGATGACGGTCCGGCACATGGCGGTCGATCTCGCCGAATTTGCCGACGCGGAAATTGACCTCTCGTGTCCAGATCCAGCGGTTGTCGTATCTGACGTTTTCGGCGAAAGCGAGTTCGGTACCCGGCAGCATGCAGACGGCGACGTGGGGGTCGCTGATGTTGGCGAAGCCGCGCGTCGAGGTGCCGGGGAATGTCGTGGTGATCAGCGTCTCTCCGACCCTGGCCGGGCGCGTCGCTACAGCGTGCATACTATAGTCACACATCGGGATTGCTCCTCGTTCGAGATAGCCAACCCGCGCCGCTGAGAGGCGCAGGCCTCTATCAGAGTGGACAGTAGAGGAGGAGTTTTTGCCCGCTTGTAGGCAATTGTGCGGCTCGGGTGGACGAGCCCAAATCACAAATCCGTTTTTGCGCGAACGGGGCCGCGCTTCGCGCGGACCCGTCCGACACGCCCCGGAATGACGCCGATCAGTACTTCCGGTACAGCCCGATCAGCTTGCCCTGAATCTTCACCCGGTTCGGCGGCAGGATACGGACCTCATAGGAGGCGTTGGCGGGTTCCAGCGCGATCGAGGCGCCGCGGCGGCGGAAGCGCTTCAGGGTTGCTTCCTCGTCGTCGATCAGCGCCACTACGATGTCGCCGGTGTCGGCGGTCTCGTTGCGCTGGATCAGCGCCATGTCGCCGTCGAGGATACCGGCGTCCACCATGGAATCGCCGCGCACCTCGAGCGCGTAATGCTCGCCGGTCCCGAGCATGTCCGGCGGCACGCTGATGGTGTGGCTGCGGGTCTGCAGCGCCTCGATCGGCGTGCCGGCGGCGATTCGGCCCATGACCGGCACGGCAACCGGGCGCTCGCCATCGCTCTCCGATCCGCCGCTGGAGGCGCGCACCTTGCCGAGCGTGCCCTCGATGACGCTGGGCGTGAAGCCGCGGCGGCTGCCCGCCCCGCCGGACAACTCCGGCAGCTTGATGACCTCGATGGCGCGCGCGCGGTTCGGCAGCCGGCGGATGAAGCCACGCTCTTCCAAAGCCGTGATCAGGCGGTGAATTCCCGACTTCGAGCGCAGATCGAGCGCGTCCTTCATCTCGTCGAAGGAGGGCGGAACGCCGCTTTCCTTCAGGCGTTCGCTGATGAATTGCAGCAGTTCATATTGTTTGCGCGTGAGCATCTCGACCAATCCCCAATTTGCTTATCTTCAGGGCCCGACACCTGCCGCTCGATCTCGAGACTCGAAATCAGGACTGGCTGAGTCAGGCGACTTCCATCCATAGACACAAGAACTCGAAACAAATCATGAACGGACACTATATGTTCCATATGTGTTCCGCAACCACTTAATTTCTGGTCAACGCGATCGAGAATTTGCGGGCAGCCCGGTCAATCGCCTGACGGATCAGGCCGGCAGCCGCAGGATGTCGCACGGCGTGCCCGCGGGCGCCTTCGGCGCGAACGGCGGACGGATCACCAGGGCCTGTGCCGCAGCGAGATTTCCCAACAGCGAGGAATCCTGATGGTCAACGGGAATGGCGATCAGGGCGCCGTCGCCGTGCCGCTCTAGGCGGGCGCGCAAGTAGTCCTCGCGCAGGTCATTGGCGCCGACATCGCGTCCCAGCAGCGCGGTCTCATGGGGATGGTGGACCGCCGAACGCCCGGACAAAGCGCGAATCAAGGGCACCAAGAACAGGAAACCGCAGACATAAGACGACACGGGATTGCCCGGCAGGCCGATCACCCGCATCCCGCCCAGCCGTCCGTGCATCATCGGCTTGCCCGGCCGCATTGCAATCTTCCAGAACGCCATGGTGACGCCCTCGGCCTCTAGCGACCGTTTGACGAGGTCGTGGTCGCCGACCGAGGCACCGCCGGTCGTGACCAGGATATTGGCGCCGGCCTCGCGGCCGCGGCGGATGCCGGCCACGGTGGCTTCCAGCGTGTCGGCGGCAATGCCTAGATCGAGGATGTCGGCGCCCTCGTGGCGCGCCAGCGCCCGCAGCGCGTAGCCGTTGGAATAGACGATCTGCCCGGGGCCGGGCGTTGTGCCGGGCATCACCAGCTCGTCGCCGGTGGCGAGCAGCGCGACCCTGGGCCGGCGCCGCACCGGCAAGGCCGGATAGTTCATGCCGGCCGCCAGCGACAGATCGCGGTCGGCGAGGCTGATACCAGCGGCCAGCAGCACGTCGCCCTCGCGAAAGTCGATTCCCGCCGGGCGGACATGCCGGCCCGGCCGCGCGGCTTCGGTGATGGTGACGTAGCCTCCATCGGCCAGGGTGTCCTCCTGGATCACGACGGCGTCCGCGCCCTCGGGGATCACGCCGCCGGTGAAGATCCGCGCTGTTTCGCCGACCCCGAGCGGCTTGTCGAACGGCCGGCCGGCCGCGACCTCGCCGATCAGCTTGAGACGCGTTCCGGCCGCCGAGGCGTCCGCCGCGCGCACCGCATAGCCGTCCATCGCCGACATCGCCTGCGGCGGCTGGGTCCGCAGCGCCGGAACGTCGCGCGCCAGCACGCGGTGAAAGGCCGCGTCCAGCGCGGCCATTTCCTCGGGCAGCGGTTCGGCGCCCGCGAGAACGGCTGCAAGCGCCTCGGTTACTGGCATCAGGGCCACGGCGTATCTCCTCGACCCGGGGCTGGCAGGAGCTGGCCGCGCGGGGATCGTTGCGTGCCTTCTAACGGAGACCACGCGAGGAGGCAAAAGGCTTGCCGGGACGGATGCGCAGAAGAGCGATCGCTGCGACCGCTTCTCACTTCCGCAATTATGGGGCAAGCCGATCGTGCCCCGGCGGATTGCGCCGGGAACCGCCCGGCATCGCACGCAATCCCCTAGGCAAGAAGCCGGAATTGAAGTTTTGCCATGCTGTCGCCGACTTTTTCCACCGGCGCTGGGCGGAAGCCGAGCTGCTCGGACATCATGCCCAGATAGTGGCGCAGCTCGAATTCGCTGTCCCTGAGATGGTTGCGAATTTCGCGGCGCTCAAATGTCGTCAGCATGGGATCGGCAATCCGCCGCCAGGCTGCCGTCTGCCAGTCCTTCAGCTCACGGATCTTGCGGCTTAAAATGTCAGGCTCATTAATGCGTATCGGCCCGCTCTCGAGAAGTAGCGGCTCCGATGTTTATGACTGATTCCTAAACAATCCTTAACCATACCGGGCGCTGCTCCGCGGCTCGCCACTTTGCCGCGGTGCACCGGAGCCTGGCCCAAGATAAGCGAACAGCGGGCGCCTGAGCCCGGGCAACCATGCGTTCGGCCTAGATCCCGAGCGCGGACAGCGCCGCGGCGACGTCGCCGGGCGAGGTCACGTGAACCGCGAGGAGGCCGCGGGCGCGGGCACCTTCGATGTTCTCGGCCAGATCGTCGAAGAACACGATGCGTTCGGCCGGCACCCCGATCGCTTTCACCACGTGATCGAAGGCCTCGGCGTCCGGCTTCCGTAGTCCGATAGTCGAGGACAGGAACAGCTCGCGGAAATGGCCGAGCAGATCGCCATAGGCGGCCGAGAAATGTTCGACATGGGCGGCGTTGGTATTGGAGAAGGCGTAGAGCGGCAGATGTCTTGCCGCGCGCGCGAGCTGTTCGGCGATTCCAGGCATTTCGCCGGCGAAGATCGCATTCCATCCCTCGAGGAATTGGGCGTCCGAGATGCCGATGCCGAGCCAGGCGCGCAAGCCCGCAAAGAACTCGGCGTCGCTGATCTCGCCGGTCTCATGGCGCAGATAGAACTCGTCGCGCGAGGAAAATCGCCCCAAGAATTCACGGGGATCGCGGCCGGCGTGGCCGGCCCAGCATGCCAGCGTCTTGCTGAAGTCGATGTCGAGCACGACGCGGCCGAGATCGAACAGCAGCGCGTCGGCGGATCCGGGAGCGAGCAGGGATGTTGTCATCGCGGCGGTGTACGAAAAACGGGGGAGGCGGGCAACGGCGAACCGATCGCAGCTCTGGCGCAAACCATCGGCGCCGAGCAGCAAATCAACGCCGGTAGCGGAGCGCCTCGACCAACAGGGCGAAGGCGGGCGCCGGATGGCGGCGGCTCGGATAGTAGAGGTGATAGCCGGAAAATGGCGGGCACCAGTCCGCGAGTACCCGGACGAGGCGCCCGTCGGCGACGTGCCTTTCCACCTGGTCCTCGGGCAAATAGGCGAGCCCCAGCCCGGCCAGCGCCGCCTTCAGTCTCAGCGCGATGTTGTTGAACACCAGCTGTCCTTCCACCCGAACCTTCAGGCCACGCCCGCGCTTCTCGAATTCCCAGGCATAGATTCCGCCGTAGGTCGGCAGGCGGATGTTGATGCAGTCGTGGGCTGTGAGGTCCTGCGGCGTCTTCGGCCTCGGCCGTCTCGCGAAGTAGGCGGGCGCGCCGACAACCGCCATGCGGAAATCTGGTCCGATGCGCACGGCGATCATGTCCTTGGCGACCTGCTCGCCCAGACGGACGCCGGCGTCGTAGCGCTCCGCGACAATGTCGGTCAGGCCGTAATCGATGACGAGTTCCACCTTGATGTCGGGATAGCGCGGCAACAGTTTTGCCAACGCCGGCCAGAGAATGGTTTCGGCAGAGTGTTCGCCTGCCGTGATGCGAAGGGTACCGGCGGGTTTCTCCCGCAACTCCGTCAAGGCGGCGAGTTCCGCGTGAATCTCTTCCAGCCTCGGCCCCACCGTGCGCACCAGGCGCTCGCCGGCCTCCGTCGGTGCGACGCTGCGGGTGGTGCGGGTCAATAACCGCAAGCCGATCTGCTCTTCGAGTCCGCGAATGGTGTGGCTCAGCGCGGATTGCGAGACGCCGAGCTGTGCGGCGGCCCTGGTGAAGCTGCGTTCTCTCGTCACGGCAAGGAAGGCTATGAGGTCATCGATCGGTTGGCGGGCCATTCATGAATTCAGCTAATAAGTCCATGCTGATTATACCTCCTAATCGGGCAGTCCGGCGATCCCTAAGTTACGACCAGCGGCAGCCGGCGAGCTGCTTTTGAAACCTGGAGGCGCGGTCATGGAGATCAAGCGAAGCGGTTCACGGCCCTCCGTAAAAGGACCAGCGGAGTATTTCACGGGAGCAGTGCGCATCGACCCATTGTTCGAGGCGCCCGAACCGGCGCGCGTTCGCGGCGCCAGCGTCACCTTCGAGCCGGGAGCGCGCACCGCCTGGCATACCCACCCGCTCGGCCAGACCCTGATCGTGATCTCCGGCGCCGGCTGGGTCCAGCGGCGGGGCGGCCCCGTCGAAGACATCCGGCCGGGCGACGTCGTGTGGTTCGAGCCGGGCGAGAAGCACTGGCACGGCGCCACGCGCGCGACGGCGATGACGCACATCGCCATTCAGGAAGCGCTGAACGGCAGCCCCGTCGATTGGATGGAGCAGGTCAGCGACGAGCAATATCCGGCAAAGGCCTGATGGCCGTTCGACTACAAAGGAGAACAAACAATGCAGAAGCGCAAACTCGGCAAGAGCGGTCTGGAGGTCTCGGCCATCGGACTCGGTTGCATGGGGCTCAGCTATGGTTACGGCCCGGCGATGGACAGGCAACAGGCGATCACGCTGATCCGGTCGGCGTTCGAACGCGGCGTCACCTTCTTCGATACCGCCGAGGCCTACGGCCCGTTCGCGAATGAGGAACTGCTGGGCGAGGCTCTCGCGCCCTTTCGCGAGCAGGTCGTGATCGCCACGAAGTTCGGTTTTGAATCCGGCAAGGTGGAGGCTGGGCTCAACAGCAAGCCGGCGCACATCAAGGAGGTCGCCGAAGCCGCGCTCAAGCGCTTGAAGACCGGCGTCATCGACCTGTTCTATCAGCACCGCGTCGATCCGGAGGTGCCGATCGAGGACGTAGCCGGCGCGGTGAAGGACCTGATCAGGGAAGGCAAGGTCAGGCATTTCGGTCTCTCCGAAGCCGGCGTGCAGACCATCCGCCGTGCGCACGCCGTGCAACCCGTTACAGCGCTGCAGAGCGAGTATTCAATGTGGTGGAGAGAGCCTGAAAAGGAAATCCTGCCGACGCTCGAGGAGCTTGGCATCGGCTTTGTCCCCTTCAGCCCCCTGGGCAAGGGATTCCTCACCGGCGCCATCAGCGCGAACACGAAATTTGACAGCACCGATTTTCGCAATGTCGTTCCGCGCTTCACGCCGGAGGCGCGAAAAGCCAACCAGTCGTTGGTCGATCTGCTCGGCGAGATCGCGGCCCGGAAAAAGGTGACGCCCGCCCAGATCGCGCTCGCCTGGCTGCTGGCGCAAAAGCCGTGGATCGTCCCGATCCCGGGCACCACGAAGCTCAACCGTCTGGAAGAGAACGTCGGAGCAGCGGCCGTCGAACTGACGTCCGGCGACCTCCGTGAAATCGAGGCCGTCCTGTCCAGGGTGAAGGTGCAGGGGGACCGCTATCCCGCGCACCTTCAGGCGCGGGTCGGCCGCTGACCTGCGGCGGCTGGATGCCCGGTATAAGGCCGGGCATGACAGGCTAGGCGCCTATGTCCGAATTGATCGACCGCTTTGGGTCAGACGGTAAGACGCCTGTCGTGATTCCATGGGGATGCAACCTCAAACCTTGAGATCGCGCAAAATGCCGGTAACTGCATTCAGGGATTGAGTGCTAGACTTCGATCTGAAGCACCCGAACGCGAAGGGAGGATTTCTTGTACAGGAAAGTTCTTCTCGCCTATGACGGCTCGATCGAGGGACGGCGGGCGCTGCGGGAGGGGGCGAGAATAGCGCAACTCTGCGGCGCCCAGGTCTTCCTGCTGGCGGTCGTGGAAGTTTCGGCCGGCACCGGAACCCTGGAGGGCGGGCTTGCCATTCCGATCACCGAACAGGCCGAAATCTACAACAAGATCCTGGCGGAAGGCGTGGAGCGGCTCAAGGCCATGGGGTTCTCGCCGACGGCGCGGCTCGGCATGGGAGAGGCCGGCCGCGAGATCGCCGCGGTCGCCAGGGAGATCGGCGCAAACCTCGTCGTCGTCGGCCATCGTCCCGACGGACCGCTGGCGCGGTGGTGGTTCAGCTCCGTCGGAACATACCTGGTGAAGCATGTTCAATGCAGCGTCCTTATCGCGCAAACCGAGATCGGCGACGAAGAGTTTGCGAGGTTGCTGACTGGGGCTGCCGTCGAGGCGTGAGGCTGAAGCAACGTCCGAAAGCCCATGTCCGAAGACGGGCGCTTGCCGGACATGGCGCGATGACCGCTCCGGGTCCCGTTTTCGGGGGCAGGGCGGAAGGAAGCTTTCGGGGCTGTCAGATCGAACTTTTGAATCAGACGGTCATTCAAGAGCGGCCGTTATCCCCGCGACAACAGCCCCGAATTTGATTTGATCGCGTCGAACCCGGATCGTTCAGTTCGTCTTGAACTCGTCCGTCAGGATCGGCCCAAACAGAACCCAGCGCTGGCCGTCGAATTTCATCATCTGGAATTGCTTGTTGATGCGCCAGTCATCCGGTTCGGTGGAGATCGTCATGCCCGGCAGCGCGAGGTCGGCGGCGTAGTCCTTGATGTTCGTCGCCTGCTTCATGATATTGGCTCGCGTGAGATCGTCGCCGCACTGCTTGAGGATGTGTACCAGCAGCGCCGCGGTGGAGTAGCCGTAAGTCGCGATGCCGCTGTTGGCGTCCTCGGCCGGGGCATATTTCGCCATGAAAGCCTTGTAACGCTTCATGCCCTCGTCGCCGGCCCATTGCGGGTCGAGCGGGTCCTTGCCGTAATTGACCGAAATGATGCCCTTGGCGTTCTCGAGGCCGGCCGGAACCAGCGTCTGGCTGACCGGCGTCGCGTTGATATCGAGAATATGGACGGGCTTCCAGGCGAGTTCGGCAGCTTTCTTGATCGCCTGCGCGCCGAATTTCGGCGTCGTGATATTATAGAACAGGTCGGCGCCGGAAGATTTCAGCGTCACCATCTGCGAGTCGACGGTCGGATCGGACAATTCGTAGGACTTCTCGGCGACGATCATGGTCGAAGCCTTTGCTCCAAGCGCGTCCTTGAGCCCCTTGACGTAGTCTTTTCCGAGGTCGTCGTTCTGATAGAGAATGCCGATCTTCGCGTTCGGATAGTTGGCAAGAATGTATCGTGCGTAGATATGCGCTTCCGACTGGTAGTTGGGGTTGAAAGCGATCGTCCATGGGAAATTCTTCGGATCGGTGAAGCGCGTCGCACCAGTCGAAGCCAGAAGCTGCGGAACTTTCTTCTCGTTCAGATATTTCTGGACCGCGGCATTCGGTGGCGTGCCGATGATCTGGAAGGTGGTAAGAACCTCGTCGCTTTCGACCAGCTTGCGCACCTGCTCGACCGTCTTCGGCGGATTGTAGGCGTCGTCGTACTGGATGAGGTTGATTTTGCGCCCGTTCACCCCGCCCTGCTCGTTGATCATGTGGACGTAGGCGGCCTGCACCTTGCCGATGCTGCCGTAGGCGGAAGCCGGTCCACTGAGAGGGATGGTCTGACCGATCTTGATTTCCGTGTCGCTTGCGCCGATGTCGTATTTCTTTTGTGCGAATGCGGGCGTTGCGAATGTCGCGGCAAGCGCCAACATGAGAGCAGCCGTCGACCTGAACACAGTCATGCCTTCCTCCCAGAAAATGCGGTCGCGGTACTTCGCCGCGCCGTCGTTCCGGAGCCTATACTAAAAAAAAGCGGGATGAAAAGTGCAGAGGGCGGGTTTTCTTTCGCGCGACTGGCCGCTGTCCGCCCGGTGCTGATGTCGAAACTGCCCGCCAACCGCCGGCACCGCCGCCGGATGGCACGAAGCTGCCAATCCGGAATCTCCGCGCCGCCGGTTGACACGGTTACGCCGAGCCGGATCCGCCCGCCACGATCCGCTCGTTCAGTTTCTGATCCACGATCTCGACCGTGCGGTCGATCTCGGTATTGGGCAGGCCAAGCTGATGCGAGATCAACTTCACCAGCAAGTCGACACGCTCGATGAAAGGCGCGCCACTGGCTACCGCGCGGGCCGCCGACGACGGCTTGAGAAGGCTTTGCGCCGCCTTGGCATATTTCTCGAACGGAACCTGATCCGCCGGATCGGCGCCCAGACGCCGGGCGAGGGCGTCCACATCGTCATAGATCGACTGCGAAAGCTTCAGGTCAGTGTGCACGGCGTCGCGGATCGACTGCGGCTCGTGCGGGGTGATGCAGCGGTAATTCCCGGTCAGCAGCATCGACCATTTCGCCAGCGGCACGAACAGCGAGTCGAACACCTTGAGTTTTACGGGAACGTCATGGCCATCCAGCGTCACCGCGTCGATGTCCGCCTCCAGTTCCCGAAGCACCTTGTTGTGTTTCTCATCTTCAAAGATCGCCGCCTTGAAGTTCGTGGGCAGGCCGACATGAAGGACGTTCGCCGCTTCTTCCGGTGGACGGAACGCCTGCGGATCGGGCGAGCACAGCGTCACCAGCCCCGGCTTGAACCGTTCCCACACCTGGGCATTGGTATAGGCCTCCTCGAGATCCATGTTCGCCAGTGCCGGGATCCGCTTGAGATAGGGCAAAGGCGGCATGTTCATGATCGAAAGGCAGGGCAGCCTCGCCTCGGCGATTTTGACCATCAGCACCCGGACCGTATGGTTGGCGTATTGCGGTTCCTGCATGGCAAGGCCAACCATGTCATAGCGGGAAACGTCGACGTCACGCGGCGTAACCGCGTCGAGCTTCCCGGGCAGGTCGCGCGAGAAGATCGCCCGGTGCACCGCCTCGTCACGCAGCTTGATGCGAACTTCGGTGCCGTCGCGATTGATGAGGTCCGCGGTCTTGTTCCGGCAAACCAGGGTCACGTTGTGACCCGCCATCAGCAGCTTTGTCCCCAGCAAGGAGCCGTACGAGGCTCCAAGGATCAGAATGTTGCGCGCCATGCTCTCTCTTTCACTCACTGTGCCAGAATTTGCTTTTGAAGATTTCCGTTGGGGATCCGCGTGGGCGAAGCGGAGCAGCCCGGGCCTTGCATCGGATGGGATTAGCCCCCACCGGCGAAGAGGGCCGTGTCTATCGCAAACGGGTAGGCATTACAATCACTTGTGGGTTTTCAAATTCGTCCTTTCCGCCGCGCGATTGCAGCTACGGTTGCAGGCTTCGCTGAAGAAACCGCAGCGCGTCCGTGATCGACTGGGCGCGAACCGCCGCATCAAATCCCATGGAATAACCGGGCGCTGCGGCGACGCACGCAGCGAAGGCGGCCGGGTCGAACGGCTTCGCCTCGCCGTCGATGAGCAACGCCGGCCCCTTCGGCCCGAGCAGGATGAGCGGACATTTCTTGGTGCTGACGAAGTCCGGGTAGAAACGCGCGGTGCCGAGGTCGGAAAAGGTCCACGCATGAGCCGCGCCCGGGTAGATCACGGTTTCGATCGGGGCCGGAGCGCCCGCGGCGCGCGCGTAGGCCAGATAATTCTCGATCTTGGTCACCGGCAGATTCTCGTCTTTCCCGCCGAGCAGCATCAGCACCGGCGCGCCGGTATAGGCGTTCGTTTCGGCGACCGCGGCAAAATTCCCGCCGGGATAGAACGCGACGTGAGCGGCGAACCGGCCAGGCCCCGGATTGAGCGCCGATCGCATCGTCTCCAATGCCGCGAGATGCGCGATCTCGCCGCCGTAGGAGAAGCCGATGATGGCAATGTGGTCGGCGTCGATCCGGGGTTCGCCCGCAAGCCACCGGAGCGCGGCGTAGGCGTCCGCAATGCCAGGCGGCAGATAGCCCGGTGATCCCTGCAGGGCCGTGCCGGTGGTGCCACGCGCCGCAAAACTGTCATAGGTCAATGTGGCAAAGCCGGCCTTGCGCAATTCGGCCGCAACATAGCCTTCGTTGGTATCACGATAACCGGCGAGGGAGTGAACGACGATGATGGCCGGGTATTTTTCCTTCATTTGTTCGGGAAAGCCGAGACTGGCCTTGACCGACACCGTGCCGGCAGGCTCTCGCGCCAGAAGCTGGCGCATGTCGCTGTAGCTGGAAGATTGAAACGTGACCGTGGTCAGACCGGCCTGAGAGCCCTCACAATGTCCGGTCGCCGTTCCATAGGCGATCGTCGCTGCCAGGACGCATAATATCTGGAACATGGGATCTCCCTTAGGCTTTGCCGATCGGGCGCATTCGCGCGCACCCATGCGCTGCCAATGTGTATGTCCGCCGCGCGACCCTTGGCGGTTCCAGAATTAACCCGCAGCGCGGACATCAAGCTTAACTAACAAGCTTAACCCGTGAAACCGCTTGCGCGGCGGCCAAGAGCATCATCGATTCATGCATCTGCATTTCGGAGGCATTTCGGAAATGGCTAATCGCTTGTACGTCAGCCTTTTCAACCCAGGAGCATTGGAATATGAGCCAGTCAAAAAGGCCGCCAATATTTAACACGATGAATCTCGAGCGCGAGATCGAAGCGGAAATTCGCAACCGGCCGCCGCTTCGTGAAGGACAACCCAGCGACTTTGCGCCGCCGGCGGTACGTGCCCCGGCCCTGTCGATGCCGGATTATGTCGAACATCGCGATGGGGCTACCGAGATCGGCAAGCTCTCCGCCGAGGCCGTTGTCCGCGAATACGAATCGGCGGCGAGGGAAATCGAGGCCATGGGCGCGGAGCTGATCGAGCGCGTCAGGCAATGTGAGGCCATGGTGCGCGATGCGCTCGCCGTGACCGAAGAGATGAAGGAGACCGCGGCGCGCTACCGCGTGGAGGCCAAGCGCATCTTCCTGGAGATCGAGGATTGTTCGCAGGTGACGGCGGAAGTGCGCAAGACCTGCAACGAACTCATCGAAAAGATCGCGATGGACAGCACGCAGAAAGCAAGGAGGGTGAAACGTGCGCCACCCCAGGACAGCGGGTCCTAGTTGCCACCACGACGCGCCCACGGCGCGCCGCCGATACAGGGTCGCGCCCAGGGAGCGCGCCTTCAGGGAGACGGCTCGATGAAAGTCAGCGAGCGTGCCATCAACGCACCGCAAGGCATCAACGCCCGTCGCGTCGAGGCCATCATCCTCGAGAAGATGCCCGCCGACACGTGGCTGACCGTCACGCAGACTTCGCGGCTGATCGGCACCGATGAGGGCCGGACCCGCGCGCGGCTGACCCGCCTGATGCGCGAAGGCAAGATCGAACGCAAGCGCGACCAGGGCAGTCTGGGCGAAGTCTATCTGTTCAGGAAGCTTTCGTGAGCAAAGGCCAGCGTGGCCCGACGGACCGAGCCGTGGTCATCGGCCGCCGCCGTTTCGGGTAGTTCTGGTCGCGGAGCCAGAATCAAAAAAGGCACGACGAGCCATTCAATATTCGCTCTGCTGCCTGGCGCACCACTTGAATTAGACACTCGATTGTAAATCAGTTCGGCTCGCGGCACCTTACCCGGTGGGTAAGCCATAACGGATGGACGGGAGCGCCTACCACGACGGTTCGCGCTGACGGATGCCGACGACTTGGCAACTTGCTTGGCGTGTTGATCCCGCGATGCTGCGTTGCGGAAAATGATTGGAGCTTCCTCGAAGCAGTCCCGCCTTGATGTGGATCAAGCGAACTTGCTGGCGCGCTCGATATTGAAACGGCGGCTGATTGCGTCGGGGGCCTTGCATGGCGGAGCCAACAAGACAGCGAAGAGCAGCCAACTGGCTCCGGTTGTTTCCACCAGCCGATTGGCTGCATGAGTATCGGCCTTCCTGGCTGCCCGGCGATATCGTCGCCGGAATAACCTTGGCGGCCTATGCGATCCCGGTTTCCCTTGCATATGCCGGCTTGGCAGGCTTGCCCCCGCAGGTTGGCATCTATGGCTATCTGCTTGGGGGTCTGGGCTATGCCCTGTTCGGATCCTCGCGTCAGCTTGCGATCGGGCCCACTTCCGCCATTTCCCTCATGATTGCCGGAACAGTCGGCGAAATGGCCGGCGGAGACGTGCAACGTTACGCGCAGATTGCCAGTCTCGCTGCCTTTACCGTGGCGGGGCTCAGCCTGCTTGCCTGGCTGTTGCGGCTGAGCGTGCTGGTAAAATTGATCAGCGACAGCATCCTCGTGGGCTTCAAGGCCGGTGCGGGCTTGACCATCGCCATGACCCAATTGCCGAGCCTGTTTGGCGTGAAAGGCGGGGGTCATAATTTTTTCGAACGCGCGTTTCTGCTCGCCGGACAGCTCGGTCAGATGCAGTACCTTGTTCTTGTCGTCGGCGTCATCGCGATAGGGCTGATCATAATCGGCGAACGCTTGCTGCCTGGAAAGCCGATCGCGCTCGGGGTCGTCGTGCTGGCGATCATCGCCGCTACCCTACTAGGGCTTCCTGCGCGTGGAGTGCCAATAACAGGCGACATTCCGGCGGGCTTGCCCACCCTGGAGGGCCCGGCCCTCAGGTTGAGGGACGTCGAGGGAATCGTTCCCTTGGCCGCCGGCTGCCTCCTGCTAGCCTATATCGAAGGGGTATCCGCCGCCCGCACCTTCGCTGCGAAGCACGGATACGCGTTGGATTCCAGGCAAGAGCTTCTGGGCATCGGAGCAGCCAATCTCGCGGCGGCGATGGGGCATGGCTACCCCGTGGCCGGCGGACTGTCGCAATCGGCCGTGAACGACAAGGCTGGCGCTCGCACATCGCTGGCGCTTGTCTTTGCGTCGGTGACGCTTTCGCTTTGCCTGCTCTTTCTGACCGGCCTGCTGGAAAATCTCCCGAAGGCGGTGCTGGCCGCCGTGGTACTTACTGCGGTGTATGGGCTCCTGGATTTTCCGGCACTGCTCCGGATGCTGCGCGTGAGCCGTTTGGATTTCCTGGCCGCAGCCCTCGCGCTCCTCGGCGTGCTGTTTCTTGGAATACTTCAGGGCATCCTGCTTGCCGCACTGGCCTCGATCTTATTGCTGCTCGCCCGGGTATCGCGCCCACATGTTGCGTTTCTTGGCCGCGTGCCCGGCACCAACAGCTATTCCGACCTTGACCGTCATCCCGAGAACGAGCCACTGGCCGGCGTCATCGCCTTTCGTCCCGAGGCATCGCTGATTTACGTCAATGCGGACTCTGTCCTGGACTCGGTCTTGGACCGGCTATACGCGGCTGATCCCCCCGTCCGCCTGGCTGTCTGCGACCTTTCCGCCGCGCCTTACATTGATCTCGCTGGCTCCCGCATGCTGCGCGAGCTTCACGCCGAGCTTAGCGGTCGCGGCATCGCGCTGCGCGTCGTTGGTGCCCATGGATGGGCGCGCGATCTGTTGCGTGCCGAGAGTATCGAAGAGAAGGTTGGTGCGCTCGACCGTACTGAGACACTCGACAGTCTGCTAACGAGCAACGATTTGAAACGTCCTGCGGCGCGAGTGTAGCATGATCGAATTCAATGATAGCTCCCGGGAGGTTGCCAGATGTTGAAGGATAGGCAGAAGAAGCATGAAGCAACTGAGGCAGCGGCCGAGCCTGGCAAGCTGGGCCGCAAGAAATTCGAGAAGGAGCTCGCGAAGCTTCAGGTCGAGCTGACCCGGCTGCAGACTTGGGTCAAAGACAAGGGGGCACGCGTCATTGTGGTCTTCGAAGGCCGGGACACCGCGGGCAAGGGCGGCGTGATCAGCCGGATCACTGCGCGCACCAGCCCGCGCATCTACCGCCACGTGGCGCTGCCCGCCCCATCCGACCGCGAGAAGACCCAGGTTTTCATTCAGCGCTACGTCGCGCAATTTCCGGCGGCCGGCGAGATCGTCCTGTTCGACCGCTCATGGTACAACCGGGCCGGGGTCGAGCGAGTGATGGGCTTTTGCACCGACGAGGAGTACGAGCGGTTCCTGACGATGGTCCCCGTGGTCGAGCGGGAAATGATCGTCAACAACGGCATCATGCTGCGCAAGTACTTTCTCGATGTCAGCCAGGACGAGCAGCGGCGCCGGTTCGAGGCCCGGATCAAAGACCCGGTGAAACACTGGAAGCTGAGTCCGATGGACACTGAATCCGTGCGGCGCTGGTGGGATTACACGGCGGCCTACCAGCGCATGATCGAGGCCACCCACTCATCATGGGCGCCTTGGCACATAGTCCCGGCCGACAACAAGCGCTGCGCCCGGCTAAACCTGATCCGGCATCTGCTCGACAGTATCCCATACAAGAAGGTCGACATCGACTTGCCGAAGATTCCCAAGGCGCAGCGGCGGCCTAAGGCTGCTACCGAGGGTCTGAGCGCCGGTGAGCCGATTCCCAACCGCTATTGACGTTTCGGCGCGCTTATCCGCCCGGTTGGCGCAAGAAGCAGGAAAAGCGCCGCCGCTGGCGTTTTTCAGCGTGTCAAATCGCCCGCCGAGATCGGAGAGATCGCGGCGAGGATTCTCCACTCCCTCAGTAGCGGTACGGCTCGATATCCAGCAGCGGGAACGCGCTGAAGACATGCGGCAGGTTGGTCGGCGTGGCCTGGTGCAGATAGGCCTTGTCGAGCTCGCCGAAATTCCGCACGCCGAGCAGGCCGAGGCAGCGGATCACTTCGTCCTCCAACAGATCGAGCATGCGCCGCACGCCTTCCTCGCCCTTGGCCGCCAGCGCAAAGCATTGCAGGCGGCCGATGCCGACGAGATCGGCGCCCATCGCGATCGCCTTGACGATGTCGCTGCCGCGCGAGAAGCCGCCATCGACCATGATTTTGGCGCGGCCGGCCACCGCGTCGACGATCTCGGGCAACACATGCATGGCACCGCGGCCGTGGTCGAGCTGGCGGCCGCCATGGTTCGACACGTAGATCCAGTCGACGCCGTGATCGATCGCGATCTGCGCGTCTTCTGCGGTGGCGATGCCCTTGATGACCAGCGGTATTTTGAACCTGTCCTTGATCAGTTTCACCGTGCGCCATTCCAGCCCCTTCTGGAAGTCACCGCCGGTGGCGCGGACGCGGCTGGCGCGAACGTAGCGTTTGGCGATGTCGCGTTCCCGGCGGCTGTAATGGGCGGTGTCGACGGTCAGGCAGAACGCGCTGTAGCCGTTGGCGACCGCGCGGCTGACGCAGTCCTCGACAAAGGCGTCGCCGCCGCGGACATAGAGCTGGTACATCCGCAGCGCATCGGGTGCTGCCTCGGCGGTTTTTTCCAGGCCGGGTTCCGACACCGAGCTCAGCATGTGGGCGGCGCCGAAGCCGCCGGCGGCGCGCGCGACGCTTGCCGCCGCACCGGGCTCGAACAGTTCGAGCGCGCCGACCGGCGCGATTACCACCGGCAGCCGCATCCTGCGGCCGAATTGCTCGACGGAAGCATCGACCCTGGCGACGTTGCGCAGCACGCGCGGCCGGAACGCGATCTCGTCGAGCGCCAGGCGGTTGCGCCGCATCGTGGTCTCGGTCTCGGCGGCGCCGACGATGTAGTCCCACGAGTTCTGGTTGAGGTTGGCGCGCGCCCGACTGATCAATTCGTGCAGGTTCTGGAATTCCTCGCCGCTGGCGCCGAGTTCGACCGATTGCTGCGGGATGCGGGTCGCTTCGTTCATCATGTCCTCCCCCGGGGATGCCTGATTGCTTTTGCTCTGGCTATCGCGTCCCGGGCCTGCGCGCCATCCTGAAATTGGCCATGGCTGGTATTAGTGGGTGCAGGGATGCGTTTTGCCGGCTTCGCTCGCTGTCATTGTCAAGTATCGGAGGCATCACCATTTCTAGCCGACCTGGCGCCATCTTGGATTGAAGGACCTCGTTCATGAGCGATATAGCCCGGCAAGCCCATTGGGAAAATGTCTATACGACCAAGGGCGAGAAAGAGGTGAGCTGGTTTCAGGAGAATCCCGCGCCATCCCTCGACCTGATTGCGTTGACAGGTCTGTCCGAGGACGCCGCGATCATCGATATCGGCGGCGGAGCGTCGCGTCTTGTCGACGATCTCTTAACCCGAAAATTCCGCCGGCTCACCGTTCTGGATCTTTCCGAAGCCGCGCTTGCCGCCGCGAGGAAACGTCTCGGCGACCGCGGCGCCCACGTCCAATGGGTGATCGCTGACGTCACCAAATGGGAGCCGACACAGACGTACGATTTGTGGCATGACCGCGCTGCATTCCACTTCTTGACCGATCAAGCTGATCAATCGGCTTACGTCGATCGGCTCAAGAAGGCTCTCAGGCCAGGGGGATACGTCATCATTGGGACCTTCGCTCCGGACGGGCCGGAGCGATGCAGCGGTCTGCCGATCGTGCGCCATGACGCGACCACTCTGGCCGCGATCCTCGGAAGCGACTTCGTTCTGATCGATACCCGGCGCCACGACCACGCGACACCTTGGGGCGCCGTTCAACGATTCCAATTCAGCACCTTTCGTCGTGCTGAGCAGGTCTGACTTCCTGGGAGAAAGCGGGCGGGCAAAGGTGGATTGATCGGTAAGCGTTGGTTCCGGAAGACCGAGGCTCATGCCAGCGTCTGGTCGTGCTATTTTAGCCGGTAGCCTGCGTGACAACCCACGCATTGAGCCGTTATTTCAGCAAGCCCCGCAAATACCGGCTTAAGATCGCCGGTGACGCTCGCATCCTGGGCGGTCAGGGCAAACCGGCTGGCAGCGCGGTGCATCGCTGTGCCGGCGTCCTGCATCCCCTGCGGCATATATTTGGAAACTTCCGCAGCGCCGTGCAGCCCCAGCGACGACATTCCAAGCCGCGTTTCCGCAAGCTTGGCGGCGATGTCCGGATGCCCCGTGCCGAGTTGCAATTGAATCTCCTGTAGGGTCTGGAGATGGTCACGCATGTTAGCCAGCGTTTCCTCAACCAACACAGGAGGAAATTTCACGAATTCCCGGGCGTCTGGCGCGCTGGGGGCGGACATATCATGGCTGTGTTGATGCTGAGCGACAGCGAGGGTTGCCGTGCCACTGATCAAAACGGCGGCGAGTATGATCGCCAAAATACGCATATGTCCCCCATGAAGTCGGGCACCGTAGCGCGCTGGTCGGGGCGGGATGCGGGTCGCTTCGTTCATTGTGTCCTCCGCGGGGGTGCTTTGCCTTTCGCTATCGCGTCCCGGGCTACCGCGCCATCCCGAAAATTGCCATGGCTGCGGATGCGCCGACCGGCAGCAGCTGGTGGCACTGGGTCGTGTTCAACATTCCCTCAGCCACGACGTCATTGCCGAAGGGCGCGATCCAGAGCCTGACAGATTTCGACGCCGACGGTTACGATGGGCCGTGCCCGCCGGTACTCTGCGAATGGGGAAGCGCATGGCGCGGTCGCCGATCGGGCAGCGCCATTGACCTGTTATGGCCTGTGGCGTTGCCGTCAATGCCCCTAATTTGGTGCTGGCTGTTGTCTCGACCCGGTAGCGTTTGACCCGTCTGAGACATCGCGTCCGAGGTGGTTGATGTCATTTGTTCCTCGCCAGCCAGGCGCGAAGTGCTAGGCTTTGACTATTGCACGCGGCAAGCTTCCATGAGGACAGCATGAGGCGGCGGGATTTCATCACCATTTTCGGCGGTGCGGCGGCGACACAGGTGATCAGGCCGGGCCTGGTGCGTGCCGGAACATCGCCCAAGCGTCCGATTATTGGCATTCCGGTCTTCTTGGGCCCATCGAAAATAGGCCAATCGTTCGGCAACGTTTTTCGGCAGGGTCTGCAGGACCTGGGCTACGTCCTGGACCGCGATCTCGACATACAGGCTCGCAGCGCCGGCGGTGATTGGGATCGCTTGCCAGCCATTGCAGAAGAAGTCGTTCAGCTAAAGCCCGACGTCATCTATGCGTTTGCCACCGTGGACGCGGTTGCTGCGAGGAAGGCGACCTCGACGATCCCGATTGTCTGTGCGGCTCTCGCCGACGCCGTTCGCCTTGGCCTGATAGTGAGCGAGGCGCGACCGGGAGGCAACGTCACCGGAATAGAACCCTATGTTGCGGGATTGCCTGCGAAACAAATCGAACTCGCACGAGAAATAGTGCCGGGCGCCGGCACTGTCGGGCTGCTTACAAATTCGAGGGACCCAAAAGGAGCACCCCAAGTCCCTGAACTTGAGGCTGCAGGTCGAGCCGCCGGTCTCAAGACCGTGGCGGCGGACACGAACCGGCCGGAAGATATCGAAGGTGCATTGCGCGAACTGGCAAACAAACGCGTCGATGTGGTGATCGTGCTGCAGACCAGCATGCTCATTGTCAACAGCCCACAAATCGCCGCAGCGGCCTTGGCGATGCGGATGCCAACGGTTTACGGGTATCGTGAGCATGTGATCGCAGGCGGATTGATCAGCTATGGGGTCGATTTGCGCTGGTGCTATCATCGTTCGGCATATTTTGTGGACAAAATACTGCATGGTGCTGCCCCCGGTGACTTGCCAATCGAATTCCCGACTCAATTCCCGTTGTCGATCAATCTAAAAACAGCGAAAGAGCTGGGCGTCACCGTGCCGCCTTCGATGCTGGCGCGCGCCGACGAAGTGATCGAATGAGGCGACGGGAGTTCATCGGAGGCTTTGTCGGCGGTTCAGTTCTGTTGACCCGCGTGTCCAGGGCGCAGCCGTCGTCAAGACCGAGGCGGATCGCAATTGTTGCACCTTCCCGCCCGGTAGCGGAGCTCAGGACGAATCCAATTTATCGGGCATTTCTCGATGAGCTTGCGGAGTTGGGCTTTGCCGAAGGACAAAATCTGGTCGTTGATCGCCATTCAGGAGGCGGCCATATGGACAGCTATCCCGAGTTGGCTCGAACGGTTGTGAACAGCAATCCCGAGGCAATCTTGACCTCTGCCGGTCCCATGACCCTCGCTCTGAAGGCAGCGACACAGAGCATTCCAATAGTCACGATCATTGGAGACCCCGTTGCCTGGGGGCTTGCGGCAAGTCTCGCACGACCGGGCGCAAATGTTACAGGTGTTACCGTTGACGCCGGAATCGAGCTTCATGGAAAGCGTCTGGGCCTTTTGCGAGAGGTTAGGCCCGAGGCTTCGCGAGTAGCCTACCTTGCGTCTTCATCGGCATGGAAGCAGCCTCAGGCCGCCATGGTCCGAGAGGCGGCACAAGCGTCCAAGCTTTCCCTGGTGCGCGTCGACCTCGGGAATGACTTGAACGACGCGGCCTATGAGAAAGCGTTCGCATCGACCGATTGGACCAAGGCAGATATGCTGCTGGTCTCGGATGAACCAGAGCACTTGTCCCGTAGCGGCATTCTGGTTGATTTAGCCACTAGCGCGCGAATCCCGACCTGCTATCCTTTTCGCGATCTCGTCTTGGCCGGAGGGCTCATGGCGTATTATCGGGACTTGGTTGATGCTTTTCGGCAGCTAGGCGCTCAGATGGGGCAGATATTATCCGGCCAGAACCCCGCAGAGATGCCCTTCCGACAGCCGACCAATTTCCGCCTGTCGATCAATACGAAAGCGGCGCAGAGAATTGGCGTGGTTTTGCCGCAGACATTGCTTGTCAGCGCCGACGAAGTGATCGAATAGCCCGTTCGCTTCCGCTGATGGCACATAGCGTCGTTTCGCTGCTTTATAACAATACGCCAGCTACCGACGGGATGGCCATCATCGCGCGGACGCGCAACCCGACGGGCAAATCACCGGGCTGTTCTCGGAGGGGCCTGTCCAGTCCCTTCCGAAAAAATATTCTGATTTTCCGAAGACCCAAATCACCTCTATATCCGCCGCCGTCCCGTCCCACTCGAGGGGCGCTGGCCATCGTCACAGACGCGGGGCGGGATGCGGTGGACGCGAGCGGTGCGTCTGACGAGAGCGCCAGACTCCGCCTTCGCCAAAACTTCGGCGGACGGGTACCAAGCCCGGCGTAGCCTTTGGCGTAGACGGTCGCGGACGGCGAAGTCGTGTGGTCCTGACGCCTCGACGCTGGCGTCAAGTTTGCGGTTAAGACGCTGCAAGCGACGGTGACAAAAAAGCCCGATCACCGGGGAGAGCGCGGAGGAAACCGTTAAAACCATTGCGTGCGGGGATGCCGGGTGATTTCCGGTGCGACCGCTGTGAATACTCGTGTGCATATTTGCACTACCCATGCGCACACGAGGCTGCGGGTGCACTGGGCACCCGGCATTCCCCACGCCCTCTCTGGGCGGAAGGTTTTTCAACACCTCGGGCGCGTCGCGCCGCGAGAATGCGAAATCGCGTTTGATCGTCATTGCGAGCCAACGGGTCGCGCGAATGCGCGCCCGATGACAGGCTCCGCGAAGCAATCCATCGCGCCGCAAGCAAGAAAGCTGGATTGCTTCGCTGCGCTCGCAATGACGGTTCGGGGCCGCTGCCCTCGAATGCCCCCATTACGAATTTGACATCAAACCAGGGGTATTCCAGCTTTGCCGTGGCGCCCGTGCGCGTATATCGTTGCTCAAGAAGACCGCGCCCCCGCGGGTTGCCGGGACAACGCCGTCCGCCGCCGAACGAGGAAATCACTGATGTCCGGAATGCTGCTGTTTTCACCATTCACCATCCGGGGCGTCGAGCTGAAGAACCGCATCGTGGTGCCGCCGATGCATCAGTATTCCGCGATCAAGGGATTTCCGACCGACTGGCATCTGATGAATGCCGGAAGATTCGCGGCCGGCGGCGCCGGCCTCGTCGTGGTCGAGTCCACCAAGGTCGAGCGGCGCGGCTGTGGCACCGTCGGCGATCTCGGCATCTGGGATGATACCTTTGTCGAGCCGCTGAAGCGGTTGGTGAAGTTCATCAAGCAGCAGAATGCGGTCGCGGGAATCCAGCTCGGCCACTCCGGCCGCAAGGCGCGCGCCAACCGTCCCTGGGAAGGCGACGGGCCCTTGAAGCGAACTCCTGAAATCGAGGACTGGGACGCCTGGCAGCCGGTGGCGCCGAGCGCGATCGCGCACAGCGAGAAATGGCCGGTGCCACAGGCGCTGCAACGCCAGGAGGTCAAGGACCTCGTGCAGGCCTGGGGCAACGCGGCGCGGCGCGCCCGCGAGGCCGGCTTCGACGTGCTGGAACTGCACGGCGCGCACGGCTACCTCGTGCATCAGTTCCTGTCGGAACGCTCCAACCAGCGCACGGACGAATATGGCGGCTCCGAACCGAACCGGATGCGCTTCATCACCGAGATCACCGAAGCGGTGCGCACGCAGTGGCCCGACGACAAGCCTTTGTTCGTGCGGCTGTCGGTGGAAGACAATGCCGGATGGGGACCGGAGCAGAGCGCGCGGCTGGCGAAGATCCTCAAACCCCGAGGCGTCGACGTCATCGACTGTTCCTCCGGCGGCATCACCGACCAGGCGCCGATCCTGGGCAAGGAAATCAAGTACAGCTACCAGGTCCCGCTGTCCGAATATGTCCGCCGCCATGCCGGTATCATGACCATGGCGGTCGGCCTGATCATCCATGGCGACCAGGCCGAGCAGATCCTGCAGGACGGACAAGCCGATTTGATCGCGGTGGGGCGCGAAATCCTCAACAATCCGAACTGGCCGATGGATGCTGCCTTGAAACTGGGCATCGAGGGGCCATTTCGCACCGTACCGCCGCAATTCGGCTGGTGGCTCGGCACCCGCGCCAAGCGTGGTTTCGGCACAATGCCGTCAACCTGGCAAAACGGCCTCAAAGATACCGGAAAGGTATTGTAAATCCGGCCGGGGTTTCAGCGCAGCGCGACACGCTGAAATACCGGTCCGCGGCGGGCGGCAACTGATAGCGAGAAGGTTCTTCGAACGATGCGCAAGAATATGCTGTTTTTCCTCGGTGCGGCGGCGGGCGCCTGCCTGACCTTGCTCGTTACCTTGCCCCAGGGCGCGCTGTCGGTCGGCATCGCCAGGGCCGCGGTGGGCGGTGATGCCTATTCGCAGCTCAACCTGTTCGGCGAGGTGTTCGAGAGGGTGCGGGGCGACTATGTCGAAAAGCCCGACGACAGCAAGCTGATCGAAGGCGCCATCAACGGCATGGTCACCGCTCTGGACCCTCATTCGCGTTACATGAATGACAAGGCCTGGAAGGACATGCAGGAGACGACCCACGGCGAGTTCGGCGGGCTCGGGATCGAGGTCATGATGGAGAACGGCCTGGTCAAGGTCGTGGCCCCCATGGACGACACGCCGGCGGCGAAGGCCGGAATCCTGTCCGGCGACCTCATCACCCAGATCGACAACGACCAGGTTCAGGGGCTGACGCTCGAGCAGGCCGTCAACAAGATGAAGGGGCCGGTCGATACGCAGACCCACCTCAAGATCCAGCGCAAGGGCGCGGACAAGCCGATCGACGTCACCGTCACGCGCGAGATCATCCGCGTGCGCCCGGTCACCTTCCACACCGAAGGCGACATCGGCTATATCCGGGTCACCTCGTTCAACGAGCAGACCACCGACGGCCTGCACAAGGCGATCGCCGATATCTCAAAACAGATTCCGCAGGACAAGCTCGTCGGCTATGTCGTCGATCTCCGCAACAACCCCGGCGGACTGCTCGATCAGGCGGTTTCGGTGTCCTCGACGTTCATGGCGCGCGGCGAGGTGGTCTCGACGCGGGGCCGCACCCCGGAGGAAACCCAGCGCTTCACCGCGCATGGCGGCGATCTCACCAAGGGCAAGCCGCTGGTGCTCCTGATCAACGGCGGCTCGGCCTCGGCTTCCGAGATCGTGGCCGGCGCGTTGCATGATCACAAGCGCGCCACCCTGATCGGCACCCGCTCGTTCGGCAAGGGCTCGGTGCAGACCATCATCCCGCTCGGCAGCGGCAACGGCGCGCTGGCGCTGACGACGGCGCGGTACTTTACCCCGTCCGGTCATTCCATCCAGGCGCAGGGCGTCAAGCCCGACATCGAAGTGCTGCAGACGGTGCCCGACGAGCTGAAGGGCCGTGCCGAACTGATGGGCGAGGCGTCGATGCGCGGCCACCTCGCGGCGGAAGGCGCGGAGGCCACGGGCTCGCAGTCCTATGTTCCGCCCAACGAGAAGGACGACAAGGCGCTGGCCGCCGCCTACAACTTCCTGCATGGCGTCATGGTCAATGCCGATGTCCCGCCGGCGCCGAAGGCTACGGTTCCGAACTAGGGCATGACCCGGAAGGGTGGCTGCCGGTTTTCCGGAAAGGTCACGCGCTAGGCGGTGGAAGGAAATCGCCGGCGCCTGCGCACCGGGCTCGGCTGTGCCGACCGCCGCTCGCGGCGAGACAGCAGCAATTGCCTGACGTCGGCAGCCGGCTTCGGCGGGCTGAACAGATAGCCCTGCATCTCCGAGCAGCCGAGCGCGCGAAGCAGTTCCAGCTGCTGCTGGGTCTCGACACCCTCCGCCGTCGTCGTCATGTGGCGTTCGGCGGCGATGTTCACCACCGCCCGCACGATGCCGGACGATCCGCCGGGCTCGGCGATGTCGTTGACGAAGCAGCGGTCGATCTTGATCTTGTCGAACGGAAAGCGCTGCAGATAGCTCAGCGAGGAATAGCCGGTGCCGAAATCGTCGAGGGCGATCCTCACCCCGATGCCGCGAAGCTGATGCAGGATGGCAAGGGCCGCATCGTCGTCGCGAATGAGTACGGCTTCCGTGATTTCCAGTTCGAGCCGGTTCGCGGGCAGGCCGGACGCGGTCAGCGCCGCGACGATCTTCAGCGCCAGCGTGCCGCTGCGAAACTGCACCGGCGAAACGTTGACCGCGAGGCTGATGTCGTCGGGCCATTGCGCGGCCTCCGCGCAGGCCGTCGTCAGCACCCATTCGCCGAGCTGGTCGATCAGGCCGGTGTCTTCGGCGATCGGAATGAATTCGGCGGGCGAGACCATGCCGCGTTCGGGGTGGCGCCAGCGCACCAGCGCCTCGCAGCCGGTGACGGTGTTGTCGGCGAGGCTGACACAGGGCTGGTAGTAGACTTCCAGCGCCTCGTCGGCGATGGCCTGACGCAGATCCAGTTCCAGCTTGCGGCGCGCCTTGAGCTGGGCGTCCATGGCGGGCTCGAAAAAGCGATAGGTCCGGCGTCCTGCCGACTTGGCGGCGTACATCGCCAGGTCGGCGTTCTTGAGAATCTGGTCGAGATCGACGCCGTGCTCGGGCGCCATTGCAATGCCGATGCTGGCGTCCGTGGTCAACTGGTGACCAAGGCATTCGAACGGCTCCCGGATCGCATCGAAAACCCGGTCGACGAGTTCGGTGACGTCCGCGGCGGATTTCACCGCGGTCTGGACGATGGCGAATTCGTCGCCGCCGAGCCGGGCGACAAAATCGGGAGCCGTGACGCATCGGCTCAGGCTTACCGCGACCGACTTCAGCAATTCGTCGCCGATCAGGTGGCCGAGCGAGTCGTTGACGCTCTTGAATTCATCGATGTCGATATAGTGGACCGCCAGTTGCTTGCCCGGGGCGATATCCGCCAGCGCCACCTTCAGCCGTTCGTGGAACAGGGCGCGATTCGGCAGATCGGTCAGCGCATCGTAAAGCGCCAGGTGCGTGATGCGCTGTTCGGCGCGGGTGCGCTCGGTGATATCCTCGTGGGTTGCAACCCATCCGCCGTCGGCCAAGGGTTCGTTGACGACCTGGATCGAGCGCCCGTCGGGTGTCTCGATGGTCATGGCCTGTCGCAGCCCGATGTCGCGCAGCACGCGGGAACAGTACAGGTCGACGTCGCCGAGGAAGGTCCCGGTAGCCTTGCGATGCGCGATGACCTCCCGGAAAGTGACGCCCGGTTTCACGACGTGCGCCGACAGGCCATACATCTCAATATAGCGATGGTTGCAGATGACGAGCCGCTGCGACGAATCGAACAGCAGCAGGCCCTGCGTCATGTTGTTGACGGCGGTATCCAGCCGCAGCTTCTCCAGCCGCAGCCGTTGTTCCGACTGCCGGTGCTGATGCGACAGCTTGCGTACGACGAGATACAGCATCGCCGTGATCACCAGCATCGCAAGACCAGCCGCGAGGATCAGAAACCGGATCTGGGCGCGCCAGTCCGCCAGCGCGGCCGAGGCCGTCGTCGTGGCGATCACCGCGATCGGAAAGTCGTTCAGCGCGCGCGCCGCTCCCAGCCGGTCCTGACCATCGAGGGGGCTCGTCTGACGCAGGGTCCCGTGGTCGGATTTCGACAGGACGTCCTGGAAGAAGGGGCCGTTGCCGAAATTCTGCCCGATCATCGTATCCATGTGCGGATACCGGGCCAGCAGCGTCCCGTCGCGATGGAACATCGCGATCGCGGCATCGTCTCCGAGCGAAAGGCTTGCGAAGAACTTTTCGAAATTGGCCGGCTCGATGCCCCTGCCGATGGCGCCGAGAAATTCGCCTTGCGGCCCGGAAACCTTGCGCGCGATCACGGTGGTCCAGGCGCCGGTGATCCGGCTGTAGACCGGCTCGATCAGCATGTCCGGTGATTTCGGGTCGCTCCTGAAGGCCTTGAAATAGGGGCGGTCCGCGACGTTGATCGGCGGCACGGGCCATGCCGACGATGAGTTGATCAGCACGCCGTCGGAATCGAAAATGTTGATGCTGCCGACATAGGACAATGCGCTCAGCTTGGCCCGGAGCATCAGATGGATGTCCGGGCTGGCCATCCGGCGCTTGTAATGCTCGGCGCTGTCGATGCGGTTCGCGCGTACATACTCGATCAAGTCGTCCTGAACGGCGCCGAAGTCCTGGAGTTGCTGATCGAAGTGACGCGAAAGCAGCAGTACCGTGTTTTCCAGCTCGCGCTTGCTGTTGTCCAGCGCGCGCTCGCGGAAATTTCCAACCATGACGGTGGCGCCGATGGCAATTGCCGCGATCAGCAGGCTGCCGCCGGCGATCAACCAACGAATCGGATTGTCGTTGACGGAAGCCTTGACGTTGAAGGGGGCGGTACCGTTTGCCGTCATTGATCTTGATCGCTGCCAGAGCCGGATGCCGCGTGCAGTGTCTCGATGCCCCGGCCCAACACATAGCTACGATGTGCTAATGGAAGTCGGGTTAGCAAGTTGGGTTAACGAGCGCTTAACGAGATCCGCGATCCCTCTTGCGAGGCGCGCGATGCCTATGCAGGGGCGCCGGTTTCTCCGGCGCGAGCGCGGCCTCTCGACGTCGCCGCCACAATCACGGCGGCGACGATGTTGACGCCGGCGCTGGCCAGGATCGGCAGCGTGTAACTGTGACTGAGGTCGAAGGCGAAGCCCGCCGCGGTCGGACCGATCAGGGTGCCGAACGCGACGCTGGTATAGAGAATGCCGATGATGCCGCTGACGTTGCGGCCACCGAAATGATCCATCACCACCGCCGGAAGCACCGCGACCCAGCCGCCGTAGAACACGCCATAGACGAAGGCGAAGGTGGTGAGCTGCCAGATACCGGTCGAGAACACCCAAACCGCCAGCGCGAGCGCCATGCCTGCGAACATCAGCACCAGCGAAGATTGCCGGCCGATCCGGTCGGCGAAGCCGCCGAGGAAGAAGCGTCCGGCAGTCGAGCCGATGCCGATCATCCCAAGCAGCAACACGGCCGAAGAGGGCGCCGCCCCGAGATCCCTTGCATAGGGTACGAGATGGACGAAGGGGACGAACACGCCGAACGAACAGATCAGGCAGGCGGCGTAGAGGCTGATGAAGCGAGCCGACCGGATCGCTTCGCTCACGCTTGCGCCCTGCGGCCGGGCCGCTTGCGCGCCTGTCGGCGGCGGATCGCCGTCGGGACCGAGACCTCGGTCGCGGGGGTCGTTCTCGATCAGCAGCGCCAGTGCTCCGCCCAGGACGGCGGCGAGCGCGCCAAGTGCGAGATAGGCGCCGCGCCATCCCAGGGTTCCGATCAGGAACGAGGCCAGTGGCGGCATTGCCAGCGTGCCGACGCCGATGCCGCTGACAGCGAGGCCGGAAGCGAAACCGCGCCGCCGGACGAACCATCGCTGCACCGCGCCGATCGCGGGAACGTAGGCGCAGCCGACGCCGAGACCTACGCCAAGCCCATAGGCAGCATAGACTTCCAGCAGGGTTTGGGCCGCGCTGGCGGCCGCAAGACCAAGACCGACGAGGATCATGCCGGCGACAGCGAACCGGCGCGACCCGAACCGGTCGGCGAGGGGGCCGCTGAGAATACCGAGGCCGAAATAAAGAAAACCAGCGAGCGAGAACACCAGCGACACCGAGCCGCGCGAGGCGCCGAAATCCCGCTGCAAGGATTCGACGAACGCGCTGAAGGTATAGGCGGACCCGAAGCCCAGGAAGGTCACGGCAAAGGCGCCCGCGACCACGAACCAGCCGTGGAAAGCGCGGGAAGCGGGCAGTGCGGTCTCGCGGGTCATGGCAGCCTCCGTTGCGAGAATGGGTGATCTAACACCGGTATAAATGGTATACAGGTGTCTCTTGCTGTCAACCCGTAAATGTGCTTTACTGGTGTTTCAATGTCCAAGGCCTCCAGGAAATTCAAGGTTCCGGACCAGCTGGCAAATCTCTATGATTTCGCCAACACGCTCGATGTCCGGCATTTCACCCATCACGGTGTTCCGCATGTGCAGGGTGACGAACTCAGCGGCCCGCGCGAGCTTGGCGCGTGGATGGCAAAGCGCGGGCTGTTGTTCACCGGCGCCAGGATCACGCCGCCGATGTTCGACGTCGCGCTGCAACTGCGGGACCAGCGTTCGCGCCTATCTGCAGTGCAATCCGGCCGAACGTCGGAAGAACAAGGAAGCCGTTCAATCCCTGAACACGGCAATGAAGCTGTTTCCGCTGGTGGCGAGGGCGCAAGTCGATCACCGCATGGTGCTGGGGGCCGCGCGTGACGACGCCCTGGCCGGCCTGTCGGCAGTGGTCGCCGAGCTTTATGACGGCTCTGTCAGGGAAACGCTTGACCGTCTGAAGATGTGCGCGGCCGAGGAGTGCCGCCGCGTGTTCTTCGACCGGTCGAAGCCGGCGACACGGCGGTGGTGCATGTCGACGCTGTGCGGCAACCGGATGAAGACCCGGGCGTATCGCGAACGGCAGCGCAACGCGGACTAGGTGAGGGCGAGAAGAGGTCGTCCCAGGGGCAAGGCAATCGATCCGCGTGCCGGCACAAGGGGCGGCGTGATCACAACGCTTCGCCAAATTCAATCGGCGGCGCGATAGTGCCCGGACTTGCCGCCCTTTTTTTCAAGAAGATGAATGCCTTCGATGCGGACGCCGCGTTCGGCCGCCTTGACCATGTCGTAGATCGTCAGGCACGCCACCGACACCGCGGTCAGCGCTTCCATCTCGACCCCGGTCGGGCCGGTGACTTTCACGGTGGCGCGCACGATGCAGCCGGGCAGCTTCTCGTCGGGCGCAATATCCACCGTGACTTTCGACAACGCCAGCGGATGGCACAGCGGGATCAGATCCGAGGTGCGCTTCGCCGCCATGATGCCGGCGAGGCGCGCGGTGCCCAGCACGTCACCCTTTTTGGCATTGCCGGAAACGATCAGATCGAGCGTCGCCTTGCTCATGACGACACGGCCTTCCGCGACCGCGATCCGCTCGGTGGCCGGTTTGGCCGAGACGTCGACCATGCGGGCCTCACCCCTGGCATCGATATGGGTGAGGGCGGACGTCTTCGTTGATTTGCGCGCCATGCTCAATGCGTGCCGGTCGCGCGCGGCGCGTCGCCGCGCTTGAGCAGCGCGCGGGTTGCCGCCGTCACATCGGCCTGCCGCATCAGGCTCTCGCCGACCAGGAATGTCGATATGCCCACGCGCGCCAGCCGCGCCAGATCCGCGGTCGCAAAGATCCCGCTTTCGCCGACCATCAGGCGATCCCCGGGGATCAGCGGCGCCAGCGCCTCACTGGTCGCCAGCGTGGTCTCGAAGGTCCGCAAGTTTCGGTTGTTGATGCCGATCATCGGCGAGCGAAGTTTCAGCGCGCGGTCGAGTTCCGCGCGCTCATGGATTTCGACCAGCACATCCATGCCGTGGGCCAGGGCTGCATCCTCGATGTCCCGCGCCGCACCGTCGTCGATCGCCGCCATGATGATCAGGATGCAATCGGCCCCGTGGGCGCGTGCCTCCGCCACCTGATAGGTGTCGAACATGAAATCCTTGCGCAGCACCGGCAGCTTGGTGGCCGCGCGTGCCGCGACCATGAAATCGAGATGGCCCTGAAACGAAGGCTGATCCGTCAACACCGAGAGGCAGGCCGCACCGCCGGCTTCATAGGCCTTCGCGAGCGCCGGCGGATCGAAATCGGCGCGGATAAGCCCCTTGGAGGGCGAAGCCTTCTTCACTTCGGCGATCAGCGCGTACTCGCCTTGCGCGAGCTTGCGGCGGATGGCGCCGACAAAACCGCGGGGCGGTGGGGCCGCCTTTGCCAGCGCCTCGACGCTCGCCAGCGGATGGGCGCGCTTGGCGGAAGCGATCTCCTCGCGCTTGTAGGTTTCGATCTTGGTCAGGATATCGGACATCGCAACCTCTCCGCGGTCAGCTGTTGGAGACCGCGATCAGACGTTTCAGCCGCTCCAGCGCCGCGCCCGAGTCGAGCGACCTGGTGCCAAGCGCCACCCCCTCCTTCAAATTTGCAGCGCGGCCGGCCACGATCAAGGCCGCCGCGGCGTTCAACAATGCGACATCACGAAAAGGGCTCGGCATGCCGTCCAGCACGCTTTGCAGGGCGATCGCATTGGCATCCGCGTCGCCGCCCTTCAGCGCCTCGCCACCGACGCGCTTCAGGCCGGCTTCCTCGGGCGTCACGTCGAAGGTCCGAATGTTGCCGTTCTCGAGGGCTGCCACGAAGGTCGGACCGGTGAGGGTGATTTCATCGAGGCCGTCGGAGCCGTGGACAACCCAGACCGACTTGGCGCCGAGGTTCTTGAGCACCTGCGCCAGCGGCTGCACCCACTGCCTTGAAAAGACCCCGACCATTTGGCGGGTCACACCGGCTGGGTTGGAGAGCGGTCCCAGCAAGTTGAAGATCGTGCGGGTTGCCAATTCGACCCGGGTCGGGCCGACGTTCTTCATGGCGGGGTGGTGGGACGGGGCGAACATGAAGCCGATGCCGGCCTCCTGAACGCAGCGGCCGACCTGCTCGGGCCTGAGGTCGATCTTCACCCCGAGCGAAGACAGCACGTCTGCCGCGCCGGAGCGCGACGACAACGCGCGATTGCCATGCTTGGCGACGGGAACGCCGGTGCCCGCGACGATGAAGGAGGCGCAGGTCGAGACATTGACCGAGCCGGAGCCGTCACCGCCGGTGCCGACCACGTCGACAGCGTCGGCGGGAGCCTCGACCCGCAGCATCTTGGCGCGCATCGCCGAAACCGCGCCGGTGATCTCGTCGACGGTTTCGCCGCGGACCCGCAGCGCCATCAACAGTCCGCCCATTTGCGAGGGCGTGGCCTCGCCGGACATCATGCTGTCGAAAGTGGATGCCGCCTCGTCGCGCGACAAGGTCGCTCCGGTGGCGACTTTTCCGATGATGGATTTGAGGTCGTGCATCGCGAACTTTCGAAAATTAGTTATTTGCGCCCGTCACCTGCGCGAAGGCCGCCTGATTGATCGTGGTGCCGATATCGGTTTCAAGCTTGGTGACGTATTGCGCAACCTGTTCATCGGTCAGGCTGCGCTGCACGCTTTCCTTCAGCTTCTTGATGTCATCCGAGGCAAAGTCGACCGGCGGCACGGTGATGTCGGTTACGCGAAAGACGATCCACTCGTTGCTGGCGGCGCCGGCGGTCTGTCCGACGCCGTCCTTGGCGGTGCGAAACGCCGCAGCGATCACGCCAGCAGGCACGCCGGGCGGCGAAGCATCGCGCTTGAAGCCGCTCGCGGTCTCCACCTTCAACCCGGCGGTTGCCGCCTCGTCCGCAAGCTTGCCGCCCTGGTCGAGCTTCTGCACCATCTCGGTCGCCTTGGTCTTGAGCCGGCTCATGATCTGGTCATCGCGCCAACGTGCCTCGACCTGGTCCTTGACCTCATCGAGGTTGCGCTCGCGCGAAGGTGTGATGCCCAGCACGTCGTACCAGACATAGCCGCTCTTGAACGAGATCGGATCGTTGTCGACCCCGACGTCGCTGTTGAAAGCCTGCGAGACGATATCGAGACCGACGGGAATGTTGGCTGCCGGCTGGCCGTTGGGCGTGCGGCCGGAGCGGTCGACGGCGTCGACGGTCACGGCAGCAAGACCAAGTTTCTGCGCGGCTTCGGTGACGCTGGCGCCGCCGCCGCGTTCGTCCTCCATTTTGTCGCGCAGTTCGGCGACCTTGGTACGGGCGCGCTCGATGGCGATTTCCTTCTTCAGACTGGCAGCGAAGTCTTCATATCTCGGTTCCGCGCCGGTCTCGATCTTGCCGACCTTGACCAACGCAACGCCGAACTTGCCTTGCACCGGCTGGCTTACCTCGCCTGACGGCAGTGAGAAGGCTGCGTTCGCCACCGGCGGATCGATGATTTCCGACTTGGAGACCATGCCGAGATCGACGTCGGCGGGCTTCAGTCCGCGCTCCTTGGCGAGATCGTCGAACGACAATCCGGACGCGATACGACTGCGCGCCGCGGCGGCTTCGTCGGCATTCGGAAATACCATCTGCGCGACCTCGCGCTTTTCCGGCGTTCCCAGCCGGTCGCGGCGTTGTTCAAACAGCTTCCTGGCATCGTCGTCCGACACTTCGGTCCATTTGCCGACCTCGTCCGGCGTAATCGCGACAAAGGCGATCTTGCGATACTCGGGAGCGCGGAACTGGGCCTTGTGGTCATCGAAATAGGCGGCCAGCGCTTCCGGTGACGGGGGATCGATGGTTCCGGCCTGCGCGGCGTCTAGTCTGACATATTCGATTGCGCGCTGTTCGTTCTGGAAGCGGCTGAGCGCCTCGATCAGCGCTTTCGATGGTTCGAGTCCCGCGGAAATAGTGCCGGCGATCTGCCGCCGCAGCGATACCTTGCGCTGGTCGGCGATGTAGCGCTGCTCGGAGAAGCCGAACTGCCGGATCATGGACTGGAAGCGCTGTGGATCGAAATTGCCGTTCACGCCCTTGAAGTTGGGATCGTTGAAGATCACGCGCATGGTCTCGGCGTCGGACTGTCCGAGCCCGAGCCGGCGCGCCTGCTCGTCGAGGGCGGCTTCCGCGATGGTTTGCTGCAGCACCTGGCGGTCGATGCCGAAGGCGCGGGCCTGATCCGTCGTCAGCGGGCGGCCGAACTGGCGGCCGATCTGCTGCAGCTTGTCGGTGTAGAGCTGGCGGAACTCATTGATCGAGATCTCGGTATGGCCGATCGTGGCCAGCGTCGATTGGCCGAATCCCCTGAAGATGTCGGCGATGCCCCAGATGCCGAAGCTGACGATCAATACGCCCATCACCACGGCCATAATCGTCTTGCCGAGCCAGTTTGATGAGGCTTTCCGCATTCCTCGAAGCATGGGTCCAACTTGTTTGCAGGAGGGAACCGGGTCGCGCCCAAGGGGAATTCGGATCGAATTCCGTGAACGGGCATCACCGGGTTGATAAAGCATCATAAAGTGGCAGCGGCGGCGTCGCAACCATGGCGGGGAGGGCCAATTGAAGCGGTTAACGGGTGAGGCTCGCGGGCTACGGTCTCTGGAACTCGCCGCCGTGCTCTGCTAGCGCATTCGTGACCCATTTACGCCGTCAGGGAATACCGACATGACCGATGCCATCCGGCCGCTGATTGCCGGCAACTGGAAAATGAACGGCCTGAAGTCCTCGCTGACCGAATTCGAGGCGATGCTCGCCGGCGCCGCCGATGTCGCAGCCAAGGCCGACCTCCTGGTCTGCCCGCCCGCAACCCTGATCGCGGATTTCGCGCAAAGGGCCCGCGACGCCAGGACACTCGCCATCGGCGCGCAGGATTGCCACGTCAAGCCGTCAGGGGCCCATACCGGTGATCTCTCGGCCGAAATGCTGGCGGATGCCGGCGCCCGGGCCATCATCGTCGGCCATTCCGAGCGGCGCGCCGATCATGGCGAGACCGACATCGAGGTCCGGCAGAAGGCGGAAGCGGTCTGGCGCGCCGGCTTGACCGCGATCGTCTGCATTGGAGAAACCCAGCACCAGCGCGATCAGGGCCAGACCCTGGATATTTGCCGCGGTCAGCTCAATGTGTCGCTGCCGGATGGGGTCCGCTCGGATAATCTGGTGGTGGCCTATGAGCCGGTCTGGGCGATCGGCACCGGCCTGACCCCGACAATCCAGGATGTCGAGCAAATTCATAAGTTTATCCGGGAACTCCTGATTGCCCGATTTAAGGGGGAGGGCGCCAAAACCCGGATCCTCTATGGCGGATCGGTAAAGCCCTCCAACGCCGCGGAATTGATGGCGGTGGCCAACGTTAATGGTGCGCTGGTCGGCGGGGCCAGCCTGAAAGCGGCCGATTTCCTTGCGATTGCCCGAGGTTGCCCCTAATTAACGGCAAGGCGGTGCCGGGGGTGACAATCCCCGGGGTGACAATGCCCCTCCCGATCGTGTAACACCGCGCCAACTTCAAACCCCGCAAACCCCTCGAGCAGCCGGATCGCGGCGCTTTTGGTTTGTGACGGAAGGCAGAAGATGCAGACTGTCGCTATTGTAATTCACCTGATGATCGTCGCGACCCTGATCGCGACGGTGCTGTTGCAGAAATCCGAAGGCGGCGGCCTTGGCGTCGGCGGCGGCGCCGGCTTCATGTCGAGCCGCGGCACCGCCAATTTGCTGACCCGCACGACGGCTATTCTCGCGTTCGGCTTTTTTCTCACCAGCCTGTTTCTGTCCTGGTACGCAAGCTACGACCGCAAGCCGAACTCGATCATTGGTACTACGCCCGCCTCGCAGTCGCAGCCGGCGGGTGGAGCGGCGCCGGTCGCCCCGCCGACCTCGGGCGGTGTGCTGGATACGCTGAAGAAGGCGGACGAGCAGCAACAGCAGAATCAGCCGGTGCCCTCGGGTCCGCAGGCGCCGCGTTCGCAATAAAGCAGGGGGGCCATGCGCGACGCGATCTGGCGTCGTGTATCAGGAACCCCCATTAAGTTGCTGATAACGCTTTAAATTCCAAGTCACCCACAGCTCAACAAAATGTTCGCTGCGGCGTGCGATTCGTTTTGGCGAATCGAGCCGGTAGCCTTAAAGGTTAAGTCCCATGGCGCGGTACATCTTCATCACCGGCGGCGTGGTTTCTTCGCTCGGAAAGGGTCTGGCTTCAGCGGCACTCGGTGCGCTGCTGCAGTCGCGTGGTTACAAGGTTCGGCTTCGCAAGCTCGACCCCTATCTCAACCTCGACCCCGGAACGATGTCGCCGTACCAGCACGGCGAAGTGTTTGTGACCGACGACGGCGCCGAAACCGACCTCGACCTCGGCCATTATGAACGCTTCACCGGGCGTCCCGCCACCAAGGCCGACAATATCACGACCGGGCGCATCTATCAGGACATCCTGACCAAGGAGCGGCGCGGCGATTATCTCGGCGCCACCATCCAGGTGATTCCCCACGTCACCAACGCGATCAAGGATTTCATCGTCGACAGCAATGACGAGTTCGACTTCGTGCTGTGCGAGATCGGCGGCACCGTCGGCGATATCGAGGGCCTGCCGTTCTTCGAGGCGATCCGCCAGATCAAGAACGATCTGCCGCGCGACCACGCCATCTACATTCATCTGACGCTGCTGCCGTTCATCCCGAGCGCCGGCGAACTGAAGACAAAACCGACCCAGCACTCGGTCAAGGAACTGCGCTCGATCGGCATCCAGCCGGACATCCTGCTGTGCCGCACCGACCGGCCGATCCCCAAGGAAGAGCGGCGCAAGCTCGGTCTGTTCTGCAACGTGCGCGAAAGCGCCGTGATCGAGGCGCGCGACGTCGACAACATCTATGCGGTGCCCGAGGCGTATCACGCCGCCGGCCTCGACGACGAGGTGCTGGCGGCGTTCGGCATCCCGCCCAAGACGCCGCCGGCGCTGCAAGGCTGGCACGAGATCAACGAGCGCATCCGCAATCCCGAAGGCGACGTCACCATTGCCATCGTCGGCAAATATACCGGCATGAAGGACGCCTATAAGTCGCTGATCGAGGCGCTGTCGCATGGCGGCATCGCCAACAAGGTGAAGGTCAATCTCGACTGGATCGAGAGCGAGGTGTTCGAGAACGAGGATCCGGCGCCGTTTCTCGAGCACGTCAACGGCATCCTGGTGCCGGGCGGATTCGGGCAGCGCGGCGCCGAGGGCAAGATCCGTGCGGCGCAGTTCGCGCGCGAGCGCGACGTGCCCTATTTCGGCATCTGCTTCGGGATGCAGATGGCCGTGATCGAGGCTGCGCGCAATCTGGTCGGCATCGAGCAAGCCAATTCCACCGAGTTCGGCCCGACACCCGAACCGGTGGTCGGCCTGATGACCGAATGGCTGCGCGGCAACGAACTGGAGAAGCGATCGAAATCCGGCGATCTCGGCGGTACCATGCGGCTCGGCGCCTATCCCGCCGCGCTCAGGCGCGGCAGCCGGGTGTCGGAGGTCTATGGCGGCGCCACCGAGATTTCGGAGCGTCATCGCCATCGCTACGAGGTCAACACCGCCTACAAGGACCGGCTGGAGCAGCATGGGCTGAAATTCTCGGGCCTCTCGCCGGACGGCGTGCTGCCGGAGATCGTCGAATATGAGGACCATCCCTGGTTCATCGGCGTGCAATTCCATCCCGAACTGAAATCGCGCCCCTTTGAACCGCATCCGCTGTTTGCCTCGTTCATCCAGGCGGCAATGGTGCAATCGCGGCTGGTGTGAGCCGCCCTGCGTCGTCAGCCTTTGACGAACGCGCGGATTGTTGCGACAAATTGCTCCCGATATCGCAAGAACAATAGGGAGCAACGCCGATGATCTACGAAATGCGCGTCTATCGCTGTGTGCCGGGCCGGCTGCCGGCGCTGTTGAAGCGCTTCGAGAACACCACGCTGAAACTGTGGGAAAAGCACGGGCTCAGGCCGGTCGGCTTCTTCACCACGCTGGTCGGCGAATCCAATCAGGAACTGACCTATTTCCTGGCATGGGAGTCGCTCGCCGAGCGCGAGAAGAAGTGGGCGGCGTTTCAGAGCGATCCCGACTGGATCTCCGCGCGCGCCAAGACCGAGGAGGACGGCCAGATCGTCGGCAACATCGTCAACCAGATGCTGGCGCCGACCGCGTTCTCGGCGATGAAGTGACCGCCAATTCATGGCGGCGCCGGATATCGCCCGCGGCGCAACCCTGATATTCGAGGCCGTGAGAGGGTTGATCCGCCTGCCGCTGCCCGGCATGGTCCACCTTCAAAGAGGATGATGCCTTGAACGCCAATATTGCCGCTGCGCCGGTCGTCAGCGCCGGGTCGGTCGAGTTCGGCAATGACTTGCCGATCTCGATCATCGCCGGCCCGTGCCAGCTCGAGAGCCGTGCCCACGCGCTCGAGGTGGCGGCTGCGCTGAAGGAGATCGCCGCGCGGCTCGGCGTGGGGCTCGTCTACAAGACCTCCTTCGACAAGGCCAACCGCACCAGCGCAACCGCGGCGCGCGGGATCGGCCTGAAGCAGGCGCTGCCGATCTTTGCCGAGATTCGCGCATCCCTCGGAATGCCCGTGCTCACCGATGTCCACGAGGCCGCGCAATGCGCTGATGTTGCGCAGGCGGTCGACGTCCTGCAGATCCCGGCGTTCCTGTGCCGGCAGACCGATCTGTTGCTGGCGGCGGCATCGACCGGCAAGGTCGTCAATGTCAAGAAGGGCCAGTTCCTGGCGCCCTGGGACATGGCCAATGTCATTGCCAAGATCACCGGCGCCGGCAACCGGAATGTACTGGTGACCGAGCGCGGCGCGTCGTTCGGTTACAACACGCTGGTCTCCGACATGCGCGCGTTGCCGATCCTGGCGCGCACCACCGGGGCGCCCGTGATATTCGATGCCACCCATTCGGTGCAGCAGCCGGGCGGCAAGGGCGCTTCGTCGGGCGGCGAACGCGAATTCGTCCCCGTACTGGCCCGAGCCGCGGTCGCCGTCGGCGTCGCCGGCGTGTTCATCGAAACCCATCCCGATCCCGATCATGCGCCGTCGGACGGTCCCAACATGGTGCCGCTGCGCGAGTTCGAAGGTCTGGTGCGGACGCTGATGGCGTTCGATGCCATCGCCAAGAATCCCCAGAATGTAGCGCGTTGATGCCGCATACGGGATTGCGGTCGCATGAGCAGCGCTTGCCGCCGGCCCTTAACATCATCGCGCTCGCGACCTTCGCGGCCAGCCTGTCGGCGCGGGCGCTCGATCCAGTCCTGCCGCATGTCGCCGACGATTTCGGGGTGAGCATCACGACGGCCGCGGGTTTCGCCGCCGTGTTCGCGTTCACCTTTGCCGTGGTGCAGCCGGTGATCGGCGCAGCGGCCGACCTGTTCGGCAAGGCGCGGCTGATGATCGGCTGCCTGGTGCTGCTCGGCCTCGCCAACATTCTGGGCGCGATGTCGACCTCGTTCTCTCTGCTGTTCGCAACGCGGATTCTCGCCGGCATCGGATCGGGCGGCGTATTTCCGGTCGCCCTCGGCCTCACCAGCGATCTCGTCGGTCCAGAAAAGCGCCAGGTTGCGATCGGGCGAACGCTGGCGGGCGCCATGACCGGCAATCTCCTGGGCGCGTCCGCCTCCGGCCTGATCGGCGATTTCCTGGGCTGGCGCGGCGTTTTGGCCGTGCTCGGTGTCCTGGTCGTCGTGGCCTCCGTTGCTGTTGCGGTCGGCTTTCACGGCGCCGCACTGGCGCGTCCGCCGCGCACCAGTCTGACCGCGCTTCGGCATGGCTACCGCACCATCTTCACCAATCCGAACGCGATCTGTTTTGCCGCCGTGTTCATCGAGGGCTGCTGCGTGCTCGGATTGTTTCCTTATCTCGCGGCATTCCTGTTCGAGTTGGGCGAAACCAGCCTTTCCATTGCCGGCATCGTCATCGCGGGGTTCGCGGTCGGCGGCCTGTTCTACACGATGTCGGTATCGCGCTTCCTGCCCCGGCTCGGCGTCAACGGCATGATGATAGCGGGAGCGTCGCTGGTCGGCCTGCAACTCGCCGTCATCGCGTTCGGACCCGGCTGGAAATTCCAGTTTCTCAGCCTCGTCTTCATGGGCTGGGGATTTTACATGATCCACGGCTGCATGCAGGTATTCGCCAGCGAACTCTCGGTGGAAGCCCGCGCCACCGCGCTGTCGCTGCATTCGTTCTTCTTTTTCATGGGCCAGACCGTCGGCCCGATTGCCTACGGTTTCGGTATCCAGAATCTCGGCAAGATGCCGACCCTGCTGACCAGCGCGGTGGTGATGGTTGCCCTCGGCGTCGCCTGCACGCGGCTATTGCGGCAGCGCCGGCCGGCCGACGCGGATGCGCGGCCCGACGTGCAGCCTTAGCCGCGTCCCGGGCACAGGGCAAGATGCCCGCGCCGCAACAGCCAGCGGCTCAGAAGGCGGCGGGGACCACCTTGACCCTCGCCATCATGCCCCCGTCCTCATGTTCGAGGATGTGGCAATGGTAGACGAATTCCCCGAGCTCCGCGAACGGGATGTCGAAGGCCGTCGGGGGCGATACGCAATGACCGCTGCGCCATTGCGCGATGGTGCAGACGCCGTTCTGGTTGTCCGCTACCTGGTCCGCGATCGAGTGATCGGGCGCCGCCACACCGAGCGGGAAGTTGTCCTGCAATACCCCGCCATTGCTGCCAGTCATCGCAAATCTGGTCTGGTGAATGTGGAAATTGTGATTCTCGGTCGACAGCTGAACCAGCTCCCACGTCTCATGCACCGGCGTCTGGCCGGGTCCGAGCGGCAGACAGACGGTGGTATGCGCGGGATCGAACTGTTCAAGCTGGTCAGGGGCCGGCTTCTGCGATCCAGGGACGACTTTTCCGTGCTGATCGACCTCCTCGTAGCCGAGCGCGAAGGTGTTGTTGACGGTGACATCGGAGAAGCCAAAAAAGATGCGGCGGCGGTGGCCCCTGGGCAGCGGCGCGCAGGCCGCTGCCGTTGCGTTCGTCTCTGCCGCCGACATGGTTGACGCCGCGGCATGCGCGCCCGGGACCTGCGCCTTGAAGATGCCGCTTGGCGCATGGAGGCCGACGGCATCCGTGGAGCCGCCGACCACGACTTCCCTGCCGGTGAATTGGCGCCCGCCGGACTGATTGAACAGCACCTTGGCGAGATCGACCGCGGGCCAGGCATCGCCGCTGCCCATGGTGAGCCCGGCCATCTTCAGGGTAGCGGAGGCGCCGTGCCGGGGCGTCGTGATCCTGCCGGCGGCATCGCGATAGGTGACCCAGAATTCGGTGCGTGCGCTCGGCATCAGGACGATTTCGTTGACGCAGACCGGGAGCGTTGAGTCGACGACGGAGACGTCCGGGCAGGGTACGACCTTGAAGCGGCCCCCCGCCATCTGCACCATGGCTCCGGTGGTGGTGTCCTGCGGCAAATGGACGGCGACGCCGTCGATGGCGAGCAACTGCACCGTCATCGGATGGTGCGTCTCGTCATCGACGAGCTTGAGATCCCAGCTCAGGCTGCCCGCGCCCGTGGCGACGCGCCAGACCTCGCCATCCGGCGCCGTGATCGGAACGGTCGGGAATTGCTGGCCGTTGACGGTCATGTACCATTTCCCGCCGGTGTAGTTGTTGCCGTCGTCCGCCGTGTTGTCCTGGCCCGGGCATGACCCCTGGCGTATCTCGCCGCTCGCCGGCAGTTGCGCGCAGAAATCGGGATCTTCCTGGTTCAGCACCTCGCCGTTCGCGACCGGCTGTTGGCCGCTGTCGAAACCGATGGTGCCGCCGGCAAGGACCTGAATTTCCTTCAGCATCAGGTGCCGGACGTGGGTTTCCGGCCACGGCATGACGGCGGTATCACCATGGACGTTGTCGCCGACGCGGCCGATGGTGATGATACCGGACAAGCCTTCGACCAGCTGGTTGAGCGCGATGCCGTGCACGTGCGGGTGAAACCAGAACAGGCCGGAAGGATGGTTCGGCGGAATGGCTATCTTGTAATCGACCGTATCCATCACGATCGGTCCGTGCTGGTGCGTCGTCTGCGGCGTCGGAATGCCGTTGGCCGAGTTGAAGACGGTCACAAACACGAAATCGCCAAAGGTGGGGTCGCTGACCGTCGGGGTCCGCGCCGGTGTGATCAGGCCGTGGGTATGAAGGTTGCTCGGATTGAGGAAGAGATTGGCCTCGCCCGGTTCGGTCACATGCCGTAGCTTCAGGGGATCGACCTTCGGCAGCCTGTTGACGTAACGGATCTTCAGCGTGTCGCCCGGCTGCATCGCGAGCCGCACGCCGCCGTAAGGCGCCACCGTGCGGCTGTTCGACGGGCAACTTAATCCGGACGGCGGACGCGGGCAGACCTGATAGACCCATCCTGTGGGATGGATGATCGCGTGGCTGTTCGGCGGCGTAAACGAAATGCTGGCAATGGGTTGCGGCATGGCGACCATCATGATGTCGAGGACGCCATTCTGGCTCGTGAACACCGGAGGATCTGCGAGATTGTCGGCTGCGGCCGTTCCGCCACTGATCGACAGGGCTGCGAACAGGCCGGCTGCGGCGATCCATCGATGCAAAGAGAATTCACGCAGGAAATGGTTGCCGGACACGGGGGACGCCTCCCTTTTGAATGATTTTGCTCGACGCAAAGAAATGATCGCGAAAAAACGGATTGCTGCCGGACTGTATTGGAACCGTATTACAGGTGTGCGAAGAGATGATCGTAGAAAAAGCCCGCGGGAGCGGGATTTTGCCATTGCGGACACCGGCAATTTATCGAGGCACGACATAACAGTCCAGTTTGACAGCGGAGAGCCATGATGTGGCAAGTCGCGGGATGGTTGTGCGCGATGGTCGCGCTATCCTGTGAGCCGGTGCCCACTATCGCGGTCATTCAATCCGCCTACGAGCGTGAGGCGTCGGCGGGCAGCGCGCTGCACGACAAGGGGTTGCAGGTCTTGCAAGCCAAATGCCACGAGACCGGCGCCAACAATGCATTCCTTTGCGAGGTTACCTTTACATCGAGGGACGATCCGTCCGAGCACCTGTATTTCGACATCGTCGCCGTCGCCCGCGCAGGCGACGCCTGGGAGCTCAAGAGTGGGCTGTGCAAGCGCTGAGATTGTGAATCGTACAGGGCTCGCTCTCCGTTTGAAGCGAACGTGCGTGTCAGCGAAGCCCGGCGCCAACTGATCAGGCGGCGCCTGCCAACAGATACTCGATGACCGAGACGGCCGCCACATAGGCGAGAGCGCCACACGCCATCAGGGCGAGCGCGAGCCACACCCACAGGGGCGATGCCTCCCATGTCTTCTTGATCGCCATTTGAATATCCCCGTGTTGGCCGCAGCGGTAGATTGCGCATGGATTGCGCATTCCCGACCAGATCCACCACAGGCAATTCAGGTGCCGGATGAGGCCCGCCTGGCAGCGTCAGGATGACGCATACGTCCTGCCTGCTGGCGGCCACATGCGCTTGGTCGAGCCCAATCCATGGCACGGGGATTGCTTCGCTTTCTTTGAAATGAGGACGAATTCGTGGACGCCCAAGTAACACTTCCGCGCCGCGGCATGGCCAAGGCGAGAAATACCGGATACGCCACCCAACCCCCGCTGCAGCGATTTCTGACCAGCTGCTACGAAGAGTTCAAATCGGATGATACCGGCACGGTCGCCGACTACATTCCGGAGCTGCTAAGGGCCAATCCCGCGCATTTCGGTATCGGCCTCGTCACCATCGACGGCCACGTGTACGAGGCCGTCGACAGCGCCGTGCCTTTCACGATTCAGTCGGTTTCCAAGGCCTTCGTGTTCGCGCTCGCGCTTGAGACCGTCGGGGAAGAGCGGGTCGCGGCCGCGATCGGCGTTGAGCCAAGCGGCGAGGCCTTCAACTCGATCCGGCTCACCAACGACAACCGGCCGTTCAATCCCATGGTCAATGCGGGCGCGATCGCCTGCTCGGGACTTATTCATCAGGTCTGTGGCGCCGCGGCGTTCGAACGTATCCGGGAGAAGCTCAGCCGGTTTGCCGGTCGCGAACTGCTCGTCGATGACGCCGTGCACGCTTCCGAGGTCGCCACCGGCAACCGTAATCGCGCGATCGCGTGGCTGCTACGCAATTACTCGGTGCTCCAGGGTGACGTCGACGCCGTGCTGGATACCTATTTCCGGCAATGCGCGGTGCTGGTCACCGCGCGCGACCTTGCCGTCATGGCGGCGACGTTGGCCAACCGCGGCATCAACCCGGTAACGGGGGTCCAGGTGATAACGCCACATGTCGTTGCCCGCACGCTGTCGGTAATGACGAGTTCGGGGATGTACGATTATGCCGGCGAATGGATCTATCGCGTCGGCATGCCCGCCAAGAGCGGTGTCGGGGGCGGCATCGTCGCCGCACTTCCCTCGCAGCTGGGATTAGGCACCTTCTCGCCGCGTCTCGACAGCCACGGCAATAGCGCACGGGGTCTCAGGGTATGCGAGGCGCTGTCCGCGCGGTTCGATCTCCACATGCTCAATCGGAGCGCCGACGTGCGCACCTGCATCATCGCCGATTATGACATCTTCGGGATTTCCTCCCGCCGCAGCCGTCAGCCCCACGAGCAGCAAATCCTCGACGAGCACCACAGCGACATTCGCGTGGTCGAACTTGTGGGCGCGCTCAATTTCGCCGCGATAGACTACGTCACGCGGCGGCTCGCCAGCGAGCCGCCGAACGCGCCGCTGTTGATCCTCGATTTCCGTCGCGTGCCCGACATCACGGCGGCGGGGGCACAGCTGTTCGGCGAGAAACTCGCGACCCTCGGCAATGTCGACGTCACCGCGGTCTTGACGGGGGTCGAGGCAAGTTCGCCGGTGTGGATTGCGGTTCGCGATCAGACCGCCGAGCCGCAAAGGTTGCGACGCTTCGCGCTCCTCGACGAGGCCATCGAATGGGCCGAAGATCAGATTATCTACCGGTACGGCGGCTTCACCACTCAAAAGGAAACCTCGCATCTCGGCGAGCAGGCCCTGCTTGCGGGGTTGGCCGACGATGAAATAGCGGTTCTTGCCGAACTGTCGACTGCGCGCCGATATGAAACCGGCCAGAGGATCATCAGCGCCGGCGAGCCCGCCAACTCCGTGTTCTTTCTGCAGAGCGGGATGGTGAGCGTCAAACTGCAGAGCGGCGTGCGGCTGGCTTCGCTCGGACCCGGCATGGAGTTCGGCGAGATGGCGATCATCGAGCAGCGGCGCAGCGCCGACGTCTGGGCTGACACGTCGGTCAGTTGTCTGGAACTGCCAGTTGATGCCTTTGCCGATTACCGCCAGCTTCGTCCGGAGATCGCGATGAAGATCATGCGCAATCTATCGGGCCTGTTGGCGCGGCGGCTGATCCTCGCAAATGCCAAGGTCGATCTTCTCAGCGCGTATTAGCCAAGTCCGTGCATGGATATCGCGCCACCCTCGCAAGTGCAATTGTGGGCAGGAATCGATCACCCGCGCCCGCGATAGGGCGCGACGCCCTGATCGGGGATCCATAGGCCCTTCGGCAACCTTCCGGTCTGCCAGAACACGTCGATCGGAATGCCGCCGCGCGGATACCAGTAGCCGCCGATGCGCAGGAATTTCGGTTTGATCTCGGCCGCGATCCGCTTGCCGATCATGACGGTGCAATCCTCGTGGAACGCGCCATGGTTGCGAAAGCTCGCGACATAGAGTTTCAGGGATTTTGATTCCAGCAGCCATTGGCCGGGTACATAGTCGATCACGAGATGCGCAAAGTCGGGCTGGCCGGTAACCGGGCAGAGCGAGGTGAATTCCGGCGCGGTGAACCGCACCAGGTAATTCGTGTCCCTTTGCGGATTGGGCACCCGGTCGAGTTTTGCGTCCCCCGGGGTGTGGGGCCACTCCACGGCACGGCCGAGCTGCAGGGGCTCGGATTTCGGGGCTTTGCCAGGCTTTTTCGACATGATGCGGTCTCCGTTGCCCGGTAATAGCCAATCGTCATGTCGAGGTCACGCCTGAGGCGGCCTTTTCGGCCTTAAATCCTTGCTGTAGAAGCAGCGCCAACCGTTCATATCAGGCTTTCCAAAGAGGTACCCATGACCGCCATCGTCGACATCATCGGCCGCGAAATTCTCGACAGCCGCGGCAATCCCACCGTCGAGGTCGATGTGGTGCTGGAAGACGGCTCGACGGGCCGCGCGGCGGTGCCGTCGGGCGCCTCCACCGGCGCGCATGAGGCGGTCGAACTGCGCGACGGCGACAAGGCGCGCTATCTCGGCAAGGGCGTCAGCAAGGCCGTGGACGCGGTGAACGGAGAAATCTACGACGCCGTCGGCGGCATGGACGCCGAGCAGCAGATCCAGATCGACGAGACCATGATCGGGCTCGACGGCACGCCGAACAAGAGCCGGCTCGGCGCCAATGCCATTCTGGGCGTCTCGCTCGCGGTGGCCAAAGCCGCCGCCGAGTCCTGCGACCTGCCGCTCTATCGCTATGTCGGCGGCACCTTGGCGCGGACGCTACCGGTGCCGATGATGAACATCATCAATGGCGGCGTGCATGCGGACAATCCGATCGACTTCCAGGAATTCATGATCATGCCGGTCGGCGCCAAGAGCTTTGCGGAAGCGCTGCGCTGCGGGTCGGAGATCTTCCACACGCTGCGCTCGGAACTGAAGAAGGCCGGCCACAACACCAATGTCGGCGACGAGGGCGGCTTCGCGCCCAACCTGCCGTCGGCGGATGCGGCGCTCGAATTCGTCATGGGCGCGATCGGCAAGGCCGGCTACAAGGCAGGCTCCGACGTCATGCTGGCGCTGGACTGCGCGGCGACCGAATTTTTCAAGGATGGCAACTACGTCTATGGCGGTGAGAACAAGACCCGTTCGCGTTCCGAGCAGGCCAAATATCTTGCCGATCTGGCCTCACGCTATCCGATCGTCTCGATCGAGGACGGCATGTCGGAAGACGATATGGACGGCTGGAAGGAACTGACCGACCTGATCGGCAACAAATGCCAGCTGGTTGGTGACGACCTGTTCGTCACCAACGTCACGCGGCTGGCCGACGGCATCAAGCACGGCCGTGCCAACTCCATCCTGGTGAAGGTCAACCAGATCGGCACGCTGACGGAGACGCTCTCCGCGGTCGAGATGGCCTACAAGGCCGGCTACACCGCCGTGATGTCGCACCGCTCCGGCGAGACCGAGGATTCCACCATCGCCGATCTCGCGGTCGCCACCAATTGCGGCCAGATCAAAACCGGCTCGCTCGCGCGCTCCGACCGCACCGCGAAGTACAATCAGTTGCTGCGGATCGAGCAGGAACTGGGCACGCAGGCGAAATATGCAGGGAAGGCGGCGCTGAAGGCGCTGCGATAGGGCCGCAACTTCGTTAAAGCTTGAAGAGGTGCCGGCGAATAAATTCGCCGGCACGCGCAAGCGCCCGGCGTCCCGGTTCGAGGTGGGCATTCCACATCGGCCAGGCGTGAATCATGTCCGGCCATATCTCCAGCGTAACCTCGACGTTGGCGCTACCCGCCGCCGCTGCAAGGCGCGTGGAATCCTCAAGCAATGTTTCGCACGCGCCGACCTGGATCAGCGTCGGCGGAAAGCCTTTCAAGTCGGCACAGAGCGGCGAAACACGCGGGTCTTTCCGGTCGACGCCGGCGGGGAGATAAGCCTCGATGAGTTCGGCCAGATATGCCCGGTGAATGATGGGGTCGGCGGCATCCTTGGTGGCGAGCGTCGAGCCGGACAGGGTGAGATCGGTCCATGGCGAGAGCAGCCACGCGCAGCCGGGCGTAGGTTCTTTACCGTCCCGCAGACGGTTTATCAGAGCGATGGTCAGGCCTCCGCCCGCGCTGTCACCGCCGACCACGATATGCTCGGCTGCGATGCCGGATTGGCGCAGGAAACTCCATGCCGCCAGAGTGTCGTCCAGCGCGGCAGGGAATGGATGTTCAGGCGCGAGCCGATACTCGATCGCGAGCGTCCGTATCTTGGCGGCCCGGCCGGCCTCCGTGACCAATCGCCGATGGCTGAGGATGGAACCTGAGCAGTAGCCGCCACCATGAAAGAACAACAGGACGCGCGAGGCGTCGCTGCCGGGCGCAATCGACCACTCGCCCCGTAGTCCGGAAATGTCGACTTCCTGAAATTCGATATCGCTGGCAGCCGGCCACACGGCCCCGACTTCCTCGATGCGCTGACGGCGTTGGTGCCAGCCGACCGGGCGTGGCTTCGAGCCCAGCAGCGCACGGACCGCGTCGATCTCGCTTTGGCTCATCCGCAGTCTCCTTCAGCGATGCACGTAACCTGATCCAGACGCGCGTCCAACTTCTACAAAATACCGCAGAGCGAAAACAAACGAAATTGTGTAGGCCCCCAAGGCTTGACCAAGGCTTGCGTTTCCCTGCCAACGTGAGAACACTCCCGGCCGAATTCGGCCAGGCCGAAAACAGGGAGATTTCTGATGAGCGCCGACATCAAGACCGGGCTGCAACTTCGTTCTCTGATCAAAAAGAGCGGCGAACTCGAGATATCCCTGGCAAACGTGCCGACGCCTGAACCCGGCCCTGATGAAGTCGTGGTCCGCGTCGAGGCCTCGCCAATCAATCCGTCGGACCTCGGGCTCCTGATCGGCGCCGCCGACATGGCGACCGCCAGGGCGTCCGGCACGAAGGAAGCGCCGGTCATCACGGCGAAAATCCCGGAAGCGGGCATGAAGGCCATGGCGGGACGGCTCGATGAATCCATGCCGGTCGGCAATGAGGGCGCCGGCGTGGTGGTCAAGACGGGATCGTCGGACGCGGCCAAGGCGCTGATGGGCAAGACGGTGGCCATGATCGGCGGGGCGATGTATGCGCAATATCGCTGCCTGAAGGTCAACGAATGCCTGCCGCTGCCTGCCGGCACGACGCCCGCGGAGGGCGCTTCCTGTTTCGTCAACCCGCTGACGGCACTGGGCATGACCGAAACCATGCGGCGCGAGGGTCACAAGGCGCTGGTGCACACCGCGGCCGCCTCCAATCTCGGGCAGATGCTGAACAAGATCTGCCTCAAGGACGGTATCGGGCTGGTGAACATCGTGCGCAGCAAGGAGCAGGCCGATATCCTGCGCAAGATCGGCGCCAAGTATGTGGTCGATTCCACCGCGGCAACGTTCATGGACGATCTGACCAACGCGCTGGTCGAGACCGGCGCGACGCTTGCGTTCGACGCCATCGGCGGCGGCAAACTGGCGGGCCAAATCCTCACCTGCATGGAGATCGCCGTCAACAAGACCGCAAAGGTCTACAGCCGTTACGGATCGAACGTGCACAAGCAGGTTTATGTCTATGGCGGACTCGATACACGTCCGATCGAGCTGAACCGGGCGTTCGGGATGGCCTGGGGCGTCGGCGGCTGGCTGCTGTTTCCGTTCCTCATGAAAATCGGGGCGGCCGAGGGCGCAAAACTTCGCCAGCGCGTGGTCGACGAGCTCAAGACGACATTTGCCAGCCATTACACCCAGGTGGTGTCGTTGCAGGAAGCGTTGCAGCTCAACCACATCGCTGTCTACGCCAAGCGCGCGACCGGCGAGAAGTACCTGATCAATCCGAACAAGGGTTGACACCGTTCAGTCCGGGCCGGGCGTTGACACGTCCGCGCCGATCCATATCCGGCGTTCAAGCTACAGGAGTTGTTGCAATCGGTCCTTGAAAGAGGGGGAAATTCGATGTCGACAGACCTGAGATATCTCGCCCTTACCGCCGTTCTCACGGCATCGCTTTGGATACCCTATGTGGTCTGCCAGGTGATGACCAACGGACCGCTTGCACCTGCGAATTATATCGACCCGGCCCCGCGGCCCTTGCCGCTGTGGGGCAAGCGTGCCGACCGCACCTATGTCAACGCGGTCGAGACATTCGCGCCGTTTGCGGCGCTCGTGATCGCGGTTCATCTCGCCGGGCCGATGCGATGACGGCATTCTGGACGATGAGCTTCTTCTGGCTGCGGCTGGCCCACGCCGTGGTCTACCTGCTCGGGATCCCCTATCTGCGCACGCTGATCTTCACGCTCGGCTACGTGGCTGTCGTCGGGCTGTTCTGGGAATTGGTCAAGTAAGTTGCACCAAAGACGGCCTTGCGCTTCTCCGTACAAACACAGCGTTTCCAAAATTGTGCGGTTCATGCACTTGCATGCTTCTGCCGATGCTGCTTAAGGTGTGTGGGAGCAGTTTCCGCCGACAGAAGGACATCCCATGGCCACCCCGCACAACATCGTCGTCATTGTCGGCAGCATCCGCAAAGAGAGCTTTTCGCTCAAGATCGCCAACGCCCTGGCCAAGCTGGCGCCCGGCGGCGCTCAAGCTCGATGTCACGACGCTGCACGGGATATCGTTCTTCAATCAGGACCTGGAAGCGGCGCCGCCGGCCGATTGGGTGGCGTTCCGCGAGAAGCTGCAGAAGTCGGACGGCGTGCTGTTCGTCACGCCGGAATACAACCGTGCGATCCCCGGGGTGCTGAAGAACGCCATCGACGTGGGATCGCGGCCCTATGGCAAGAGTTCGTTCCTCGGCAAGCCGGTCGGCATCGTTTCCAACTCACCTGGACCGCTCGGCGGCGTCAGCGCCGCCAAAACATTGCAGAATATCCTGCCGGGCATCTCCGGCCCGATCATGGGGCAGCCGGAAATCTATCTGAACGGCGTCGGCGACGCCTTCGATGAGAAGGGGAACCTCGCCAAGGAATCCCTGCAGAAGGTGCTGCAGCAATATCTCGACGCCTTTGCCGCCTTCGTCGAAAAGCAAAACAAATAGGCAGGCGCGCGCCGGGTACCCACGCTCGGCCCTTAGGATTCCGTTAACCTGGCCGCAGCATCCTTGCGGCCATGGTTTCCCGCGCCCGACTCAAATCCTTTCTGACCGGCCTTGCCCTCTACACGATAGCGGCGGCGATGATCGGCTATTTCGGGGTCAACGCCTATACCGGCAAGTATGGGCTCAATGCGCGGCAGGAACTCGACCAGGAGATCATCGCGCTGACGTCGGAACTGGCGCGGCTGAAGCGGGAGCGCGCCGAGGGTGAGCAGCGCGTGTCGCTGTTGCGGTCGGACCGGGTCGACCCGGATATGCTGGACGAGCGCGCACGCTACCAGCTCGACTATGCCAATCCGCACGATCTGGTTCGGATCAACACTCCGAACTGATCGTCAAAATTACAAAATCCCCCGAAATCAATTTCGAAAATGTCGCGTCGCGTTGCACTGCGGCATAGCAAGATTTTCGTGACGCCACGCAATCCTTTCACGCCGGTTTGAGTTGGGATAGAGAGGGCTATTCGCTCTCTCATCCGGATCAGCCATGGCCGCACCGAAGAAGACCGCCACCAAAGAGACAGGCCAGGGCAACGGCGCCGACCGCCCACTGGAATTCACCCGGGAACAGGAACTGAGCGCACTGCGCGACATGCTTATGATCCGGCGGTTCGAGGAAAAGGCCGGCCAGCTCTACGGCATGGGCGCGATCGGCGGCTTCTGCCATCTCTATATCGGCCAGGAAGCCATTGTCGTCGGTATGCAGATGGCCCTGAAGCAGGGCGACCAGGTGATAACCGGTTACCGCGACCACGGGCACATGCTGGCCTGTGGAATGGACGCCAAGGGTGTGATGGCCGAACTGACCGGACGCCATGGCGGCTATTCCAAGGGCAAGGGCGGCTCCATGCACATGTTCAGCAAGGAGAAGAATTTCTTCGGTGGCCACGGCATCGTCGGAGCGCAGGTGTCGCTCGGCACCGGGCTCGCGTTCGCCAACCGCTACCGGGGCAATGATTTCGTCAGTTTGGCCTATTTCGGCGACGGCGCTTCGAACCAGGGCCAGGTCTACGAAAGTTTCAACATGGCGGAGCTGTGGAAGCTTCCGGTGATTTACGTCATCGAGAACAACCGTTACGCCATGGGCACCTCGGTGACGCGCTCCTCGGCGCAAACCGATTTTTCCAAGCGCGGCGTTTCCTTCAACATTCCCGGCGAACAGGTCGACGGCATGGACGTCCGCGCGGTGAAGGCCGCCGGCGACAAGGCGGTCGCGTGGTGCCGCGCCGGCAAGGGACCCTATATTCTGGAAATGCAGACCTACCGCTACCGCGGCCATTCGATGTCGGATCCGGCGAAATACCGTACCCGCGAGGAAGTGGACAAGGTGCGCAACGACCAGGACCCGATCGAGCAGGTCCGCAATCGCCTGCTGGCGGCCAAGGTCGGCGAACAGGAACTGAAGGCCATCGACGCGGAGGTGCGGGAGATCGTCAACGCCGCCGCCGATTTCGCGCAGCACGACCCTGAGCCCGATGCGTCCGAACTTTATACCGATATCTACCGCTGAGCGCTTTCTGCGCATTCCAGCCTGAAGAGTGATTTTTCCGGAGCTACCATGCCAATTCAAGTGCTGATGCCCGCGCTGTCGCCGACCATGGAGAAGGGCAACCTTTCGAAATGGCTGAAGAAGGAAGGCGAGGCGATCAAGTCGGGCGACGTCATCGCCGAGATCGAAACCGACAAGGCGACGATGGAGGTCGAGGCCACCGATGAGGGTACGCTTGGGAGGATATTGATCCCGGAAGGCACTGCCGACGTCGCTGTCAATACGCCGATCGCGACCATTCTGACCGATGGCGAAAGCGCCGCCGATCTCGGCAAGGCCGCAGCGCCGGCGAAACAAGAGAAGGCGGCCGGATCACCGTCGCCCGCGGTCGATGCGAAATCGACGCCCGCACCCAGGGGGGAAACCGCGCCGGCTGCGCCGAAAGCCGTCAGTGAACCCGATCCGGAGGTACCCGCCGGCACCGAAATGGTGACCATGACCATCCGCGAAGCACTTCGGGATGCCATGGCCGAGGAAATGCGCAGGGATCCCGACGTGTTCGTGATGGGCGAGGAGGTCGCCGAATATCAGGGCGCCTACAAGGTCACGCAAGGCTTGCTGCAGGAATTCGGCGCCAGGCGCGTAATCGATACGCCGATCACCGAGCACGGTTTTGCCGGCGTCGGCGTCGGCGCGGCAATGGCCGGCCTGAAGCCGATCGTCGAATTCATGACCTTCAATTTCGCCATGCAGGCGATCGACCAGATCATCAACTCCGCGGCCAAGACGCTGTACATGTCCGGCGGCCAGATGGGTTGCTCGATCGTGTTTCGTGGTCCGAACGGCGCGGCAGCCCGTGTGGCCGCCCAGCACAGCCAGGATTATTCGGCCTGGTACTCGCAGGTCCCCGGCCTCAAGGTGATCGCGCCGTTTTCGGCCGCCGATTACAAGGGCCTGCTGAAGGCCGCGATCCGCGATCCCAACCCGGTGATCTTCCTCGAAAACGAGGTGCTTTACGGCCATTCCGGCGAGGTGCCGAAACTCGACGATTACGTGATCCCGATCGGCAAGGCGCGCGTGGTGCGTAGCGGCGGGCACGTCACCATCGTCTCGTGGTCGAACGGCATGACCTACGCGCTGAAAGCCGCCGATGAACTGGCGAAAGAAGGCATCGAAGCCGAGGTAATCGACCTGCGTACGCTGCGGCCAATGGATACCGACACCATCGTCGCGTCCGTCAAGAAGACGGGCCGCGCAGTCACGGTGGAGGAAGGCTGGCAGCAGAATGGCGTCGGCGCCGAAATCTGTGCCCGCATCATGGAACACGCCTTCGACTATCTCGATGCGCCGGTTCTGCGGGTGTCGGGCAAGGACGTGCCGATGCCCTATGCGGCTAACCTCGAAAAGCTTGCATTGCCCTCCGCAGCCGAGGTGGTCGAGGCCGCCAAAGCCGTTTGCTATCGGTGACGCATGGCCGGTCCCAAGGAGCAACCCTTACCCCCTGATGTCATGGGCCGCGACGACGCCGTCGAGGTGTTGCGCGCGTTCGTGCTCGATGGCGGACTGTCCATCGCGTTCACGCGCGCCTTCGAGGAGCCAGACATGTGGGGCCTGCTGCTGGTCGACATCGCCCGACATGCCTCGCGGGCCTATTCGCGCGAGAGCGACTACACCGAGGAAGAGGCGCTGGCGCGCATCATCGACATGTTCGAAGCCGAAATCGCGCGGCCGACCGACATGGGCTCTACCACGCCGCGGTCGCAACAGGGTCACTGACAATGCCAATCAACATTCTGATGCCTGCGCTGTCGCCGACGATGGAAAAGGGCAACCTTGCCAAGTGGCTGAAGAAAGAGGGCGACAAGGTCAAATCCGGTGACGTGATCGCCGAGATCGAGACCGACAAGGCCACGATGGAAGTCGAGGCCGTCGACGAGGGCACGATCGCGAAGATCGTTGTGCCCGAGGGTACGCAGGATGTCGCGGTCAACGACGTCATCGCCGTGCTCGCCGGTGACGGCGAGGACGTCAAGGCGGCGGGAGCTGGCGCCGCCAGCCCGCCGCCGAAAGCCGCTGAAGCGCCGGCGCCAAAACCTGCCGCTACCGCCGCGCCGGACGCAACGCCGGTGCCGAAGCCCGCCGCGTCTGCTTCGGCTCCCGCGCCGCAAACCGCGGCCCCCGCATCGCAAGCCAACGGCCACGCCCGCATCTTTTCCTCGCCACTTGCCCGACGCTTGGCAAAAGAGGCCGGCATCGAGCTCGCGCGTATCAATGGGTCCGGCCCGCACGGCCGGATCGTCGCGCGCGATGTCGAGGGAGCAAGATCCGGCCAGGGACTCAAAGCCCCGGCGGCCGCGCCCGCTGGCGCGCCGGCGCTGGCGCCCTCAATGTCGGACCAGCAGATCCGCGCGCTGTTCGAAGAGGGCAGTTACGAAGTGGTCCCGCACGACGGCATGCGGCGCACCATTGCGCAGAGGTTGACGGCCTCGGTGCAGACCGTTCCGCATTTCTATCTGACAATGGACTGCGACATCGGCAAATTGCTCGAGGCGCGCGAGGAGATCAACGCGGCGGCGCCGAAGGACAAGGAGAAGAAGCCGCTCTACAAGCTCTCGGTCAACGATTTCGTCATCAAGGCGATGGCGATCGCCTTGCAGCGGATTCCCGATTGCAACGTGAGCTGGACCGAAAGCGGCATGCTCAAGCACAAGCACTCCGATATCGGGGTCGCCGTGGCGATGCCGGGCGGCCTGATCACGCCGATCATCCGCAAGGCCGAGACCAAATCGCTATCGACGATATCGGGCGAGATGAAGGATTTTGCCGCTCGCGCCCGCGCCCGCAAACTCAAGCCCGAAGAATACCAGGGCGGCACCACGGCGGTTTCCAATCTCGGCATGTACGGCATCAAGGACTTTACGGCGGTCATCAACCCGCCGCATGCGACCATCCTGGCGGTCGGCGTCAGTGAGGAGCGTCCCGTGGTGCGCAATGGAAAGATCGAAATCGCGCACATCATGAGTGTCACCTTGTCGTGCGACCATCGCGCGGTCGACGGCGCGCTGGGCGCGGAACTGATCGGCGAGTTCAAGAGGCTGATTGAAAACCCCGTGATGATGATGGTGTGAGGCCGGCGCCGGCGAGGTCGCAACGTTGAACGTCCGAACGCAATGGCCCTGGATTTCGATGGTGCTCGCAGCCGTCATCACCTTCAATCCCCTCGGTATCGACGTGATCCGCGCCGCGTTCCTTTCCAATGAAGCACTCTCGCGAAACATCTGGGGTCCGATAGCGCTGGCCGGGATGACGATCATGGTTTTGATCGTCTTGCTGGAATGGGGAATAAGAAAGTTTATCATCAGCCGCCGTGCGCGCGGCGCGGCGACCTTGAGCTAGACGGGAACCTTCATGGCCGACACCTCCTTCGACGTCATCATCATCGGTTCCGGCCCCGGCGGCTACGTCGCGGCGATCCGCGCGGCGCAGCTGGGTTTCAAGACCGCAATCATTGAAAAAGCCTATCTCGGCGGCATCTGCCTGAACTGGGGCTGCATCCCCACCAAGGCGCTGCTGCGCTCGGCCGAGATCTATCACTACATGCAGCACGCCAGGGAATACGGGCTCTCGGCCGAGAAGGTTTCCTATGACCCGAAAGCCGTGGTGCAGCGTTCGCGCGGTATCTCGAAGCGCCTGAACGACGGCGTCGGCTTCCTGATGAAGAAGAACAAGGTTCAGGTCATCTGGGGCAACGCCGCGATTGACGCGCCCGGCAAGATCACTGTGACGAAATCCGACGCCGAAGCGCCGAAGGGTGCGCAGGGCGAGGGCGCCTACACGGCAAAACACATCATTCTTGCCACCGGCGCGCGGCCGCGGGTGCTGCCGGGGTTAGAGCCCGACAAGAAACTGGTCTGGACCTATTTCGAGGCGATGGTGCCGGACAAGATGCCGAAGTCGCTGCTGGTGGTGGGCTCGGGCGCGATCGGGATCGAATTCGCGTCGTTCTTCCATACCATGGGCGCTGAGGTCACCGTGGTCGAGGTGCTGCCGCAGATTCTCCCGGTCGAGGATGCCGAGATCGCCGGCCTCGCCCGCAAGCGGTTCGAGAAGCAGGGCATCAAGATCCTTACCAGCACAAAAGTCACAAAGCTGGAGAAGAAGAGCGACCGCGTGATCGCCACCATCGATGATGGCAAGAATCAGCAAACGGTCGAGTTCGACCGGGTGATCTCGGCGGTCGGCGTGGTCGGCAATATCGAAAGTCTCGGCCTGGAAAAACTCGGCGTCAAAACCGAGCGCGGCTGCGTGGTGATCGACGGGTTCGGCAAGACCAGCGTGCCCGGCATCTACGCAATCGGCGACGTCGCGGGGCCGCCGATGCTGGCGCACAAGGCCGAGCACGAGGGCGTGGTGTGTATCGAGGCGATCAAGGGCTTGCATCCGCATCCGACCGACAAGAACCTCATCCCCGGCTGCACCTATTGCAACCCGCAAGTCGCGTCGGTCGGTCTCACCGAAGCCAAAGCGAGGGAGGGCGGTCGCGAGATCCGCGTCGGCCGTTTCCCGTTCGTCGGCAACGGCAAGGCAATCGCGCTCGGCGAGGACCAGGGGTTGGTGAAAGTGATCTTCGACAAGAAGACCGGCCAGTTGCTCGGCGCGCACATGATCGGTGCGGAAGTGACCGAACTGATCCAGGGTTACGTGGTGGCCATGAATCTCGAGACCACGGAAGAAGAGCTGATGCATACCGTGTTCCCGCATCCGACCCTGTCGGAGATGATGAAGGAAGCGGTGCTCGACGCCTATGGCCGCGTGCTGAACATATAAAACACCAAAAAGAAGGTCTTGAAATCCGTGAAAGATAACGACAACCTGACCATCGAACGTCCAACGTTCGTGACCCATCTCGAATGCGCGATGGAAGGCGATCGCTATCCCGCCGACCAGATCCACAATCTCTCCAGGGCGGGCAAGCCGCTGCTGGTGCGCTACGACCTCGCCGGCGTGAAGAAGGCGCTCACGAAGGACGCACTCGAGGAACGTCCCGCCGATCTCTGGCGCTACCGCGAGATGCTGCCGGTGCGTAAATGTGCCGACATCGTCAGCCTCGGCGAAATCACGACGCCGCTGATCCGACTTCCAAAGCTTGCGAAAAAGCTCGGCAGCGGCGAAATCATCGTCAAGGACGAGGGACGGCTGCCGACCGGCTCGTTCAAGGCGCGCGGGCTGGTCATGGCGGTGTCGATGGGCAAGGCGCTCGGCATCAAGCACATGGCGATGCCGACCAACGGCAATGCCGGCGCGGCGCTCGCGGCCTATGCCACCAGTTGCGGCATCAAGACCACGATCTTCTGCCCGGCCGATACGCCGGAAGTGAATGTCAGCGAGATCGAGCTGCAGGGCGCCACCGTCTATCGGGTCAACGGCCTGATCGACGATTGCGGCAAGATCGTCGGCGAAGGGAAGGCCAAGGCCGGCTGGTTCGACACCTCGACACTGAAGGAGCCCTACCGGATCGAGGGCAAGAAGACGATGGGGCTGGAGCTTGCCGAACAGCTCGGCTGGGACGTGCCCGACGTGATCTTCTATCCGACCGGCGGCGGCACCGGGTTGATCGGCATGTGGAAGGCATTTGCCGAACTCGAGGCCATCGGCTTCATCGGTCCCAGGCGACCGCGGATGGTGGCGGTACAGGCGGCGGGCTGCGCGCCGATGGTGCGCGCGTTCGAGAACGGAACGGAGCATGCGACCCGCTGGGAGGATGCCCACACCATCGCCTCCGGCATCCGCGTGCCTCAGGCGGTCGGAGATTTTCTCATCCTGCGTGCCGTGCGGGAGAGCAAGGGGTTTGCGATCGCGGTTTCCGATGAGAAAATCTCCGCGGCGTTGAACGAAGTCGCGCGCGAGGAAGGCTTGTTGCTGTGCCCGGAGGGTGCGGCGACCTACGCCGCCTACCAGCAGAGCCTCGCCGACGGTCGGGTCACGAAAAGCGACCGTGTGATGCTGTTCAACTGCGCGACCGGCCTCAAATATCCGCTGCCGCCGGTCACGCGGATGCTCGATCGCCATGCGCCGATCGACTATGCGAAGCTCTAGTCGTCGATGACATGAAGCCGTATTCGGCACGAGAATGATGCGAGGGGAGGAAGCGATGCGAAGGACGGTTCTGGCTGCGCTGATCGCGCTAATGGCAATTGGCGGCAACGCGCGGGCCGACAATTTCCCGTCGCATCCCGTCACCCTGGTGGTGCCGTTTTCGGCTGGTGGACCGACCGATGCGATGGCGCGGATTCTGGCCGACCATATGCGGACAACGCTCGGTCAGAACATCGTGATAGAGAATGTGACCGGTGCAGCGGGTTCGCTCGGCGTCGGGCGCGTCGTGCGCGCAGCGCCCGACGGCTACACCGTCAGCATCGGCCATCTAGGCACGCATGTTGCCAATGGCGCGATCTACAAGCTCGGCTATGACCTCGTAGCCGACCTCGAGCCGGTGGTGTTGCTGCCGAGCAATCCCATGATCATCGTCAGCAAGAACGCGGTTCCGGCAAAAACGCTGAAGGAGTTGATCGCGTGGCTCAAGGCGAAGCCTGCCCCGGCCACGGCAGGCACCGCCGGCGCGGGTTCGGGAAGCCATATCGCCGGGCTCTATTTCGAAAACGTCACGGGCATCAAGCTGCAATACGTGCCCTACCGCGGTACGGCGCCGGCGCTGACCGATCTCGTCGCGGGCCAGATCGACATCATCATCGACCAGACCTCCAATTCGATCGCCCAGGTGCGCGCCGGCACCATCCGCGCCTATGCCGTCACCGACAACAAGCGTGTGGAATCCGCAGCGGATGTTCCCACCGCCGACGAAGCCGGATTGAACGGATTTCACATGACGCTGTGGTCGGGCCTTTGGGTGCCGAAGAACACCCCGAAGGACATCGTCGCCAAACTAAATGCCGCGGCGGTCGACGCCATGAGCGATCCGGCGGTGCGCAAGAAGTTCGAGGACCTGGGATTGCAGATGCCGCCGAAGGACAAGCTGGCGCCGGAGGCGCTTGGCGCCTGGCAGAAGGCGGAAATCGAGAAGTGGTGGCCGATGATCAAGGCCGCTGACGTCAAGGTCGAATAGTTTCGCGCCGCCTCCTTGAAAAGCCACGATGGGCTACGCAGCTTCCGGCGACGGAGGCGCTGATGACCCTCGATGCGGACTTCGGCAGTCAGGACTATTTTCGCGACCCCGCGGCCGCGATCGAAAGGCTTCGCGGCGTGGGCGAGGTCGTGCAAGTGCGTTTTCCGATCGTCGGCCGGGTGTGGACGCCGACGACGCAGGCGCTCGCCGATCAGGTGCTCAAGGACACCGAAACCTTCGCCATCCGCGACGAGGACGGCACGGTCGCCGGATTTCGCTGGTGGATACCCGGCATCGTTCGCACGCTATCCAGGCACATGCTGTCGATGGACGATCCCGATCACAAAAGGTTGCGCGACATCGTCGATGAGGCGTTTCGCCGCCGCGCCGTGCTCGGCATGGAACCTCATATTCGGGCCATCGGCGATGAACTCGCCGATCAGCTGTTTGCCGAAGGCGACCCGGCCGATCTCGTCGCGCGCTATGCGCGCCAACTGCCGCTGTCGGTGATCTCGGAGCTTCTTGGGCTGCCGCCGGCCGATCGGCCGAAATTCGTCGCCTGGGCCGGCGCGTTCACGCGCTTCACCGGGGTGATTGGATTCCTCGTCGCCATCCCAAACCTCTTTGCCATGCGGCGTTATCTCGAAAGCCATATCGAGACCGTTCGCCGGCGTGGCGGAGAGGGGTTGGTCGCCGAGATCGTTCGCCTTGAGAGCGACGGCCGACAGATCAGCCGGGATGAAATCGTGGCCATGGTGTTCCTGCTGCTGTTCGCCGGGCACGAGACCACCACCCACCTCATCAGCGGATCGGCCTACGAGCTTTTGAAAAATCCTGATCTGCGCGACTGGCTGCAAGAAGACTGGAGCCGCGTCGATCTCGCAGTGGAAGAATTTCTGCGCTTCATCTCGCCGGTGCAATTCACCAAGCCGCGCTATGTACGCAGGGATATCGAGCTCGGCGGCGTCAAACTGAGGAAGGGCGACAAGGTCATGGTCATGCTGGCCGCCGCCAACATGGACCCGCAGGCCAATCCGCATCCCGAACGGCTCGACTTGCAGCGCAGGCCTAACCGCCACATCGCCTTCGGGACTGGAATCCATTTCTGCCTTGGCCATCAGCTCGCGCGCATCGAGGGCAAATGCGCGCTGAAATCCCTGCTCCGACGCTGGCCGAACCTGACCCTGGCTCTGGGCGATTCGGCGGTCAAATGGCGCAAGCGACCCGGCCTGAAAGCGATCGAGCGTCTTCCGGTCGCACCTGGCGGGTGATTACGCTTCCTCTGACGGATGCGAGAGCTGCCGATGCGCGCCCTAGTTGAACAAGCCGCATTCGTCGGAAGAAAAATGGTTGCCGCTTGGCCACGATTGTTGCCTGGTCGCAACACTGAGCGAAGATTTAACCCTCATCGCAGCTACTTCGGATCCGCGCCGCTTTTTGGCCACACCCCTCGACGAAATGATCTTTCGTAGGCTGAAAACCACGGCGTTCGCGAAGGCGAAGGAAAATTCCCATTTTCCCGGGCTGGCGAGAGAAGGCTGGGGAAACAGGGTCGCGATGGACGCCAAGACCAGCATCAAGAAGAGGCTGCCGAGCCGTCACGTGACGGAGGGCCCGGAACGGGCACCCCATCGCTCGTACCTCTATGCCATGGGGCTGACCACCGAGCAGATCCACCAGCCATTCGTCGGCGTGGCCTCCTGCTGGAACGAAGCCGCGCCCTGCAACATCTCGCTGATGCGTCAGGCCCAGGCAGTCAAGAAGGGCGTCGCGTCCGCCGGCGGAACCCCCCGCGAATTCTGCACCATCACCGTGACCGACGGCATCGCCATGGGCCATGACGGCATGCGTTCGTCGCTGCCGTCGCGCGAATGCATTGCCGATTCGGTCGAACTGACCATCCGTGGCCATGCCTATGACGCGCTGGTGGGTCTCGCCGGCTGCGACAAGTCGCTTCCGGGCATGATGATGGCGATGGTCCGGCTCAACGTACCCTCGATTTTCATCTATGGCGGCTCGATCCTGCCCGGCAATTTCCGTGGCCAGCAGGTCACCGTGCAGGACATGTTCGAGGCGGTCGGCAAGCATTCGGTCGGCGACATGTCGGATGCCGACCTCGATGAAATCGAGCGGGTGGCGTGCCCGTCGGCTGGTGCATGCGGCGCGCAATTCACCGCCAACACCATGGCGACCGTATCGGAAGCCATCGGGCTGGCGTTGCCCTATTCGGCCGGCGCGCCCGCGCCCTACGAGATCCGCGACGCCTTCTGTACCGCCGCTGGCGAGAAAGTGATGGAGCTGGTCGCGTCGAATATTCGCCCGCGCGACATTGTCACCCGCCGCTCCCTGGAGAATGCCGCCGCGGTCGTGGCTGCTTCCGGCGGCTCGACCAATGCTGCGCTGCACTTGCCGGCCATCGCGCATGAATGCGGCATCAAGTTCGACCTGTTCGACGTCGCCGAAATCTTCAAAAAGACACCTTATGTCGCGGATTTGAAACCGGGCGGTCGTTATGTCGCCAAAGACATGTTCGAGGTTGGTGGCATACCGCTTCTGATGAAAACGTTGCTCGATAACGGCCATTTGCATGGCGACTGCCTGACAGTCACAGGCCGGACGATCGCCGAAAACCTCAAGAGCGTGAAATGGAATCCGCACCAGGATGTGGTGCGGCCTGCCGACAAGCCGATCACCGTCACAGGCGGAGTGGTCGGCCTGAAGGGCAATCTCGCGCCCGAGGGCGCGATCGTGAAGGTCGCGGGCATGTCGAACTTGAAATTCACCGGACCGGCCCGCTGCTTCGACCGCGAAGAGGATGCCTTCGAGGCGGTCCAGAAGAAAACCTACAAAGAGGGCGAGGTCATCGTGATCCGCTATGAGGGGCCGCGCGGCGGCCCCGGCATGCGCGAGATGCTTTCGACCACGGCGGCACTGACTGGTCAGGGCATGGGCGGCAAGATCGCGCTCATCACCGACGGCCGGTTTTCCGGCGCCACCCGCGGGTTCTGCATCGGCCATGTCGGGCCGGAAGCGGCCGTAGGCGGCCCGATCTCGCTGCTCCGAGACGGCGATATCATCGAAATCGACGCTGTCGTCGGGACTCTTAACGTAAAGTTGACCGATGCCGAGCTCGCTGAACGCAAGACCAAATGGAAGCCCCGGGAGACTAACCATACATCAGGCGCGCTGTGGAAATACGCCCAGCAGGTAGGTCCCGCCGTGGATGGCGCGGTTACCCATCCCGGCGGCGCGCACGAGAAACAGTGTTATGCGGATATTTAAGCGTACCATTTTTGCGTTGGTTTTAGGGGCCACACCGGTGGCAGCGCCCGGCTTCGCCTTTGACGGGGCGCCGGCGAACGCGGATGCGGCTATTCCCGTCGTCGCTGCCCAGCCAGGGGCCGCCGCGGCGCTGAAGAAGGCAATCCCGCCCACCACCGCGGATACCTCGCTGACGTCGCTGCAATACGCCGCCGAGGGCGGCCACCCCATCGCCCAGTGGAAGCTCGGGCGGATGTACGCCAGTGGCGACGGCGTCACCCAGGACGATCTGCGCGCCTTTGAGTATTTCAGCCGCATCGCCAACGCTCACGCCGAGGACAGCCCGTCGGCGCCGCAGGCGGCGATCGTCGCCAACGCTTTCGTGGCGCTGGGGCGGTATTATCTGAGCGGTATTCCCAACTCCAAGATCAAGTCGGATCCGGATCGGGCGCGGGAGATGTTCTCCTACGCGGCGTCGTATTTCGGCAATGCGGATGCGCAGTACGATCTGGCCCGGCTCTATCTCAAGAGCGCCGGCACTTCGCGCGACGACTTCCGTTATGCCGCCCGCTGGCTCGGCCTTGCCGCCCAGAAGGGGCAGCATGAGGCGCAGGCCTTGCTCGGCCAGATGCTGTTCAACGGCGACCAGCTGCCGCGGCAGGCGGCGCGCGGCCTGATGTGGCTGACGCTGGCGCGCGACAGCGCCGGGCCCGAAGAGGTCTGGATCAAGGAAAGCTACAACAAGGCCATCGCCAGGGCATCCGACGACGACCGGGCGATGGCGCTGCAGATGCTCGAGCACTGGGTGCAGGGCCGCAAGGACTGACACCGACAACGGTAAGGGGCCAAAGCGAAGCTTGCCCGCCGCTCTTGCCAACTTCAATTGTAGCTTGTTGGGCACGGCGCGAGGCGTCCCTTTGCCCGCCTTACGCGATCCTCACGACGTCTCGAGATCGAGGTCCGCCCAGACCGGGACGTGGTCCGACGGCTTTTCCCAGGCGCGCACGTAACTATCGATTCCGACGTCGATCAGCCGGTCGCTGGCTTGCGGCGACATCAGCAGATGGTCGATCCGCAATCCCTGATTCTTCTGCCAGGCACCGGCCTGATAATCCCAAAATGTGTACTGGCCGGGCGCGTCGGTGACCGCGCGGAGCGCATCCGTGAGCCCGAGGCCGAGCAGCGACTGGAAGCTTTCGCGGGTTTGCGGGCGAAACAGCGCGTCGTTGACCCAGGCCGCCGGGTTATGGACGTCCTCGGGCCTCGGGATGACGTTGAAGTCGCCGGCCAGCACCAGTGGTTCTTCCGCTTTAAGTCGCTGCCTCGAATACTCATGAAGCCGTGACATCCATTTGAGTTTGTAGGGATATTTTTCGGTTTCCGGCGGATTGCCGTTGGGCAGATAGAGGCACGCGATCCGAAGCACGCCGCGCTTCAGGGGCACCACGCCTTCCAGGAACCGGGCATGGGTGTCCTCATCGTCTCCCGCCAGGCCCGACTTGGTTTCGTCGAACGGCAGTTTCGACAACAGCGCGACGCCATTGAAAGTCTTCTGGCCGTGGGTGACCACGTTGTAACCGAGCGCCTCTAACGGCTCCCGCGGGAAGGCCTCGTCGAGGCATTTGATTTCCTGCAGACAGACGATGTCGGGCGAGCAATCCTTCAACCAGGTTACGAGGTGGTCGATACGTTGCCTGATCGAATTAACGTTCCACGTAGCAATACGCATGAAAAAGGTCCCGGTCCTAACCCCACATTTTCGGCTCTATGGCATACCACGGGCGTCAGGGCTGTGATAACCGTCTAGAAAAAGGCGCAAATGTCGCCAACGGGCAGGGAGATTGGGCCGTCCCGGTCGTTTTCGGACCGGTTGCCGCAAAATGCTATGAAAAAAAGCAATTTGATACTTTTCGCCGGCGCGCTCGGCATTGCCGCGCTGGCTGCCTTCTTCACCCGCTCATCATGGATGGGTGGCGACGCCAGCGCGAAGGGCCCCCAGAGCGCGCGCGTCATCGCGGTTGAACTCGCCAAGGCGCAGCGCAAGCCGGTGCCGGTCGATGTCGATTCGATCGGGACGGTGACCCCGATTTCCAGCGTGGCGCTGAAATCGCGGCTGGAGACCACCATCGTCCAGGTGCATTTCGAGGACGGCGCCAGGGTCAATGAGGGCGACGTGCTGTTTACCCTCGATGCGCGCCAGATCGATGCACAGATCCAACAGGCCGAGGGCGTGCTCGCCAAAGATCAGGCGCAACTCGAAGGCGCCCAACGTGATTTTCGGCGCTACACCGATCTGGTCGGCAAGGGCGCGACCACCCAGGTCAACCTCGATAATGCGAAGACCCAGGCCGATGTCCTGATCGGGACCATCAAGGCGGATCAATCCGCGCTCGACAATCTGAAGGTCCAGAAGAGCTTCACCGTCATCCGCGCGCCGTTCTCGGGGCGGATCAGCGCGGCCAATGTGAAGGTCGGAAATTTCGTGCGGCCCGCCGATACCGCGCCGCTCGCAATCATCAACCAGATGGCCCCGGTCTATGTGACCTTTGCCATTCCGCAGCGCGTGCTCGCCGATCTGCGCGACGCCATGGCAGCGGGGGGATCGCGGGTGATTGCGACCATTCCCGGCCGGGAGAGATCCGAGGACGGCAAGGTTGCGATGGTTGAAAACACGGTGGATCCCACCACCGGAATGGTCACCGTGCGCGGCATCATGAACAACGAAAACGAGACGCTGTGGCCGGGGATCCTGGTCAACACCAAGCTCGTGATCCGGATCGAACAGGGCGTTACCGTGCCAACGGCTGCGGTGCAGCGGAGCCAGAACGGTAACTACGTCTTCACCGTGAAGGACGGCAACGCCCACGTCCAGCCGGTGAGTGTCAGCCGCACCTTCCAGGGATTTTCCGTCGTTGCCTCGGGGCTGGACGGCGGCGAGGACATCGTGGTCGATGGGCAATTGCTGTTGTCGGAGGGAACCCCGGTCGCGCCGCGCGCGCCGAAGGCAGGGGCCTGACCGATGACCCTCTCGGAACTTTGTATCCGTCGCCCGGTCATGACGACGCTTTTGACGGCTTCGATCATCGCTTTCGGCGTGTTCGGCTTCCGGCTGCTGCCAGTTTCGGCGCTGCCCAAGGTCGATTTCCCCACCATCGCCGTGACCGCGACCCTGCCGGGCGCCAGCGCCGACACCATGGCGTCGTCGGTCGCTGGTCCGATCGAACGGCAGCTGTCGACCATCGCCGGCATCTCGTCGATGTCCTCGACGTCGTCGCAGGGCACGACCTCGATCGTCATCCAGTTCGATCTCAACCGCAACATTGATGCCGCCGCGCTCGACGTGCAGACCGCGCTCACGATCGCGCAGCGGCGCTTGCCGATCGAGATGACGATCCCGCCGAGTTTCCGCAAAGTTAATCCGTCGGATTTCGCGGTGCTGTTCATCTCGCTGAGTTCCGAGACACTGCCGCTGTCCGCCGTCAACGAGTACGGGGACATCACCATCGGTCAGGCGCTGTCGCAGATCCAGGGCGTCGCCCAGGTCGTGATTTTCGGCAGCCAGAAATTTGCGATCCGGGTGCAGGCCGATCCCGAAGCCGCCGCGGCGCGGGGAATATCGCTGGAAGACATTCGCGCGGCGGTGTCTCGGGCGAATTCGTCGACCCCGGTCGGCACGCTCAACGGTCCGAAGCAGGATGTCGCGCTTCAGGCCTCGGGCCAGATGGACAAGGCGGCCGATTATCGCCACGTGATCGTCGCCTGGCGCAACGGCTCGCCGGTGCGGCTCGACGAGATCGCGCGCGTCTATGACAGCGTCGAGAACGACAAGATCGCGACCTGGTTCAACGGCGCCCGCGCGATCGTGCTGGCGATCTACAAGCAGCCCGATGCCAATACCGTCGCCGTGGTCGATGGCGTGCTGGCCAAGCTGCCGATGCTGCGCGCGCAGATCCCGCCGTCGGTGAAGATCGACGTCGCCATGGACCGGTCGGTATCGATCCGGCAGTCCGTCAGTGACGTCGAGGAGACGCTGCTGATTGCCATCGGTCTCGTCATCCTGGTGATCTTCCTGTTCCTGCGCTCGGCGTCGGCGACCTTCATTCCGGCGCTGGCGGTGCCGATTTCGCTGCTCGGCACCTTTGCCGCGATGTACATGCTGGACTTCTCCATCAACAACATGACGCTGTTGGCGCTGACCCTGTCGGTTGGCTTCGTGGTGGATGACGCCATTGTCATGCTGGAGAACATCGTCCGGCACATCGAACACGGCATGCGCCCGTATGAAGCGGCCCTGAAGGGCGCCCGCGAGATCGGCTTCACCATCATTTCGATCACGTTCTCGCTGATCGCCGTGTTCATCCCGGTGCTGCTGATGGGCGGTATCGTCGGGCGCGTGTTCCGCGAATTCGCGGTCACGATCGCGGTGGCCATCGTGGTATCGGGATTCGTCTCGCTGACGCTGACGCCGATGCTGTGCGCCCGCGTCCTGAAGGCGCATAATGAAGTCAGGAAGCCGAATATCGTGCTTCGTGCCTTTGAACGGATGTTCGATGCCTGGCTTCGAGCCTACGAATGGGCGCTCGATTGGGTGCTTGCCCGCAAGGCGTTGATGCTGGTGGTGACGCTGGCGACGCTTGCCGGCACGATCGCGCTCTACATCGTCGTGCCCAAGGGTTTCTTTCCCCAGGAAGACACCGGCTTTCTGTCGGGCGTGACCGAAGCCGCCACCGACACTTCGTTTGAGGCGATGACGGTTCGCCAGAAGGAACTGACCGATATTCTGAGCAGGGACCCTGCCGTGGAATACATCAACTCGACCGTCGGCGCGGGCGGTCCCAACGTGACGGCGAATTACGGCCGGTTGTTCATCGCGCTGAAGCCGCGGAAGGACCGGGAATCGGCGACCGTGGTGATGGCGCGGCTGCGCCAGAAGGCGACCCAGGTGCCGGGAATGCAGGCGTTCTTCCAGGGGATTCAGAACCTCAACATCGGCGGGCGGCCGTCGAAAAGCCAGTACCAGTACACCTTGCAGAGCGGCGACACTGAATCGCTGTACCGGCTCGCGCCGGAGATGCGCGGCAAGATCGCCAAGGTACCTGGACTGCTCGACGTCACCACCGATCTCTACATCAAGAACCCGCAGATGACCGTCGACATCGACCGCGAGAAAGCGGCCGTCTACGGCGTCACCGTCGATCAGGTCCGCAACCAGCTCTACAACGCCTATGGCGCGCGCCAGGTTGGCACCATCTACATGCCGTCCAACGATTACCAGATCATCCTGGAAGCGCAGCCGCAGTTCCGGGTCGATCCGTCCGATCTCTCCAAGCTCTATGTGAAGACCACCAACAACCAGACCATTCCGCTGGATGCGGTGGCCAGAATGGTGCCGTCGGTTGGTCCATTGCAGATCAACCATCAGGGCCAGCAGCCCGCGGTGACGATCTCGTTCAACCTCGCACCGAACTATTCGCTCGGCTATGCGGTGGACGAGATCACCAAGATCGAGCAAAGCTCGAACCTTCCGGCCACCATCGCCACCGGATTCTCCGGCACGGCGCAGGTGTTCCAGGATTCACTGCGCGGGCAGGGAGTTCTGATCCTGGCCGCGGTGTTCGCGGCTTTCGTGATCCTCGGCATCCTTTACGAGAGCTTCATCCATCCGATCACCATCATTTCCGGACTGCCGTCGGCGGGCATCGGCGCGATTCTCACGCTGATGATGTTCAACATGGAGCTCTCGGTCATCGCGATGATCGGCATCGTGATGCTGGTCGGCATCGTGAAGAAGAATGCCATCATGATGGTCGATTTCGCACTGGAGCGCCGCCGCGTCGGCCTGAGCGCGGAGCACGCCATCCGTGAAGCCGCGTTGCTGCGGTTCCGCCCGATCATGATGACGACTTTCGCGGCGATTTTCGGCACGCTGCCGATCGCTATCGGCGCGGGCGCCGGTGCCGAATTGCGTCAGCCGCTGGGTGTTGCCGTGGTTGGCGGTCTGTGCGTATCGCAGTTGCTCACGCTGTTCATCACCCCGGTGATCTACATCTATCTCGACCGGATCGACCGCCGCCTGAAGCGACGTCTCGAGCCGCAGGCCGACGAGGCCGAAAACTCGGAGCGACCGCACGTTGTCGCGGCCGAGTAATAAATTACCGGCGGCAGCGGACCTGCGGGTATCGCTGCCGGTATTAATACGGGCCCGAAATTAACGCCGTTGAAGCCACGGCGGCGCATTCCTTCATGTTGCAGAGAGGTTTGCGCAGCATGAAATGGCCCGTTGATTTGTCGAGCGCGAAGCGGACCGCGCACAACGGCCCGCTGGGCGCGTTTCTCTATTGGCTGGTCGGCTTTTCCGAGAGCGGATTTGACGCCGGGGACGTGAGCGAGCGCGAGATGCGCCGCATCCGCGCCAAACAGATCGGTGCGGTGACGCGGCTCGTCCCGGTTACCATGACGATCAATCTGGTCAATGTCGCGATCGTCCTTTTCGTCTTCTGGAATACCGGCTTCAACCTTTTCCTCGGCGCGTGGGCGTCGGTGATCGCCGTAGCCGCCGCTATGGCGACGCGGTCGTGGGCACGGTCGCGGCGCAAGCCGCCCGAAGAAGCGTCGCGCAATGCCACACGGCGGATGACGGTTCAGGCGTTCATCCTGGCCCTGACCTGGGGCGCGATGCCGGTGGTGTTGCTTCCGATGATCGAGCCGCAACGCCAGTTGATCGTTGCCTGCCTGATGGCGGGCATGATCTCGGCTGGCGGCTTCGCGCTCGCGAGCGTGCCCGGCGCGGCACTGGCCTACACCTGGACGATGACCTGCGCGTCGGTGCTGGCCCTGCTGCTCTGCCGGGACGAGACGTTCGCGGTCACCGGGATATTCCTGCTGGTCTATGCGGTCTTCATTTCGCGCAACGTGGTGTCGAACGGACATCTGTTCTTCGGCAATCTGCGGGCGCAGTTGCAGCTCGAACGCCAGACCGAGACCATCTCGCTGTTGCTCAAGGAGTTTCAGGAAAATGCCAGCGACTGGCTTTGGCAGACCGACGCCGATGGCAGGTTGAACCACGTCCCCGCGCGTTTCGTTGAAGTGGCGCAGATGCCGCAACAATTGCTGCTCGGCGCCAAATTCGCCGAGGCCCTGGAGATGCTCTGCCCATCCGATGGCGCGGCGGTCGCCAACCTCGTGGCGCTGATGGAAAGGCACGAGCTGCTGCACGATGTCATCGTTCACGTCGTTGCCGGCGGGCAGGCGCGGATATGGTCGTTGTCGGCAAAGCCGGTGCTTGACCACAACGGCGTCTTTGTCGGCTATCGCGGTGTCGGTCACGACGTCACCGAGCGCTGGCGGGCCGAGCAGGCCGAAGCGGAGAACCAGGCCAAGTCCCGCTTCCTGGCGATGATGAGCCACGAAATACGCACCCCGATGAACGGCGTGCTCGGCCTGGCAAGCATGCTGCTCGAGACCAAGCTCGATCCAGAGCAGCATCATGCTGTGGCCACCATCAGGGAATCCGGCGACAATCTGCAGCGCATCCTCAATGACATTCTCGACCTCTCGAAGCTCGAAGCCGGCCGGTTCGAATTCGAGTCGATCGAGTTTTCGCCCGCCACGCTGGTGGACGCGGTGGCCTCGATCATCGGATCCAGCGCGAAAACCAAGGGATTGTCGGTCAAGGTCGAGATCGATCCGAAACTGCCCCGGACCCTGAACGGCGATGTCGCCAGGATCCGGCAGGTTCTGCTCAATCTTGCCTCCAATGCCGTCAAATTCACCGAACTCGGCGGCGTCACCATCGCGGTCGCTTGCGTGTCGCGTGACGACGGCCGGGCTACCATCGAATGGCGGGTGATCGATACCGGGATCGGCATCCCGCCCGACCGCGTCGGCGGGCTGTTCACGGATTTTGCCCAGGCCGACGTCTCGATCAATCGTCGCTTCGGTGGTACCGGACTCGGCCTCGCCATCAGCCGGCGTATCGTCGAGCAGATGGGCGGCAGCATCGCCGTGAGTTCCGTCCCCAGCGTTGGTGCGGCGTTCCGGTTCACCCTGACCCTCCCATGGAGCGACAAACTGGTCTCCGACCAGCGCGCCGACCGGGCCGGGGCCGCGGACCTCAAGATCAGCATCGCCGCGCTTGGCCGACCCTTGCGGGTACTGATCGCGGAGGATGACGCGACCAACCGGATGGTGGTCGTGAAGATGCTGCAGGAGTTCAACGCGGAGACGCGGATTGTGACCGACGGCGTGCAGGTGGTGCGGGCCGCTTCGGAGGCCGACTATGACCTGATCCTGATGGATATCCGGATGCCCGAGATGGACGGGCTGACGGCAACGCGGGCGATTCGCGCCCACGGCGGTCACCTCGCCACGCTGCCCATCATTGCGCTGACCGCGAATGCATTCCCCGAAGATGTCAAGAATTGCCGCGAGGCCGGCATGACCGACTTCCTCGCCAAGCCATTGCGCAAGCAGGCGATGGTGGCCGCGATGCTGCGGGCCATTGCTCCCGTTGCGACGCCGGCCGCTTCACCTCCGGTACAGCCGGCCCCCTTGACGGGATCCGGGCCGCTCGACCGGGCGGCGCTGGCGCAACTCACCGAGGCGATCGGCGCAGACGGCGTGCGCCAGATATTCGCGGTCTTTGCCCGCGAGACCGAAGCCCGGCTTGCGCTGTTCCAGGAGTTCCGGGAAGGCGACGATCGGGAATTGATCGAGGTCGAGGCGCATGCCCTGAAGGGGGCGGCCAGAACATTCGGCGCCGGCGAAATGTCTGACATCGCCAGACTGATCGAACATCGGGCGGCCAAGATCAGCGCCGGCGAGTTGCGGGACGCGGTTTTGCAGCTGGACGACGCCTATCGCAAAATGCGCCGGGAGTTCGAGACGGACATCTCGCAGGTTGCCTAGCCGGCCGGGAAGGTCCGGGCCGAGACGGCGGACCAAGCTCTCAGATCGAGAAACTGGTGCCGCAGCCGCAGGATGCGGTGGCGTTGGGGTTGACCACCCGGAACGAGGCGCCGATCAGGTCGTCGACGAAATCGACTTCGGAGCCCGCCAGGAACGGCACCGAGGCAGGATCGACCAGCACCACGGCGCTGTCGCGCGCGATCACCATGTCGTCCTCGGCCCTGGCGCGTTCGATATCGAATTTGTATTGAAAGCCGGAGCAGCCGCCGCCCTCGACGCTGATGCGCAGCATGGCGCCTTCGCCCTCGGTCTTCAGGATTTCCCCGATCCGGCGGGCCGCCCGCTCGCTGATGACCACACTGGCTGCTGTCATGACCTCGCTCCGATGGACGGACTATATCCAAATTACTTGGTATCCGGCCCGTAACTCTAGTTAAGTGCGCTCGCGGCCGGAATCAAACCCTCAAGGAGACTATTACACCGTGTCGGTTGGAATGGCTGCCCCTCGTTCCGTCTTTGCCTGCGATCCCGACCGCAGCCGCGGACGGCTGTTCCAGGAGCCGCCGAGCAAGACCCGCAGTCCGTTCCGGCGCGATTGCGACCGCGTGATCCATTCCACCGCGTTTCGCCGTCTCAAATACAAGACCCAGGTGTTCGTGTTCCACGAAGGCGATCATTACCGCACCCGGCTCACCCATTCGCTCGAGGTGGCGCAGATCGCCCGCGCGCTGGCGCGGCAGCTTGGGCTGGACGAGGATCTCACGGAAACGCTGGCGCTGGCCCACGACCTCGGCCATCCTCCGTTCGGGCACGCCGGCGAGCGGGCGCTTGATGCCTGCCTGCAGGCCCATGGCGGGTTCGACCACAACGCCCAGAGCCTGCGCGTCATCACCTCGCTGGAGCATCGCTATCCCGGATTCGACGGGCTCAACCTGACCTGGGAATCGCTCGAGGGCATCGTCAAGCACAACGGCCCACTGACGGAACGAAATGGGAAGCCCACCGGGCGCTATCGCGATCGCGGCGTTCCCGTCGGCATTGCCGAATATAACGGCAAATACGATCTGGCATTATGGAGCTTTGCTTCGCTGGAAGCGCAGGTCGCCGCGATCGCCGACGACATTGCCTATGACGCCCACGACATCGATGACGGCCTGCGGGCCGGCCTGTTCACGGTCGACGATCTCAAGGTCATGCCGCTGACGGCGGAGATGATCGCCGAGATCGACCGGCGCTATCCCGCGCTCGATGACGACAGGCGCGGCGCGGAACTGGTGCGCGAGCTGATTTCCCGTCTGATCGGCGCAGTCATCTCCGAAGCGCGCCGGCGCCTGCAGGCGGCAAAACCGCAATCGGTCGACGAGGTCCGTAACCTCGGCGCGGTACTGATCGCGTTTCCGGCTCGGATCGCGCAGGCCGAGGCCGGGATCAAGTCGTTCCTGAAGATAAGGATGTACCGCCACGAGCGGGTGATGCGGGTGATGGGCGAGGCCGAGCAGATCCTGTTCGACCTGTTCGCGCGCTACCAGAAGGCCCCCGGCGACCTGCCGGCCGAATGGCTGCCCCCGGAGGGTGGGGACAGCGAAACCGAGCGTGCCCGACGGATCGGCAACTTCATCGCCGGGATGACCGACCGTTTCGCGCTGACGGAGCACCAGAGGCTTTTTGACTCGACCCCGGATTTGCGTTAGGCGGCGGCCTCAAGGCCGCATGCGCGGCGCAATCCCAGCTCGCTTTCCGCTCAGGTTCACGTTCCGCCCATGGCCGACAAAGCTCCCCATCCGCATCTCTTCGCCGACGTGCTGGCGCGCGTGCACGCGGTTTGCGGCGTGCTCTGCAGTCGAAGGCGGATGGCCCGCCGAGATCGACCTGTCGCGGGTCGTGGTCGAACCGCCGCGTGACGCTGCGCATGGCGATATGGCGACCAACGCCGCGATGGTGCTGGCCAAGGAAGCCAAGGTGAAACCGCGCGATCTGGCCGAAGCGATCGCCGCCAGATTGCGCGCGGACGATCTGATCGCTTCCGTCGACGTCGCCGGCCTGGGCTTCATCAATCTCACCCTGAAAGCCGAGCGCCTGGTCCGATGCGCTGCGCACCGTGCTGCGCGAGGGCGACGCCTACGGGCGCAGTGCGATGGGCGCGGGCGAGAAGGTCAATGTCGAATATGTCTCGGCCAATCCGACCGGTCCGATGCATGTCGGGCATTGCCGCGGCGCGGTGTTCGGCGACGCGCTGTGCAGCCTGCTGGCTTTCACGGACTATGACGTCACCCGCGAATATTACATCAACGATGCCGGCGCGCAGGTCGATGTGCTCGCGCGCTCGGCATACCTCAGGTATCGCGAGGCGCTGGGCGAGAACATCGGCGCCATTCCGGAAGGGCTCTATCCCGGCGACTATCTGAAGCCGGTCGGGCAGGCGCTGGCTGCCGAATACGGCGACAAGCTATCGGCCATGCCGGAAAGCCAATGGCTTCCGATCGTGCGCGACAAGTCGATCTCGATGATGATGGAGGAGATCAAGGGCGATCTCGCCGCCCTCAACATCCGGCATGACGTGTTCTTTTCCGAGCGTTCGCTGACGCAAACCGGCAACAACAAGGTAACCGAGACCATCGATTTCCTGCGCGCGCGGGGCGATGTCTATGAAGGTCGCCTGCCGCCGCCGAAAGGCGGGCCGGTCGAGGATTACGAGGATCGCGAGCAAACGCTGTTCCGCGCCACCGCCTATGGCGACGATGTCGATCGTCCCCTGATGAAGTCCGACGGATGCTATACCTATTTCGCCTCCGACATCGCCAACCACAAGAACAAGTTCGACCGCGGTTTCACCAATCTCATCGACGTGTTCGGCGCCGATCACGGCGGCTACATCAAGCGCATGCAGGCGGCGGTCAAGGCCGTCACGTCGGGTAAGGCGACGCTTGGATGTGAAGATCGTGCAACTCGTGCAAGCTGCTGCGCAACGGCGAACCGGTGAAGATGTCGAAACGCTCGGGCGATTTCGTCACCCTGCGCGAGGTGGTCGACGAGGTCGGCAAGGACGCCGTCCGCTTCATGATGCTGTACCGCAAGAACGATGCGGTGCTGGATTTCGACCTCGCCAAGGTGATCGAGCAGTCCCGCGACAATCCGGTATTCTATGTGCAGTACGGCCACGCCCGGGGCCACTCGGTGTTCCGCAACGCCCGGGAGGTGATTCCGGATCTGCCGGAGGATGCGGATGCCCGCGCGGCCTTCCTGGCGGATGCCGCGGTGGAGCGGCTGACCGACCCCTCCGAGCTCGATCTGCTGCGGCGGCTCGCCCTCTACCCCCGGATGATCGAGGCTGCCTCGGTGGCGCATGAGCCGCACCGAATCGCTTTTTATCTGTATGATCTTGCCAGCGAATTTCACGGGCTGTGGACGAGGGGGCGCGATTTGCCCTATTTACGCTTCATTATCAATAATGATGCACAGATTACCAAGGCGCGGCTGGCCTTGGTGCAGGGTGTAGTCTCGGTTCTGGCATCGGGCTTGGCCGTTCTCGGTGTTCATGCCCCGAACGAGATGCGGTAATTTCAGGGGCGAACGCTGCTCACACGGGGACCGTGGGCGGCATCTGGCAGGGGCTCGTTCGTCAGTAGAGGCGGGGTTGGCGACTTTCCCGAAGGGGACGCATCATCACGATGGCTGATCGATATCGCGACAGACCTTTTCCGGCTGATAATGGCTATGATCGCGGCGGCGATCCTCAAGCGTCGGCAGGGGGCGAGAGCGATCCTTTGGCCGAACTCGCCCGTCTGATCGGTCAGACCGATCCCTTCCACACCACAGGCCGCGCCAACCAACAGGTCCCGCCGCGTACCAGCGCACGCGACCCCTATCAGCAACGCTCGGCCGAACCCGTCTATCAGCGTCCAGCCGAGCCTTCTTATCCGGATTATTCGGACGAGGCGGATGTCAGCCCTGCCGCGGGTCCGCCACCATGGCTGCAGCGTGCCAACAGGCAGGAGATTCCGCAGCCGCAGGAGCCGCCGCCGGATTACCCAAGCTCGGTCCACCCGCTGCAGCGATATGCGGCGGCGCGTCCCGCGCCCGCGCCCGAGTATCAGGAGGAGCCGCAATACGCGGACGAGCCCGAGCCCGATCCGTCGCGTTATGATGACGCGCTGTACGGCCAGCTCGATGCCGGCGCGCGGCCTTTCTCTCCTGACCCGGCCTATGCCGATGACGCTTACGCCTATCGGGACGGCTACGACGACGGCGCCGAGGAGCCCCCGCAAAAGCGCCGCGGCGGAATGGTCACCGTGATCGTCGTGCTTGCGCTCGCGGTGATCGGCACCGGCGCGGCGTTTGCCTATCGCACCTATGTGGGAACGCCGCGCACCGGCGAGCCTCCGGTCATCAGGGCTGACACCAGTCCGACCAAGATCGTGCCGGCGCCGTCGGACGGTTCGGCCAAGCTTCCGGATCGCATGGCGACGGGCGATGGCACCGAGAAGATCGTTCCGCGCGAAGAAGCCCCGGTCGACGTCAACGCCAAGGCCGGCCCGCGCGTGGTGTTTCCAGCGCTGAACCCGAACGGCAACCCGCCTTCAGTGGCAAGCGTGGCTCCCGGCAATCTGCCTCCGCCCAACGCCGGGAATGGCACAATGTCCAACAGTGAGCCGCGCAAGATCAGAACCCTGACCGTGAAGGGCGATCAGCCCGATGGCACTTCGCTTCCGGTTGGCTCGGCGCCGCTTGGCGCAGCGAAACAGGCCCCGACTGCTCGAGCCGTGGCCGCGCCTCCGCCGGCGGCGGGGCACAACCCGCCGGCGTCGGCCAACGCAAGCGCCAATGCGCCGATGTCGCTGGTTCCGCAGGGGAACCAGCCGGCCCCCGCCGCGGAGCCGCAGACCCGTTTGGCCAACACCAACCCGATCCAGACAGCCCCAGCCCCCGCGCCGGCTGGCGGCGGTTACATGGTCCAGGTTTCCTCCCAGCGCAGCGAGGCCGACGCCCAAGCCTCCTTCCGGGCCCTGCAGGGCAAATTCCCGGCGGTCCTGGGGGCGCACTCACCGTCGATCAAGCGGGCCGACCTCGGCGAAAAGGGCATCTACTACCGCGCCATGGTGGGCCCCTTCGGGAGTTCCGAGGAGGCGTCGCAGTTCTGCGGAAACCTGAAGTCGGCCGGCGGGCAGTGCGTCGTCCAAAGGAATTAGCAGCGGTTTCCTTGACCCCCGGGCTGGCTGCGGGCTAATCGGCCCAAATGACCACGCGGGCTTTCATCACGGGCGTATCCGGAACGGAGTTGAGCGCCGCCGAGCGTGAGTTCATCCGTGCGCAACGGCCCTGGGGCTTCATCCTGTTCAAACGGAACATCGAGGCACCCTCGCAAGTTACCAAACTTGTTGGCGAATTGCGCGGGGAGCTCGGTGAACCCGATGCGCCGGTGCTGATCGACCAGGAGGGCGGCCGGGTGCAGCGCCTTGGCCCGCCGCATTGGCCGGTCTACCCGGCGGGCGCGCTATTCGGCCGGCTCTACGACCTCGACCCGGTGCTGGGCCTGACCGCGGCGCGGCTGAGCGCTCGGCTGATCGCGGCCGATCTCGGGGAGCTAGGGGTCACGGTCGACTGCCTGCCGCTGGCGGACGTGCCGGTAGCCGGCGCCGACGCGGTGATCGGCAACCGGGCCTACGGAACCGAGCCTGACAAGGTCGCGGCGATCGCGCGTGCGGTGACCGAGGGGCTGGAGCATGGTGGTATTTTACCGGTCCTGAAGCACATTCCCGGCCATGGACGGGCCACCGCCGATACCCATTTCAGGCTTCCCGTGGTCGATACGCCCCGCGCCGAGCTGGAACGGACCGATTTCGCGGCTTTTCAACCGCTGGCGGACCTGCCGATGGCCATGACGGCACATGTTGTGTTTAGCGCGCTGGACCCCGCCCAACCGGCGACGACTTCTGCGACAATGATCAATCAAGTGATTCGCGGCGTGATCGGGTTCCAGGGTTTGTTGATGAGTGATGACGTGTCCATGAACGCATTGGCGGGGTCGATCGCCGAGCGGACCCGAGCGATCCTTGCGGCCGGCTGCGACATCGTTCTGCATTGCAATGGCAAGCTCGACGAAATGCGCGAGGTTGCCCGTGAGGCGCCTGAATTGTCAGGCAAGGCTCTGGAGCGCGCGAGAAGGGCGCTGGCGTCCCGCAAGGCGCCGCTGGCTTTCGATCGGTTGAAGGCGCGGGCTGAACTGGATGCGTTGATTGAACGGGCGGAAACGGCAGGCGCATGAGCGCGGAAATTCTATCATTCGAAACCGGCCGGCCGGCTGAGCTCTCCGACGATGAGCCTTCGCTGGTCGTCGACGTCGAGGGCTATGAGGGCCCGCTCGATCTGCTGCTGGCGTTGGCGCGGCAGCAGAAGGTCGATCTCGCCAAGATTTCCATCCTCGCGTTGGCCAACCAGTATCTCGGTTTCATCGAGGCGGCGCGGAAGATCAGGCTGGAGCTCGCCGCCGATTATCTGGTGATGGCGGCATGGCTGGCGTTTCTCAAATCCCGCCTGCTGCTGCCGGAGGCCCCCACCGCGGAGGGGCCGAGCGCCGAGGAGATGGCGACCGCGCTCGCCAACCGGCTGCGCCGGCTGGAGGCCATCCGCGAGGCCGCGAACCGGCTGATGAACCGTCCGCAATTGCAGCGCGACATTTTTCCGCGCGGCAATCCCGAGGCCATCGCGGAGATCAAGCATCCCAAATTCACGGCGACCCTGTTCGATCTGCTCACCGCGTATGCCGCGCAGCGCCAGCAACGGGTGCTTGCGAGCGTGCATCTGGCGAAACGCACGGTGTGGTCGCTGGCGGAGGCGAGGGCGTCACTGGAGCGCCTGGTCGGGAGCGCCGAGGACTGGAGCTGTCTCGACGACTACCTGCTCAGCTACGTCGTCGACCCCACGCAAAAAGCCACGGTTTTCGCGTCCAGTTTTGCCGCCGCCCTGGAGCTGGTCCGGGAAGGCGAAATGGAACTGCACCAGCAAGCGGCGTTCGCGCCGCTTTATTTTCGAAAGCGTCCGCCACAACCGGTTCCCGACGCGATGGCCGGGCCGGATCTGTCGGCCGAGTAAGTGGAAGAAGAAGGAGACCGAGCCATGGCAAGCCTGGCGGAAAAGCGCATAGCCGATCCAGAGGAGGGTTCTGTCGATCCGCAGGCGCGGCCCGAGGAATTGCGCCTTCTGGAGGCGCTGCTGTTTGCCTCCACCGAACCGCTCGACCAGGCGACGCTTGCCAAGCGGATGCCCGAGGGCGTCGATATCAAGGTCGCGCTGGCGCAACTGCAGGCGGACTACGCCTCGCGTGGCGTCAATCTGGTGCGCGTCGCCAACAAATGGACCTTCCGTACCGCGGGCGACCTGGCCTGGCTGATGACGCGGGAGAGCACCGAAACCCGGCGCCTGTCGCGCGCGGCGATCGAGATGCTGGCGATCATCGCCTATCATCAGCCGGTGACGCGCGCTGAGATCGAGGACATCCGCGGGGTGATCACCTCCAAAGGCACGCTCGATGTGCTGCTCGAGACCGGATGGATCCGTCCGCGTGGCCGACGCAAGACCCCGGGCCGGCCGCTTACCTTCGGAACCACGGAAGCCTTTTTGTCGCAGTTCAGCCTCGAGGCGCTCAGCGACCTGCCGGGCCTCGAGGAACTGAAAGGTACCGGCCTGTTGGATTCGCGGCTGCCCTCCGGCTTCAGCGTTCCGACGCCATCTGACGATCCGACTTTGCGAGACGACGAGGATCCGCTGGAGATCGGCGATCTGGAACTCGCGTTGGCGCCGGCGGTCGAGCCGGAAGAAGGCAGCGAAGGCTGATTCCGACCACGCGGTATCGGCAGGGAAGCGGGTCCGGGGCCGGTTAACGGTAGCGCGTTAACACAGCGTTTTGACGCGGGTTAAGTCCTTGTTTTTGACACCCCTTGAGCCTACTTTCCCCTTCAGATTGGCCGGGGCGCCGGCTTGTGCGTTTGGAGGGTTGCAGGATGGGTTCGCTTAGCATTTGGCACTGGATCGTCGTGATCGCAGTCGTCCTGCTGCTGTTCGGTCGCGGCAAGATTTCCGACCTGATGGGCGATGTCGCACAGGGCATCAAGGCCTTCAAGAAGGGCATGCAGGACGATGAAAAGACTGCGGAAAAGCCCGAGCCCGTGAAGACCATCGATCACAACGCCACGTCTTCGACGGCGGCGCGGTCGGACGTCGGCAGCAAGGCTGTCTGAACAGCTGCTTGCGGCACGACGCGCGGCGAGACCGGTTGGGGAGACGCGGGCGGCCCAAATCTTGTTTGGCAAGCCTTGGGGTAAAATCGCCTCGCGTGAGCGGAATCATTCATGTTCGATATCGGGTGGAGTGAAATTGCGGTCATCGCGGTCGTCGCGCTGATTGCTATCGGCCCGAAAGAGCTGCCGGGCGTGCTGCGCATGGTCGGGCAATGGATGGGCAAGGCGCGCAAGATGGCCGCCGAATTCCAGGGCCAGTTCCAGGAAGCCATGCGCGAGGCCGAAATGGCCGACCTCAAGAAAAGCTTCGACGAAGTGAAGGAAGCCGCATCAGGCTTCACCAGCGGCAATCTGATGACCTCGCTGGAAAAGGACGTCAGCAAGGCCCTCGACATCGACGTGCTCGACAAGCCGGCGGCGTCGGCAGCGGATATGCCGGCGGTTGAGCCGCCTGCTACGCCCACTACACCCGCGACGTCGAAAATCGACGCGCAGGAGATGACGATCCCGGAAACCTTCACCGAGGCCGATGCGCACGCCGCGGCGTCGCAGCCGCTGGCGATCGTGCAGGAGGTGCAAGCGCAAGCTCCGCCGCAGGACACGGCGCCCGCTGCGCCGGACATTCTCAAGGACGCCAAAGCGTCATGAGCGACGACGATATCGAGGCCAGCAAGGCGCCGCTGATGGATCATTTGATCGAGCTGCGCTCGCGGCTGATCAAGGCGCTGCTCGGATTTGGCGTTGCCTTCATCTTCTGTTTCTTCTTCGCCAAGCAGATCTACAACGTGCTGGTATGGCCGTTCGTCTGGGTCGCCGGTGCCGAGAATTCGAAATTCATCTACACGGCGCTGCTGGAATACTTCATCACCCAATTGAAGCTCGCGCTGTTCGGCGCCGGCTTCATCTCGTTCCCGATCGTCGCCACCCAGATCTACAAATTCGTGGCGCCGGGCCTCTACAAGCACGAGCGCGGCGCCTTTCTGCCGTATCTGATCGCCACGCCGTTCTTCTTCGTGATGGGATCGATGCTGGTCTATTTCGTCGTGCTGCCGATGCTGGTGCGGTTCTCGCTCGGCATGCAGCAATTGGGCGGCCCCGAGACCGCGCAGATCCAGCTATTGCCGAAGGTCGGCGAGTATCTGTCGCTGATGATGTCGCTGATTTTCGCCTTCGGCATCGCGTTCCAGCTGCCGGTGATCCTGACGCTGTTGGGGCGCATCGGCATCATCACCTCGAAACAGCTGCGCGACAAGCGCCGCTATTTCATCGTGGTCGCCTTCATCATCGCCGCCGTCCTGACGCCGCCCGACGTGCTCAGCCAGTCCTCGCTCGCGATCCCGTTGCTCGCTGCTGTACGAGGGCTCGATCATCGCGGTGCGCATGGTGGAGAAGAAGGCCGCCGCGGCTACTGCCGCCACGACGCCGCCCCCCGCAACCCCGCCGCCGCCGCCAGAAGCCAATCCGGCCGAGTAGGGGTTATTCGTGATGCCCGGGCTTGTCCCGGGCAGGCCAGTCTTTTACAGACCGTGCGACCAGGACGTGGATGGTCGGGATTTGGGTGAAGCCGCGCCTTGCGCTCTTGCCCGGCCATGACGGGAAAATAGCCATGCACGACATCAAATGGATCCGCGAGAACCCCGCCGCTTTCGACGCCGGGCTGAAGCGTCGGGGGCTCGCGCCGCTGTCGGCGTCGCTGCTTGCGATCGACGAAAAGCGCCGTGGCGCGATCCTGAAGTCGGAGCAGGCGCAGGCCCGGCGCAATGCGGCGTCAAAGGAGATCGGCGACGCCAAGAAGGCCAAGGATGATGCGCGCGCCGCCGCGCTGATGGCCGAGGTCGCCGAACTCAAGACCACCATGCCGCAGCTCGAATTGGCGGCGAAGGCGGCGGACGACGAGCTTGCCAGGGAATTGGCGGCGATTCCGAACCTGCCGCTCGATGAAGTCCCCGATGGCGTCGACGAGCACGGTAACGTCGTGCGAAGTCATTTCGGCGCGGTGCGCAATTATGCCTTTGAGCCGAAGCCGCATGACGACCTCGGCGGCGCGCTCGGCTACATGGATTTTGAAAGCGCCGCCAAACTAAGCGGCGCGCGGTTTGTGGTGCTGAAAAAGGGGATGGCACGGCTGGAGCGCGCGATCGGGCAATTCATGCTCGACCTGCACACCAATGAGCATGGCTATACCGAAATCAATCCGCCGCTGCTGGTGCGCAACGACGTGATGTTCGGAACCGGACAACTGCCAAAGTTCGAGGACGACCAGTTCTGGGCCATCAAGGGTGAATTGCTGGCCGCTCCCGACGCCAATCTCAGAGGCGATCGCCTCGGCCTGATCCCCACCGCCGAAGTGCCGCTGACCAATCTCGTGCGCGAGTCCATCCGCGACGAGAAGGAATTGCCGATGCGGCTGACCGCGCTGACGCCCTGCTTTCGCGCCGAGGCGGGTGCGGCCGGGCGCGACACCCGCGGCATGATCCGCCAGCATCAGTTCACGAAGGTCGAGCTCGTCTCGATCACGACGCCCGAGACCAGCAAGGACGAGCACGAGCGCATGCTGGCCTGCGCCGAGGAAGTGCTGCGCCAGCTCGACCTGCATTACCGCGTGATGACGCTGTGCGCCGGCGACATGGGCTTTTCGGCGCAGAAGACCTACGACATCGAGGTCTGGATGCCGGGCCAGGGCGAGGGCGGGGCGTTCCGGGAAATCTCGAGCTGCTCCGTGTGCGGCGATTTCCAGGCCCGGCGCATGGATGCCCGCTATCGCGGAGGCGACGGCAAGCCGCGCTTCGTGCACACGCTGAACGGCTCCGGCACGGCCGTGGGCCGTGCGCTGATCGCGGTGATGGAGACCTACCAGCAGGAGGACGGGTCGATCGCCGTTCCCGACGTGCTGCAGCCCTATATGGGTGGCCTGAAGGTGATCGCGCGCGACAAGTAATCCTGGCGCAATTTGGCCACGGCGCCCGCCTTCGATGTTGCGAAGCCGGTCCACGTCGGTATCTTCGTGTTCTGCCTGCGGCGACCGCCGCGTTCGGAAACGGGACCCATGGCCCTGCATCGCGATATCTTCTGGGTAGGCAGGCAATGGGCCGTGACCGGCTACGGCGTCCAGGCATGCAATCAAAAGCAGAAGGGCCAATTCGATATCGAGGGCTCGCGCTTGTGGGAGGATGGTGTTCAGGAAAGGCTCCGCGCCGAGGCGTGGCTCAATATCGAGGATTTCGCGAAGGCGCTCGAGGTTGCCCGTAAATATTATCCCGAGCCGCCGCGAACGCCCGCGCCCGTCGAGCCGAAAATGTCCGGTTTGCCGAGGGCGGACTCCAAGGTCGCGCCCGAAAGGGAAAGTCCCGTCGAGATGCCGAGGGACAGTGCGGCGCAGGATTTCGAACTGCGCGTTGAAAGCTGGCCCGCGAAATTCGTACGGACGTGGCGCATCCGCACGCAACGCTGATCGCAGCGGCCGACATTGCGAAACACAATCGCCGGGATCTGAATCGCAGTATCACGGGAGGCATCCGGTTTCGTTCACCCTCCGTGGATCAAGTTTTTCGATTCGAGCAATTTTGACCACGGCTTCCAACGCCGAAAAGGTCATGGTGCGCTTCGAGTTGACGGCCCGTTTGGGCCGCAAGAATCCAGATCGGCGCGATACACCATGCCCGAATTCAGACCCGTATCGGATGCGTACATCGCCGCGATCGAGCGGCCGGGTTGCCCGAACTGCCGGCAGCAACGCATGCTGTTGTCGAGCCTCGGGTCGCGGCCTTGCGGCTCGGCCATCCGGACCTTCGAGTGCCAGACGTGTGGTCACACCAGTACTTCCGTCATACCGGGCGACCCCATGGTCTCGAATGCGCTGGGCTGGTTAGCCGGTGAACTGAGGCCGCCGACCTGAGGTTCCCCCGCCTCAGCCTTCCCGCGCTCCTGGCTCGTCCGATCTCCAGCCAAGTCGGCGGTCCGAGCCTGATTTGAGTCGCCTTGCCGACATTGGAGGGGTATCATTGGTATTCCGGTTTGGCCCGGAGGCCATGCCGGCGACTGAGAGTGTTGAGCTCCCGGCGAGATGACGGACCAACACATGCCCAACCTGGCAGCACTCCATGTAGCGGGCACGTTCGATCCCCGGGTTTTCCTGGGCCGGGCCGGGGCTGGACGGACGGTCGCGCGGTACACCAAGAACCAGCGGATATACAGCCAGGGCGACGTCGCCGATGAGGTCTTCTTCATCCAGAAAGGCAGGGTGAAGATCACCGTGCTGTCCGAGCACGGCAAGGAAGCTGTGGTCGGTATTCTGGAAGAGGGCCAGTTCTTCGGCGAAGCATGCATCGAAGGCGCCGAACGACGCAGCGCCGCCAGCCTGGCCATGGAAGAGTGTTTGATCACCTCGATGACGCGACCGGCGTTGCTGATGGCTCTCGATGCGGAGCCGGGTTTTTCCTCCTTCTTCATCGCTTATCTGGTGTCCCGCAACACCCGGATGGAAGACGACCTGATCGACCATCTGTTCAATTGCAGCGAGAAGCGCCTTGCGCGTCTGCTGCTGCGTCTGGCGAATTTGGCCGGCGAAGGCGGCGGGCGGCCGATTCCGATCACGCTCAGTCAGGAGACGCTGGCGGAAATGGTCGGCACGACGCGATCCCGCGTAAGTTTCTTCATGAACAAATTCAGGAAACTGGGATACGTCGATTACAACGGCAAGATCGAGGTTCGACAATCGCTGCATGAAATCATGCTGCGCGAGAAACCTCAATTGGACGACGACGAATAGCAGCGGCCCAGCCCAAGCCGTCGCCGGCGCTGCAATCAACAAGAGAACAGTCGCGGCGGCAGTGCGGGCCATCGTCGAAACCGGCTCGCCAAACCCGCCAATAATCGAAATCGCCGGAACCGTGATGCGCCGCCCAGCGCTCCCGAAAGCGGCAGGATTTCGTTAGATTCACCCGGTTTGCCTCCGCGGCGCCAGCGGGCTAAGAGGTCCTTCACGGTGCTCGAACCGTTCGAAAGAGGCACAAGAGGCACTTGGTAGGATGCGAATTCTCTGCACCAATGACGACGGCATCCATGCTCCCGGCTTGAAGGTCGTCGAGGAGATCGCCCGCGCACTATCGGACGATGTCTGGGTGGTGGCGCCGGAGCTCGATCAGTCCGGCGTCTCGCATTCGCTGTCACTGAACGACCCGTTACGGTTGCGCGAAGTCGGCCCACGGCATTTCGCGGTGCGGGGTACGCCGACCGACTGCGTCATCATGGGAGCCCGCCACATCCTCGGCGAGACCATGCCGGATCTCGTGCTGTCGGGGGTCAACAAGGGCCGCAACGTCGCCGAGGACGTCGTGTATTCCGGCACCATCGCCGGGGCCCTCGAAGGCACCATTCTGGGAATTCCGTCGTTCGCCCTGTCGCAGGAATTCAGCATGGAGACGCGCAACGCGCCGTTGTGGGAGACGGCGCTCAAATTCGGGCCGCCAATCCTGCGCAAGGTGATCGATGCCGGGGTGCCGAAGAACACCGTGATCAACGTCAATTTTCCCGCCTGCGCGCCCGACGACGTCGCGGGCGTGCGCGTGACGCGGCAGGGCAAGCGCAATCTCGGTTTTCTCAAGGTCGACCAGCGACGCGACGGTCGCGGCAATCCATATTTCTGGATCGGGTTCGAACGGCTGGCGCAGGCCGACGTGCCCGCGGAGGGTACCGACCTTGCGGCGCTGGCGGCGCGCTATGTCTCGGTGACGCCGCTGCGGCTCGACCGCACCGACGACGAGTTCTCGCAGGCGCTGACGGCGACGCTGAAATAGGCCGTTGTAAGTTCGTCCCTGCGGACGACTAAACCGTCGCGCCCTTGAGCGTGCTGTCGATCATCCGCGCCAGGGTTTCGAGCTGGAAGGGCTTTTGCAGCGCGGGGCGGTCGCGATATTCTTCCGGCAGCCCCGACGAGCCGTAGCCGGTTGCAAAGATGAAGGGGCGGTTGCGCGCCGTGATCAATTCGGCGACCGGAGAAATCACCTTGCCGTTGACGTTGACGTCGAGAATGGCGAGGTCGAATTCGGCGGATTGGGCGAGCCTGATCGCCTCGTTGATCTCGCCGGCCTCCGCCGCGATGCGGAAACCCAGCTCCTCGAGCATGTCGGCGACCATCATCCTGATCATCACCTCGTCTTCGACGAGGAAGACAGAAGCGCCCGGCGGCCGCGTCGCAGTCATGAGAATGTCCTTGCCCGTCCTACGTTTCAGGATCGCAAATAACGCCAAGCGGCGCAATGTCAACGTGCGCAAGCACGCCAGCCGCGCCGTTGCGGCTCGGAGCAGGAGATTGATTTGCCCGTTCCCCTAACGCCGGGGTACAAACCCGGTTCCCGGCCCGGAACAGTCATTTTCGGAGTGTTTCACTCGATCTGGCGTCAAACTGTTCGAGACTGCCCCGGCAGGGGCGTTTAAGAGATCGTCATGCCCGCTGCGCCGAATCCGCCGGAAAAGATGATGTTTCAGCTTGGCCTGCGGCGACGCGGGATCAGCGATCAGGCGGTGCTGCGGGCCATGGAGGAGGTGCCGCGCGAAGACTTCGTCGACCCGGCCGATCGCGCCGACGCCTACCACGACAGCGCGCTCGGCATTGCCTGCGGACAGACTATCAGCCAGCCCTTCGTGGTGGCCTACATGACCGAACAACTGCAGCTGCAGAAGCGGCACCGCGTGCTCGAGATCGGCACCGGCTCCGGCTACCAGGCCGCCATTCTGTCGCGGCTTTGCCTGCAGGTGCTGACGATTGAGCGCTACCGCACACTTGCCGACACCGCCCGGGCGCGGCTGGCGAAGCTCGGTTACGACAATATCGAGGTGATGCTGGGGGACGGCTACGACATTCCCCCCAGCGCCGGCACTTTCGACCGAATCATCGTGACGGCGGCGATGGAGCAAATTCCCGAGGCGCTGCTGGCGCGGCTCGAACCCGGCGGAATCCTGATCGCGCCCGTCGGTCCGCACCACGGCACCCAGACCCTGGTCCGCGTCGTCAAGACCGAGGCCGGCTTCGAGCGCCGGGAGCTGGTGGACGTCCGGTTCGTGCCGGCGCTGCCGGGCGTCGCCCGCGAATTGTAGGGGCAGCCGTCACCCCGCCCCGGGAAGTCGGCGGGATCACGGCGTCCCATCCTGCCTGAGCCGCCTGACGCACCCCGGATTGCCCCGGAATGTAAGGCTTTCGCAGGGTTAAGCGGTTGTTTACTGGCGGCGTGTTTACTCAAAAACGTAATTTGTTGCGTACGAGTGAGTAACCATGCCCCGTATCGTCGCGTTGCTTTGCTCGCGTCGCGTTCCGCACGTCGCGGCGCTGGCGCTGATGTCGTTCGGGTTCGCGGGCTGCAGCGCCGACATGCAGACGCGCCTCGCGCAGAATTCCTTCTCCAATCCGTTCGCCTCGCAGCCTGAAGCCACCGGCTCGGTGCCGGCCCCCGCGGTCGAGCGCCGCGAACTTCCGCAATATTCCCGCCCGCAATCGCAATACCAATCGCAGGCCCTGCCGCCGCCGATCGCGGCGCCGCAGAGCTATCCGGCGGCCCATGGCGGCGTGTCCGGAGGAGGGCGCGGGCTCGCCTCCTATGCTCCACCCGCCCGCCCGCTGGAGACGACCGGCTCGGTCCCTCCGCGTTCGGTCGCGGCGGCTCGCGCTCCGGGCCAGGGCACCACCATCATCGTCGGCACCAGCGACACGCTGGATCTGCTGGCGCGCCGCTACCATGTGACGCCCGCGGCGATCCTGCAGGCCAATGGCTACAGGGGGCCGCGCGTTTTGTCGCCGGGCCAGCAGCTGATCATTCCGCGGGAGACAACGACCGCCGTCGCGGCGCCCGCGCCCGCTTTTGTACCGGCCGCGCCGGCGACAAGGCCCGTTGCCGCCGTCGGCGCGCCGCCGGCGGTCCACTTCGTCAATCGCGGCGACACGCTGCTCAGCATCGCCCGTCATAACCACATACCGGTTGCCGAACTGGCGAGAGCCAACGGCCTCAATCCCCAGACCAAACTCAAGGTCGGCGCCAGGCTGATGGTGCCGGCGAGGACAGCCGCTCTCGCACCGGTTGCGCAGCCTGCGGCTGTCGCGGCCGCCCAGCCCGCCGTGACCCTGGCACCGCCCGCAACCAAAATGGCCGCCGTAACCGCGGGTCCGCCGCAAAGCGCGCGGCTGGCCCAGGCGACCACGAAGGTGGACGAGCCCTCCGCTGAAAGCCCGGTCAAGGCGGCCGAGGCGACCGGCGCGCTGCCGACATTCCGCTGGCCGGTGCGCGGCAAGGTGATCACGAGTTACGGCGCCAAGACCAACGGCAAGTCGAACGACGGCATCAATCTGGCGGTGCCGGAGGGGACGCCGATCAAGGCGGCGGAAGATGGAGTCGTGGCCTATTCGGGCAACGAGCTCAAAGGTTATGGCAACCTGGTTCTGGTTCGGCACGCCAACGGGTACGTCACCGCATATGCCCATGCGAGTGAGCTCCTGGTGAAGCGCGGCGATACGATCAAGCGCGGCCAGGTCATTGCCAAGTCGGGTCAGTCGGGTGAGGTGGGGTCGCCGCAGCTCCACTTCGAGATCCGCAAGGGATCTAGCCCGGTTGACCCGCTTCAATTCCTCAATGGGGCGTAAGGGCGTGCCGTTCGGCGGCTCGCATCCGTGCTCGCTCAGTGGTCATCGCCCGGCTTGACCGGGCGATCCAGTATTCCAGAGACGGCAGTAATCGATCGAGGGGCCGCAGCGTGCTGGATTCCCCGCTTTGGCGGGGGATGACAGTCTGATGGGACGGGGCGCTGCGCGTTCGCACAACGAGAACGCACCTATTTCGCTGCCAGCCTCACGCCGAGCCTTCCCGCCAGTTCCTGCGTGAACTGCCAGGCGACGCGCCCCGACCGCGAGCCGCGCGTGGTCGACCATTCCAGCGCTTCGCGCTCAAGCTCATCCTCGGCGAGCTTGATGCCGTAGTGCGCGCAATAGCCCTTCACCATCGCCAGATATTCGTCCTGGCTGCAACGGTGAAAACCGAGCCAGAGGCCGAAACGGTCGGAGAGCGACACCTTCTCCTCGACGGCCTCGCCGGGATTGATCGCGGTCGATCGTTCGTTCTCGATCATCTCGCGCGCCAACAGATGCCGGCGGTTGGACGTGGCGTAGAGGATGACATTTTCGGGCCGCCCCTCGATGCCGCCTTCCAGGACCGCCTTCAGCGACTTGTAGGAGGCATCATTGCCGTCGAACGACAGGTCGTCGCAGAACACGATGAAATGGAAGCCGGATGCGCGCAGCAGGTCCATCAGGGCGGGAAGGCTCTCGATATCCTCGCGATGAATCTCGATCAGCTTGAGGCGGTCGGCCGGCTTGCGGTCGACGTTGATGCTGGCATGGGTCGCCTTGACCAGCGAGGATTTGCCCATGCCGCGCGCGCCCCACAACAGCGCGTTGTTGGCGGGAAGCCCATCGGCAAACCGTTCGGTATTCTCGATCAGGATGTCGCGCATCCGGTCGATGCCCTTGAGCAGGTCGAGATCGACACGGCTGACCCGCGGCACCGGCGCCAGCCGGCCGTCGGGATGCCAGACGAAGGCGTCGGCGCTTGAAAACGAAAGGGCCGCGCCGGGCGCCGGCGCTGCGGCGGATAGTTGCGCCGCGATCGTTTCGAGCGCGTTTGCAATCCTTTCCGCCGTGTGATGTTCGGGGGCGGCTGCCGGACGCTTTGTCGCGGTCGCCTGCGATTTTCGCGCGGCGCGAGGTCTTGTTTTTTGAGGCTTTTTCGACATCTTTCGGGGTTCCTGACCCCGCAGCCATAACGGGCCTTTGGGTAGCCTGCAAGCCGCTCAAATGAAGGACAAAAGAGGGGTTGGGCGGCGTTGCAATTGGGACCGCGGCCGCTATAGTCCGCGCGAATTTGACCCGAACCGGCCTGGCCCGAGCGGCGTTGCCGGCTCATTCCCGTTTCACGAGGATCGTCCGAATGCTGATTACACCTGCGTTTGCCCAGGCCGCGGGAGCCAGCGACACCAACAGCATGTTGATGTCGCTGCTGCCCTTCGCGCTGATCTTCGTGATCATGTATTTCCTGATTCTGCGGCCGCAGCAGAAGAAGGTGAAGGACCATGCCGAACTCGTGAAGAACATCCGCCGCGGCGACACCGTCGTGACGACGGGCGGCCTCGTCGGCAAGGTCACAAAAGTGGTCGATGACGACCAGATCGAATTCGAAATCTCGGACGGCGTCCGCGTGCGGCAAATGCGGCAGATGATTTCGGGCGTGCGCGCCAAGGGCGAGCCGGCGAAGGACAAGGGTGAGGTCGCCAAGGACGAGACGTCCGCGAGCTAGCTTTCTTAGGGCGCCGCATTCTCCTGAATCTGACAGGTCAACTCGATGTTGTATTTCACGCGGTGGAAGGCGCTGGCGATCACCCTGACGGCGCTGGTGGTGTGCCTTTGCGCCGTTCCCAATTTCTTCCCGGAAGCGACCGTCAAGGGCTGGCCGGCATGGGCGCAGCGGCGCCTGGTGCTCGGCCTCGACCTGCAGGGCGGCTCCTACCTCCTGCTCGAGGTCGATTCCAACTACGTCAAGAAAGAGAAGCTCGACCAGATCCGCGACGACGTGCGCCGGACGCTGCGCGAGGCCCGGATCGGCTATACCGGCCTTGCCTCCCGTCCCGATAGCGTCGAGGTTCGCGTCAAGGACACCGATCTGCAGAACGCGCTGACCAAGCTGCGCGAGCTGTCGCAGCCGTTAGGCGGGCTGATGGGCTCCAGCGGGCAGCGCAGCCTCGAAGTCAGCGATGCCGGCGGCGGCCTGATCCGTCTTGCGGTCCCGCAAGCGGCGATCACCGAGCGCATCCGCCAGACCATCGAGCAGTCGATCCAGATCGTCGAGCGCCGCGTCAACCAGCTCGGCACCGTCGAACCGGTGATCCAGCGGCAGGGCGCGGACCGTATCCTGGTCCAGGTACCGGGGCTGCAGGACCCGAGCCGCCTGAAGGAGCTGCTGGGCAAAACCGCCAAGATGGAGTTCCGCATGGTCGATGCGACCGTGCCGCCGGATCAGGCGCAGGCCGGCAGGATACCGCCGGATTCCGAAGTGTTAATGAGCTCGACCTCGCCGAAGACCCCTTATGTGATCAAGAAACAGATTCTGGTCTCCGGCGGCGACCTGACCGACGCGCAGCCGGGCTTCGACCAGCGTTCGGGCGAGCCGATCGTCAGCTTCCGCTTCAACACCTCTGGCTCGCGCAAATTCGCGCAGGCGACGTCCGAGAATGTCGGGCAGCCCTTCGCGATCGTGCTCGACAATGAGGTGATTTCCGCCCCCGTGATTCGCGAACCCATTACCGGCGGCTCCGGACAGATCTCCGGCAATTTCACCGTGCAGCAGGCCAACGATCTGGCGATCCTGTTGCGCGCCGGCGCGTTACCGGCACCATTGACGGTGATCGAGGAACGCACCGTCGGTCCGGGGCTCGGCCAGGATTCGATCGAGAAGGGTGAACTGGCGGCCTATGTCGGCTCGATCCTCGTCATCGTGTTCATGCTCCTGACCTATCGGCTGTTCGGCGTGTTCGCCAACATCGCGGTCGCCATCAACGTCGCGATGATCTTCGGCGTGCTGTCGCTTCTGAACGCGACGCTGACCCTGCCGGGCATCGCCGGCATCGTGCTGACGGTCGGCATCGCGGTGGACTCCAACGTGCTGATCTATGAGCGCATCCGCGAGGAATTGCGCGGCGGGCGCAACGCGATTTCGGCGATCGACGCCGGCTTCAAGCGCGCGCTGTCGACGATCCTGGATTCCAACATCACCACCTTCATCGCCGCCGCCGTGTTGTTCTATATCGGCACCGGCCCGGTGCGCGGCTTCGCCGTGACGCTCGGCATCGGCATCATCACCACTGTGTTCACCGCGTTTACCCTGACCCGCCTGATCGTGGCGACCTGGGTACGGTGGAAGCGGCCGCACAGCGTGCCGATTTGATCATGCGGAGCCGGCTGTGACACATTTGGTTCTGATAGGCCTTGGCATCGTGATCGCCGTGCTGACCGTGGTCAGCATCTTCGGCTGGCTGCCGTCGCTGCGGATCGTGCCCGACAATACGCATTTCGATTTCACCCGCTTCCGCCGCATCAGCTTTCCGATCTCGGCGCTGCTCTCGATTTTCGCGATCACGCTGTTCTTTACCCACGGGCTGAACTTCGGCATCGACTTCAAGGGCGGTACGTTGATGGAAATCCGGGCCAAGTCCGGCTCCGTCGACATTGCCGCGATGCGCGCCACCCTCGGCGGCCTCGGGCTTGGCGACATCCAGTTGCAGCAGTTCGGCGGGCCCGACGAAGTCCTGATCAGGGTTGCCGAACAGCCGGGCGGCGACGCGGCGCAGCAGCAGGCGGTGCAGAAGGTCCGCGGCGCGCTCGGCGATGCCGTCGATTACCGTCGCGTCGAAGTGGTGGGACCGCGCGTTTCCGGTGAATTGCTGGCCTACGGCATGCTCGGGCTGATGCTCGCGATCCTTTCGATCCTGATCTATCTCTGGTTCCGGTTCGAGTGGCAGTTCGCGCTCGGCGCCATGATCGCCAACGTCCACGACATCGTGCTGACGATCGGCTTCATGTCGATCTCGCAAGTCGATTTCGACCTGACCAGCATTGCTGCCCTTTTGACGATCCTCGGCTATTCGCTGAACGACACCGTCGTGATCTATGACCGGATCCGGGAAATGCTGCGGCGTTACAAGAAGATGCCGATGCCGGAACTGCTCAACGAGTTCATTAATTCGACGCTGTCGCGCTCCATCATCACCCACGTCACGGTGACGCTGGCGCTGCTGGCGCTGCTGTTGTTCGGCGGTCCAGCCATCCATAGCTTCACCGCGGTGATGATGTTCGGCGTGGTGCTGGTCGGCACCTATACGTCGATCTTCATCGCGGCCCCGATCCTGATCTATCTCGGCGTCGGCGAACACAGGGCGGATGCGCCGGAAAAGCCGACGAAAAAATAGCAGGGCCCGATCCCGACCGCGTTAGCGCCAGGTGGGAACCGGTTTTCGGACAAGATCATGCCCAAGCAAACAACGAGCCGTCCGGACGCACCGCACCTTCCGAGATCCGCCCCGATCGAGGCCTATGGCAAAGGCGGGTTTGCCTTCGCCGACATGTCGCATCGCGGCTCGCTGTTGTGCCTGCCGGACGCGATCTGGGCCTGGCCGGTCACGCGCCCCGAGGAGATCGACAAATACACGCTGGAGCAGGTGTTCGCTGCCGCCAGCGCCATCGACACGCTGATCATCGGCACCGGTACCGGGGTTTGGCTGCCGCCCGCTGATCTGCGCCACGCGCTTCGGGCTGCCAGTATCGTGCTGGACGCGATGCAGACCGGCCCCGCGATTCGCACCTACAACATCATGATGGGCGAGCGACGGCGCGTTGCGGCCGCCCTGATCGCGGTGCCATGACCCGTGTGGAGGGCAGCGTGGATGAGGGCCGGCAGGCGGCCGAATTCTGCACCGAGCTGGTGCGCAGCCACGATTTTTCCCGCTACGTCTCGACTTTGTTCGTGCCGGCCGGCCAGCGCCGTGCGCTCGTTGCGATCTACGCCTTCAATGTCGAGATTTCCCGCGTCAGGGAGGTCGTGAGCCAGCCGCTGCCGGGCGAGATCCGCCTGCAGTGGTGGACCGATATGCTGGCGGGCGAGGGCCATGGCGGCGTCGAAGGCAATCCGGTGGCGGCCGAACTCAACCTCGCGATCCAGAACTGCGGCCTGCCGGTCGAGCGGCTGTCGCGGCTCGTCAACGAGCACCAGTTCGACCTCTACAACGATCCGATGCCGACCATGGCGGCGCTCGAAGGATATATCCAGGACACCTCGTCAGCGCTGTTCTCGCTCGGTGCCGCCGTCGCCGGGTGGCGGTTCCCCGACATCGAGCATCTCGCGCGCCATGCCGGTCTGGCGCAAGGCATCGCGCAGATCATGGCGGCGCTGCCGGTGGACGCGGCCCGGCGTCAGCTGTTCGTGCCGCTGCAACTGCTGGAGAGCCACGGCAGCGGCATGGAAGAGGTGTTTGCGGGCAAGGAAACGTCAAAGCTGCGGGCGGCGCTGGGCCAGCTGATCGGCGAAGCCCGCGGGCACCTCGACACCGCCTTCAGGCTGTTACCGGCCGTGCCGCCGGAGGTGAGGCCGGTGTTTCTGCCGCTGGCGGGGGTGGCGCGCGATCTGGAGCGGGTGTCGCGCGCGGACACCGATCTCTTCATGCCGCACGCCACGTCGAGGCTGCGGACGCTATGGACGTTGTGGCGGGCGTCGCGGTCGCGGCTGTTTCGAAGGTGATGATGCTGTGGTACAATCTAAAGATGATGCAATGGATTTCACACTACGCTAAAGACTTGGTTATTGGGTTTGTCGTGCTCACCTTGTTTTGTGGGCTGGTTGCTTATTGGACTTATTTCCCCGACTTCCAACGACATAGCGCGAATGCGGGCTTCGGGCCGGACTGGGAATGCAGTCCTCAGCCCTACAATAGCCCGGTCTGCATCAAAAAGCCCGGTCGGTAACTCAAACCGTTATTGCGAGCGAAGCGAAGCAATCCATTGGAATTCGCAAGAATGGATTGCTTCGTCGCTTCGCTCCTCGCAATGACGATAAAATGGTTCATGGCGAATTTAAATCCGCCGCCTCGAAATTGAATCGATCCCGCAGGTTCTTCCGCGATTCCAGAATGTCTTTCAGGAACGCGCGGTCGGTATCGCTGGTCATCATCGGCTCAATCAGGTCGAGCTGGTTCATGGCGACAAGCTGCAGGATTTCGGTGCGCGGTTTTCCGCTCGCGTCGCGCGGCAGGGCATGGACCACCTGGATATGCTCCGGCGGTTTCGGGCCCTTTGCGGCGTTAAGTTCGTTGCGCAGTTGCGCTTCCAGCGCGGTCCGGTCGGCCTCGACGAAGGCATAGAGCCCCACGCCGGTGCGGCGGTCGGCGAAGGCGACGATGGCGGTATCGCGGACGTCAGGGTTTTTCCGGATCAGGTCAATCAGCAGGGGAGCGTCATTGACCAGCCGCCGCCCGCCGCCTTCGCGATCGGTGAAATTGAACAGGCCGCGGGTAATGGCGCGGTAGACCTTCTTGCCGGTCCTGAGCCAGAGGCTGGCGACAAAGGATTTGCGCGCCAGAATCTTGCGCTCCTTCGGCGTCAGCGCGTCCGGCGCATAGCTGCGCTTGTGCTTCAGCAGGTGCCGCAAATCCTCGTAGGCCGCGATCCGGAACAGCCGGCTCCGCGTCTTGAAACAGGCGGCGAGTTGGAAGTCGGTGAGATAGGCGCGGCCGTTGCTGCCGCGCAACCAGTTTTGTTCCTTGGCGAGGTCGTTATGGCAGATGCCGGCGCGATGCAGCTTGCGCAGCGCTACCTTGGCGGAACGAAAATAGCCGACATCGCCAGTCGGTTTGGCCAGATGCAGCGCGACCCCGTCGATGAAGCCGCGTACCAGCGCCTGGCGGCCGGCCCACAACAGTTCCGGTCCGACCTCGAGGCCCTTCGCGAGCGCCAGCGCCCGGCGCTCGCGGCCGAACAGGTGACGCGCCGGGAGGTAGGACCACCACGGCACCTGGTCGAGCCTGCGCAGCACCGCATCGACTTCGCCTTGATCGCCGCGAAATCGGCCGCGCTCGACCGTGGAAAACACGTCACGCTTCAACAGCACGCCTTCAATCCATCGCGCCGACAGCACAGCGGCGTCGTCTTTTGGCAAACTCATGAGGTGCTCACGCTGCCGCAGCTATGTGCAAATTGTCGGCAATCCAGCGATCGAGATCGGCCAGCGCGCGGGCGCTGATCGCCTGTTTCCTGGCGACCGTCTTCTCGTTGCCGCGCAGCCGCGACCCATCGGGCTTTTTGGTGGGGGCGCTGGCGAGCGGCGGAAACAGCCCGAAATTGATGTTCATCGGCTGAAACGAGCGCGTGCCCGCTTCGATGGTTTCGATATGGCCGCCGGTGATGTGGCCGAGCAGTGATCCCAGCGCTGACGTTGCCGGCGGCGAGACCAGCGATGTCTCGCGTGCGTCGGCCGCCGCATAGAGGCCCGCGATCAGTCCGATGCTGGCGGATTCCACATAGCCCTCGCAGCCAGTCATCTGGCCGGCAAAACGCAGCCGCGGCTCCGCGCGCAACCGCAATTGCGCATCCAGAAGCTTCGGCGAATTCAGGAAGGTGTTGCGATGCAGGCCCCCGAGCCGGGCGAATTCGGCATTCTCCAGCCCGGGAATGGTGCGGAAGACGCGCTGCTGCGCGCCATGCTTCAATTTGGTCTGGAAGCCGACCATGTTGTAGAGCGTGCCGAGCTTGTTGTCCTGGCGTAGTTGCACGATGGCATAGGCCTTTACGGTGGGATCGTGCGGATTGGTCAGGCCAACCGGCTTCATCGGGCCGTGACGCAGCGTCTCACGGCCGCGCTCGGCCATCACCTCGATCGGCAGGCAGCCGTCGAAATAGGGGGTGTCGGTTTCCCACTCCTTGAACTCGGTCTTCTCGCCGGCAATCAACGCGTCGACGAAGGCGTCGTATTGCTCCTTGGTCAGGGGGCAATTGATGTAATCGGCGCCGGTGCCGCCGGGGCCGACCTTGTCATAGCGCGACTGGAACCAGGCCACCGACATATCGACGGAATCACGATGCACGATCGGGGCGATCGCGTCGAAGAACGCCAGCGCGTTCTCGTCGGTGAGGTTGCGGATCGCTTGCGCCAGCGGCGCCGAGGTCAGAGGCCCGGTCGCTATGATGACATTGCGCCAGTCCTCAGGCGGCAGGCCGCCGACTTCCGTGCGGTGGATGTCGATCAGGGGATGGTCGTTGAGCGCCCGGGTGACGGCCGCGGAGAACCCGTCGCGGTCCACAGCCAGCGCGCCTCCGGCCGGGACCTGATTGGAATCGGCCGCTCGCATGATCAGCGAGCCCAGCCGCCGCATTTCCGCGTGCAGCAGGCCAACCGCGTTATTGGCGGCGTCGTCGGATCTGAATGAATTGGAGCACACGAGTTCGGCGAGGCCGTCGGTGCGGTGCGCTTCCGTCATCCGGACCGGGCGCATTTCGTGCAGCACAACGGGGACGCCGGACTGGGCGACCTGCCAGGCTGCTTCCGAGCCGGCGAGGCCGGCGCCGACGATATGCACGGGCTTAGTGTGGAATTTGGTGCCTGTCATAGGCACAGAGGTAGCGCGTAGCGGCAGATACGACAACGCCCGCGGCAGTGGCGGGCGTTATCCGTTCGGAAGTCGGCTGAAGAGCATCAGCCGTTATAGGTGCCGGCGGCAACGCGCGGAATGTCCGAGCGATCAAGGCCGATATCGGCCAATTCGCGATCGCTGAGCTGGGACAGTTCGCTGACATTGCGCTGATAGTCCCGGAACGCCTGGATCATGCGAATGAGCGAGAGCAACATGGTAGTCTCCTTAGAATTTACGATTCAGCTCTTGAGAGCAGCCTCATCGTTGGAATGAATATAGCCCAATGTTTCTCGTTCCAGAAGACCAAATGGTGCGGTGCAGCTAAGCTTGTTGCGCATGGCGCGCGTAAGAAACGATTAACCCTTCAGCACAACTGCCCAACCGAGCCGCCGAAACTCGTTCGCAACGGATCGAAATTTTCGAAAACTCCCGTCAAATCACGAGATTGTCGTACTCGGGGAGCGTTAGACCAAGCACCACTGAAATGAGCCTTGCCGGATCGAAAACAAGTCTGTGGAAAGGAAAATACCGTCCAGATGCCCCGGAAGGGGGGTCATACCGCCGCACTAGCATGCGTGATTCGCATACGGTCGGCCGTTTATGAATTATAAATCATTATTTATGTCGCGCCGCGGCAATTTCGACTGCGGAATGTTTCAGGTCGCGCCGGTTCCCGATTCGGCAGCCCGCCGACCAGCAGGGCGGACGGTCGTCGCGGGGCCCCATCGACCCCTTGGCCGGGCCGGCGGCGAGGCGGGCAAATCAACTCCCAGGCGGCGGCGCAACGCAGCGCAAACGCACCGCTTTCGAACTCGGCGCGAATTCCGTCGGCTGCGTCAACGATTTCGCCGCAATGGGATTCTTACGAAGCTGTAGTTCAGAAGCGTCTTTGCGCATGAGGCCTTGCAACGCGCGCGCATCACATTTTCGTCGCGTGAAATTCATTCCGAAACTTGGCGCCAGTCAGCGATCAATTGTCGCACAGATTCCGGCAATGACGCCGTCGTCTGATTGAAGAAAAAAAGGAAAGTAACATGCTCAACAAGTTACTCGGAGCAGCCGCAATGGCTGCCGTACTGTACTCGACCGTCCCCGCATCCGCTGCCGGCATGGGTAGCTGCAGTAGCGAAAACATGACCAAGTCCGAGTCCATGGTGGAAGCGATGGCCGACGGCGAGGGCAAGGCGACGGCCCAGAAGGAAGTTGCGATGGCGCAGGCCGCCATGCTCGACGGCAAAATGGGCGCGTGCGCCGCGCATCTGGGCAAGGCGATGCATGTGGGCACGATGAAGTAAAGCCAGCCCACAGGGGCCGGTTGCGCCGGGCGATCGGCCCTTTAGGCGCCGGGATGGGGCAGATCAAACATTCATGGTGCGTGCGCGAGCTGGGTCGCAAAATAGGCGACGGTCTTGGCATAGACCTCGCTCTTGTTCCATTGCTGGATCACGTTGAAATTGGGGCTGCCGGGCTCCCAGTCCTTGCCGCGCTGCCAGCCATAGCTGGCAAGGTAGTTCGCGGTCGATGCCAGCACGTCGGGTGCGCTGTGCAGGAGATCGCGGCGGCCATTGCCGTCGAAATCCACGGCGTATTTCAGATAGGACGACGGCATGAACTGGGTCTGGCCGATTTCACCGGCCCAGGCGCCGCGCATTTCCGAGGGCGCCAGGTCGCCGCGCTCGAGGATGCGAAGGGCATCCATCAGTTCGGATCGAAAGGTTTCTGCGCGGCGGCAGTCATAGGCCAGCGTCGCCAGCGAACGGATGGTTGGAAATTTCCCGGTGTTGACGCCGAAATCCGTCTCCAGCCCCCAGATCGCCACCAGCACTTCTCCGGGGACGCCGTAGCTTTGTTCGATTCGCCCGAGCACCGAGCCGTATTGCTTCATCATGTTGGAGCCGCGCGCGAGGCGGGGAGGCACCATCCGGCCGGAAAACTCCTCAAAGCTTTGATTAAAAACCTTCTGCGAACGATCCCGCGACAGCACCGCCTGGTCCGGCGTCACCCCATTCAGTCCAGCGGCAATGGCGGATTGGGAAATTCCCTTGGCCGCGGCGTCACTTTTGAAGGCGTCGAGCCAGCTTGCAAAACTGCCGGTGCCGCAATTGGCGGCCCACGTCGGGCCGGCCGATATCGTCAGCGAGACAGCCGCCAGGATAACGCGGCGCACCAGGGAGGATCTGAAAGGCAAGTGAGGGGTCATCGGGACCACTGCTCCGACATGATTCTGGAATGAAGAACGTTTCCCCGACGATTCGAAATCGTCGTTGGCAACCGCGGCCAAAACAAGGCTCGCAGGGAACCGGCGGTTTCCCGTCATTTGATGGGCTGAAGTATCGGCGATTCTCGGCCGAAAACCACCGATCGATATTCGACCGGCGGCGCGTTTGCACCATACCGCTTGCAGACCTATGGGCCATCCTTGCGGCGCCAGGGAAACAGGTTAGCCGGGAAATCGGCCGCGGGGCGCCGTTCGCGCGGTGGGCGGGGAACAATCGGCCGAGGATTGGGGTCCGGGGCGATCACCCTGCGATAGAGGTGCCAGGTCGCGTGGCCGAGCAAGGGAATGACAACGGCAAGTCCCAGGAACAGCGGCAGCGATCCCAGGACCAGCAGCAGGGCAACGATCAATCCCCAGGCCGCCATTGGAACGGGATTGCGTGCCACAGCCCGCAGCGATGTCACCATGGCGTCGCCGACGCCGGCATGGCGGTCCAGCATCAGCGGGAACGAAACCACGCTGACGCACAACGCCACCAAGGCGAACAGAAAGCCGACGCCACAGCCGACCACGATCAGCCACCAGCCCTGCGGGGTTGTCAGCACCCGCGTGGCAAAATCCGGAATATCCGCCGCGGCCGCGTAGCCAAATGCCGACACGTAGATCTCCTGCGCGGTGGCCACCCAGGTGACGAACAGCGCGAGCAGCAGCGTGCCGAGCGCCAGCATGGCGCCGAACGAGGGCGAGCGCAGTACCTCGACCGCATCCCAGGCCGAAGCGGATTCGCCGGCCTCGCGGCGGCGGCTGAGTTCGTAGAGCCCGAGTGCCGCGAACGGACCGAGCAGGGCAAAGCCCGCGGCCAGCGGGAACAGCAATGGCAGCACGGCATAGCCGAGCACCGTGCGCGCGAGCACCAGCCCCAGCACTGGATAGATCACGCAGAGGATGATGGCGTGGCTTGGCACGGCCTTGAAATCATTCCAGCCGAGGCGCAGCGCCTGGTGCAGATCGGACAGGCCGATGGTTCGGACGACGGGCGCCGCCCCGCTGTCCTGCGCTGGCTGGCCGATAGGGCCGACATTGCCGGGATAGGGGGTCGCCATGGTCGTTATCTCCCTTGCCTCCGACCGCCGGATTTCGCGCTCGCTCGAACGCGTGGGCGGTCGTCTTTGGAAACGATCACGATCAGGCCAGACGCGAAGACAGGAAACAGAATCTGACCATGTCGCGAACTGAGCCAACAGCGTACTCTCATTCAACCACGTCATTGCTCACGCTTCGGTGATGCTGCGATGTGGCGGCGCGAAAACACCCGCGTCAGTCCGCCTTCATTCCGCCGCGGCTCCTGCATAGCCAAGTATCGTTGTGAGGAATACACTTCCACGGGTCCGGCCATGGCGGTGCCGGCAGAGAAGCAAAGTGCCGTTCGAGCCGTCACAGTATCTTCAAAAATCATAGGGAGCGAGCGATGAGCATTTTCGGCAAGATCATGAGCGCGATCTTCGGCGGCAAGGCCGCTGCAACGCCGGCGGGTGCAGGAGCTGCGGCAGGCGGGGCGGGTGCCGGCACCGCTTCACCCGCCGCATCGGCACCGGCCGCGCCGGCGCAATCGGTCGATGTCGCGGCGATCGTCGACAAGGCGGCCGCCGCCAAGGGCGAGAAGCTGGAGTGGCGCACGTCGATCGTCGATCTGATGAAGGCGCTCGATATCGATTCAAGCTTTTCGGCGCGCAAGGAACTGGCGAAGGAACTCGGCTACACCGGCGACAGCAACGATTCCGCCAGCATGAACGTCTGGCTGCACAAGCAGGTGATGGCGAAGCTGGCCGCGAATGGCGGCAAGCTGCCGCCTGAAATCAAGCACTGACGTCTCGTCAGCAGGCGGCGATCAAGGCCCGCGTTCGCGCGGGCCTTTTTACATATGCGGGAGCATGCGCCTGTTAACGCTGCGCCCAGTGCGAGGCCGTTTGCCAGGCCACCTCTCTCAAGTCACCCCGGTTGAGGCCGATATCGGTCAGGGTACGATCGTCCAATTCGACCATGCTGGCGAGTTGGGAGCGATAGCGAAGATAACGCCCGATGGTGTCGAAAAGAAATGCGATCAGCATGGTGAAGTCCCCCAGACATGATCCTGATGGAGAGGTGTACTTTGGTCGCATTGCCCGGTTAACGAGTTCTTGCTTTGCATCGAGAGGATGAGCAATCCCGTAGTCTTACGGCGGCTTTCATCATGCCGGTGGGGGTGCTTGCCGGGGTCGTCCAACGGGGCTAGACACGCGCCCGACCAAGAAACGCAGCAAATACTGGGAGTATGACGATGAATACTGTTGATCGCCGGACCATTCTCGCATCGGGCGCACTGGCACTGGCGGGCGCGGCGACACAAAGCGCTCCCGCGCAGGCGCAGGCCGGTGCCAAGCCCATCTTTTCCGTGGCTGCAACGACGATCCCGATCGTCGGCGAGGAGGGGGTATTTCCGGTCCGCCGCATCTATTGCATCGGGCGCAATTATGCCGCCCACGCGATCGAGCGCGGATCGGATCCGACGCGGGAGCCGCCGTTCTTTTTCCAGAAGCCCACCGACGCGATCCAGAACGTCGCGACCGGAGCCGTCGCCGACCATCCCTATCCCTCGCTGACCAAGAATTATCACCACGAGGTCGAGCTGGTGGCGGCGCTGAAATCGGGCGGCAGCAATATTTCTCCCGAACAGGCGCTCGACCATGTCTACGGCTATGCGCTCGGCCTCGACATGACGCGGCGCGACCTGCAGAACGGCATGGCGGCGGAAAAGAAGCCGTGGGAAATCGGCAAGAGTTTTGACCACGCCGCGGTGCTCGGCCCGATCCACCCGGTTTCGAAGACCGGACACTTCACCAAGGGCGCGATCTCGCTGGCGGTCAACGGCACGGTGCGGCAGAACTCCGATCTCGACAAGATGATCTGGAGCGTCGCCGAGCAGATCGCAAAGCTGTCCGAGGCGTTCGAGCTGAAGGCCGGGGACATCATCTATTCGGGCACGCCGGAAAATGTCGGCCCAGTGGTGAAGGGCGATGTGCTCTTGTGCAAGCTGGAAGGCCTGCCCGACATGTCGATCCGGATCGTGTGAGGACTTCAGGTCACCCCGCGAGATCCGCGAATTCCGGATGCTTGTGCAGATAATCCACCACGAAACCGCAGCCGGCGATCACCTTCAACCCGTCGGCGCGGACCAGCTCCAGCGCGCCCTTGACCAGCTCCGAGGCGATGCCGCGGCCGCGCAGGTTCCGCGGCGTCTCGGTGTGGGTGATGATGACGGCCGACGGCGTCAGGCGATAATTTGCGAATGCCAGTCCGCCTCCGGCGTCGAGCTCGAATCGCGAAAGGACCTTGTTGTCGCGGACGCTGCCTGTCGCCATGAAGTCTCTTTCCATAAGCGAGGATTCCGCTCGGATATCTATGTCGGTCAAGCCGCGGATGCAAACCGGCGGCCAGTGCGGCCTCTCAGCCCTTCAGCAAATCCGCATATTCAGGATGCTTGTCGAGATAGGCCTTCACGAACGGGCACTCCGCGATCACCTTCAGGCCTTCGGCGCGCACCTGGTCGAGCGCGCCCTTGATCAGCTTCGAGCCGATGCCCTTGCCGCCGAGTTCCGGCGGGACTTCGGTATGGATGAAGGTGATGACGCCGTCGTCGAACTTGTAATAGGTCGCGGCGAGGTGGCCGTCGACGGCGAGCTCGTAGCGGTGAAGGGCCTTGTTGTTGGCGATCTCGCTCATCGTATCGGCTCCCGGCTCAGCTCTTGAGGGAATCGGCGAGCATGCCGCGGATCGACCACGGCTCGCCGTCGCTGGCGCCGGAGATGTCGTCGATCTTCCATCGTTCGCCGTCGCGCACGAAACTGTAGCGGAGGGTGTTGTCGGCGGCCTTCTTTCGGGCTTCGCCGTGGCCGGCGATCGTGACGGCGATGACGGCCTTGTCGGCCTCGAGCGTCTCTGTGACCACGCTGAACGACTTGACGTCCGGTTCCTGCGAATTGGTGACGGGGTCGAAGTCGACCGGCCCGACGTCACCCTTCGGCGTATGGGCATCTGCCTTCGCCCACAGTGCCACCAGCGCTTTCGACAGGTACCTTGCCTTCGCCGCCTTGTTCTCCATGATGAACGCACCGCCGCCGGCGCCCTTGCCCTTCGCGGCACGGGTGTAGATGGCGTTGACGATGGCAACGGGATCGTTCGCCGGCGGCGGTGCGGCGAGGGCAAGGGGCGATACGGCGAAGGCGGACAGTCCGGCGGTGCCGGTCAGAAGGAGCATTCGGCGGGAGATCATCAGAATCCTCAAATCGGTCAGGCGAAGCTTATAGCAGCTCGGGATTTGCGGCGTCAGGGCTGAACGTTTGAGCCGGTTGCCGAGACTACCGGGCATGACAGTGAGAATGCTCATACTGGCTATCGCCGCGCTCGTCGCCGGGAATGCGCTGGCGCAGGAGCCGGCAAAGCCCCAGCCGTTCGACGCGAGCGCCTATCCGGCGGAGGTGCGGAAGGTGCTGCGCTACGCCAACGAGGAATGCCCGGCGGAGGAGGGCGGCAAGGTGAGCTTCGCGCCGGACACCGTGCGCAAGCTCGACCTCACCGGCGACGGCCGCGACGACTACATCGTCGATTTCAGGGATACCGCCTGTTCCGAGCGCGCGTCGGCCTATTGCGGCACCGGCGGCTGCGTCATGGACATTCTGGTGACCCTGCCGGGCGGGCAGGTTCGCCGCGTCTTCGACGGCCAGGTCCGCAGCTACGAAATCCTGCCGGGAAAGCCCGCGCGCACCATCCGGTTCGAACTGCACGGCGGCTATTGCGGCGGCCATGGCAATCCCTCCTGCATCAAGACGCAACGCATCACGGCAAAACCGTTCGAATTCAAAATGCCGCAATGATCGCGCCCTTCGGCCTCCTCTTGCGGGGCGGCGGCGGATGGCGATAAACAGGCCGCGAAGCTGGTACGGGATGCGGTAAGAACGCCCTGCCATTGTCCAAGAGGAAACCTCCATGAAGTCTGTGCTGACCGCGCTCGGCGTCGTTCTGCTGGTGATTGCCGCGGTCTATTTCCTGCTGCCGGCGGATCAGCTGCCGGGTTTCTTCCCCGGGCACGAGGCCGGCGTGGCGCGGATGCATTACAAGCACGGCATCGCCTCCGGCGTGGTCGGCATCGTGCTGCTGGCGGCCGGCGTCTGGATGGGACGGCGGTGAGGGAAGAGCCCGCCGCTGCTGCTCCGACCCGCGGCGTGAGCCGGATGTCGCGCCGCGTGATGAATTTCGCCTACCTCCTTACCCAGAATGCCCGCCGGCACGGTGACCGCATCGGCTTCATCTGGGGCGAACGATCGTGGACCTGGCGCGAGATCGACGCCAAGGTCTCGGCGCTGGCGGCGGCGCTGGCCGCGCAAGGCATTGCGAAGGGCGACCGCATCCTCGTCCATTGCAAGAATGGCGAGGAGATGTTCTGGTCGATGTTTGCCGCGTTCCGGCTCGGCGCGGTCTGGGTGCCCACCAATTTCCGGCTGATGCCGGACGAGGTGGCCTATCTCGCCACCGCCTCCGGCGCGAAAGCGTTTCTCTGTCACGGCGATTTTCCGGAGCATGCGGCGGCCGTGAAGGCGGCGAGCCCGGCGCTCGGCTTCACGTGGCGGATCAGCGAGGGAACGCTGGGCGAGAAATCCGTGACGGATGCGATCGCGGCACAGGCGAGCACCAAAGTCGAAAACGCCGCGGTCGAGTACGACGATCCCTGCTGGTTCTTCTTCACCTCGGGCACCACGGGCCGCTCCAAGGCGGCGGTGCTCACCCACGGCCAGATGGCCTTTGTCATCACCAATCATCTCGCCGACCTCATGCCCGGCACCACCGAGCATGACGCCTCGCTCGTGGTCGCGCCGCTCTCGCACGGCGCCGGCGTGCACCAGCTCGTGCAGGCCGCGCGCGGCGTGCCGACCATTCTTTTGTCCACCGAACGCTTTGATATCGACGAAGCGTTCCGACTGATCGAGCGGCATCGTGTCTCCAACATCTTCACCGTGCCGACCATCCTGAAGATGATGGTCGAGCATCCCGCGGTGGACCGCTACGACCACTCCTCGTTGCGCTACGTGATCTATGCGGGCGCGCCGATGTATCGCGAGGACCAGAAGACCGCGCTGAAGAAGCTCGGTCACGTGCTGGTGCAGTATTTCGGGCTTGGCGAAGTCACCGGCAACATCACCGTGCTGCCGCCGGCCCTGCACGATCCCGAGGACGGGCCGAATGCGCGGATCGGCAGTTGCGGTTTCGAGCGTACGGGCATGCAGGTTGCGATCCAGGGCGACGACGGGCGCGAACTGAAACCGTTCGAGACCGGCGAGATCTGCGTGATCGGCCCGGCCGTGTTCGCGGGCTATTACGACAACCCCGAGGCCAACGCCAAAGCCTTCCGCGACGGCTGGTTTCGCACCGGCGATCTCGGCCACATGGACGGGGAGGGTTTTGTCTACATCACCGGCCGCGCCTCAGACATGTACATTTCGGGCGGCTCCAACATCTATCCGCGCGAGGTCGAGGAGAAGATCCTGACCCATCCCGCGATCGGTGAGGTCGCGGTGTTAGGGGTGCCCGATGCCGTGTGGGGTGAGGTCGGCGTCGCCGTCTGCGTCGCAAGGGAAGGCGCGGGCGCGGTGACCGAAGCCGAGATGGCCGGCTTCCTCGCGCCAAAGGTGCCGCGTTACAAAATGCCGAAGCGTTTCTTCTTCTGGGACGCGCTGCCGAAGTCGGGTTACGGCAAGGTGCCGAAGCGGCTGGTGCGCGATGAGCTGGAAGCGCGTGGGCTGCTCGATCTCACAACCAAGCAAAACGGCTGATGCGCAGCATCCAACAGCCAGGCCCGGCCGCGCCCGAGCGCATCCAGTGGGTGGAAGCGCGCGGCCGCGCGTTCACGTTCACGCTGCAAGCGGGCTTGCCGTTGCTGGAGGCCGCGCATCGCGGGTTCGCACGAGAAGGATTTTCCGGCGGCGTGCTGGACATGCAAGGCGGGGCGCTCGGACCGTTTGCCTATGTCATGCCGGCGCTGTCGAAAACCGGTGAGAATGCCGCGTTCTACAGCGACACGTTTCGGCCCAGTGGGGTCACGAGGCTCAAGCTGGGCGCCATGACGCTTGGCAATCGCGACGGCACGCCCTTCTTCCATTGCCACGCACTGTGGCGCGAGGCCAACGGCAGCAAATGCGGCGGCCATATCCTGCCGGAGGAAACCGTGGTCGCCGAGCCGTTCGAGGTCGAAGCCTTCGGCCTCGATGGCGCTGAATTCACGGCGGAGCCTGACCCGGAGACCCGGTTCAAGCTGTTCGGGCCGGTGCCGCGCGCGTTTGACCAGGCGAAGACGACCAGCCGCGCCTTCGCGCTGCGGCTGCGGCCGAACCAGGATGTTGCCGGCGCGCTGGAAGCCTTCTGCCGCCAGCACGGCATCCTGCGCGCCCGGCTGCGCGGCGGCGTCGGCTCGACCATCGGCGCCCGTTTCACCGATGGAAGCAGCGTCGTGCCGTTCGCGACCGAGCTTGCGATCCGTTCCGGCACCGTCGCGCCACATCAAGATGGCACGCTGGTGGCGGAGCTGGATGTCGCGCTGGTCGATTACCTCGGCGGCCTCGCCGAGGGCAGGCTGGTGCGCGGCGACAATCCCGTGCTGATGACGATGGAGCTGGTGCTGGAAGTGCTGGGCGAGCAGGCGAGGGCGTAGAGGCGCTCGCGCATTTCGGTTTCACATTTCAAAGAGCCAAAGCGCGAGGCCACCACCGTCATTGCGAGCGAAGCGAAGCAATCCATAGTGCGGCAAGCAAGAAAGCTGGATTGCTTCGTCGCTGCCGCTCCTCGCAATGACGGCCAAATACGACTTCGCATTCTCGCGGCGCGGATTGCGCCCGAGTTGTTGAAAGAGCCTTCCGCCCCCGAAGAGAGGGCGCGCGGGAATGCCGGGTGCCCAGTGCACCCGCAGCCTCGTGTGCGCGTAGGTAGTGCAGAATGCACACGAGTATTCACAGCGGTCGCACCGGAAATCACCCGGCATCCCCGCACGCAATGGTTTTAACGGCTTCCTTCGTGCTCTTCCCGGCGATCAGGCTTTGTTGTCACCGTCGCCCTCAAGAAGCTTGCTTCTCGAGAACTTGAACGCCAACCATGAGGCATCAGAACCACACGACTTCTCCGTCCGCATCCGGTGCTCTCGTCAGAAGCACCATTTGCGTCCATCGCATCCAGCCCCGCGTCCGTGACGATCGCGATACGCCCCTCGAGTGGGGTGGACGGCGAACATATGCAACTGATTTGCGATTTCGGAAAAGCAGAATGTTTTTCCAGAAGGGGCTGGACAAGCGGGCAAATCAGCAGGCAACCCGGCAGGGCAAATCGGTTGGCGCTCCGCCGTGCCTGTCGTAGTCTCCGGGCAAGACCATCGATCACCCGTCGCGGAGAGCATCATGGGTCTGGCATTGCCGGCTGAAAGCGTTTCGCTCTGGAATACGATCCACCGCGAGGCGGTCGCGATCGCTGCCGCCGAGCCGGCGTTGGCCGCGTGGATGCACGAGGCGGTCATTGGTCAGAGCGATCTGGCCGGCACGCTGGCGCAACTGATCGCAATGGCGGTCAGCGGCAGCCGCAATGAGAAGACCGCGACCCGGCGAATGGCCGAACGGACCTATTGCGAGCATCCCGTCTTGATCGAGATCGCGACTCTCGATCTGAAGGCGCCGCTCGACCGCGATCCGGCGTGCCCCGGAGCGCTTCACGTGCTGCTGCATTTCAAGGGCTACATCGCGCTGCAGGCCTTTCGCCTCTCGCACCAGCTTTGGGAAAGCGGTCGAACCGAACTCGCCCGCCAGCTTCACGCCCGTATCGCCCAGGACCTGCATGTCAGCATCCATCCGTCCGTGGCGATCGGAAGCGGCCTGTTTGTCGATCATGGCACCGGCATCACCATCGGCGAGGGCGTGGTCATCGGCGAAGGCGTGTCGATGCTGCAGGAGGTGACGCTCAGCACTTTGCCGGAAGGCCCGGCCGGCGCGCCGCGGATCGGCCGCGGCGTGCTGCTGGCCGCCGGGGCGACAGTGCTGGGCAACATCGACATCGGCGACTTTGCCAAGATCGGCGCCGGCTCGCTGGTTCTTGCATCAGTGCCGTCGGGGTACACCGCGGTCGGCGTGCCGGCACGGCTGGTCCGCCGCGCCTCCGACGCGCGGCCCGCGCAGGACATGGACCAGTCCCTGCCGTGATCCCACGGCAAAAAACGCTTCCTTGACGACAGGGTTCTCGTTATGTTCTATCTGAAGTCGTGACCTCTGGGGACGACAACGTTGGGCGGGGAGCGGGGCGCATGGCCTCACGACGCAATCGAACCATCAACATGCCCGCGCCATACCTCAGGCAGGTCCGGCTCGATCCATCCCTCGTCGCCGATCGCGCGGCCTATCCGTTCTGCCTGCCGTTCCTGCGCCACGAGTTCGAACTGAGTTTCGACCGGCCGATCACCATCATTGCGGGCGAAAACGGCGCCGGCAAATCCACCTTGCTCGAAGGCATCGCCGTGCTCGCCGGCTATGACGAGGCCGGCGGCGGCAAGGGATATCGCCCGGTCGATCATTCCGATGCGATCGAGGCGATGGGCGGAAACCTTTCGACGGCGCTGCGCGCAAGCTGGCTGCCGAAGGTCACCAACGGCTGGTTCTTCCGCGCCGAGAGCTTTTTCTCTGTCGCGAGATATCTCGACGCGGCCGGGAGCGCGTCGGCGGATTTCCTCTCGCATTCGCACGGCGAGGGATTCATGCGTTTCTTCGAGGAGCGCTGCCAGCGCCAGGGCATCTATATCTTCGACGAGCCGGAAGCCGCGTTGTCGCCCGCGCGGCAGATGGAATTTTTGAAGCTGATGCGGCGAATGGAGGACTCCACGATCTGCCAGGTGGTGATGGCCACGCACTCGCCGATGCTGATGGCCTATCCCGGCGCGCGCCTGCTGCGGATGTCCAAGTACGGCCTGGAGCCCGTGACCGTCGACCAGACGGACCACTACAAGGTCATGCGGGAATTCTGCGCCGATCCCATCGGATTCGTGGAAGCGGTGGTCGAGGAATGGAAACCTCACCGCCGGGAGGATGATCGGTTCTGATTGCACCAGAGCCTGCGCCCGCCTGTGGGAACGGAGACCATGCCCTTAAGACGCAAGCGGACCATCGAGATGCCGGCGCCCTATCTCAGGCGCGTCTGGCTCGACCCGTCGCGCATTGCCGATCGCGCGGCCTATCCGTTCTGCCTGCCGTTCCTGCGCGACGATTTCGAGCTGAGTTTCGACCGGCCGATCACCATCATCGTCGGGGAAAACGGCACCGGCAAATCCACCTTCCTCGAAGGCATCGCCGTGCTCGCCGGCTATGACGAAGCCGGCGGCGGCAAGGGGTACATGCCGGTCGATCATTCCGATGCGATCGAGAAGATGGGTGGAGGGCTGTCGAAGGCGCTGCGCGCGGGCTGGCTGCCCAGGATTACCAATGGATGGTTCTTTCGCGCCGAGAGCTTTTTCTCGGTCGCGCGATACCAGGACAAGACCAACACTGAAATCATTCCCGGCGTTCCCCCGGGCGTCCCGCCCGATTACCTCTCGCACTCGCACGGCGAGGGCTTCCTGCGATTTTTCGAGGAGCGATGCCGGGAGCAGGGCATCTTCATCTTCGACGAACCGGAATCGGCGCTGTCCCCGGCGCGCCAGATCGAATTCCTGAAGCTGATGCGGCGGATGGAGGCAGTCCACGATCTGCCAGGTCGTGATGGCCACGCACTCGCCGATCCTGATGGCCTATCCCGGCGCGCGGCTGCTGCGGCTGTCGAAGTATGGGCTGGAGCCGGTGACCGTCGAAGAGACGGATCACTACAAGATCATGCGGGAGTTTTGTGCCGATCCGGCGGGGTTTGTGGAGGGGGTGATGGCGGAGTGAGGGGAGTCTGCGCGGATCTGTTGGCGGGCAGCAGACCTGCCATTTGCGAGCTCGAAGGATTTCGCTAGCTCTCAACCCAGCCTGTACTTGGTGCTAGCTAATGGATTGGGCGCCATCGCGTGACGCTGAGCCGTCAGACCCCGTCCAGGTCGCTCATTGATACGCGTGAAAACCGAAGAGTCGTTCGTATGAATGAATGGATGTCGTTGGCGATCTCATGGTTGCCATTCCTGATATCACTGATTGGCGTTTGGCTTTGGCTTTCGCGCAGGAGCGGCATCCCGGCGCGTACCGCGTCCGGAGTGACTTTGGTCGAGCTTTATGAGCAACAGGTCGCGGAGTCTCGGCGCTTGAACCTTATGCTGGAGCGCATCGCGGCGTCGCTGGAGAAACGCGAATTTGCAGACTGTAGCGATCGGGTCGAGCGCAGCGATACCCTTCAATTCGCCTCCGGAGATGATGCGGTTTCGCAAGGCGCTCAACCCATCCTACGCGCTGATGGCCTATCCCGGCGCGGCTGCTGCGGCTGTCGAAATACGGGCTGGAGCCGCCTGAGCGTCATGATACGATCACTGCAGATCATGCGGGAGTTTCTGCGCCGATCCGGCGGGGTTTGTGGAGGGGGTGATGGCGGAGAGATGTCTTGTAGGGCGCAATAGCTGAGCGTATTGCGCCGCACGAGTTGTCGACGAAAGAGGCGGAATACGCTCCGCTATTCCGCCTTACGGGCTACTAAGGTAGGTTTCGATTCCGTTTTTCCCGGGCTACGCTTGCTAGTGGACGTGATCGCTGATGCGTTCGATTACAGCAAGAGGGAAATCGTCCGGAGGATTTCAGGCCGCTTTCTGATCGCCTTGATAGAAACAAAGTCGGTAACATCGAGAGAGCTCTTGTTGACTGCCGCCACTCGAACGGCGCCTTCCGCAAGCTTGTCTTTCAGGCGGCTTCACGGACAGTTACCCAGAAGTAGAACTTGGGAAGGCATCCCCGCTTTCGTTGGACTATCTCGCAATGCCTGATGTTGCACGGCGATATTCTTTCCTGATTTTTGAGAGATAAGGTTCCAAGTCTCTGTTCGTAAAGTTGAAAAGTCATTCGCGGCAGGACGATTCCATCTACATGCGAGTTCGCGACGGTCTCCAATATAAAGCCAGACTGAGCATTGGTGAGATCGATCCCAAACGTTGCCCCGGCCACGCTTTCGATCAAAACATACCCCAATATTTGCGAATTGAAACTACTTCGGCGCATGCTTCACTCCGCCGCCTCGCTCGCCCCGCTCTTCCTCGGCTTCCCCGCCTTCGCCAGCACCGGCGCCAGAAACTTGCCCGTATAGCTCCGCGGCGCCTTGACGATGTCCTCCGGCGGGCCCCAGGCGACGATCTCACCGCCGCCGTCGCCGCCTTCGGGGCCGAGGTCGATCACCCAGTCGGCGGTTTTTATCACTTCGAGATTGTGCTCGATGACGACGACCGTGTTGCCCTGCGCGACCAGCTCGTGCAGCACTTCCAATAGCTTTGCGACATCGTGGAAATGCAGGCCCGTGGTCGGCTCGTCCAGGATGTAGAGCGTGCGCCCCGTGGCGCGCTTTGACAGTTCTTTCGCCAGTTTGACGCGCTGGGCTTCGCCGCCGGACAGCGTCGTGGCCTGCTGGCCGACATGGATGTAGTCCAGCCCGACGCGGTGCAGCGTCTTGAATGTTTCGCGGACGCGCGGGACCGCCTTGAAGAATTCGGCGGCTTCCTCGACCGTCATGTCGAGCACGTCGGCGATCGACTTGCCCTTGAACAGCACTTCCAGCGTCTCGCGGTTGTAGCGCTTGCCCTTGCAGACGTCGCAGGTGACGTAGACGTCCGGCAGAAAGTGCATCTCGATTTTTATCACGCCGTCGCCCTGGCAGGCCTCGCAGCGGCCGCCCTTGACGTTGAACGAGAAGCGGCCGGGCTCGTAGCCGCGCGCCTTGGCCTCGGGGAGGCCGGCGAACCATTCGCGGATCGGCGTGAACGCGCCGGTATAGGTCGCGGGATTGGAGCGCGGGGTGCGGCCGATCGGCGACTGGTCGATGTCGATGATCTTGTCGATATGCTCCAGCCCCTCGATGCGGTCATGGGGGGCGGCGCCTTCGCTCGCATTGTTGAGTTTTCGCGCGATGGCGCGATAGAGCGTATCGATCAAAAGCGTCGACTTGCCGCCGCCGGACACGCCGGTGACGCAGGTGAACAGCCCCAGCGGGATCTCCGCCGAGACGTTCTTCAGGTTATTGCCGCGCGCGTTGACGACCTTGATGGTGCGGCGATGGTTCGGCGGCCGCCGCTCGGGGATCGGCACCGACAATTCGCCGGTGAGATATTTTCCGGTCAGCGACTTCGGATTGTTCATGATGTCGGCGGGCGTGCCCTGCGCCACGATGTGGCCGCCATGCATGCCGGCGCCGGGGCCGATATCGAGCACATGATCGGCGAGCCGAATGGCGTCCTCGTCATGCTCGACCACGATCACGGTATTGCCGAGGTCGCGCAGCCGCTTCAGCGTCTCCAGCAGCCGCGCATTGTCGCGCTGGTGCAGGCCGATCGAGGGCTCGTCCAGCACATAGAGCACGCCTGTGAGCCCCGAGCCGATCTGCGAGGCCAGCCGGATGCGCTGGCTCTCGCCGCCCGACAGGGTGCCGGAGGCGCGCGCCAGCGTCAGGTAGTTCAGGCCGACATCGAGCAGGAACGACAGCCGCTCGCGGATCTCTTTCAGGATGCGCGCGGCGATCTCGTTCTGCTGCTTGTTGAGGGCGGCCGGCACGGTCTCGAACCATTCGCCGGCGCGGCGCACCGAAAGCTCCGAGATCTCGCCGATATGCTTGCCGCCGATCTTGACGCACAGCGCCTCCGGCTTGAGCCGGTGGCCGTGGCAGGCCTCGCAGGGAATGTCGGAGAAATACTTTGCCAGTTCCTCGCGCGCCCACTCGCTCTCGGTCTCGCGATACCGGCGGTTGATGTTGGTGATCACGCCCTCGAACGGCTTCTTGGTATCGTAGGAGCGCACGCCGTCTTCATAGGAGAATTTTATCTCGTCCTCGCCCGAGCCGTGGAGAATCGCGTCTCTCGTCTTCTTCGGCAGGTCCTTCCACTTGGTGTCGAGCGTGAACTTGTAGAATTTGGCCAGCGCCGTCAGGGTCTGGACGTAATAGGGCGAGGACGATTTCGCCCACGGCGCGATCGCGCCCTTGCGCAGGGTCAGCTCCTTGTCGGGAATGACCAGGTCTTCGTCGATATGCTGCTCGATGCCGAGGCCGCCGCAGGCCGGGCAGGCGCCATAGGGGTTGTTGAAGGAAAACAGCCGGGGCTCGATCTCGGGAATCGTGAAGCCGGAAACCGGGCAGGCGAATTTTTCCGAGAACAGGATCCGTTCCGGCCCGCTCTTGTCATGGATCTTTGCGGTCTTCTTGTCGGACTTCTTCTCGTCGGCCTTTTTGTCGCCGCCGGCGGCCGCCGGCGCGTCGGCATATTCGATCACCGCGAGCCCCTCGGCGAGCTTCAGCGCCGTCTCAAAACTTTCCGCCAGCCGCTGGCCGATGTCGGGCCGCACCACGATGCGGTCGACCACGACGTCGATGTCGTGCGGGAATTTCTTGTCGAGCGTGGGCGCTTCCGCCAGCTCGTAGAAGGTGCCGTCGATCTTGACCCGCTGGAATCCCTTTTTCAGGTATTCGGCGAGCTCCTTGCGGTACTCGCCCTTGCGGCCGCGCACGACCGGCGCCAGCAGATAGAGCCTGGTACCCTCGGGCAGCACCAGCACCCGGTCGACCATCTGCGAGACGATCTGGCTCTCGATCGGCAGGCCCGTGGCCGGCGAATAGGGGACGCCGACGCGCGCCCACAATAGGCGCATGTAATCGTAGATCTCGGTGACGGTGCCGACGGTCGAGCGCGGATTCTTCGAGGTGGTCTTCTGCTCGATGGAAATCGCCGGCGACAGCCCGTCGATCTGGTCGACATCCGGCTTCTGCATCATCTCCAGGAACTGGCGCGCATAGGCCGAGAGCGACTCGACGTAGCGCCTTTGGCCCTCGGCGTAGATGGTGTCGAAGGCGAGCGAGGATTTGCCCGAGCCGGACAACCCCGTGAACACCACGAGCCTGTCGCGCGGGATCTCCAGATCGACATTCTTGAGATTGTGCTCGCGCGCGCCGCGAATGGTAATGGCGCGCGTACCGGAACCGGCGTTCTGTTGGCGCTTCGCCCTGATCACTTCATCCATATCGGCATTTCCAGGCGCTTGAACCGCGCAGCGTTCAGGCGCGCATCTCCGCAGGTAACATGGCCGCGGGATCGGACGCCAATGGGTGAGCTCGGAACATAGGAAGAACGGGACTCGATTTCCAGTGCCGCGTTCAAGCCATCAACGGTTTGTTGGATCGCGCCTCGTGTTTCGGCCAGAACCGCCGCGCAATGGCGGCAGCAGGCAGCAGGACCGCCGGAATGCAAGCACGCGGTAACGCAAACAAAAAGGCCGGCGCGAGGCCGGCCTTTTCAAAGTTCTGCCGATGGGCGCGAAGATCAGTACTTCGCGATCACCGGGCCGCCCCAGCGGTAGTTGAGGCGGACGAGGCCCATATCGACATCCTGACGGATACGATCCGTCTCGTTGAACACGCCTGCGGGATTCGTGAAATTGAGGTCGCGGCTCCCCAGGAACATGTGGTCGTATTCGACGCCGACCGACCAGTTCGGCGCGAAGCCAAATTCGAGGCCGGCACCCACCGTGCCACCCCAGCGGGTTTCGCGGGCCGAGTTGTTGATCAGTCCGGTCGCGATGACTGTCGTGTTGTACTTGTCGCCGACGACCGCGGCGCCGCCCTTGACGTAGAACAGGGCGTTATTCCAGGCGTAACCGACCTGACCGGTCAGCAGGCCGAACGCATCGATCTTCGAGTTGTCCCGCAGAAGCGTGTTGGTCAGGTTGGTGCTCGATCCGCTGAAGTCGGCCCAGTTGCCCTGGCCTTCGATGCCGAACACCCAACTGCTCGCCTGCCAGCGATATCCGATCTGACCACCGACCGTGCCGCCGGTGGCGTCATGGCAGCCCTCGGCGGTCGCAACCGGCCCGGTGATGAGGTCCCAGCACTTGCGGCTGGTGCCGCCGCCGCCGTTGATACCGATATAGAACCCGCTCCAATCATAGATCGCGGCGACCATCGGGGGCGGCGCCTTGGTGTAGGGACGGGCGGCCAGATCAGCCGCCGAAGCGGGAGCTGCGGCCATCCCCAGCGCAGCGACAGCGACAGTACCCAACAAAATCTTCTTCATTTCATCTCTCCGGCCTTGTTCGCTTCGTTTCCTGCTGAAGCGTTTTCAACGATCCGCTGGACCACCGGGGCGGTCCGAATGATGACGTGGATATACCCGATTCAACCGAAAATACCGTCGCCGGAAAGCAACACTGAAAAGCCAAGTTAGATTGCCGGAAGTTAATGATTCCATATAACTTTCTGGAACTTGGTGGAACCAGAAAAGGCTCCATTTTGCCACAATTCGGGTTCCGCACCGCGCGCGGGTTTGCAACCCCTGGCATATGTTCGGCCCTGCTCATTGCCATTGGAACAAAACTGGAACAATGCCGGGCGGAATGCTATATGTGGATAACCGGGACACGAGCCCGGGATGAGCCCGCTTCGCGGACCGGCGAGCGTATAGGGTCGGGTTCAAGGTGGTTGAGGTGCCGGCGTTTCGGGCCCAGGAGGCAAACGCGCGGCCGGTTCAGTATTTTTGGAGTGGAGAGCGGCAATGGCGGGAAGCGTGAACAAGGTGATTCTGGTCGGCAATCTCGGCAAGGATCCCGAGATCCGGCGGACGCAGGATGGGCGGCCGATCGCCAATCTCAGCGTGGCGACCTCCGAAAGCTGGCGCGACAAGGCGACCGGCGAGCGCAAGGAAAAGACCGAGTGGCATCGGGTGGTGATCTTCAACGAGGGCCTCTGCAAGGTCGCCGAGCAATATCTGAAGAAGGGCGCCAAGGTTTACATCGAGGGCCAGTTGCAGACCCGCAAATGGACCGATCAGGCCGGTGTCGAGAAATACTCGACCGAGGTGGTGCTGCAGGGTTTTAATTCGAACCTGACCATGCTGGACGGCCGCAGCGGCGCCGGCGGCGGCAGTTTCGGCCCCGACGATTCGAGCGGCGATTTCGGCTCCGGCGGTCCGTCCGTGGCGCCTCCGCGCCGCGCGGTTGCCGCGGGCGGCGGCGGGCGCAACAGCGACATGGACGACGATATCCCGTTCTGAGCGCACCCTGCCGGGAAGGCCCGGTGAGGCCTCAGGTGAAGCTTCAATCTGCTGTCGAACGGCTTGATGTTTGATGCGAACGGGCGGCCCGGCTGAGGCCGCCCGTTTTGCGTTTGCGCGCCCTTTCGCGGGATGTTTCGGCCGCTTTGGAACCCCATTCCGGGATGCCTTTCCGGGACCCGGTTTCGGGCCGGCGTCGGGCAGGTCGGTGGACCGCGTAAGTCACTGGAAAAACGAAGGTAAAATCGGCTTGCCGTGGTCAGTTAGGGGTGGTTTGGAAGCCCCCGATACGCTATATGATTCGAAGCAAAACCTGACCGGATTCCCCCTTTGTCTGAGCCTGAAGATAAGCCCCCCGGCGAGCCGCCGGCGCCTTCCGATATTCGTCCCGTATCCATCCTCGACGAGATGAAGCGCAGCTACCTCGATTACGCCATGAGCGTGATCGTGGCGCGCGCGTTGCCGGATGCGCGCGACGGTCTGAAGCCGGTGCATCGGCGCATCCTGTATTCGATGTACGAGCAGGGGCACACGCCGGACAAGAAATACGTGAAGTCCGCGCGCGTCGTCGGCGACGTGATCGGTAAATATCATCCGCACGGCGACCAGTCGATCTACGACGCGATGGTGCGGATGGCGCAGGACTTCTCCATGCGCGTGCCGCTGATCGACGGCCAGGGCAATTTCGGCTCGGTCGACGGCGATCCTCCGGCGGCCTATCGATACACCGAAGCGCGCCTGACGCGCTCGGCGCTCGAGGTGCTCGGCGACATCGACAAGGACACCGTCGATTTCCAGCCGAACTACGACAGTTCCGAAACCGAACCGTCGGTGCTGCCGGCGAAGTTCCCCAATCTGCTCGTCAACGGCGCCGGCGGCATCGCGGTCGGCATGGCGACCAACATACCCCCGCACAATCTCGGCGAAGTCATCGACGCCTGCGTCGCGCTGATCGACAATCCCGCGCTCGGCATCGACGACCTCATCAACATCATTCCCGGACCGGATTTCCCGACCGGCGGCATCATCCTCGGCCGCCAGGGCATCCGCTCGGCCTATCACCTCGGCCGCGGCTCGATCGTGATGCGCGGCAAGGTCTCGATCCAGGACGATCCGCAAGGACCGCGAAGCGATCATCATCTCCGAAATTCCCTACCAGGTGAACAAGTCCACCATGGTGGAGCGCATTTCCGAGCTGCATCGCGAGAAGAAGATCGAGGGCATCGCCGATCTGCGCGACGAATCCGACCGCGACGGCTATCGCGTGGTGGTCGAACTCAAGCGCGACGCGATGGCGGACGTCGTGCTGAACCAGCTCTACAAGTTCACGCCGCTGCAGACCAATTTCCCGGCCAACATGCTGGCGCTGGATTCCGGCCGCCCGCAGACGATGAACCTGAAGGACCTGCTGACGCTGTTCATCGCCTTCCGCGAACAGGTGATAACCCGGCGCACCAAGTTCCTGCTCAACAAGGCCCGCGACCGCGCCCATATCCTGGTCGGGCTTGCGATCGCGGTCGCCAATATCGACGAGATCATCCGGGTGATCCGCACCTCGCCCGATCCCAACGCCGCCCGCGAAACCCTGATGTCGCGCGACTGGCCGGCGCGGGATGTCGAGGCGATGATCACGCTGATCGACGATCCCCGCCACCGCCTCAACCCCGACGGCACCGCGCGGCTGTCGATGGAGCAGGCCAAGGCCATCCTCGATCTGCGGCTGCAGCGCCTGACCGCGCTCGGACGCGAGGAAATCTCCGAGGAACTCGACAAGCTCGCGGTCGAAATCGCCGACTATCTCGACATCCTGCGCTCGCGCGCGCGCGTGCAGGCGATCGTCAAGACCGAATTGGCCGAGGTGAAGGCGGCATTCGCGACCCCGCGCAAGACCGTCATCATCGACCAGGAAAACGAGGTCGAGGACGAGGACCTGATCCAGCGCGAGGACATGGTGGTCACGGTCTCGCATGCCGGCTACGTCAAGCGCGTGCCGCTGTCGGCCTACCGGGCGCAGCGCCGCGGCGGCAAGGGCAGGGCCGGGATGCAGACCCGCGACGAGGATTTCGTCAGCCGCCTGTTCGTGGCCTCCACCCATACGCCGGTGCTGTTCTTCTCCTCGCGCGGACAGGTCTACAAGGAAAAGGTCTGGCGGCTGCCGATGGCGGCGCCGAACGCCCGCGGCAAGGCCATGATCAACATCCTGCCGCTGGAGCAGGGCGAGCGCATCACCACCATCATGCCGCTGCCGGAGGACGAATCCTCCTGGGCCAATCTCGACGTGATGTTTGCGACCACCGGCGGCAATGTCCGCCGCAACAAGCTGTCCGACTTCGTCGACGTCCGGCGCTCCGGCATCATCGCCATGAAGCTCGACGACGACGAGGCGATCGTCGACGTGCAGATCTGCACCGAAGCCGACGACGTGCTGCTGACCGCCGCCGGCGGCCAGTGCATCCGCTTCCCCGTCACCGACGTGCGGGTGTTCACCGGCCGCACCTCGATGGGCGTGCGCGGCATCGCGCTGCCCGGGGCCGACAAGGTGATCTCGCTGTCGATCCTGCGTCACGTCGAGGCGACGTCGGACGAGCGGTCCGCCTACCTGAAAATGCGCCGCGCGGTGGCCGGCGAGGCGCGCGGCCGAGGAGGCCGCCGAGCTGGAGGCCGAGGAGACCTCCGGCGCGATCCAGCTCAGTTCCGAACGCTATGTGGAGATGTCGGCGCAGGAGCAGGTCGTGCTCACGGTATCCGTCAACGGCTACGGCAAGCGCACGTCCTCCTACGAATACCGGACCACCGGCCGCGGCGGCAAAGGCATCGTGGCGATGTCGGTGAACGACCGCAACGGCAAGCTGGTGGCGTCGTTCCCGGTCGAGGAAAGCGACCAGATCATGCTGGTGACCGACAAGGGTCAGCTGATCCGCTGTCCGGTCGAAGGCATCCGGATCGCCGGCCGCTCGACCCAGGGCGTCATCGTGTTCGATACCGCCGAGGACGAGCATGTGGTCTCGGTCGAGCATATCGGCGAGGACGCCGAGAACGGCAACGGAAATGGAAATGGAGGCTAGGGCGCCTGCCCAGCCTCCATTCAATCAGACCAAAACGACGAATTGATTCCGGCGGCGCGTTATGGCGTGCGGTCGGCGGTGACCAGCCGGGCTTCCCGGATGGCCATGGTCTTGGTGCCGGCGACGCGCAGGCAGGAAGCTTCGAAATTCGGCCAGGCCTGCTGCGAGCAGTCACGGCCGATCGGGCGGATATCCAGCCGGTCGGCCTTGGCGAGCGCCTGCGGGACGCTGGCTTCGACCTGGGGGGCAAAGCCCGGCAAAACGGTGAGGGCGGCAGCAACAAACGCAGCAATAGCAATGGCAGAAAATGCCTTGATCATGACGGTCCCCTGTCACTGGGCCTCGGCGGCCCGTCGCTTCGTTAACCAAGTGATACAAACCGCCCGTTTCCGGATGTCTTCGCCGGCCGGGAAAATGGTTTCGTGCGGACCGGGCTTTGTTTCGTCGAAGCCTCGCGGACGAAACATGACCGGCCTGCCCAGAAGACGCAGCGAGCCCGGAAGCGGTTCAGGGCAGGCTTTGAAATAAATCGGGGGTATCGGGAGGAACCGGCCGGCTTGCCGGGCCGCGCGCGGCGGGGTAGACGAGTTCATGCCCCGCATCGCGCTTTACCCCGGTTCCTTCGACCCCGTCACCAACGGCCATCTGGACGTGGTCAGCCATGCCGTCGGGCTGTGCGACCAGCTGATCGTGGCGATCGGGATCCATCCGGGCAAGAAGCCGCTGTTCACGGTGGAAGAGCGCGTTGCGATGGTCCGCGAGGTGTTCGGGCCGATCGCCGCCAAGGCCGGCTGCGCCTTCGACTGCACCACCTATGACAATCTCACCGTCACCGCGGCGCGGCAAGCCGGCGCGACCATCATGATCCGCGGCCTGCGCGACGGTACCGACCTCGACTACGAGATGCAGATATCAGGCATGAACGAGATCATGGCGCCCGAGGTCCAGACGGTCTTCCTGCCGGCCTCGGTGGCCGCCCGCCCGATCACCGCCACACTGGTGCGCCAAATCGCCGGCATGGGCGGCGACGTATCGCCGTTCGTCCCGCCTTCGGTCGCGGCCAGCCTGAAGACCAAGTTCGCCGGCTAGCGCCGCGTTTTCGTAAAAGCGGCATCCGGTTTTGCGATAACCCGACGCGCAACTACGACACGTTTCCGCCCCTTCACCTGATCCGGAGTTTTCATGATCCGAGCTCTCGCCTTCATCGTCGCCCTGATTTGCGCCGCACCCGCGATCGCCCAGCCGCTTCCGGCCGGTCTCGACAAGCAGAATGCGATCGTGATCGACACCACCAAGGGCCGTATCGTCATCAAGCTGCGGCCCGACCTCGCGCCCCAGCACGCCGAGCGCATCAAGCAGCTGGCGCGCGACGGCTATTACAACAACGTGCCGTTCCACCGCGTGATCGACGGCTTCATGGCGCAGACCGGCGACGGCAAGAATTTCGACGGCACCGGCGGATCGAAATATCCGAACCTCAAGGCCGAGTTCTCCAGCGTGCCGTTCAAGCGCGGCGTTGTGGGAATGGCACGCGCGGGCTCGCCGGATTCGGCGAACTCGCAATTCTTCATCATGTACGCCGACGGCTCGTTCCTGAACGGCAAATATACCGTGATCGGCGAAGTCGTCTCCGGGATGGACGTGGTCGACAAGCTCAAGCGCGGCGAGCCGGTTCCCGATCCCGACAAGATGGTGAAGGTGCAAGTCGCCTCCGACATCAAGTGACCGGCGGTGGCGCTGCGTCGCAATCAGATCGTCTGGTTCGCCGCGGCGCTGCTGTTCGTGTCCTCGGCCTGCGCGCAGGCCGAGGAGGGACAGGTCAATACCATCCGCGAGGCGATTGCGAGAATTGGACGCTGCTGGAAGCCGCCGCCGCTCTCCCGCGCCAACCCCATCGACATCACCGTGATCGTGAGCTTTAACCGCGCCGGCGAGATCCTCGGGCATCCCCGGATTACCTATGAAACGGAACAGGCCACCGACAACGACCGGCTGCAGTACCGCATCGCCGTGATGGAGGCGTTGCAACGCTGCTCGCCGATGCCATTTACCGAAAGCATGGCCGGCGCCGTGGCCGGCCATCCGTTCGCGGTCCAGTTCCGCAACCGGAAACCACCACCCCAACCGATAGAGAAAAGAGCATGGCTGACACCGAAAATACTTTGATCCTTGAAACCACGCAGGGGCCGGTCACGATCGAGATGCGGCCGGATCTCGCTCCCAACCACGTCGCGCGGATCAAGGAGCTGGTGCGCGAGGGATTTTACGACGGCATCGTGTTCCATCGCGTCATCGACGGTTTCATGGCGCAGACCGGCTGTCCGCAGGGCACCGGCACCGGCGGCTCGGGCCAGAAGCTGAAAGCCGAGTTCAACAACGAACCGCATGTGCGCGGCACGACGTCGATGGCGCGCGCGGCAAGTCCGGACTCCGGCGACAGCCAGTTTTTCATCTGCTTCGATGACGCCTCCTTCCTCAACAAGCAGTACACGGTTTGGGGCAAGGTGACCGCGGGCATGGAGAACGTCGACAAGATCAAGCGCGGCGAGCCGGTCAAGGATCCCGACAAGATCGTCAAGGCGCGCATGGCGCTGGACGCGGCGTAATACTTCGTGGCGAGACGCGGACCGCATGGCCCGTGTCTCGAACCATGAGGCCAGGCGACGCGACGCTGGCAAAGCCGGCAAGGCTGCCTAGTCTTCGTCCGGCTCCCGCACGACTGGCGGCTCGTCCCTTCCTCTTCCTCTTCGTCCTCTTCCTCTTCATCGGGATCTCGGGGCGGCATCGCGTTGCCCATGATCACGAAGGGACTCCAGTCGATCAACTCAGTGGAAAATTCCTCGGGGATGTGCGGGGTCATGTCGTGGCTCCTCGGGTGTGGACCCGAGGAGATTTTAACCCTTTGCTCCGGTTTCCGCATGCACGTTTGGCGTCGTTTGCGGCACATGCCAGCAGCGTGACGCCGGGCCAGGCGGCAGGCGCGTTACCCGAGTGGACCGCGTGTCGCGCGGACTGGCATCAGGCCGCCCCCTTGATGACGTAGTCACCAGGGACGCACTTGATGCGGCCGATCGCCCATTGCTCGCCAGAGAAGATCGAATGCGACTTCCAGTCGGCAAGCGCGGCCTGCGAAAGTATGCAGGCTTGCATCGGCATCTCGTCCTTCACGACGATTTCCTCGCGGCAGACCGGCTGCGGAATGCTGGCCAGCGTATGGCACATCAGGGCGACGACGGTGATTTGCATGTTGGCCTTTCTCTACTGTGCTGGGATCAAATGGATTCCATAACCTCGGCCGGCTATCGGATGCGATCAGCCGCATCGCGACCGCGCAAATACACCGGCAACGGCTGGTACTGCCCGGTGGGCGGTACACCTTCAGAATCGAATCCTGGCCTGGGCCGATGCCTGGCGGCCCATTTCGGGCCGGGGCCACGCATGTAGTGCAATTCGGGCCGGTAGCTGTCGCGTACATCCATGATCAGGTTGCGAACGACGCCGGCGAACTCGGAGGCTGACTGAGCCGTGTTGCGAGCAAAAGCTGACAATGCGCTCGCATCTCTGATTCTCATCGGTGCACTCCTCCTGTTGTCTTGCCGCCCGACACGTCGGCGGTTGACGGCAAACGTAATCACGGAGAGATGGAGCGGACTATTGCTCGGAGGTTTGATCCGTACGTTACATTTGGGTTGAGAGGGGCATACCTAGGTTTAGGAACCGGCCCACCTGGACCCTTGCGACTGACGGGAATGTGACCGGATGAAATGAGCGAAGCGATAGGTTCGGACGCTGTACCGGCGTGGTCGCGGCATGTACCCAAGCGCCGCGGTCGATGCCAAAAATCAAGGGAGCCGCCGACCAATCCCGGGCAACCAAACTGACATTGTGGCGTTTAGGTCTTGATGTGCTCCTGAACTAACGGAGGTTTTCATGTTCAGAAAAGCTCTTATTGCGCTCGTTGCGACTGCAGCCGTTGGGCTCGCGCCGATGAGCGCTTCGGCGCGTGGCGGGTTTGGCGGTGGTGGCTTTCACGGGGGCGGTTTTCGCGGGGGCGGTTTTCATGGAGGGTTCGCAGGAGGTTGGCACGGCGTAGGCTGGCGCGGTGCGGGCTGGCGCGGCGGATTTGGTCCCGCTCTCGCTGGCGGATTGATCGCGGGAGCCGTGATCGGAGGGGTAGCGTCGTCCGCTTATGCCTGGGGACCGGGCTACGGCTATTATGATGAGTACGCGCCAGTCTATGCTCCGGGGCCCGGCTACGGATACCATGGGTATCCAGGCTGCCCTGAATCCGGATACGGGGAATACTACAACTGCGGCGCCTATGCTGTGCCCGGGTACGGCGGGTACGCACCGGCATATTACGGTTGGTGAATTGCGAATTCGCCGACAGCTGAGGGCTGTTGAACCCGAGGTAACCTGCCGGGCGCCGTCCGAGCGGGGCGTGGCGGAGAGACGCTCTCGCGGCCACTGCGGAGGCATGGACTTCAGTTCGCCGAGAGCTGGCGGACTGCGCCGAGCCAATCCTCGATATGGTAGGAGCGGATCATCTTGCCGCCTTCAAGCGTGTGAACGTCGATCGACATCAGCCTGAATGACTTGCCGGTATGGGGCGCGCCCATGAACTCACCCGCCGGCGTGCCGGTCGCTTCGCCGCGCACGGTGACCTGATTGCCCGCGACCAGGACCTCCCTGATCTCCCATTTCAAATCGGGAACGGATTTGAGGCGCTGCCCGATGCCCGCGATGACTTCATCGCGGCTGTTGCAGATATCGTTGCCGCGGCAGGACACCCATTGCGGCGCGGTCGCTTGCCTGACGAGGTCGGGACTGTCTTTGGCGAACTCGGCATTCAGCGCCTTGTAGAATGGGGAGACGCTCGCGCGCGCGGCCTCGATACTCATGTCGGCCCGGACTGGAGAGGCCATCAGTCCCGGGACGGCAGACAGGATGCAGGCGGCAACCACTCGTTTCATTTCCGGGCTCCGATCGCTTGATTGACGAGAGGCCGATGATATGAACTGTATCCGATCATCAATCCAATGAGTAATCGTGCCCCATCATGAGCGAAATCGATTTACGGCGTTTCGACCTCAACCTGCTGGTGGTATTCGATATTCTGATGATCGAGCGCAGCGTGACGCGCGCGGCGGAGCGGCTGGGGCGCACCCAATCGGCCGTCAGCCACTCCCTGTCCAGGCTTCGCGAGCAGTTCGGCGATCCCCTGCTGGTCAAGGGTGGAGTTCGGATGCAGCCGACGGCGTTCGCGCTCGATCTGATCGAGCAGGCGCGGCCGATGCTCGGCGGAATCCAGCGCGTGCTGACGCCGCGGCACGTCTTCGATCCCGCAAGCTCGCTACGCGTCTTTCGGCTCGCCGCACCGGATTTCCTGCGCACGCTGTTCGCCGATCTGCTGCGCCGCCTGCGCTCCGAGGCGCCGCTCGCGGCGATCGAATGGACCGCGCCGCGTGAGCCGACCCTGCTCGACGTCGCCGAGGGCCTGATCGACGTCGCAATCGTGCCCACCGAGCTTCGCTGGCCACACGGCGTTACCGGCGAAGCCGTCGGCGCCCTGGAATGGCGCTGCTTCGGCCGCCGCGGGCACCCGGCTTTTTCCGAATGGGGACGTAAGAATTGGGCCGGTTTTCCCCATCTGGCCGTGCGGGTAGGGGACAATGTCACCAGTCCGGTCAATGTCGCGGCCAAAGCCGCAGGCCTTGAGCGAAACATCGCCGGCTGGGTGCCGAATTTCTCGGCTGTGGCGCCAGTGCTGGCGGGCTCGGAGCTGCTTTCGACACTGCCAAGGGCGGCGATGACGGGGACGCTTGAAGCCTATGGCCTGGAGGCCATGCAGGTTCCTTTTCCCATCGCGCCGCTGCCGCATGCGATGGTCTGGTGCAGCGGGAGGAGCCGGGATCCCGGACTGGTCTGGCTGTGCGACAGGCTGCGCCCGATAGTCAAACGCCATTTCGCGAGCTAAAGCCTGTATCGAACCAGCATGCGCACCGATCTCTTCGACTTCGAACTCCCTGCGGAAAACATCGCGCTGCGTCCCGCGAGCCCGCGCGATTCCGCCCGCCTGCTGGTGGTGCAGCCCGATGGCGTGCTGCGCGACCGCATGATCTCCGACCTTCCGGATTGGCTCGAACCCGGCGACCAGCTGGTGGTGAACGACACCAAGGTGATCGCGGCCCAGCTCAGGGGGCGCCGCATCGGTCGCGACACCGAGCCGAAGATCGACGCCACATTGATCAAGCGCCTCGACGGCTCGCGCTGGCAGGCGCTGGTGAAGCCGGCGAAGAAACTGGCGCCGGGCGACGTGGTCCGCTTCGGCAATGAGGGCAGGGTTTGCCTGCTCGGCCACCTCGACGCGCAGGTGGAGCACAAGGGCGATGACGGCGAGGTCACGCTGTCGTTCTCGTTCCATGGGCCGGCGCTGGATCAGGCGATCGCCGATCTCGGCAGCCCGCCGCTGCCGCCCTACATCGCCTCCAGGCGTGCCCCGGATGGCCGCGACGCCGAGGACTACCAGACCATGTTCGCCTCCAGCGAGGGCGCCGTGGCGGCGCCCACCGCCGGGCTGCATTTTACTCCAGCGCTCGAGGCGCGGCTGCGCGCGCACGGCGTCGGCCTTCACCGGCTGACCCTGCATGTCGGGGCAGGGACCTTCCTGCCGGTCAAGATGGACGACACCGAAGGACACAAGATGCACGCCGAATGGGGCAGCCTCTCCGCCGCCACGGCGCACGCCCTGAACGCGGCACGCGCGGCCGGCGGTCGCATCGTTGCGGTCGGCACCACCTCGCTGCGCCTGCTAGAGAGCGCCACGGCGGAAGACGGCACGATCGAACCATTCGACGGCGAGACCGCGATCTTCATCACCCCCGGTTATCGTTTCCGCGCGGTCGATATTCTCCTGACCAATTTCCACCTGCCGCGGTCGACGCTGTTCATGCTGGTTTCGGCCTTCAGCGGTCTCGACACCATGAAGCAGGCCTATATTCACGCCATCAAGAGCGGCTACCGGTTCTATTCCTATGGCGATGCCTGCCTGCTGTTTCGTGATAAGTCGCCAGCATGACAGTCGCCAATCATTTCGAACTGCTCCGAGCCGACGGCGCGGCGCGCACCGGTCGCCTGGCCACGCCGCATGGCGTGGTACGGACGCCGGCCTTCATGCCTGTCGGCACCGCCGGCGCGATGAAAGGCATGCACTGGCGCGAGGTACGCGATGCCGGCGCCGATATCGTGCTCGGCAATACCTATCATTTGATGCTGCGGCCGGGCGCCGAGCGCATCGCGGCACTCGGGGGCCTGCAGCACTTCACCGGCTGGAACGGCCCGATGCTGACGGATTCCGGCGGTTTCCAGGTGATGTCGCTATCGGAGCTGCGGAAGGTGAGCGAAAACGCCGTGACCTTTCGCTCCCACATCGACGGCGCCATGGTGGAACTATCGCCGGAGCGTTCGATCGAGGTGCAGCGGCTGCTCGGCTCCGACATCGCGATGCAGATGGACGAATGCGTCCGCCTGCCGGCCGAGCGCGGCGACATCGAACGCGCGATGCTGCTGTCGCTGCGCTGGGCGGAGCGCAGCAAGCGCGCCTTCGAGACCGCCCCGCCCGGATACATGCTGTTCGGCATCGCGCAAGGCGGCGACGTGCCGGCGCTCCGGCAGGCCAGCGCGCGGGGCCTCGTCGAAACCGGCTTCCATGGTTATGCGATCGGCGGCCTCGCGGTCGGCGAGCCGCAGGCGGTGATGCTGGCGATGATCGAGGAGGTCGGCCCGATCCTGCCCGTGGATCGCCCGCGCTATCTGATGGGCGTCGGAACGCCCGACGACATCCTGGAGGCGGTCGCGCGCGGTATCGACATGTTCGATTGCGTGATGCCGACCCGCAACGGCCGTCACGGCATGGCGTTCACCCGCTTCGGCCAGATCAATTTGCGCAACGCCCGCCACGCCGACGACCCACGACCGCTCGACGAGGAGGGTTTGTGGCCATCGACGCGCGATTATTCGCGCGCCTATCTGCATCACCTCGTGAAGTCGGGCGAGACGCTGGGCGCGATGCTGCTGTCGGAAATCAACATCGCCTACTACCAGCATCTGATGGCCGACATCAGACAGGCTATTTCACAGGGAAGTTTTGCCGATTTCCGCGAGCGCACGCGCGCCGGCTGGGCGAAGGGCGACATCCCGCCGCGCTGAACCGGGGGGCTCCTTCACCAGAAATGCTTACCGCTTCCGACGGCAGCCGGGAGCACCGACGCTTCCCTTGAACGTTCCGGCGCCTTCCTTTCGTGATGGCGCGGCGATATGCTCGACTGGCGTCGGCACCCGTGCCGCGAGTGGAGCCCGCAGCAGGGAGGCGACTATGGCGTCAACTCTGGTCGGCAAGCAGGCCGTCGTGATCGGCGCGGGAATGGGTGGACTAACCGCCGCGGGAGCGCTCGCCGACTCCTTTGATCAGGTCGTCGTTCTGGAGCGCGACGCGCTGCCCTCTGAGCCTGCGCATCGCGCGGGGACGCCACAGGCGCGCCACGTGCATGGGCTGCTGCTCAGCGGCCAGCGCGCCCTCAGCGAGCTGTTCACGGGGTTCGAGCAGGATCTCGCGCGGGCGGGAGCCGTGCCGCTCCGTGTCGGTCTCGATGTTCGCATGGAGCGCCCGGGCTATGATCCGTTCCCACAACGCGACCTCGGCTGGTTCAGTTACGCGCTGTCAAGGCCGACCATCGAGCACGCCGTGCGACGACGGGTGGAAAGCCTTGCGAATATCACGCTGCGCCAGCACTGCCGGGTCGAGACATTGCTGGCGTCTCCAAATGGAGAGGCGGTTTCCGGCGTGCGCTTTGAGAACGACAATGGCGCAAGCGAGACGATTGCGACGGACCTCGTCGTCGACGCCTCCGGGAGCGGCGCCCTCACGCTCAATTTGCTGCAATCGATCGGCCGACCACTTCCGGAGGAAACCACGATCGGCATCGATCTCGGCTATGCGACATGCATCTTCGGCATTCCGGACGATGCCCCGGCCGATTGGAGAGGCGTCATGACCTTCGGCCAGGCACCCCACAACAGCCGCGGCGGCCTCCTTCTGCCGATCGAGGGCAGCCGCTGGATGGCAACCATTGGCGGACGCCACGGCGACGTGCCGCCCGGCGATGCCGAGGGGTTTCTGGCATATGCAGGGGCACTGCGGACGCCGACGATCTACAACGCGATCAGCCGAGCCGAGCGCGTTGGCGGGGTCGCGCGCTACGGCTTCCGTGAAAGCGTGCGCCGCCACTTCGAACGGCTCGACAAGTTTCCCCGCGGGCTTTTGCCCATCGCCGATGCCATCTGCCGCTTCAATCCCGTCTACGGACAAGGCATGAGCGTGGCCGCCCAGGAGGCGTGCCTTCTCCGGACGCTGCTCGGGAGACTGGCGGGGGAGGGCGATCCGATCGCCGCGCTGGCGCCGGCTTTCTTCGCCGAGGTGCAGGCGTTGATCGAGACTCCGTGGGCGGTCGCCATACTCGACTTTGTCTTTCCCGAGACGCGGGGGCAACGCCCGGCCGATTTCGAGACCGTGCTCAAATTCGGACTCGCTCTGACGCGGCTCGCTGCCGAAGATCCGGCCGTGCACAAGCTGACCGCCGAAGTGCAGAATCTATTGAGGCCGCGCAGCGCCTATCGAGACCCCGCCCTGATGCAGCGCGTGTTAGCGATCATGGCCGAGACGTAACGGTTTCTCCCGGCGCGAAACGGACTTAAAGCCCAGCCGGATTTCCAGTAGACTGGCGGGTGCTGTTTCACCACGAAAGGGAGGTTATCATGCCGATCTTTATCTCGCGTGGATGTTACACCGCCGATGCCGTGCGCGGCATGATGGCTGCCCCCGAAGATCGGGAGCCGGCGATTGCAAAGGTGTTCGAAAAGCTGGGCGGTAAACTGCTCTGCTACTACGTGACGCTTGGCGAATTCGATTGGTTGCTTATCGCGGAGTTCCCGGACGAGAAGGCCGCGGCGTCGGGCATTCTTGTCGCGATGGCAGGGGGCAGCGTCAGCAATGTCCAAACCACTGTCGCCATGACCTCCAAGCAGGCAATGCAAGCCTTCAGCGGGGCCGCTGCCGTGGCGAAATCGTTCAAGAGCGCCGGCAAGTAATCGGGGTCACCCGGCAGGGTCTGACCCGGATCATGCTCATTCCTTGGGGGCCCGCTGCAAGCCGGTGGGTCCCTTCTCGGTCGGGAATATGCCCTCGTATATCGCGCGGGCCTCCTGAATGAGACGAGCCCGCTCGAGATCCCGCTTCGGGATAAATTGTACGACTTCGCCCATTTTGCTCACCACGGCCGGAGATTCCGAGGGAATCTTTCGTCAATCATCGCCCTCAGCAGTTAACACGTGGTTCCGGGTCTTCTGCGTGGGAATACCTGCGCCGATCACAAGTAGTTTTTTCTCGACGGTGGGGCCACCGTAGAAACCCGGTCTCCCCGGGCAGCGAGACGGGAAATTTTCCAGTCCGAATGTCCGGCCCGGATCACGGGCTGAACAGGGAAAACCGGTAAACTTCGAGGCATTGTCCTAAGCGGAGTTTTACGGAGTGACCCGCATTGTGCGGCTTGTTCTAACGATTGCCAGGCCGATCGCATTTCAAGTCCAACGATGGATGGTCTTCATGATTGTCGACAAGCCAAGGGCGAAGGTACAACGCGAGCCGCGAAGGCAGCTCAACAAGCGACCGACCTGGATCACGGTGGACGGTTCGACCAAGAGCGAGTGCTTCGTGCTGGACGTCTCGCCGGGCGGCGCCAAGATCATGACCGACGCCGAGATCGATGTCAGGGACACGTTCGGATTGGCGCTCGTTGCTGACCGTCCGAAGCGCCAGCCTTGCGAAGTCGTCTGGCGCAGGGGCAACATCTACGGCGTAAGATTTCTGGCCTGAGATCGTGGCACGCTTGATCGCCGGTTCGAATCCGGCAGATCAATAAAATCAAAACATTTCCGCTAATCGGACTTTAATGCGCTGCCGCTTATCTGGATGATGTCTGCAAACGCGTTACCGGAGGCCGCGCTATCATGTCAGCTCAGATCGACTGGGATTTCACAGCCGACGACGACGCAAAGGCGCAGATCGGGGCGGCGGTGAGGCACCTGCTCAAGGACGCAACCGGCAGCGCGCGCGGCGATATCGTTCGCGAGATCGTCGAAATCGTTCACGATGTCGCGAACGGGCATCTGCTGGACCCGCGTGCGGCCAAGCAGCCTGCCATGAGCGGCATCACCTACAAGGCCTATGTCATCGACGCTTTCCAGCGCGATACGGATCGATGGCGCGCGAACATCCGCAAATTGAACGGCAAGAAGATCAGGGTTGCGGTGCCGCCCTCGGTGCTCGACCAGGCCACCACCTCGACCGATGCGCCCACCGCGGAGAAGGCCGTCGAGCTTGCGAAAAAGGCCATTGATGCCGGCGGCCTGAGCTAGCCGAAAACCTTGCGGCCCTCTGCGCATGGTGCGACGAGACGCGTGACAGAGTGCGCCGACGTGTGTGCGCCGGGCAAACGCCAAACCCAACTCTTCTGCGAGCCGGCAGCGGTCCTGTGAACGGGGTGCTTGTTAGCCCTGAGGTGCCAATCCTGGATTCGTCGACCGGTTCAGTTGCAGGCAAACCTCCGCAGCGCATGCTTGGTCACGAAACCGTAACCGCAGGTGTCGCAGGTCCAGAGATAGCTGATGACGTTGTCGGCGAGATAGGCGGACGCTTCCGCAGCCACCATTGAATCGGCACAGACAGGGCAGGTCGGCAAATCACACCCGCGCGGATCGGGATTGGGCGCGACGGTCGGCAGGACTTCAGCGACTGCTGGCATCGTGACCTCCTTGCGATTTGAACCTTGAACGTGACGCCACCATAGTCTGACTTCTTTGACGATGTCGCAACACAAATACGTTGGTTTTACGTTATTTGGTCGCTTGGAGATTTTATTTGGCGTCTTAAGGATTTTGCAGCGCAGCGAATTTGTTCCAGAGGATTCTGACTTGCAGGTAGCGCCCAAGCTGCCTCTAATGCGAGAAGCGCCCGATTTCCACGCATATTGCGATTACAGGAGTTCGTCATGGATGCATCTTCGACTGCGAGTGCAGTGCACCGTCCCGGCCGCGGCCGCGTTTTCGACAGCATCGTTGACGCGGTCGGAGACACGCCGATCGTCCGGCTGCGCAATTTGCCGCAGGCCAACGGCGCGCACGCCACCATTCTCGCCAAGCTGGAATATTTCAATCCCGCGGCAAGCGTGAAGGACCGCATCGGCGCGGCGATGGTCATCGCGATGGAGAAGGCCGGGCTCATCAATGCCGACACCGTGCTGATCGAACCGACGTCGGGCAATACCGGCATTGCGCTCGCCTTCGTCGCCGCCTCACGCGGCTACCGGCTGAAGCTCGTGATGCCGGAGTCGATGTCGATCGAACGGCGCAAGATGCTGGCGTTCCTCGGCGCCGAGATCGTGCTGACGCCAGCCGCCCAGGGCATGAAGGGTTCGATCGCGACCGCCGAGGAACTGGTGCGGACCACGCCCAACGCGGTCATGCCGCAGCAGTTCAAGAACCTCGCCAATCCGGAAATTCACCGCCGCACCACGGCGGAGGAAATCTGGAACGATACCGGCGGCAACATCGATTATTTCGTCGCCGGCGTCGGCACCGGCGGAACCATCACCGGCGTCGGCCAGGTGCTCAAGCCCCGCAAGGCTTCGCTGCGCGTGGTCGCGGTGGAACCCGAGGAAAGTCCTGTGTTGTCGGGCGGGCAGCATTCGCCGCACAAGATCCAGGGCATCGGCGCGGGTTTCATTCCCGACATTCTCGATCGCTCGGTGATCGACGAAATCGTCAAGATCAACAGCGCCACCGCGATCGACACCTCGCGCGCGCTGGCGCGCCATGAAGGCATTCCCGGCGGCATTTCCTCGGGCGCGGCGATCGCAGCAGCCCTTCAGATCGGCAAGCGGCCGGAAGCCAAAGGCAAGACCATTCTTGCGATCGTGCCGTCCTTCTCGGAGCGGTACCTGTCCACGGCGCTGTTCGAGGGGATCTGATCCAGTCGCATTCGACGCCATACGAGAGGGAAGTATTTCGATGTCTCAACCACCACGGCGGCCAAGGACGCTCAACGACGCGCGCACCGAAGCCGAAGCTGCGTTCAAGCGGACCACGACGAAGGTGCCGGAGGCGCCGTCAAAACCGGCCGCGCTTCCCGGCGTGAAGGAACTCGTATCGCTGCGGATCGATCAGGACGTGCTCGAATTCTTCCAGGAGGGCGGGCCGGGCTGGCAAGACCGCATCAACGACGCGCTGAGGAAGGCTGCGGGCAGATAGCGGCACCGGATCTGCAAATAATTCAAAAGCCCGGGATTACCCCGGGCTTTTTGCTGCTTGTGTCCCTGCGAGCCGGGTCCTCAGCGGCGGAACAGGCCGCCCATCATGCCGCCCACCACGCCGCCGACGAAGGCGGCGCCGGCGGGATCGCCGCCACTGCGCTGGCCGCCACCCCCGCCACCCCCGCCACTGCCGCCGCTTTGGCGGACACGGCGAGCCGGGCGATCATCGGCCTCGCCGGAACTCGTTTGCGTGGTCGCGACGATTTCGGTCAACAGCGCCTTGTGCTGCAGCTTGTTGAGGAAGCCGGAGGAGGGATAGCCGCGCGCGGCCTGCCAGCGCGTGATCACGGAGCGGGTGGCGTCGTCGAACTTGCCCGTCACCTTGGTGTCGAAACCGAGCCCGGTCAGCCGGCGCTGCACGTCGCGGCGCTGGCCCTTGTCGAGGCCGATCTGGTCTTCCGTGGTCTGGTTCGCTTCCTGCGTGAAGGTCGCGGGATCGACGCCGGTGGTGAGGTTGCGCTTGGTGGTCGAGGCCCCATTCTCCAGCGAGGCGATGCGGGCCAGCGCCAGCGATTTGAACTGGCCGTTGGGATAGTTGGTCAGATAGGCGTTGAGCTCTTCCGGCTTGTTGGACTCCTTCACCGAGCGCCAGAACTCGAGTTCCACATCCGAAGCGCCGGACGTCGTTGCAACCGCAGCCGGGGAGGCGGCAGCGCCGGGAGCGGCGGCCGCGACCGGGTTGAGATAGACCGAACCGATCAGGTTGGTGTGGCCCCAGGGCAACTGGCCCTTGTTGGTCTCTTCGTTGACCTGGGCGCGGACCTCGGTCATCGCCTGCTGGATCTCGACGCCGGGCGTCGTGATGTGGGCGATCAAGGCGCGGGTGAACGGACTGTTGGTGCCTTCCTGGCCGTCGAGCGCGGTCTGCCCGGGGCCGGTCGCGAACGCGATCAGCGTGCCTTCTCCGGATTTCATCTCCGCAAGACCCGCCTGCACCGACACGCTGCGGGTCGCCGAATTCGACTTGATCTTCGCGGCGAAGGGATTGTCGCGGCAGGCATCGAGGAACACCAGCTTGACCTTGGCGTCGCTCATGGTCTGGTCGAGCGTGAGATCGATATTGATCGCCGAGCCCAGCTTGACGTCCATCTCCGATTTGATGTCGGCATCGACCGGCAACAGATAATTGGTGCCGCTGATGGCGATGCCGTGGCCGGCATAGAAGAACACCGCGACGTCGGCACCTTGCGCCTTCTTGCCGAAGTCGAGCAGCTTCTCCGTCATGGTATCGCGGGTCAGGTTGGTGCCTTCGACCACGTCGAAGCCGACATTGCGGAGCACGGCCGCCATCGCCTTGGCGTCGATCGGCGGGTTGGGAAGCTGCGCCACGTTCTTGTAGGCGCCGTTGCCGACGACGAAGGCGACGCGCTTGTCGGCCCTGGCCGCATGCGCCGTGAACAGCATGCAAATCAGCGAAAGAACGACGGTGAGATAGCGCATCTGAAATCCCCCGATGGAATCAAACAATTGTGGCTGCAACGCTTTCGACGCAGGTTATACGAGAACGCCTCGCTTCGTGTCAGAAAAAATCCGTCCCTGCCCAGCTTTGGCGAGCGCGCCTTCGATTGCAAACGCTACTGAACCGCCGCGCAAGCGTGCGTGATTTAGGTCACAATTTGCGGACGCGTGCGGAAAATCACGCGATGCGAGCAGACGGCTCAGGTCCCAACGCGTGCGGGTACCGGCTGGGCCGAGCGCAGGTTCAACAGATTGCCGGTCAGGATCAGCGCGGCGCCGAGCACGGTGAACATGTCCAGCCGCTCGGAATAGATCAGCCAGCCCATCGTCGCCGTCAGCGGGACCCTCAGGAAGTCCATCGGCAGCACCACGGTGGCGTCGGCATACAGCATCGCGCGCGCCATGCAGTAGTGGGTGAACGTGCCGCAGAACGCGAGCACGACCATCCAGCCCCAGGCATAGGCCGTCGGCCATTGCCAGACATAGAGCGAGGGCAGGAAGCCGGCCGCGGACTGGATCACCAGCATCCAGAAGATGATCGACAGCGTCTTTTCGGTGCGGGTCAACGACTTCATCATGGCGACGGAGATGCCGAAACCGACGGCCGCGGCGAGCGCGATCAGTTGGCCCGGATTGATCTCGCCGGCCACGGGGCGGACAATGACGACCACGCCGACCACGCCGAGCGCGATCGCTGCGACCTTGCCGAACGTCATGCGCTCGCCGAGAAAACTCGCGGCCAGGATCGCGGTCCAGATTGGCATCGTGAATTCGATCGAGACCACCTGGCCGAGCGGGATCAGCGTCAGCGAGAAGAACCAGCCGATCTGGGCCGCATAGTGAACGAGGTTGCGCCCGATATGCTGCAACGGTCGCGACGTTCGCATCGCCGCGAATCCGCCCTGGCTGCGGATCAGGGGATACAATATCAGCAGGCCGATCAGCGAGCGCGCCTCCATGACCTGGAACACGTTCAGCTCGCGCAGCGTTTCGCGGCCGGCGACCGTCACGATCAGCATCAAGGCGAGCCAGCCCGCCATCCACAACGCGGCTCTCGGTATGGAAGGGGTTTTGTCCATCAGCGGGGAGCGCCAGGCGGGCCCGCTTGCGCGGGCAGGTTGAGGTGGGCCCGCCGGTATCGGCGACAACGGCGGAATTTGCAACGTGCAAATGGGCCGACGCAGTGATGCGCCAGCCGGGCGATCGGTGCTAAGGGGATCGCAGAGAGATCGTGGCCTGGAGAACCTTCCCATGCGCATCCTGCAACCCGCCGAATGGTCGAAGCCGCGCGGCTTCTCGCACGGGGTCGAGATCGACGGTCCCGGCCGATGGATCGTGCTGGCCGGCCAGACCGGTGACGAGAAGGGCGAATATCCAGCCGACATGGCCGGGCAGGTCGGCGTTGCCCTGCGGAAGATCGTCACGCTGCTGGCGGAGGCCGGGGCCGGGCCTCAGCACATCGTCCGGCTGACCTGGTACCTGACCAGTCGCGGCGAGTACGAGGCCGCGGGCGCCGGCATCGGCGCGGCCTGGCGCGAGACGCTGGGCAAGAATTTTCCGCCATCGACGCTGCTCTATATCGCGGGCCTCGTCGACGAGCGCGCGAAGGTCGAGATCGAGGTCACGGCTTTCGTGCCGGGCGCCTAGGCGCCGACCCGCACCATCAACGCGCGCAGCGAGGCTCGTTCGCCCGACCCATGACTTTTGGGTGCAAGCCGCAACGCAATGGAACCTTTGCAAAGGAAAGCCTGCATGACAAATCGATCCATCTCGGCGAATTTCGTCACCGCCTTCGCCACCGGCTGGCCCGAGAACCAGCCCGACATCATGGTGCTTTCGCTGACGACGACCAAGGGTGTTCAGGATTTTGCGCTGAGCAAGGAACAGGCGCTCTTGATCGCCAAGACCATCAAGCAGACCGCTGCGCGGCTGGTGACGCCCAAGCAGGGCAGCTAGGGCTGCGGCGAAGCGGGCCTGGAGTGTTGTTGAGCGAAGCGGGCTGGCCTAGCGGCGGCTCAGCGCGATCGAGGCGCCCCGGAAGCCGTTTTGGGACCTGATGGATACGGACTGCCGGTTGCCGCGCGTCGCTACCGACAGACTTGCGGTAAATCCGGCGGCATTGGCGACCACCTCGAAATTGCCGCTGCCGCCGCGCCCCTGGAGGGAGCCGGTGATGCCGCGGCTGCTTTCGCTCCAGGTCCCCGAGAGCACGCCGCGGTCGGAGACGACGTTGCCGTTGAGATCGAATTTGTAGCTGTCGCTGGCGCAGGTCAGGCCGAGATTGAGGCCGGTGCCGCGGTCGCCGACGGCGGCGGTTTCGCGGCAGCGGATGCGTTCGGTCGAGCCGTCGTCGAGCGTGACGGTCCCGCCGCCGGACCAGACACCGGCCATGCCGGCGAAAGGCCCCGCCTGGGCGTGACTGGCGGTGGCCGCGACCGTCGCCACGAACAGCGTGGCGATGGCCAGGATCAGGCGTCTGACGGTTGCGAAGCCGCCAGCGGACCGGTCAGCCTTACTGGCGCGAGGCTTCCCAGCGGCCGCTGCAGGGGATGCCTGCCGAAGCCCCGTTCCACTTTCCGGATCCGGAATTACCGCTGAGCTGGCCATTGGCATAGGCACCACCAATTGAAACCTTGACGACGCCTTCGCGTCCAATGCTGCCGGTCACGTCGGCGCCGGCTGCGGAAACCTTACCGTCGCTGATAGTAAGCGTCGAGCGCGTCTGTGGTTCACAGGTGCCGCTTTTGGTTACAACCGTAACACTCCAGAGGCCGTCATAAGGGGTCTGCGCCATTGCGGGTGCGCTGGCAATGGCAGCGGTGGCGGCGGAAGCAAACAATGCAAAACAAATGCGGTTGAAGCGCATGAATCAAATCCCCGATTTGTGTGTGATGACCCGGCTTATCCGGGCAGATTGTGTCCAAAATTTGCTGCGCCGCGGTAACCATAAAAGTTCCCAAGAGATCAAACATTTGAACTGGGGACAGGTTCCGCCTCGGGAACAAAAATTTACCTATTTCGCGCACTTGCGGGGGCAAAAGGCCGCCGAAGCTGTTTCGGTATCATTTTACTCCGAAAGAGCAGGCGCCAAGGTCGCGAACTGATCGTCCTGGGGTTTGGCGGGCAGGCTGTTATGGGCCTTGGCGTAGTCGATGACTTCGCCGAGCAGCTTCTGGCCGAGTGGAGCCAGCGCGCGCTCCCACAACTCGCGGGCGGTTTCGCCCTTTTTGACGAAGCACCATTCCTGGGCGGCGATGGCACCGGCGTCCATGCGCTCGGCGAGGTGATAGATAGTGCCGCCGGTGATCGGATCGCCTTCCTTGATGGTCCATTCCACGGCCGCAATGCCGCGGTGGCGGGGCAGCAGCGAGGGGTGATAGCCGATGCCCCCGAGCCGGGCGACAGCCAGTGCCTCCTTGCTGATGCGGGCGTGGCTGTGCGCCGTCACGATCAGGTCGGTGCCTTCGGCGATCTCCCTGGCCACCACCAGCCTCGGCTTGGCCTGCACCACGACCTCGATCCCCGCGGCCCTGGCGGCTGCCGCCAGACGGTCTTCGGCATCGGCCACCACGACCCTGACGATGTCGACCCCATGCTGGCGCAGCATGTTCAGGGTGGTCACGCCGAAATGGCGGGAGCCGACGAGGGTAATCCGCATGGTGGTTGGTTCCGTCCGTCCTGAGGGTATGGGTATCCGGCCCGTCGATAACACGCCGCTGGCTTCTGTCACGCAGCAGGAGCGGGGTCGAGGGGTTTATCAACAGGGGGCCGGGCGAGGGGGCAGGCCGGTTCCGGCCAGCCTCGCCGGCCAGGCGGGCATGCGGCGCGCCGGCCGTCTCTCTCATGGAAGTTTCAGGGGGCCCGTTATCGGGCGTGGTCCGTTGTCAACGACGGACGGCTGGCGGCAGAAAAATCGGCGAAGACGACGTTCGCGCACGCCCGCAACGGGCGCGGCGGTTCGGCAAGCGGCCGGTCAGCGCGACCAGTAGCCGTCCACGGCGTGGGCGACAAAAATTCCGACACTGATGACGCCGAAGAGCGCGGTAACTGCATCCAACATGGCAACGATCCTTAGGCCCAGCGCCAATGACCTAACGGTACAGGTCGCTACACAGTCAAAAGAATTCCGGGAACAATTGAATTTTGAAATCTTAATGATGATTTTATGCAACAGGGCGTGCCCCCTCCGGGCAATCCGGACTGACGAAAGCGATCGCCTCCTGTCATGTTGATGCGAATGCCGACGGCCGTTTCGCATCCACGCTTTGCGCTCGATAGAAAGTCGATCCAGGCCGACAATCCGAGGGGCGTACCGGCACGGAGCGAACCCATGAGAAGCGAACCCATGAGACGCGAGCCCATGCGAAACCTCCTGGCTTGCATGAGCGCCGTCGCGCTGATCGGCGGGGCCGCGGCCGGACCCGCCGAGGCCCATGAACGCTGGCCCCTCATTCCCGCCGAAGTCGGCGTCGCGCCGCTGATCGGAGGCGCCGGTTGGGCTCCATACCGATGCGCCTACGGCCCGGTCTATAATTTCTATCACGACGCCTATTATGGCGGAGAGCCGCCGGCCCTTTATCTCGGCTACGCCTACCGGCCGTATTATCGGTACACGGCCTATCGCGTCGCTCCCAGGACCTATTTCTGTGATGCAGGAAGGTATCGCTAGACCGTTGGTCTCGCGATGCCGCCTGCGCGACCAACACATTAAATTTCGCGCCTGCGCGCGGGGCTTTCTACAAAATTAAATCATCGGTGTTTCCATTAAAGGGCCGCAACCGCCGCGCGGCCAAGTAGCCGGGCGCCACCCTTTTCCACCTACCCCAGAGGCGTAAGCGTCCGGCTACTTTGAAGTGCGGCCGCGCAGCCTCTGGCTCAGGTGATTATTTCGCGACGATGGCGGGGCGCGGCGACCGGCAATGCCGCCGGTATCATCTGGCCTCAATGGCCAAGACTGAACTTCCGCATCTCGGATAGACGTGCCCGGCAATAGGCGCGGTAAAACAGATTGATGAGCGTCCACATGGGCGGACTCCCTCGTTGGTCGCCAGCAAACTAGCTCGCGTTCGTTTCCGCACGTCTTCGCGCAATCCGGAAAATGGTTTCTTCAGGAGGCTGGATTGTTTCGTCGGGAACGCCCGCGATCCAGGCTGAAGGCCACGCGAGATGACGCGTTGCCGCCACTGCGCAGTGCCATGCCGATGTGATTGATCGTGAAGCCGCTGCCGATGGAGACGGTCCCGTTGCCACGACGGGCGCCGATGTCGCGCCACCGCACCACGAAAAACACCGCCACGAATCTGCTGGATTGAGCGCCTGAAAAATAGGGCCGACTCAGCGACGGCCAGCCGTCTCCAGGAACTCCAGCACCGAGGCTGGGACCTCGTCATATTCCGCAAAACGCCGGCGCAGCTCGTCGGCAATATCCACCGTCACATCACGCGACCAGCCCTCGGCGGCATTGAAGGCCACGATGCGAACCGGACGGCCATACTGGCCCTCTATGAGATCGCGGATCAGGGCCTCGCGATCGGTGTCCTCTTCGTTTGTCTCCCGCCAAGCGCGACCTAGCATAGGGCCGAAGTCGTCCAGCACCAGATAGGTATCCAGGCCCGCTTCCTGCGGCACGATCGGTGGCGAATGAGGCATACGCAAAACTCCAGGCCACAGGGGGGAATTAAAGCGCGACCAAAGCTGCCGTCAAGCGAACACGCGCCGAGCGTCCCGAAAGGCGTGGATTTTTGGGTTCCGCGCGACGGCCTGAACCTGTCCCGTTTGGAACAAACCGGCTGGAAAAGAATCGGTCCATGGCTTCCGGGATAGCGCCCCAAACACTACCCCCGGAAGAAAACCTGCCCACAGGTTGGCGGCTCCGGCGACGTCCCCGATTGCGTCGGAGCCGTTTGGCTTTGGTGCTTGCGGCCGCTTTCTGCGGCTCTGGATCAGGACGGGCATAGCTCAGCTCGAGAAGGTGAGCCCGTTGCCTGCCGCTGTATTCAGCGAATTGCCGCTCACGCAAGGCGGCTGCGGCGATAACGTGGAATTAATCTCATCATCCTATCATCCAGGCCAGTTAGATGGGTGCCGCGTAAAGGAGCCGCCGCAAGGACGATCCAGCGACGGCTCCGTTTTTTGTTCACTCATTTTAGTAGAGTACCTGACCATGACGTCGGAAACGCAGAGCCCAACCGAACAACCCGTATCCACAGCACCGAGCAAGCCATCCACCCGGAAATCGATCCTGGCGCTCTCGGTGTTCGCTCTTGGCCTGAATGCTGCTGCGGCGGCCTATACACTGGCGCCTTCCGATTTTGCCCTGCCGAATGTCAGCAATTTGGCCGAACTGCTCCCGCACCTGAAAGCTTCCGATCCAATGCCGGATCCGGTTCTCGCTGCCTTGAAGGATATTCAGTCGACCCAGCAACAACACGTTGCCTCGCTGCAAGAGAATAGCTCCTCATTGCATCAGAACACCGCTCTGCTTCAGCAGGATTCAACTGCGCTTGCTTCTCTAAGACAGAGCATCACGGATGAGCGGGTCGACGTGAAGAAGATAGCCACTCAGCTTTCCACGCTTATAGCGAAGGTCGACTCGCTGCAAAATGCAATAACGCCGGAAATAACTTCCTCCATTCCAAGAGGGCGCGCTCGTAACCGGCTATCCGGAGCGGTGCGCAAAAGGATGGCCGGGCAGACCAAACCTGTAGGGGCTGTCTCGGTTAGAGGAGCGCCCCTGAGTTTTCCAGCTACGGTGCCAGTGCCACAGGGCTGAAGCGGATCCATCCCAGCGGCCTTCCTGGAGTCGGGAAGAGCCAATCTGGCATGACTTCGGTCCGCGAACCGCATGTAGTGTCATAGGAGGATCGCGAGAACTCCCGCACTCGCGAGGATGACGAAAAATTCGTCTTTCATCCCTCCTACAACACCCTATCGGCCGGACCAGGACATAGACCCTATCTAGTGATGTGGCTTCGTGGAGGCGGCCTTGCCGGTGGCTTTGGGCGCATCGTTATTGCGTACGGCACCCCACGGATCTGTGGCGCCCTTGTCGGGAATGCTTTTGAGCGACCTCTCGTAGGCTTGTTTGGCCTGCTGCTCGGTTTGGATCTCCCCCGGCGTCTTCTCTTTGTCGGCTTCCCCTGCCTTCTGTACATGCTGTGCGAACGCTGGCCCGCTGAGTAACACGATCATTGCGGCGACGCGGATAACTCTCATGCGTGTCCTCCTTTAAGTTCATGACCGGGGCTCGATCGGTTCGCGCAGCCGCTTCATTGTAAATTCGATATTTTGCGATTGCAGGTTTCGCCAGCCCTCGACTTCGGTTTGATACCGGTCTTTCGGGTAGCGCTCGAAGTATTCCTGGGCGAGCTTCCTGGTGGCAGAGCGTTCCTTGGTGAACTTCTCGCGGATGAAGGGGTCTCTGGGCATGCGTTATTGAAGCGCGGCCGATCCGCTAGGACAATCCGCTACGGGTTGGGCCGCCAGCGCCGCCGAGCACACGATCAAGCTGATCGAAACGTGGACGAGGGCCCGGCAGGTAGCGCGCCGAGCCCTCGTTATCAGTTCAATTTTCTAGGTTTGTTGGCGGCAAAGATAACCAAGGAAGCGCTGGACCCCGACAGGAGCCTGCAAAAGGCCCGCATGAAAGCGCACCGGGATGAGCAGGTCGCCAAGCGCGAAGCCAGGTTGTTGGAACTGGCGACAGCACCGGAAAAATTATCCGCGACCTGCAGAAACCACCGCCTGCGGCAAGGCCGGCGCGATGCATGGTGGCAGGCAAGGTATCTGACGGACTACTGGCGCGCGCGCCTTGATTGGCACTCCGCGCTTTCGGTCGCGCAAACTCATGACGTGGCGGAAGACTGCCATTCGTTCCCGAAATGTGATGACGGGCCGAGCGATTGGGATTTGCTGGCACTCTGGCGCGCGGCGCTGATGTCGCAGGTGCTTACCCCGGCGCCGGACGTTGCGGCGGTGAACTGGAAGCGGGCGCAGCTTCGCGGCGGACAGCACAAATACACCGACGTGAAACCCGAGCGGATCGAACGGGCCATCGCCGCCGATGTGGAATGGCTCAACGCTCATCCGTCGCGCAAAAAGGCCGACGGCTGAATCCCGCCCGTGCGGGAAGTCCGGCGAGCCGATCTCGTCGCCGCTATTGGTTTGCCCTGCAGCTATTGCGGCGAGCCGATGGTGGCGCCGACCCGCGACCATGTCCGGCCGCGCTCGAAAGGTGGTGGCACGCTGGCCCAGGGGAAGGCGCTGGCGTGCGATCGGTGCAACACCGACAGGGAAGCCGAACGCTCGGATCCTGGCTGTATCGGCTCCGCACGGCCGGCGATCCGGGGGCGGATATCGTCGCAGCGTTCGCGATCGAGCGGCAATTGATTTGCCAACACAGTGCCCACACGGGCGATTTTGAGGGCTCGGCGGTTTCGGTCTAAGTGCTTGATTTCTATGGTGAGCGCGGAGGGGATGTCTTTCTCTCGCAATTTCAATGCCTTGAACTGTCAAACTCTACCAAATGCGCATGTTGGGGCTAAAGGGCTTTTTCCGCGACTGTCAAACCTGAACGACGTGCTCGGTTGATGAGCCGCCGTTAGCCACTAATGCCAACAATAAAGGGGCTGCGTTTAGCGCCCCGTTCATTTCATCGTTCCTGCAAACGGAGAGCCCGTGCCGAAGACTGCCCCCTCCACGAACCGACTGCCGTCCCTTGTTCATCAACTGACAAAAATGTTGGCGGCGATCCCGACACCGGAATTAGTCGGGTCCGAGCATCCACGTAACAAAATAGAATCCCAAACAAATAAATCAAAACCGAAAAGGGGGAGGGGGCGTCCACCCACTCATGGCTTGTCTAGGACGCCGATATACAACTCTCACCGGGACGCCAAGAGTCGCTGTGAAGATACAAAGGACTTTGACTATCCCAACTACGGCGGACGCGGGATCAAGTACCTGTTCGAGTTCGGTGGCTGAACTGCACGCGGAGCTTGGCGATAGGCCACGAGGCCACACCCTCGACCGGATCGATCCGAACGGCAACTATGAGGCTGGAAACGTCCGCTGGGCGACTCCAAAAGAGCAAGCGAACAATCGGAGGCCGCCGGATTTTTACGCAGCCCGGAATCGCTCTCTTAACTGGAGCAGGACACGTGAACCCCGCGCAGCTTACGAGGAAACGGCCAAGCACTGGTCGATTTCGATCAAGTGCGTCAACGACCATGAAAGCCTGAGTTCAGCAGAGCTATCCTTTTTGGAAGAACGACATGCTGCGACATCAATTCCGTTCGCCACGCATTGGGAGCATCCGGAGCTAGATGTTCAACACGCTGTGCTTCCCGCCCTTATCCAAGGGGGCAAGTGCGTTATTCGCGTGGGCGCAACGGTTGACTCGGGGCGGTCGCTGACCCAGCGGGGCTTGTTGGCGGGGACCACCACGATTGAGCTGAAAGCCAACTGCACGGCCGAGGAGTTGGCTATCATAAACCACTTTGTGAAAGGCCACCGCTCTGGTGGTCAAAGTGGTCTCGTATATTCGGGCGTTTCGGAGCGTAACGAAAACCGGATCGAGGGTCGTCTGTTGGCCGCCGCCGGTCGCCTGGTGGCGATGGGTCTCCGATCCCGGGTTGTCCTCGCCTCCGAGCTGGCGGCCTCTCTCTCAATTAATAACGCCGAACCATTTTTAGGGTCGGAATATCTTTTTCTTCCCGACCTCCACTTGTGGAGCGAAGTCTTTGGTTGTGATCGCACCATCAGCTATCGGCTTCGCGAGGTCCTGTACGAACGCGAGAAGAACAGGATGCCGACGGTCGTCTACATCGAGGACAGCTTGACCCTTGGTCCGGACCTTCACTCCATTCTTGTCCATCGATTCATGCGCGGCGACCTGAGCAAGGTTTTCGCCCTGCGGCATGAGATAAATTGATCTTACTGATTTCCGTCTTGCAATTGATGAACGGTCCAAAATGGCGACAGGCACTCAGGTGCCGGTGGTGGACGCGGAAGGAGACGAGCATGCCCGTAAAGGTCAACTATCCCGGCTATTCGAGTGAGGCCGAGTATCGAACCGCCTTGGCCGATCAAATCGCTGCAAAGGCTGCTTATGCCGCCGCTAACGATTCACGCTTTGATGCCACCGTCCGGAGGCTGGCACCAATCATCCGTCAGTTGCGCGAGGACCCTGCGCGGAGGTCGACGCGGAAGCTGGCCGACCGGCTCAATGATAGGGGAGAGCATGGTCCGAACAGTAAGCCGATCACCCCCAGCACCATGCGCCGGATACTTAAGCGTCTGCCCGAGCTGCATCTCGGCGAAGGTCCCAGTAACCGCAGCCGAGCAGCGAGCGATAGAAGGATGCCTTACCGATATCGCCCGGGACGGCAAGCCGGTGTTACCGGCCTCAAGGCCATGTTTGCGGAAATCGCCAAAGCCGAATCCTAAATGGCAACGGTTGGGGAATTTGGACCATTCATACTTTGCAGAAACCGACCGGTGCAACGAGCTGGGCGCGATGTCCTAGGACACTGCCAGGACACCGTTACGGACACGTCGATAATTGGAGCCCAAAGCTGTCAGAAATGCGAAAAAGCACTGCAGGACAGGTGCTGGCGAGATCGGCCGTGTATAAATCACGCCAACACTAGAGACACTTTTGAACGTCCCGCCAAACAGATTTCGCGGTAGACGCCCACGGACCGCAGCGAAACGCTCAAGATCGCCTCAACTGTCGTCGCGCTAAAACCATCGTCGGCAAGGACTGATAGGGCGAGATCAGGATCAAGCGGCTCGAATTGGGAGGCCGCCTCCGGGCGGCTTTTCATTGGAACAAAGCGCAAAACATTTGCTCTAGAGAGCGAGTATTTCGCCTTTTGACCTAACCCGGACATGGACGGGCGCCTTCCGCCCGCTAAAGTGAGCCTTCGTCTACAGTAACCGGACCGAAGAGGTTCACTATGCCTGCCTATATTATTTTGCAGAGCACGGTCAAAGACGAAGCGCAGTATCAGAAATACGCGCAAGCAGCGTGGCCGCTCATGGTCCGTTTTGGCGCAAAGCTTGTCGCCAGACGCGCTAAGGTGGAGATACTCGAAGGCGAACACGATCAACGGCCCGTATCGATGTTCGAGTTTCCAAACATCGAGGCCATCCAGGCATTCTGGAATTCGCCCGACTACGTCCCGATCAAAAAGCTGCGCGAGGGGATAGCTACGTTAGATATTTGGGCTTTCCCGGATGCTTGATCGGCTCAAGACGGGCTTCTAGAGCGCGCGCAAACGGGCTGACGAGGCCGTCCGAGAGGCTGATCGAGCCGAGGCGGAGATGTGGTCGATCCAGATGGAAGCCTATGGTGGCCCCGCGCAGCCCTCGCCAACGCTGTAAGACCCGCGCCAGCCTGCCGCGCACCGACATTCGACGTCCTCGGGATACCCCGATCTGGAAACTAGAAGCGGCGCTGAAATGCCGTTCGTGCAAGAGAGGGCGATATTCGCCGCCTGTGCATATGATCAAGCTGACGATGGAGCGGGAGATTGCGCCGTATATTTGGGTGCACCCGGATGAGGATGATCGGCGCTACTGCCGATGGACTCCACAGCAGACCACATTTGCTCGCATTGAAAGCTTTCGCCTTACCGCGCATAGCGTCACTTCGCGCGTTCAAATTCGCTGGCCTATCGCCGGAACGCAGAGGCACCAGTTCTGGCTCGTGATCGCAATCCGCCCCGACGCACGATGTTCGGGGTCAATTGGATCGAGCAATCCGGCCGATGTTTACCCGAAAGGCTTGCAATGGGGCATGGGCGACAGTTTCCGCAAGCTTCCGCCACCAACGCTGCTTGACCGTCGACAGCTTCCCCGCGAAGTAGGCTGCTTTCTCGCGGGCTGCTGTAGTTTCATTGCTGGCTTTGATTAGTTCAGCCATCAACCGGTTAGACCGATCAGCCTCTCGCTCGAAGTCCGCCCGGTGACCGCCCGCAATGGCCTTCATCTCCAATAGGTCAGCTTGCAGCGTTGCAATGTGATCCTTCAAGGCGGTGACCACCTGGTGACCGGCCAGTGCGGGCGGTGCGCGCGTGACAGGAGAATGGCTGATTTCGGTGAGGTCGACCTGCACTAACGTTTTGCCAGTATTCGACCGTGAACGGGGCAGTCGGTGTCGTTTCACCAAAGCCCTTGCTGCTTCTGGGGAGATTTTGAGCCTTTCGCCAAGCTCTGCATAACTCAGCATCTCAACAGGCATGATGGTTGCTCCCGGTGGCCGGACGGTCACCGCCCGGATTTGCCAATTGATAACAACCCGGAGTTAACGGATAGTTTACCATGAGAGATCACTGGCGCCTGGTCGAGCTGGGGGCGTGCGGGGAAAAAGCAGATTGGTTTTAGATCACTGCGGGATAGCTGGGCCTGGCCGTGCCTCCCCCGTTCATGCGAACATCAAGGGGAGGGCTGTCTTCGTCGGCGACCGCGCCGGCGCCGGCGCAATTTCACGAGATCGCGGGACGCCTGACGCTCTGGTACGGCGCCCGTGATCCCGCCGTTTGGCCTCCCGGGAAGCGAGGAATGGTGGCCCTCCGCGCGCCATAGCGGCGCGGATGCTAGAGAGGGTCCTAGCAACCGCAGCCGTGCAGTAAGCGACATATCGTTCGGCGGGGCGGGCAGCGTGGAAGGGCTCGAAGATGCATCAGCCGATATCTCTAACTAAGCGGAATCGTAAATAGCGACCGCCGAGGATTTGGACCATTCATCATCTGCATTTTTGAGGTGGGGCCCGGGAGAGCGACCAAGCACGGTAGGGTGGATTGAGAAGCCGGCTCGCAACGACGAGCCGGGCGGATGTCTGAGCGAGCCTCCGGACACCGTGTCGGACAAACCTGAAATCGGAGCTCGAAGGCGTCAGAAATGCGAGAAACTCGCTCAAATCAGGCGCTGGCGAAATCGAGTGCAGGAAGATCACACCGAACTCTAGGGACAGTTTAGACGGTCCCATGCGCATGGACCGCGTCGCGCAAACGGCGGGCGTTTCGCGCACCTGTTAGCAGCGGAACGGATCGTGTGCGAGTGGATTGGTCTTCTCAAAGGGAGACCAACATGCCGAAGAGCAGTCGCGACCCAATCACTACCGAAACGGGCGAGCAGGTACCGGCACGACCGCACGACTCTGGCAGTGCGGCAAACGAAACGGTCGATGGGTTAGACGCCACCACAGAGGCGATACGCCACGCTGCCGAAGATACGCCTTCTGGCACCGGCCTCGGCGATATCGAAAAGACGCCCGTCTTTGACCGTGCGGGCCAAGCGCCGAAAATCTAAGGAGGTATCATGCCAACGAAAAAGCACGGCATAATCATCGAAACGCCGGGGGAAGCACGGCAAGCGGAACCCGGCCCATCGGTGCTCGCGTTGCTGACAATAAGCACCGCTCTTTCTGCCTTGATCCTTGGCGGTCTCTGGTACGCCTTTTTCCGAATCTAATCGACTTTGAAGGGCGGCGAGTCTGGTTGAGGGCGCGCGTCGCGATGCTTCGGTTTGTGACCGCATAGCAACAAAGTGCCTATTCCTCGGTACTAACCGAATAGGCAGCCGGCAGTTGAGAACGATTTCCGACGTGCCGGGTTGTCAAGCGTCCCCAAAATTCGACACACCCATAACGGCTCCGGTCGCCTCCCTGCGCCGGGGCCGTTTCCTATCCAGGCGTTACCGACAAGAAAACTCGCTTTCGGAAATCGGTTCTTCTCCCGAAAATCTCCAACCCCGAAAAGCTGTGGCTCCCGCCGGTTTCAATCTTAAGTATGGCGTATGGTCGGGGCCGTGAAGCGGTTCCTCTGTGTAAGAGTGAACCGACGGGACTGATAAACTTAGTCACTGTGTGGGTTGGGCCATATGGGTGATGCCGTGGCCCGAACGGTCCCGCCTCCTGTTTCTCCTCGGTGGGACCGTTTTTTTGCGGCCTCCTAAGTTGGGCAGCAACCGCTGACTACTTTTTGCTAGGCCGCGCTTACCGGCGCGGACCTATTCGGTCGCTGAAAATTGAAGGGGAGAACGCTGCCGCCGATTTCAATCGGCAACCACCGAGGCTATTGTTCTCACACAGGTGAGGGGGTCCGATGAGTCATCACTGGCGAAAACCCTATCAGCCAACGTCCCATTCAAATTCCTTCATAGTCTGGCTAATTGGCGGGTCGGTAGTGCTAGCAGCACTCGTACTGCTTTCTCAGCACGTTCACATTTAGAATTTGGAGTGGCGGGTTCAGCCGCGCTGGCCAGCATGATAGCATGGCACCCGTTTCAACTTGCCGCCGGTCCAATGGCGGGCCGTGCTCGCTCGCGAAACGGCTGTCACAAACCGAGGCCGCCGTATTGCGTCGGCTACCCCGGCTCACCATTCGCTTGCCAAATAATCAAAAGCAAAAAGCCGCAGGCATTTTCGCTCTGCGGCTCGCCGGGTTTCCAAAATTCAGTGTTTATAGAATGCACCCCAACCCGGTGACGGAAGTGAAGCGCACGCTGCGCACGACGTAAATCGAAATGCGCGGTTCCGAGAGCAGGAATAAAAGAGTTGTTGCTTCGCGGCCACAGCCACTCGCCAGCCATAGGGATGTAACGGGCCAGACGAACTAATGGGCAGGCGAGCACCGCTTGCCGAGTCAGATTAATGGGTGGGGCACGAACCGTGCCTGTTTGCCTTCCTGGGGTCGCGAATTCGCCAGCCTTTACCGCGAATATTCCTGAGTCACGTGAGCCGCGCTGGTTCGTGACCCGGCAAGGTCCCGCCTACCAGCCCCCAGCGAAAGGCGGGACCTTGCTTTGAGCGTTCGCCGTTTACCGGCGACTCAATGGGTCGAGGTCGATTCGTCTCCCGATATACCTACGGCCGCAACGGGCTGTAGAGGTTGACAGGCCCGAACCCAACATTGCTTGGGCCGCGAATTTGGATCATTCATCACCTGCATCGAATTCCGTAGAGCAGCGAGATGTCGCGATGTCCCAGCCGATGATGGACGCGGCGTCGAAGCGTCGCATCAACTGGTCGCGGCGAAGTTAGTCGCGATTGGTTTGCAATCTGCTGATACGTTCATGGGCACTTAGCGTGCGCAAGAGGCCTATCAGAACTGATAGTGTGGTGAAGCCATCCCGCGTCAAGCCTGGCCGGTTCAACGGACTACAAAGATGATCGTGAGTGCCAGTGGCAAGCCAATGGCGAGAGCCCCGGCCATTGTCAAGCTGAATGCCGTAAGCAGATTTACCTCAGGGCGCAATTTATCAACTGACATGCTGTTTTCTCCGACGCCGGGGGGCGGCGGGAGCAGTCAGCCTGCGGTGACGGCTTCAGCTCGCAGCCCCCTAAGGTGCAGGAAATCCTGGGCCGGAATAGTTACCGAGATGTTAACGAATTGCTCAGAAAGTCTTGCTAGGCTAGCGTCGGGCTCGACAGGCCAGACCTAACCCTCCTTGTCCTTCTCGCCCAAAGTCTTTCCGGTCACCCTGTTCACGAAATGCAGTCGAAGGCAGATCGGGCAAGTCACCGCATCATAGTATGACTTGTCCTTCCCCGCAGCAGCGTCCTCAGCGACCCAATGCTGGACTTTCATGCCGGTGCGCGGGCAACGGTAAAGGATGTGGGCCATGGGCCATCATAGGAAGCGTTCAGCCGCCAGCCATGACCTAGCTCAAAGGGTCCGGTCTGACAGCGTGAATCGCGACGCGCGGCGCGAGCGCGAGGCAGCCTAGCTGTTCGCGGGCGGCTTGCTTTACGGGGGTCGAGGATTTGGATCATTCATCCTCTGCATTTTGGAGGTAGGGCCGGGGAGAGGGATCAAGCACGGTAGGCTGGATCGAGAAACCGACTCGCAACGACGAGCCGAGCGAGACGTCCCGAGCACGCCTCAGACACCGTAAAAGACATCGAGCTCGAACGCGTCGGAAATGCGAGAAGCCAGCTCTTAATGCCCCGGTTAAGGCCCTAATCCTTCAAGGTGCGTCGCAGCCTCGACTGCTCTGGCCGGGATGATCGGTCTGCCATTCGGTACGCCCCTATCGCCCGAACTAAGGGTGTTGTCGAGGTTCGCGCTGAGGTGCTTTAGCAGCATCTGTCGGCCGCCCGTAAGAGTTCCTGCTGCCGAAGTAACGCTGACGCACTCATCCAAAACCAAATGTGGTCTCAAGCGCGGGAAGCCGAATGTGCTGCCGAGTTTCTGACAGCGCCACTCGAACACGTCTTCAGACAAACTTAAAATGTTGGCGAAGTGGTTGAGATTCATTGTGAAGTCATCCGCGGTTACATCGAGTTTCCGACAGAAAACCTGATTGGTAGTCTCCCGTAATGCAGTTGACTACGGTATTAAGGTTTTTGTGAATTGCAGTGCGTATCGACGGGAGGCCTATGATGGCTGACGAGATGCTTTCTCTTCAGGGCCGACAGCAAGCCGATCAGGTGGCTATGCGCCGTCGCCTGGTAATCACTTCGGTGACCGCCTTGGTGCTCATCGGCGCTGGCTGGATAACCTTGTGGGCCGCAGGCGGGAGCCCCGCGGTCGCTCCATCGCCTCACGCTACCGCTGCTTCAGCGGCGAGCCGGCGGCCTTCGGACGAGCTTCTGGAAACGACCAAGGATCTCCAGGTCACTCAGCAGCAGGCTGTCGACCAATTGCAGGTCGTTCAAGATCAGCTCGTCGCCCAGCGGGCCGAAACGAAAAGGCTAGCCGACCAGTTCGCCGCCCTAACCCAGAGACTCGACGCCCTACAGCAATCGATTGCCAACATGCAGCCGACGACGCACGTGACGGGATCGCCCTCCGGTCCGCAGCCAAAAGTGCACTGAGACCCAATGGATGCCTCGCCGTGGCTGTAGTAAGCTCGCTGGCGAGCCGGGATTCTTCGGGCTGGGTGTGTCGGCCGGGCGGCGCCGAGCTACGGGCGGAGCCGCCCCGCCCTCTGCGAAACCATTTTCGGCGCGCCGCGAAGCATTCCCGAAACAGAGGCGGCCTAGCTAGCATCGCGCTTGATGCGACAACGAGGTCGATCATGCTGGCACCCAACTCGATTGGCAGGCATCGCGAAAATTGCAGTCGACTGCAATCGGAGAAAGTCATCGTCAGTTTGCAGTCAACTGCAAATAGGAGAGGTCCGTGCTGCCGACGCGGCGTAGCAGATTGGCGGTACTCATTATCGCATGGGACGTCGGTTTATGATGTCTCAGAGAAACGACTGTTGGAAGGCGCGAAGTCGAAGATTGTGTCTACCTTACGACACTTTTAGCTCGCTCCACCAAGCGGATGTCGGTTTAGGCCATCTTAGCTTGCCGCTCACGAATGTCGGCAACCGCCGCGGCGGCGAAGCATCGTCTGCGAAAATTGCAGTTGCTAAAATCGGAGAAAAAATCCTCGCCAGTTTGCAGTCAACTGCAAATTCCACATAGCCGAAAGCCGGGGAGAGGATTGGCGGCCCCCGCCATCGCCCCCGAACGTCGGTTTGGGACGTGGGAGGATGGGAAGCGACACGTTTGGCGACAAACCTGAAATCGGCGCCCAAAGGCGTGAGAAACGTCAGAAACCACTGCAAGACAGGCGCTGGCGAAAATCGGCCGTATGAGGGTCAAGCCGACATTTAAGACAGCTTTGGACGATTTTGGTGCGGATGAACCCCCACCTCTTGCCGCGCAAACGGAGGGTGAACCGGAGCCGGCCGACAGACCACGACGCCTTTGGCCCGATCCTACGATGTCTGCTTCTCTAATCGGCCCTTCGGGGTCAAGCGCTTTCAGACTATCCACCAATGCGGTGTCGATGTAGCTCGCGGGCTCGTGCTTCTCTTCGGAATTGGCACCGGGCCCTTCCATCATGGGGTTCGAGGACGAGGCGGAACAATCTCTTGGGCGACCTTGCCGTCGGAAGACGGCAGGTCCAAGCGGACATGCGAACTCACCTCATCCATCGTCCCGCGAGGGACATCCTTCCACTGCTCGGTGGAGCTCGGGTTTTCTCCTATCGGGTTTGATCCTGAACGACTTTCATGCTGCTGCCACGGCTTGCTCCCGGGTCCATCGGAACTCGGTGCCGTCAACCCAGATGCGGTGCATGATCACGGCCAGCCGGCGTGCCAGGGCCACGATCGCCTTTTTCATCCCGCGGCGCCTGGCGATCTGCATGGCCCAGGCCTTGAGCCAGGACCATTTTTTTGAATGCATCATGCTCTGAGCTGCTTCGTAGAGCATCGTCCGCATCATCTCATCGCCACAGCGCGATATTTTGCCGCTCCAATCGATCTCGCCCGATTGATACCTGGAGCAGGTTAGCCCAAACACCGCCCCGACTGACTTGGATTTGCGGAACCGGGCTGGCACATCGACGGTGGCGCGATAGGTCAGCGCCACCACGGGGCCGACACCGGGGGTCGTCATCAGGCGCCGGCATACCTCATCCTCCCGGACGATAGCCAGCAAGCGGCGGTGCAGGATGACGATCTGTTCACGGAGCACCCGCCGGACGATGAGCAGCGGCTCCACCAATACCGCCAAGTCGGGGATATTCTCGACAAGCTCCTGGATGCGGGCCTCGAACCTCACCTTGCCAACCATTCCGACCTTGAGCCCGAAGTTGCGCAAAGTACCTCGCAGATCGTTCTCGATGGCGATGGCCTTCGACTGCAGAAGCTTGCGATGGGTCAGCAGCATTCGCAGTTTTTGGCTGCGGAGCGTCTTTACATGCACCGGACGGTACAGTCCCACCCTGATCATCTGCGCGATGCCGCGCGCATCATTGCGGTCGGTCTTGTTGATCTGCGCCTTCAGCACCGCCTGCATGTGCCGCGTCTCGACACAGATCACTGGTAACTCGGCTTCGGCGAGAGCGCTGAACAGCCATTGCGATAACGGTCCGGCTTCCAGTCCGATCCGCTTGAAGCGGTAGGTGGGGTTCCCCAGAACCTTCAGCAGGGCTGCAGGTTCGCTCGCTACCTTCACTTCCTTCACGATCCTGCCCGTGTCATCCACAATGCAGATGCTGGTCTCCTTGACCGATACGTCCAATCCACCAAAATGGTCCATGCTGCGCTTCTCCTTCTGATGCTTGAGGCCGTCACCACGGACCTCGTTTTCACCATCAGCCTGAAGCGCAGCACCCAAAATCTTCAGCTATCCACAAGCTGGGCCGGCCGATTACACCATCTCTTGAGGGTGGAACGGACGAGCCGAGCAAGCGGGGCCACTTCCGATTTTGACCCAAACCGGAAGTTCGTTCGAAACGGAAACAGCTTCGATTTATTGGTCGCTGCCGCGATCTGAAGGGGTTAATCTGAACCACCGCGCAGAATGCCCAGGGGGATACGTGCGACGACGCGAGTTCATCACCGTTGTTGGCGGTGCAGCGATGTGGCCGCTTGCCGCCCGCGCTCAGCCCGAAGGGATGCAGCGGATCGGCGTGTTGATGGGCTACGACGAGAACACTTCGCAACACTTGCTTGGTGCGTTCAAACAAGAACTTGCGGCCCTTGGTTGGATCGAAGATCGCAACCTTCACATCGACTATCGCTGGACCGCGGGGAACGTTAATCGGGCGGTCGCGTTTGCAAAAGAGTTAGTGGCTCTACAACCAAAGTTGATCGTCTCCAACACCACGCCGGTAACTGCCGCGCTGCATCGCGAGACAAAGACTATCCCTCTTATCTTCGTAGTCGTCTCTGATCCGGTCGGCAGTGGTTTTGTCGAAGCTTGCCCCGCCCGGGTGGCAATATCACCGGGTTTATCAACCTTGAGGCATCGCTCGTCACCAAGTGGCTTGAACTGCTAAAGGAGATTGCGCCACGCGTGACGCGGGTTGGCGTAATGTTCAATCCGCAAACAGCGTCGTATGCCCAATATTACTTACAGCCCTTAGAGACCGTGGCGCCGAAATTTGACGTGAGGGTTTTCGCTGCGCCAGTTAGCAGCGAAGCTGACATCGGAACGGTCATCACTGAGCTGGGACGTGCGCCAGTCGGCGGCCTCATCGTCATGACGGACAGCTTCAACACGGTCCATAGCAAGGCAATTGTCGCACTGACGAGGCAGTACAATGTGCCGGCAACAATGGATTATCAGCCGGCAGAAGGCGGTCTAATCTCTTACGGCGTCGATACCTTTGATTTATTCCGGCGTGCGGCCGACTACGTTGATCGCATCCTGCATGGCACAAAGGCAGCCGAACTTCCCGTTCAATTGCCGACCAAGTTCCAGCTTGGTGTCAACCTCAAAACTGCCAAGGCACTCGGCCTCACGGTGCCACCAACGCTGCTCGCCCGTGCCGACGAGGTGATCGAATAACAGCCCTTGCTGCGGTGCATAAGTCACCTGTTGGCACAAAGCGTCGGTTACTGCGGTGCAGCGACATGTCCGGAGTTGAGGGTAGACCAAAAGTGATCGGCGCACAGCCAAAGTGACGCGATTGAGCCAATTCGGACTTGCGAGGAACGCAGCTTCCTCGCTGACCGGCTTGAACTCTCCGAAGATTTCTATTTGTGAGCGGCTGTGATCATAGGACAAGAGATGCTAAACTTCTTTCTGCGAGTTCTTTCTAAAGCGGGGCATATGCGACCCTTGATCAAATGAGGCGGCGGGAGTTCATCCTGGGCTTGGTCGCGCTCGCGAGCATTGGCCGCTCGAGAGCTCAGGACCAGATTTGCCGTCTTGGAGTACTGGTCGCGAGCCCGCGAACTGGGAAGGCCCTTGAAGCGGCTCTTGAAGGCCGTGGGTGGACATTGGACCGAGATCTTCAGATCGAAACCCGAATTACCGGAGGCGACACCGATCGGACGCGGCAATATGCCCGGGAATTGCTTGCGCTAAGACCGAACGTGCTGTTTGCGGAAACCAATACATCGATGGCGGCGCTGCACGCCGAAGGCTCCACCATCCCGACCGTCTTCGTCATGGTCAGTGACCCCGTCGGAATGCATTATATCGAGAGCTTCTCGAAACCAGGACGCAACGTGACAGGTTTCACGCCCTTTGAGCCGTCCCTCGGCGGCAAATGGGTCTCTCTCCTAAAGGAAGTAGCGCCGAGCATTGAGCATATAGGTCTCGTCTACAATCCCGAGCCGGGAAACAACTCAGCAGCGTTTCGCAAGTCGATAGATGAAATCGCAAATACATCGGGGATCGTTTCAGTCGATACGCCGGCTGGCGACAGTTCGGCCATTGAGCGGCTTATTATTTCCCTTAAGGACCGGCCGAGGAGTGGGCTGATCTTCCTGCCAGATGCTCTCACCTCGATGCAAAGTGACCAGATCGTTACACTTGTTGCGCGCTGCCGACTTCCAGCAATCTACCCGCTTCGCCTCTTCTGCATGGCGGGTGGCTTAATGTCATATGGGGTTGACATCAACAAAATGCATGCTGGTGCGGCATCCTACGTTGACCGAATATTGCGTGGCGCGGATCCCTCTGAGCTGCCCGTGCAAGCCCCAACGGAGTTTGAGCTTGTCTTGAACCAAAGGGCGGCCAAGAAACTTGACCTGCAACTGCCACTCACGCTTCTCGCCCGCGCCGACGAGGTGATCGAATAGAGCTGGTGTTTTACTGCGGTGCATGAGTTCGTTCCTGGCACGAAACGGACATGGCTGGGCGGCCTGACGATGTCTGCTGTTGAGAGTAGAGCGGACCTGCCGACCTAACCGGGCGACTTCGGTTT
>CAWHRA010000020.1:0-132195 GCA_963831585.1 uncultured Alphaproteobacteria bacterium | reverse complement strand
TCCACTTGTTGTATTCGTCCCACATGTTGACGGTGCCGGGATCGGGACGCTGGCGGTTCTGCGAGGCGCCGTAGAAGCGCAGCGCGAACTGGAAGAAGGTCGCGCCGTCGGCGCGCGCGCGGGCCTCCTCGTCGGTCTTCGCGCACATGAAGAACGACACCAGCGCCATGTTCGGATTGATCTCGTAGTCGGCGAGCTTCTTCAGCCGCTTGGTGATCGCGTTGTAATAGGCGTGCACCCAGGCGTGCGCGGCATCGGCGCTGACGAACTGGAAGCCGAGCGCGCCGAATCCGTTCTGGCCGGCGCGCTCGATGGTCGGAAGCTGCGAACACGCCATCCACAGCGGCGGATGCGGCTTCTGCACGGGTTTGGGCACCACATTGCGCAAGGGAATATCGAAATACTTGCCGTGATGCTCGCTGCCGCCGTCCCTGAACATCGGGAAGATGGCGCGGACCGCCTCCTCGAACACTTCCTTCTTGGTTTCCATGTCGCGGCCGAACGGCGTCAGTTCGGTGATCGAGGCGCTCTCGCCCATGCCGAACTCGACGCGGCCCCGGCTCAGGAGATCGAGCACCGCGACGCGCTCGGCGACGCGCGCGGGATGATTGGTGGTGAGCTGGAAAATGCCGTGGCCGAGCCGGATATTCTTGGTGCGCTGGGAGGCGGCGGCGAGAAAGGATTCCGGCGACGGCGAATGCGAATATTCCTCCAGGAAATGATGCTCCACCACCCAGGCATGGTCGTAGCCGAGCCGGTCGGCGGTCTCCAGCTGCGTCAGCGCATCCTGGTAGAGCTTGAGTTCGTCGCCGGCGACCCAGGGGCGCGGCAGCTGCAGCTCGTAAAAGATGCCGAATTTCATGACGTCTCTCCCATGGGCCGGCTTGTTGTATTTTCCGGCAGTTTATTCCGGCAGTGGCCCTAAGTCCAGCCTCCGCCAATTCCGCGCCGCGGAAGGCCGGCTTGCACTCACGCCGCGAATGGTTAGTTTTGCCGACGTTGAGTCGTGACGTCAGCGCACGGCCGTCCCCCATCGAGATTTCATGACCACTTTCACGCCGCATCAGGATTCCGCGCTGAAGGCCGTTGCCGACTGGCTGAAGGCCAAACCCGGCAAGAACGGCACGCCGCCGGTGTTCCGTCTGTTCGGCTATGCCGGCACCGGCAAGACCACGCTGGCGCGCCACATCGCCGACGGCGTCGACGGCGAGGTGAAATTCGCGGCCTTCACCGGCAAGGCCGCGCTGGTGATGCGCAACAAGGGCTGCGACAACGCCTCCACCATCCATTCGCTGATCTACCGCGCCCGCGAATCCGGCGTCGAGCAGCCGAGTTTTGAACTCTGGGACGATGCGCCCGCCTCCAAGGCAAAACTGATCGTGATCGACGAATGCTCGATGGTCGACGCCGAACTCGGCCGCGATCTGATGTCGTTCGATTGTCCGCTTCTGGTGCTCGGCGATCCCGCGCAGCTGCCGCCGATCCAGGGCGGCGGCTTCTTCACCGATTGCGAACCCGACGCGATGCTGACCGAAGTGCATCGCCAGGCGCAGGACGATCCGATCGTGCGGATGTCGATGGACGTCCGCGAGGGCCGCGAGCTCGACATCGGCCGCCACGGCGAAAGCGAAGTGGTGTCGCGGGCCGAGCTCGATCCGGAGCGGGTGATGAGCGCCGACCAGGTGCTGGTCGGGCGCAACAACACGCGGCGCGCCTACAACATGCGGGTGCGGCAGAAGCAGCACATCGAGGATCCCTTGCCGGTCGCCGGCGACAAGCTGGTCTGCCTGCGCAACAACCGCAAGAAGGGCCTGTTCAACGGCGGGCTGTGGCGGGTGAAGTCGCGCGCGCAGTCGAAGTCGAAGATCATCACCATGCGGCTGATGCCGGACGAGGATTTCGGCCACAAGGTGACGAAGGTCTCGGTGCGCGGCGACTGCTTCGGCGGCGCCATCGAGACCATCCCGTGGGAACAACGAAAACCCTATGACGAGTTCGACTACGGCTACGTGCTCACCGTGCACAAATCGCAGGGTTCGCAATGGGACGACGTGGTGCTGTTCGACGAGAGCTTTGCGTTCCAGGACAGCCGCGCGCAGATGGCTCTACACCGGCATCACGCGCGCGGCGAAACGGCTGAGCGTGGTGGTGTGAGGCCGACACGTCAAAGGCAATGAAATGGCGAAACGCTTCGAAGTCGGCGACCACGTCAGCTGGAATTCCGAAGCGGGTCGTGTCAGCGGCAGGATCATCAAGGTGCATACGGCTGATGTCGGCTACAAGGGATACACCCATCACGCCAGTCCGGATGAGCCGCAATACGAAATCAAGAGCGACAAGACCGACCATATCGCCATGCACAAGGGATCGGCGCTGACGAGGCTGACGAGGAAATAACATTTCATGTGCGACACCATTTCCGGCATGCCACTGCCGTCTCGCGGCACGATGTGCCCGAGGGTTGCTATCGAATTCCTGCCCTCGTCCATCACGAGGGCGCAGGGAATGCCGGGCGCCCGATGCGCCCGATAGCCGCGTGTGCAATGATAGTGTGAGAGCGCACACGCGTTAGTCAGGTCACACCGGAATCACCCGGCATTCCCCGCGCAATGGTTTTACGGCTTACTTACGCGCTCTCCCCGGTGACCGGGCTTTCTTGCCACCGTCGCCCCCGAGAAGCTTGCTTCTCGAGAACTTGACGCCAGCGTCGGGGCGTCAGGACCACACGACTTCGCCGTCCGCCAGCAGCAATCGCCCGTCCAGCGCACCGCCAGCGTCCACCGCATCCCGCTCCGCGTTTCGTGACGATGCGCAACGCCCCTCCAGAAGGAGCGGGACGGCGGGATTATAGAGCTGATTTGCGTTTTCGGAAAATCAGAATATTTTTGCAAAGGGGGCTGGACAGAGGGGTCGATAAATCGCGCAGGTGATTTGCCCGTCGGGTTACCGGTTGCACGTGCGCGACCTCGCCTCATCCGGCGCACCGAGGGATCAGACGGGAAATTCACCCCAAACCCGCCGCGCGATCTTTTGCCCGCACCGCCGCGGTGGTCTAGAACATCGGCAAGAGCGAACATTGCGCCTTCTATTCAGCGCGCAACTTCTCTGTCGAACATAGCGGATTACGCAAGAACGCTCAGCGGTTCGCCGCGAAGCATCATGTGCGTTACACCTGAATCCTCATCCGGCGCGCCGAAGGATCAGACCGGAAATTTCATCCGAAACCCGCCGCGCGATGTTTTGCTCGCGCCGCCGCGGTGGTCTAGAACACCGGCATGACCGAACCTTCGAAATCAAGCCCGCCGCTGCCGTTCGACGAACTCGCCGAGGCCATCAAGGCGCGCCGCTCCGTCTATGGATATATCAGCGGGCTCAAGCTCGATCGCGCCGCGTCAGGCGAAGCCTGGTCGAGCCTGCCCTACCGCCCCGTCTTCGTCGGCGACACCGGGACCGGCGTGCTTCACGGCGGCGTCGTCACCGCCATGCTCGACGAGACCTGCGGCATGGCCGTGCAGCTCGCGCTCGACGGCACCCGCGCGATCGCCACGCTCGACCTTCGCATCGACTACCAGAAGCCCGCGACGCCCGGCCTCGACATCAAGGCGCATTCGGTCTGCTACCGCGTCACCCGCTCGATCGCGTTCGTGCGCGCCACGGCCTACCAGGATTCCGAGGATGATCCGGTCGCCACCGCGACCGCCTGCTTCATGGTCGGCGCGAACCGGACCAATATGCTGACCGACGAGCGAAAGGACTACCGGGCGCCGCCGACGCTCGACGCGCCGGAGGACCCGGCCGGCCCGTTCGCCAACAGTCCCTTTGCGCGTTGTCTCGGCATCCGCCTCAGTGACGACGGCACGCTGGTGATGCCGTTCTCGCCGAAGATCATCGGCAATCCGATCCTGCCGGCGATCCACGGCGGCATGACCGGCGCCTTCCTCGAAACCACGGCGATCGTCGGCGTGACGCGCGAACTCGGCGTGTCGGCGCTGCCCAAGCCGATCGGGCTGACGATCAACTACCTGCGTTCGGGGCGCGCGCTGGACAGCTATGCCAACGTCTCGATCGTCAAGCAGGGCCGCCGCGTTGTCGCTTTCGAGGCGAAGGCCTGGCAGGACGACCCGGCGAAGCCGATTGCGTCGGCGTTCGGTCATTTCATGCTGAGGCAGGCGCCTGACGGAGACGAGGAATAGGCCCATCCGACCAGCGGAGGTTCCTAGCAAGGGCCTGCAAATCGTCCGCGGCGGTTCCGGCGGCGCTAGCGATGCGATTTTATTCACGAACTCGTGTCCATCAGGCGGTAACAGCGCCGTTCCCGCTGCGTATCTTTGAGCATCGGGCAGAGGGCCGATTGCGAACGGCGCCCGCAGCCCTAGACTGCCCATCCATCCGCCGAGCGCCCACGCGAGAAAGCCCGAGAGGAAATCCGATGTCCCGTAGCCAATTCAGCCGCCTGTCGCTTTGTGCCGCCGCCATCGGCGCGCTGGCGATATCAGCCTTCGTGGTTGTGCCGTCGCTGGCCGCGGAAGACGCGGTGGTCATCCCGGCCCCCGCGATGGACGTTCCGGCCGCCGACGGCATCCAGACCGCCGTCGTGGCCGGCGGCTGCTTCTGGGGCGTGCAGGGCGTGTTCCAGCACACGTCGGGCGTCGTCAATGCGGTGTCCGGCTATGCCGGCGGCAGCAAGACAACCGCGTCCTATCCCGTGGTCTCGACCGGAACCACCGGACATGCCGAGTTCGTCGAGATCAAATACGATCCGAAGAAGATCAGCTATGGCAAGATCCTGCAGATCTTCTTCTCGGTCGCGCACGATCCGACCCAGCTCAACCGGCAGGGACCCGACTCGGGCACGCAATACCGCTCGGCGATCTTCACCACCTCCGACGACCAGAAGAAGGTCGCGGACGCCTATATCGCCCAGCTGAACGCCGCCAAGGTCTACGGCAGGCCGATCGTGACCAAGGTCGGGCCGCTGCAGGGGTTTTTTCCGGCCGAGGACTACCACCAGGATTACCTGACGCTGCACCCGAGCCAGCCCTATATCGCCTATAACGACATTCCGAAGGTCGAAAACCTGAAGAAGCTGTTCGCGGCGAATTATCTGGAGAAGCCGACGCTGGTCAGCAGCGTCAGGGTCACCAACTAGCGGCGAAATTCGCTGGTTGATCCGGTTTTTTTCCTTCAGGCGAACCGATGCCTGCCGCGGATCGCGTCCGCGGCGGGCTTTCGCCTGATACTACTCACTCTGGTTCAAGGGAGTTTCCATGTCCGACACCAAGACGATGACCGGCAAGGTCCAGAAGAGCGAGGCCGAGTGGCGCAAGGAGCTGACGCCGATGCAGTACGCGGTGCTGCGCGAGAAGGCGACCGAGCGCCCGTTCTCCGGCGAATATGAGCATGAGCAGCGGGCCGGCACCTATACCTGCGCCGGCTGCGGCCAGACGCTGTTCGAGTCCGACGCCAAGTTCGATTCCGGCTGCGGCTGGCCGAGTTTCACCCGGCCGGCGGCGGACAGCCATGTCGACGAGGAGCGCGACGTCACCCACGGCATGATCCGCACCGAAGTGCTGTGCTCGAAGTGCAACGGCCATCTCGGCCACGTATTCGAGGACGGCCCCGGCCCGACCGGCCTGCGCTACTGCATCAATTCGGCCGCGCTGAAACTGCAGCCGAAATAATCCGGAGGTCAATCCGGGTTCCCTCGCTGGAACCAAAGCGCGGGTTGTGCTTTTCTCCCGGGCGGACTGTTGGATGTCACCCGCCGGCCGCCCTCTGGGGAGAGTGCCATGTCGCTCGGATTGATACTCATCATCATCGTGATCATTTACCTGCTGGGCGGCTTCAGCGGCCGGTTTGGCGGCTACGGCTATGGCATGGGCCATTCCGGCATGGGCATCGGCGGCGTGATTCTGGTCGTGCTGCTGGTTTTGCTGCTGCTCGGTAAGCTGTAATCCACCCAAGCCATTGAAATAAAAGGACTTATTGCGATTTCTGGCCTGGGAAGCCCGGATTCATCATCCGCCTCTTCAGGAGTTGCATTTCTGTCAAAGGGGCCTATATTAAAGGCTGTCCTGAAATGACGTGTACCGGCGCCGCCAGTTGCGCCCGTGCGATTCGTTCGCGGTTTGGCAATCGCGTTCTCACTAAAAAAGATCAGAGGTCCCTGACCATGGCTTCCTTCAGCTTCAACACTGCTGCCGAATTGTTTCCCGCCGCGATCCGCAAGAAGAAGCGGGCGGGATTCGCCTATCGGCGCTTTGGCACCGCGGCCGAAGCGGTTCGCTTCGCGATCGAGGAATTGCCGGCGGACTCGCTGAACGGCGCCTATCTGCAGGTCGATGAAGCCCGCTTCGACCAGAGCGGCATCCGCACGCTGTATGAAAGCCAGGATTTCCCGCTGCCGCGCCGCCCGCGCAAGGCCGAGCCCGCGCCTGCCAGCGACAAGGCCGACACCGAGGCAGCCTGACCCGGCGAAAGCGCAATCTTTCCGGAATAGCCTGACCTCATCCTGAGGGGCATCGCGACGCGATGCGCCTCGGGGGATGAAGCCAGCGAACCGGAAAAAGCGCTAGCGCGCCTGCCTGTCCATCCAGCGCCGCAGCATCCGCACATTGCGCATGTTGGCGCGGAACAGCACGTCGAAGGCGTCGCCGGCCACCGGGACCGCGCCGACCACCCCCTGAACCGCGACATTGCCGAGCATGCGCGCGGTGATGTGCCAGGGTGCGCCGAGTGCGCGCGCCTCGCGCACCAGCCACAGCGAGAAGGCGGTGGCGATGATGTCGCCGACCACCGGGATCAGCCCGATGATGCCATCGACGCCGTAACGGATCTTCGTGCCGGGCACGATGAAAGCGATGTCGAGAAGCTTCGCGACCGCATCGAGCCGCGCCAGCCGCTGCTCGCGGGTCAGATCGCCGAACGGGTTGGCGTTGCCGAAATCGAAACGGATGCCGTCAAAGCGGGCCCCCTGGAACTGCGGACCGAGCGATTCCGGCGGGATCTCGCGGCCCTCCTGATCGATGACCGGACCATCCCGCGGCGCCCTGTCGAACGATGTACGGGATCTCGCGCGGGCACGGGGCGGATCGGGGGCCAGGATTTCTTCGTTCGACATGCTCATCACATGGTAACGCCCAGCGTGGGCGCAAGTTGCGTCAGGCCGTCGCGCCTTCCCGCTGGCGCGTATTACATTCGCGTAATCCGCGCTACCTACCTCGCGCCGCCGACGGCGTCAGCCCGAAGCGGCGGCGGAAGCAGCGGTTGAAATATGACAAATCGTTGAAGCCGCATTCGAAGGCGACATCGCTGATCCGCCGCGCGCCCGCCTGCGCCAGCAACCCCGCCGCCTTGCGCAGCCGCAGCTCGTTCAGCCGTGTCGTGAAGCTGGCGCCGGCATCGTACAGCAGCTCGTTGACATAGCGCTCCGACAGCCCTGCCGCGGCGGCGAGTTTCTGCGCGGAAAATTCCGGCTCGCTGAAGCGCCGCTCCAGGATCATCAGCACCGCCGTCAGCCGCACCGCGCGCAGGCCGCCGCGCTCCGCGGCCGAGGCAAGCTCGCCGCGGGCCCCGAGGCCGAGGCTTGCGAGATCCATCAGATGTTGCGCGATCGTCATCCCCGCTTCGTCGACCGCGGCCGGGTGGCGCAGCAGCAGATCGCTGTAATCCATCGCCAGCGACAGCGCCCCGCCGGGCTCGAGCTCGCGGCCGACCAGGTCGTCGACACCGGCCACCGCGGCCTTCAGCGCCGCCATCGGCAGATGCACATTGGTGAAGCGTTTCTGGTTGGCGCCGTCCGCGCTGAAGAACGGCTCGTCGAGCTTGAGCAGCACCATCGCGCCCGGCCGCATGGTGAATTCGCGGCCGCGATGCACCACCTGCGCCGCGCGGTCGCCGGTGTTGCGCGCGAGACAATAACGGTCGTCATTGGTTTGCAGCACCTGGCGGCGCTCGCGCCGCACCGTGGTGAAGGTGCCGTCGCAGCGGCCGAGCATGGTGGTGCCGACATGGATGGAATTCATCGCGGCGCGGAACGGCACGTCGGGCGCCGGATCGAGCTCGCCGGTGTTGGAAAAATGCTCGAACAGCTCCGCGAAGAACAGGAAGCGCTGCCGGTCGTCCAGACCCTGCGGCAGCATGTCGGTCGAAAGCGTTTTCCTGATCACGGACATCGACGGGCAAAAACCAAGAAATGCAATGCGGCCGATCCTGCCCGCCCGGGATGAACGCGGCCTGACGCTTGCGAGAAGGCTATCAACACTTCGCGTTAAGTGGAATAGCGCCGGACAGTCCAAATCCACGGAAGCCGGACGCCTGTCAGTCCAAGACCGCGCCGATGGCTTGACCTACCGATGCGGCCGGCGCGGCCGCATCCGAATCGCGCGCCCGCCCCCGCGACCAAAAAACCGCCAAAAGGAGAAAACCACATGAGGACCTCTTACGCGCGCAGGCTGCTGCTTGGCGCCACCATCGCCGCCAGCGTCGGCGTCGGCTATGCCATCGGCGCGCAGCCGCACATGACCCAGAGCATCGTGCTGCTGCAGTCGGCTCGCGCCGAACTCGCCGCCGCCACGCCGAACAAGGGCGGCCACCGCGAGCGCGGGCTGGCCCTGATCGACCAGGCGATCGCGGAAGTCCGCGCCGGCATCGCCTTCGCCGGCGGCTGAACCATCCCCTTCAATCCCCTGCAACGGAGACTTTCATGAACAGACTGATCGCAGCCGCTTTCCTGTTGAGCACCCTGACCGGCGCCGCCGGCGCGATGCCGCTGGCGCCGCTCGCCCCCGCCGATGGCGATGTCATCGCGGTCGCCGGCGGATGCGGCGCCGGCTGGCACCGCGGCCCCTATGGCGGCTGCCTGCGCAACTACGCCAATCCGGCGGCGCATGCCTGTCCGCGCGGCTATCACGTCGGCCCCTACGGCGGCTGCCGCGGCAACGGCCGCTAGAGGGTTTTGATGACCTGATGATACTTCTGCGGCGGACCGAAAGGTCCGCCGCTTTTTTATAGTCGCAGGGGACGATGCGGGAATGGCAGGGCCTATTTGCTTCCCACCGCGGGCCGCTCCGGCTCGGCGGGCGCCGTCGCCGGCTCGTCGATCGCCTCATGCGCCAGCCAGGAGCAGATCACGGCGGGGATGAAGCCGACCAGGCCGTAGAGGACGAACTGGACGATACCACTGTCAGGTCCGCGCGATCCGTACAGCAACTCCGCGGCGAAGAACGACAGCACGCCGACGATCAGCATGCGCAGCACCGGAACGATGCGCTTGACGTGCCAGAGGATGTCGTCCACCGCCGCCATCATCAGCGTCGGCAACAAGCCGAACAGATAGCTGTATTGCAGCGTCTTGGCGAATACCACGAACAGCTTCACCACTTCGGCGGTATTGGTCTGCGTCCAGTAGCCCGACTGGTAGGTGGTCACGAACAAGAGGATGAAGCCGCCGAGCAGCGGACTGAGCGCCGCAAAGATCAGATACCGCTTCATGCTCCACCTCGCGATTTTTGCAGGGCAGTGACGGACGCAGGTCCTAGCCCTACTCCCCCCACGCCGCGAATGCGTCGTTGAAGGCGCGCTCGCCGGGGGCGCCCTTTTCGATGGCGATGATGGCGCGGCGCTGGTTGACATAGACCAGCGGCACGTCGAACCAGGAGCGCTCCTTGAGAAGCTGCAGGTTGCGGGCGCGGTCGGCGTCGACATTGGACAGACCGACCAGGAAGAAGCCGTCGGTGACCTTGACCGCCAGCCCCGCGAGCGGCGTGCCGCGCGCCTGCTCGTTGGACTTCATCAGGATGCCCGGCACGTTCCCGACGCCGCCGCCGGCGAAATCCGGCGGCAGGATGAAGGTGAGTTCGGCGGTATGGCTGGCGGGCAGCGACGTGTCGGTGTTGCGGCGGAACGACATCGTCATCTTGAACTTGCGGTCGGGGATCTCGATGTCGGCGCGCACGGCGACATCCGCCTTCTGGCCGGCGGAGGCCTTCACCGGTTCGGTGCGCCAGACCACCGTGCCGACATACTGCTTGCCCTTGGGATCGGAGGGATCCTCGTCATACAGCACCACGCGCTGCGACACCGGCGCGACCGCGTCCTCCGACGACGGCTGGCCGACGCGGTCGGGGATCTTCGGCTTGGCCAAAGGCGAGGTATCCTTCGGCGCCTCCACGACCGTGGTGGAGGGCTTGAACAGGCCGCTGACGGTCGTCACCAGCGACTTGCCCCAGAGGATCCCGGCGCCGACCAGGATCAGCACCACGCCGATGGCGATCGCGCTCTTGAACGGAAATACCGCGCCGGTGCGCACGCGCTTCTTTGGCTCGCGATCGGGCGCTACTCGCGGACGCGACGGGATCGGCGCGTAGCGCTCGGCCTCCTCGGCGGATTCGTCATAGGAATAGGGCTGGTCGGGATCGGCGCCGCGGTTCTCCATGCTGGGCTCGAGCCGGTCGAACTCCGGCGAGGGCGAGGGCACGTTGGCATAGGTCTTTCGCGCCGCGCGGCTGGCCTGCGCCGCGGCGCGGCCGAGATCGTCGGCGTCGGCGGCGATATCGCGAAAGCCGCGCACGCCGGGCGCCTGCGGCGCATTGTTCTCCGGGCCGCGTCGCGGCCCGCCCGATCGTTCGCGGGTCGGCGGCAGCGCCGGCTCCTGCATGCCGACCTGCGGCTGCGGCGGCTGCGGACGCGGCGGCGGCGGTTCGGCGCGAAGGTTACGCGGCGGGCGCTCTTCCTGCCCGAGCGGCGGACGGTCGTTACGCGACGGCGAGGGTATCGAGCCCGGCGATGGCGGACGGGGGCGCGACGCAGCCCCGTTTTGCGACGCCAGCGGCGGCGGTTCGCCCGGCCGCCCCGGGGGCCGCGTGGTGGCGCGGAACGCGTCGCCGGCGCGGGGGCCGCCACTTCCCGGCGCGCGCACTGCCTCGCCGGAGCGCGCAGCGTCCCCGGAACGGGCGGCGTCGCGGGCCCGCTGGGCCGCCTCGGACTCCACCTTGCGCACGGCCTCTTCCAGCGACAGCCGTTCGCGGGTAATTTCGGATTCGCTGAGGGGCGGATCGACGCCGCGCAGCTGCGCGATCAGCGCGGCGCGGGCCCGCTCATAGAGCGCGCGACGGCTCTCACCGGGAGCACTGGGATCCAGTCCGGAAATGGCGCGGGCGATCAGCGGGTAGTAATCAGCCATCGTTGCTCAACAATGTCGGCTCTCCGGTAACATCTCGTTAAGCCTCGAACGGGTTCTGTACCAGAATAGTATCCTCGCGTTCGGGGCTGGTGGAAAGCAGCGCAATGGGGCAGCCCACCAGTTCCTCGACCCTGCGGACATATTTGATCGCCTGGGCCGGCAGATCGGCCCAGGACCGCGCATTGGCGGTCGGCTCCTTCCAGCCCTCGATGGTCTCGTAGACCGGCACCACCCGGGCCTGCGCGCCCTCGCCGGCCGGCAAATGGTCGATTTCCTTGCCGTCCAGCATGTAGCCGACGCAGACCTCGATCTTCTCGAACCCGTCGAGAATATCGAGCTTGGTCAGCGCCAGGCCGTTGATGCCGCAGGTGCGCACGGTCTGGCGCACCAGCATGGCGTCGAACCAGCCCGTGCGTCGCTTGCGCCCGGTATTGACGCCGAATTCCTTGCCGCGGCGGCCGATCTCCTCGCCGGTCTCGTTGAGCAGTTCGGTGGGGAACGGCCCCTGGCCCACCCGCGTCGTATAGGCCTTGCAGATGCCGAGCACGTAACCGACCGAGCCCGGGCCCATGCCGGTGCCGGTCGCTGCCTGCGCCGCCACCGTGTTGGAGGAGGTAACATAGGGATAGGTGCCGTGATCGACGTCGAGCAGCGCGCCCTGCGCGCCCTCGAACAGGATGCGCTTGCCCTCGCGCCGCTTGATGTCGAGCAGGCGCCACACCGTTTCGGCGTAAGGCAGAAGCTGCGGCGCCAGGGCGGTCAATTCCTTCAGGATGGCCTTGCCGTCGATCTCTTCAAGCTTGAGCCCGCGGCGCAGCGCGTTGTGATGCGCCAGCAGGCGGTCGATCTTGTGCGGCAGGGTGTCGAGATCGGCGAGGTCCATCAGCCTGATGGCGCGACGGCCGACCTTGTCCTCATAGGCGGGGCCGATGCCGCGCCGCGTGGTGCCGATCGCGGTGACCGCGCTGGCGGATTCCCTGAGCGCATCGAGTTCGCGATGCAGCGGCAGGATCAGCGTGACGTTTTCGGCGACGCGCAGATTATCCGGACTGACGGCGACGCCCTGCCCCCTCAGCTTGGTCACCTCGTCGAGGAAGGCCTGCGGATCGAACACCACGCCGTTGCCGATTACCGCCAGCTTCGAGGGCCGCAACACGCCGGACGGCAACAGCGCCAGCTTGTAGGTCTCGCCGTTGATGACCAGCGTATGGCCGGCATTATGGCCGCCCTGGAAGCGCACGACGATGTCGGCCTGCTCCGACAACCAGTCGACGATCTTGCCCTTCCCTTCGTCGCCCCACTGGGCGCCGACGACGACAACATTGGCCATTCGCGGGTATTCCCTCTGCCACTGAAATTCACACGAGCATGACCTGGTCACAAAAACCGTGCCCCCGGATCAAGTCCGCGGGGCGCCTGCTTTCCGGATCATGCGCCCAGCCCAAATCACGGCCGGGGGCCGTTCGCATGCGAGGCAGCCCACGGGATAAAGGAAGCGGACTGGCGACGCAAGCAAGAACCGGGTCCCGGAGGGGTTCAAAACCGGGTTCAAGCCTTTGATATCCCCTGAAAATTTGTGTCGAGAGCATGGCAGCGGATGCGGCTAAGGTTGAATGCGGCCATCCACCACTTCGATGATGCGGTCGCAGCGGCGGGCGAGGTCGAGATTGTGGGTCACCAGCAGGAAACTGGTTCCGCTGTCCCGGTTGACCTGGCGCATCAGTTCGAAAACGCTGTCGGCGGACTTGGTGTCGAGGTTTCCGGTCGGCTCGTCCGCCAGCACCAGATCCGGGTTCATCGCCAGCGCGCGGGCCACCGCCACCCGCTGCTGCTGGCCGCCCGACATGTTGGTGGCGAGATTGTTGGCGAATTTTTCCAGCCCGACCTGCGCCAGAAGGTCGGACGCCCGCCCCTCGATCTCGGCACTGGCAAAACCGCGGTCCGCCAGCATCGGCATCATCACGTTCTCCCGCGCCGTGAAGGCCGAGATCAGCAGGTGATACTGAAACACGAAGCCGATGGTGTGACCGCGCAAATGGGTGATTTCGGTATCGCCCAGCGTGGCGGCATCCTGGCCCTTGATGGTGAGCCGGCCTGACGTCGGCCGGTCGAGCAGTCCGACGATATTGAGCAGCGTGCTCTTGCCCGAGCCGGACGGCCCGATCAGCGCCAGGAATTCGCCGTGCTCCAGTTTGAGGTCGATGTCATGCAGCACCTCGACCTCGGACGGCTGCCCGATATTGTAGGCCTTGCAGACTTTCTCCAATCGCAGGATTTCTTCAGCCACGGATCGCCACCACCGGATCGAGTTTGGCCGCGCGCAGCGCCGGCGCGGTCGCCGCGAGCAGTCCGGTCAACGTCGCCAGCAGCGCGGTCAGGATGAACAGGCGCCGCTCCAGGATCAGCGGAAACAGTTCCGATCCGTCCGCCTGCCGCGCCACCGAATGCCAGTAAACAAGCGCGAACGCGCCCATGGCAGCGCCGAACAGCGAGCCGACAAAGCCGAGCAATCCGCCCTGCAGCAGAAACACCCGCAGGATCTGGCCGCGCGAGGTGCCCATGGCGCGCAGGATGCCGATGTCCTTGGAACGCTGGATCACCGAGACGATCAACACCGCCGCGATTCCGAACGCGACCGACAGCGCGACGAACAGCCTGATCAGCGTGTTGGAGGTTTCCTGCGCCTGCACGGCGGTGAAGAACTGCGCGTTGGTCTTGATCCAGCTGTCGGCCTCCACCGCATTGGCCGCCTCGATGCGCTGGGCGATCGCCTCCGCGGCGTAGATATCCTTGACCGTCATGTCGATGGTGGTGACGCCGCCGATCATGCCGAGCAGCGACTGCGCGGTACGCAATGCCACGTAGCTTGCGCGCTGGTTGACGCCCTTGTTGCCCAGATCGACCAGGCCTGAAATCGTCAGCACGCGGTTGGCCCCGTTGGCCGCCTGGACGTTCAGCTTGTCGCCGACGGTGGCGCCGAGATTCCTGGCGAGCTCGATGCCGATGATGATGTCCTCGCTGGTCAGCCGCGGCTCGCCGGCGATGACGTAATCGGGAATCCTGACGATCTTGAAATAGGAATCCGGCTCGACGCCGGACAGCGTGATGGCGCGGCTGGCATCGCCGCGCACGGCGAGCGCGGAGCCCGACATGGTGGGGGCGACCGCGGTCACTTCCGGCATGGCCAGCATCTGGGCGCGGATCTTAGGCCACTGGTCGATCGAGATCACGCGCTGGCTCGGACGCTGCACCCTCGCATCCTCATATTCGCCGGCGCCGCCCCGCAGCGGGCGCGCGATCTGATCGGGCGTCAGAAGCTGGATTTGCGGCTGCGAGGTGAGCACGCGTTTGATGAAATTGGCTTCCAGCCCCGCCAGCATCGCCGACATGAACACGATGACCGCGACACCAATGGCGATGCCGCCAATGATGAACAGCGTCTGCAGCCGGCCTTCGCGCAGAAAGCGCACCGCCGTGATCCATTCGAACGGCAGCCAGTGGTTCATGACAGGACGGGCCGGACACGCTGGCCGGTCAGGACCCCCGAATTCAGGGGGATCGCAACCTCGCCCTCCGTCATCCCCTCCAGGATTTCGACATGGCTGTTGCCCCGCAGACCGAGCCGGACCGGCCGCTTTACGGCGCGGCCGTCCTTGATGCCGAGCACCCAGGGCTGGCCAGACAGCGCGTCGTGCACGGAGCGGGTCGGGAGCAACAGCGCGCTGTTTTTCGCGGCGTCCTCGATGTCGACCGAAACCGTCATGTCCTGTCGCAGATAGTCCGGCGGAGCGGCCACCGTGAGCTTCACCTCGACGGAGGCGCGGGTGATGTCGATCCCTGGATTGATATAGGAAACGACGGCGGCAAAACGCTGGTCCGGATAGGCGTCCGCCGAGGCCAACGCCTTCTGCCCCAGCGAAATCTTCCCGAGATTGCGCTCGTCGATCTGCAGCACCAGTTGAACCTCTCCGGCCGGCGCCAGAACCAACAGCGCCTTGCCCGGCTGCACCACCGCCCCGCGCTCGACGTTGCGGGTGATCAGCTCGCCGTCGCGCGGCGCCGAGATGGTGGCATAGCCGAGCCGGGATTCCGCGGTTTCGAGATTAGCATGCGCCTGGTTGAGCTGGGTCTGCGCCATCACGTAGTCGCTGCCGCCGGGGCTTGCGGTATAGACCTGAAATTCAGCCGTGCGCACCAGGGTCCGCGCGACGTCGAGAGTCTTCTGGGCGTCGTCGAGGGCTGCCCGCGTGGCAAATCCGTTTTTTGCCAGTGTCGAGGTGCGATCAAAGGTCTGCTGCGCATTCAGCAGGTTCGCCTGTGCCTGCGCCTGCGCTTCGCGCGCCGAGGGCAGCGTCAGCTCGGCGAGCTGACGCATTCGCGCCTCCGCCTGGGCAACCGCGCCCTGCGCCTGCACGACGGTCGCTTTCAGCTCGCGGGATTCCAGCGAGATCAAGGGCTGCCCCTTGGTGACCCGCTCACCCTCGAGCACCAGAACGTCGTCGACGGTGCCGGTGATCTGGCTGCCGATCTCGACCCGATAAGGCGTCTCGACATGGCCGCTGGCGACCACGGTCTCCACCAGATTGCCGCGATGGACCTGATCGACGACGACGGCGGGCCCAAAGATCAGCCGCGCGCCCTGCCAGCCGCCGGCGGCGAGCGCCAGCAGCACCGCCAGGACGAACCATCGGTGCGACCAGATCGCCAACCCCACGGCAGGGGCGTTGAGCGTATGCTTGCGCGGAAGCGCCATTGACTGTTCGACCATTTCAACGCCATGCAATTCGCGCCCGATCGGCGGGCGAGGTTTGTTTTCTGAGCTGTGATATTGCTGTGGGACCGGCTTGCCGGACCATTTGCAAAAACCATAATGCAACGCCGGTTGCGGACGTTGCGTTAGGTCAAGGGCGGCGGCCGGAACAATTGGACATGCCGAACAGCGTTCAGAGGCGAAATCGCGCTCGAAAGCGGCATCCCTCATCGTTTCGTCGGCGCGCGACGGAGGCCCGTTGATGTGGGTCAAATGCGTCCCACGGAAGCGGGTACATTTAGCAGGCTCTCGGGAGCCGCAGCCGTTCGATTTGCCGTGCCATCGCATCGCTTCAGAATCCGCGCAGCGTTCAACGCATGAATCTTGGGGGGTGCCGTGGCGGATCGTTTGGAGCGGGCCGAGGGCGGTTTCTGGAAGCTCTCGCCGCAGGAAATCTGTGTCACGCTGAGCTGCGGGCCGCAAGGACTGAGCACGAACGAGGCCCAGCGACGGCTCGATCAATTCGGCCTCAACAGCGACGCGCCGGCCAGCGCCGACAGCCTGGTGCGCGCGGTGCTTCGACGATTGCTCGAGCCGCTTTCGCTGATTCTGCTGGCCGCCAGCATCGTGTCCATTATGACGGGCGACGAAATCGGCGGTTCGATCATTGTCCTGATCCTGACACTCTCGATCGGGCTCGATACGGTGCAGGAAGGACACGCGGTACGGACCGCGGAGATCCTGCGCCGCTCGGTGGCACTGAAGGCCGAAGTCAAGCGCGACGGCGTCTTCCGGCAGATCGAGGTGGAGGCGGTCGTTCCCGGCGACCTGCTTCGCGTCAGGGCCGGCGATATCATCCCGGCCGACGCGCTGATCCTCGAATGCACCGCGCTGACGACAGGCGAAGCAGCACTGACCGGCGAGCCCTACCCGGTCGCCAAGCGCCCGGCCACGGCCGCCGCGGCGGATTCCGACGACACTTCGAGCGCGCTGTTTCGCGGATCCGTGGCGCAGACCGGGGAGGCGATCGCGCTCGCCGTCAAAACCGGACGCAATACGGTATTCGGAGCCGCGGCCTCGGCTTTGGCACAGGCCCAGGCCCCCTCGCCGTTCGAGCGCGACCTGCGCGAATTCGGCCTCGTGATCGCGCGGCTGACGCTGGCGCTTGTGGTCGTGGTCCTGACCATCCGCGTCGTGTTCGGCCGGCCGGTTCTGGATTCGCTCCTGTTCGCCGTGGCGCTGGCGGTCGGGCTGACACCCGAACTGCTGCCGATGATCACGACGGTGACGCTTTCGCGCGGCGCCTTGCGCATGGCGCGCCGCAAGGTCATCGTCAAGCGGCTGGCTTCGATCCACGATCTCGGCGCCATGACGGTGTTGTGCACCGACAAGACCGGCACGCTGACCTCGGCGGAGATCAAGCTGGCGAAGAGCCTCGATGCCGACGGTATCGAGGATGCGCGCGCGGCCGGGCTTGGCGCGATCGCGGCCCGGCTTGGCGGCGACCGCGGCTCGCTCGATGCCGCGCTGGTGGCCTGCGCCCCGCAGGCAGCGGAAGGCTGGACGCTGGCCGGCAGGCAGGCTTTTGACTTCACGCGCCGGCTGGGCTCGGTGATCGCGATCGGTCCGCAAGGCCCGCTGTTGATCGTGAAGGGCGCGCCCGAGGCGGTGCTGGCCCTGTGCACGCGGCAGCGCAAGGCGACGAACCTCGTTACGATGGATGACGCCGGTCAAACCGCGGCGGAACAGCGCGTGCATGCGCTTGCCTTGGAAGGACTGCGAACCGTCGCCATCGCCTCGCGCCCATGGTCGGGGCCTGTCCGCGACGTCGAGACATCGGACGAAACCGGGCTGGTGTTCGAGGGGCTCTGCGCCTTCGCCGATCCTCCCAAGCCGACCGCGGCCGCAGCCATCGCGCAACTCGCGGCGGCCGACGTCAGGCTCAAGATCCTGTCCGGCGACGACCCGGTCGTCGTCAAGCGGCTTGCCGCGGAGGTCGGATTGAACGCCGGGCAGGTGTTGTCCGGCCGCGATATCGCACGCCTGAGCGACGACGCCCTGGCCGTTCAGGTCCAATCGGTCGACGCCTTTGGCCGGCTTGCGCCCGACCAGAAGTCCCGCATCGTCAAGGCGCTGCAGGCCAATGGACAGGTCGTCGGCTTTCTCGGCGACGGCATCAACGACGCGCCGGCGCTGAAGGCCGCCGATATCGGGCTGTCGGTCGAAGGCGCAACCGGCGTCGCACAGTCGGCGGCCGACATGATCCTGCTGGCGTCCGATCTGGAGGTGGTCGCCGACGGCGTCGAGGAAGGCCGGCGCACCTTCGTCAACATCCTCAAATATGTGCGCATGGGCGCAAGCTCCAATTTCGGCAACATGCTCTCGATGGCGATCGCCTCGATCGCGCTGCCATTCCTGCCGATGCTGCCGACGCAGATCCTGCTCAACAACCTGCTCTACGATCTCTCCGAGCTCGGCATCCCCCTCGACACCGTGAGTTCGAAAGCAACCGCGCGGCCGCAAGTGTGGGACATGAAGGGCCTGGTCCGGTTCGCCGCGATCATGGGGCCGCTTTCGTCGATATTCGATTTCCTGACCTTCGGCGGGCTGCTGTATCTGTTCAAGGCCACGCCGGACGAATTCCGCACCGCGTGGTTTCTCGAATCGATGGCGACGCAGATCCTCGTGATCTTCATCATTCGCACCTATGGCCGGCCGTGGAGCAACCTTCCCCAGCCCGTGCTGGCGGCCTCGTCGCTGGCCGCACTGGCGGTGGCGATGATCCTGCCGTTCACGCCGGTCGGCGGCTGGTTCGGCTTCGTGGCGCCGCCGCCGCTCATGCTCGCCGGAATCGGCCTGCTGGTCGTGATCTATCTGGTGTGCGCCGAGCTGTTGAAGCCGTTCGCGGTGCGGATGCCCAGGCGGCAAACCGGACGGACTTAACGGAGCGTCCGGAAAATTGCTATCGTTGCGTTCCCCGCAAGACGGATCACGGAGCGACAGCGCCATGTCCAAAACGACCCGCGCGACGCAGGCGCTCGGCAGGCTTGGCGTCAAATTCGCCCTGCACGCTTACGACTACGATCCCGACGCCGACCGCATCGGCCTGCAGGCCGCCGAGGCGCTCGGCGTCGAGCCGCGCCGCGTGCTGAAGACGTTGATGGCGGAAGTCGACGGCAAGCCGGTCTGCGTCGTGGTGCCGTCGGATCGCGAAGTCAGCATGAAGAAACTGGCGGCGGCGTTTCGCGGCAAGACCGCCAGCATGATGCGGCCGGCCGACGCCGAGCGGCTGAGCGGATATCATGTCGGCGGCATCAGCCCGTTCGCGCAGAAGAAACGCGTCCCGGTCGCCATCGAGGCGACGGCGCTCGAGGAAACCAGCGTGTATCTGAACGGCGGACAACGCGGATTGCAGATCGAGCTCGACCCGAAAAATGTCGTCGGGGCGCTTGGCGCGATCGTGGTGGCGCTGACGGCGTGAGCGGGCGGATGCGGATTCGCGCCCTGCCGTTCATGAGGCCGCGCGCAGCTCCGCACTGCCGTCAAGGACGGCAAGCCGATGTGGCTTCGAGAGGAATACGAAGGCAAGACACAGCGGCACTGTGGCGCCGAGCAATACGGCGCCCGCGATCAATCCGACCGATGGTGAACGCCAGATGTCCTGCAAATGCCCCACGACCAGGGGCCCGACGGCCATGAGCACATAAAAGCAGGTGTAGAACACGCCAAGTCCAACCGCCCGCTGCCGCGGACCAAGCACCCTTGAAGGCAGCGACAGGATGGCTCCCGACAGCGGACCGACCGCAACCCCGAACAACAGGCAGGAGATCGTCGGAAAGACGCCGTTGACAAAGAGCACCAGGGCCACGGCGGCGGCCAGCGCGCAGCCGATGATCGCCGCGACCGGCTTGCCCGAACGGTGCACGAGATATCCGCCGGAGGGAATGGCCAGGATCGTGAACCAGATCGCGAGGCTGGTCAGGGAGGCCGCGACCGTGGGCGTCGATCCCTGCGCCACGATCAGCAAGGGCGCGTAGCTGAAGAACAGGATGCAAGCGAGATTCATCGCGCCCCAGATCAGCCCGGCGATCGTGACCGGAAGCACAACGGCAACGGGGAGACCGGCGCGCTCGACCGCCGCCGCCTGCTCCGGCTGCTCCCGTTCCGAAACCAGCATGAAGGCGCCAAGCACGGCTGCGGCGCAAACGGCGCTGGACAGCATCACCGCGGGCCATCCCAGACGCTCAGCGATATGGGCCTGGATGGGCAGAGCGAGCATCGCCCCGAACGGCCAGCTCATTTGCAAGAGCGACATGGCAAGCACGATTTCGGTTTGATCGAACCAGTCGACCGTCATCTTGGTGGCCACCAGAACCACGATCGTCGCGCCGACGCCGCCGATGGTGCGGGCGACCAGCGCCGTCACCAGGCCGTCGGAGCAGCTTAACGCAATGCCGGAAACCGCCATCATCGCGAGGCCTGCAAGCCCGAGCGTCTTGTCCCGAAAGCGTTGTCCCAGCAACCCGGCGGGAAATGCGACGACGATGCCGGGCAGCAGATAGGCCCCCAGCAGCATGCCGATTTGGGCGTAGTTGATGCCCAGATCCTGCATCAGGAGGTTCGCTGTCGATCCGATCGACTGGAACTGGAATCCCGTTGCCCCGCGCGCCGCGAACAGAACCGCCAGGATTATCCATCTACGGCCCGGCATCGGCACGTCCCCGATCAATCCGGATGGTCGCCGCTGACAAGGCCGACGCTGAGGCAATTGGAGAACTCGGACAGTTCCTCCTCGGAGATGTCGTGAAGCGAGAGGCGAAGCTGCATGATTGCCAGATCGATCAGATGGCCGGCAAAGGAAGCCCCCCGGGAAACAACGATGTTGCGTTGCTCCGTCAGGACCTGAACGACGTTGCGCAGCCTGCGTTCACTGAGTTCATCCATAGCGATGTCCCCTGGAACTGCGCGGCGAAGTCGCGACCAGCCAGTGCCGCGTGGTCACGATGTCGGCGAACAATTCGATGGCGCTCGTCGTGACGGCGTGAACCGCCCCTGCATTGACCGCACCTCGTCCGCGACTCGCGGAGGCATCGCTCAGAAAGGTCACGCGATGACCCCGATGCGAAGCGTCTATTGCGGTCGCAAGACACGCTTCGTCGGCAACAAGGCCGGCAATGACAAAGCTTCCGACCCTCGAGACCACGTCCTCGAAAAGCTGGTTGGCATAGCAGGAAGGCTGCGACCGCTCGAATACCATGTCGGATCGCTTCGGCTCGAAACCGGAAATCCACGCGGACTGGGCCGACCTCTCGATCAGCCCCTGATTTTCTCCCTGCCGCGTGAACGCGATTGGCATTCCCAGATTCCGTGCATGCCGTATCGCGGACATGCAGTTGTCCAGCGATCGCGAGAGATCGAACGCGCCGCCTTTCGACAATTCGTCGTAGTTCTTCTCCTGCAGATCGACCATGACCAGCATACGGCTGCTCGAGGCGCCGACGTAGGAACGCATATCGATGACGGAGCTCATCGTGACCAGCCAAAGCTGGGCGCAACAGAGGCGCTGCGGTTCGCCGACAATTCAAGCACGCCGGGAACGTCCCATTGTCCCTCTGGCCGGATCAGCACGTACGGACCGTCGCTGAGGGTTATACAGTGGGGATGTTCCTCGGCTTCGAGCTTGACCTCGACATAGTCGAAATCCGAGAATGCGAATTCGCGGGCGTTCGCCATGCGCACGAACCCGCGCTTCTCCCAGAAATTGACCAGTCGCTTCTGCGAATGCGCGTACAGAACGCGGTAGCCTTTCTTCCGGCAGAGCTCGATTGCCGTGTCGACGATCTGCCCGGCCAGGCCAGCGTTCCGGTACGCGTCGCGGACGGCCAGTCGTTCGAGCTTGGCGAAATCGGCGAAGTATCGAATGCGCATGCAGCCGACCGGCTCGTGTCCCTTGTGACAGATCAGATGCGTTGCCGAAAAGTCGTTGCCGTCGAACTCTTCTTCGAACGGACAGCGCTGCTCGCCGATATAGACGGCGCTGCGGATCGCGATCACCCGGGTCATTTCCTCCATCGAACGAACGACCCGGACGGATACCGAATCCCGTTCGGAAACCCTGGTCGCCGCGGGAGCCTCGTGCGAACGATCCAGCATCTGCAGATGCGACGCGATCACGCCGTCGTAGCGTGCTCCCGGAGAAAACCCGAGCGGCTCCAGAACCCGAAGGCCTTCCTTGGTTATCGGCCGCGAATAGATATTGACGCCCTGGTAAAGCGGCGTCGAGAATTTCTGCAGCACCAGCGGAATCGCGGCAGCGATCGAACCCTTGGCATGAATCGCCCAGACATAGATTCCCGCCGGCCGCTCCGATTGCCTCGCCACGAAAGAGATATCGGGATTGCGCGTATCGAGGCTGCCGTCGATGAGCCGGCGCGTGCCTTCATGCGTCAGCGGCAGCACGGCGAGGAAACCCTCGCCCGTGGGAGAGGCGATGTCGAAATTATCCTTCCTGGCGATGGCCCAGAAGGTATCGGGATTGTGGTTCGCCACCGCCTGAACGATTCCGTTGGTGGTCAAACCAGGAATGTCTTCTCGTGCCGCGTCCATCAACGCGGCAATGCCGGCGGCGTCGACGGTGAAAATCACCGTGCGCCTCGCCATTTGCATGATGGTCATCTTATCGAGCGAACGCGTGGGTCCCGATGCGGTACTTCGCCTCGCGGCCTTGCGAACGAAATCGAGGTCAAGCGCGGTCATCACTCAGTCTCTTGAGGTTGTGGATTTGGCCAAACTCTGCCAAGAATAGAAGGTGGCAAACGAGGAACTTGTATGCACTCACCTGAGAGCAGGGGTGCGCACCAGCGTGCACACCCGGTCGGGAAAATAGCGGACTGGGATTCGGTCCGGATTTTCCTGGAAGTGGCCCGGATAGGCAGCTTCCGGGCCTCAGCCATTGAACTGAACGCATCCGCAAATTACTTGCGAAAACGAATTTTACAACTGGAGGACGCGTACAAGACCACGCTGATGACCCGCCATATCGACGGCATCAGGCTGACACCGGAAGGCGCGCAGGTCCTCGAGGCGGCCAAGCGGATGGAAGAGGCTTCCTTCGGCCTGGATCGCGCACTCAGTCGAACCACACCGGCATTGAGCGGCGAGGTCCGTTTTGCCATCACCGAGGGGCTGGGCACGTTTTGGGTTGCTCCCAGGCTGATCGAATTCCAACGGGTCTATCCAGGCCTGCTTGTGGATCTGAAATGTGAAATGCGTTCCGCGGACGTGCTTCGTCTCGAGGCTGACGTCGCCGTACAACTGGAGGAGCCCAACAAGCCGGACCTGAAGCGGGTCAAGGTCGGGCGCCTCCACATCATGCCCTTCGTCAGCCCTTCCTATGTCGAAATATACGGAATGCCGAAGGACGAAGACGACATCCGTCAGAACCACCGGATCGTCATTCAGGATGCCGATCAAACCCGTGCGCAGGACATGTACGACAGGTATGCCGGTCGCGAGCAGATCGGCTTCGTCGCGATGCGCAACAACGTCTCAAGCGCCCACGTCTGGGCGGTTTCCAAAGGCGCCGGTATCGGCTGGTTGCCGACTTATATTCCCGCTGTCGCCGGGCCGTTGATCCCGCTGGACCTTGATATCAAGTTTCAGCTCGATATCTGGCTCACCTATCATCCCGACGCGAAGCGGATTCCGCGAGTCAAACAACTGATCGAGTGGACTATTCAGGCCTTTGACGGCCGCAAATATCCCTGGTTCCGCGACGACTTCGTCCATCCCAATGATCTGCAGAAATCATACAAGGGCGAGCCGCTTGTGAATTTATTCGCCGGTTTCATGAAGGAATCGCGGTCGCAAGTCGGTTGATCGCAAAGGCAGAGCGAAGCAATGGGCAACCTCACCGAGGGAAATATCGACCGGCTCGTGAAAGCAAGGTGGCTTGCGATCGGGGTTTCGCAGTCCGACCTCGCGCAGGTGCTCGATGCCGCGTTTCAGCAAGGGCAGAACGACTGCAACGTATCGAACGGAGCTGACGCCAACCGCCTGTTGCAGGTCGCCGAAGCGCTCGACTTCCTTCACAACCACGCCGTCAACGTCGAACAGCAGGAGCCGGCCGATCTGTTGACGCAAAACGCCGGCTCGCTGCAATCGCTGCTCGAACTGCGCCTGCTGCGGGCGTTCAACGAACTGAGCGATAACAGGACCAAGCGGATGCTGGTTCACCTCGCCGAGCAGATCGTCAAGCGCCAGGCAAACCGTCGCGGCGACGCCGGCTAGAGCGTTTTGGAGCGAAGTGGATACCGGTTCGCGTGAAGAAAACGCGTCAAACCAAAGAATCCAAAGCTTCGGTTCTGATTTAATCAGAACCGAAGCTCTAGCTGACCGGCCATCGCAGCCGCCATTCCCTAACGCGCCTTCTCCTTGCAAGCCAGGTCGCGGTCGACCTGCCACAGCGAGATGCGCTGTTCCGGCGACAGGTACATGGCGTCGCCCGGTTTGACGTCGAAGGCGATGTCGAAGGCTCCCTGGTTGCGCAGGCTGCCGTTGGCGCGGAACTGGCCCGGCGAATGCGGGTCCACCTTGAGACGCTCGATGCGGGCCGCGTCGCGCATCTTGTCGCGCCAGATCTGCGCGAAAGCGATGAACAGACGCTGCTCGCCGCCAAAGCCGTCGATGACAGGCCCCGCGCAGCCGCCGAGGGAAAGGCGATAGGCCCGCGCGGCGATGGCGATGCCGGCATTGTCGGCGACGTTTTCCCCGAGCGTCAGCGCGCCGTTGACGTGGTAGCCGGGCAGCGGGCTAAAGGCGTCGTATTGCGCGACGAGGCTCGCGGTCCTGGCGTCGAAACGGCTGCGATCCTGTTCGGTCCACCAGTTGCGCAAGTTACCGTCGCCGTCGAAGCGGCTGCCCTGGTCATCGAAGGCGTGGCTGATCTCGTGGCCGATCACCGTACCGATCCCGCCGTAATTGGCGGCGTCGTCGGCCGTCGCGTCGAAGAACGGCGGCTGCAGGATGCCGGCGGGAAACGTGATGTCGTTACGGCCGGGGCTGTAATAGGCGTTGACCGTCTGCGGCGCGGTGCGCCACTCCGCGCGATCGACCTTGCGGCCCAGTTTCGCCATCCAGAATGCGTGATCGAACATGCGCGCGCGCATGACGTTGCCGATCAGATCGTCGCGGCGGATCTCGAGCCCGCTGTAATCGCGCCACTTCATCGGGTAGGCGATTTTCGCCTCGATCCTGTCGAGCTTGGCGAGCGCCTCGCGACGGGTCTCGGGACCCATCCAGTCGAGCGCGGCAATGCTCTCGCGATAGGCGGCCATCAGATTGGCGATCAAGGCATCGGCCCGCGCCTTGTTGGCCGGCGGAAAGTACCGCTCGACGTAGAGCCGGCCGAGCGCAAAGCCGCCGAGGCGGTCGACCATCGCGACCGCGCGCTTCCAGCGCGGCTGGATTTCCGGCACGCCGCGCAGCGTGTGCTGCTCAAAGGCGAAATCCTCGGCGACGAAGGGCGCCGTGAGATAAGGCGCGTAGCTGCTGAGGAGATTGTAAGCGAGGTAGGCGCGCCAGCTTTCCAGCGGCGTCTCGCGCAGCACCTCGCCAAGACCTTCGAAGTAACTCGGCTGCGCCACCACCAGCGCGCGGATCTCCGCTGTGGCGCCGACAGCGGCAAGATAGGACGGCCAGTCATCTTGCGCCAACAGCGCCGGCAGCGCCGCAACCTCGCTCTTGTTGTAGGTCTTGATCGGATCGCGATTCTGCACCCGCGTCCACTGCAGGCGCGCCAGCGCGGTCTCGATGGCGACGATCCCGTCGGCGCCCGCCTCCGCCGCAGGCTCCCCGGCGAGCGTCAGCAGTTTGACGATGTGCTCGCGATAGGCTTTCCGGATCGCCTGGAAATGCGCATCGTCCTTGAGATAGTAATCGCGATCCGGCAGGCCGAGCCGGCCCTGCTCCAGATGCGCGACGTAGACCGTCGCGTCCCGCTCATCCGGCGAAACGTCGACGCCGAAGGGGGTGCGGACCCAGAGGCGGGCGAGATCGCCGAACAAGGAGGGCAGCGCCGCCTTGTCGCGCAAGCCATGGATGCGCCCGAGCGGATCGCGCAGCCCGTCGAGACCGGCCGTTTCGACCCGCGCCTCATCCGTGAACGAGCCATAGAAGTCCGCAAGCTTGCGCGACTCGCTGCCTTCGGCGCTGCCGGGATCGATGCCCTCGATCGCGTCGCGCAATTGCCGTTGGGTGGTTTCGTACACCGTCTGGAAGGTGTTCCAGGCGGCGCGATCGGCCGGGATCGGCGTCGCCGCGAGCCACTTGCCGTTGGCGAATAGCCAGAAATTGTCCTGCGGCCGCACCGATGGGTCGATCGCTGAAAGGTCGATACCGGACCGCGGTTCCGCCATCGGCGTTCCCGAACAGGCCGTGCCGATCGCCAAAGCGAGAATCAACTTTCGCAACATCGCCGCAGGGTAGACCGGGGCGCCTTTGATTTCCAACGCCAGGGCGGTGCAACCCTGGAATGTCGCCTTGCGCATGGTCGCGATGCATCCTGCGCCATTGAACCCGGCCGAAAATCCGTGTCTGTGAGCGGGCCGGGCTTAAGAACCGGTCCGGCGGGCAACGCCGGACCGGGGGCCGCGGCGTCTTTGAACCCGGGCCAGAACCACCGCTCCATGTCTGCCTCCGACCGAACCACCGGCGCTGCCACCTCCGGCAACTGGCTCGCCAACCAGCCCTATCTGCTGCTCTGCATCACCGCTTTGTGCTGGGCCGGCAACGCCATCGTCGGCCGCCTCGCCGCCGGCCACATTCCGCCGGTGACATTGTCGTTCATGCGCTGGTCGCTGGCGTTCCTGATCGTTCTGCCACTTGCCTGGAGCCACCTGAAGCGCGACTGGGCCGCAATTCGCGGCAAGCTCGGCACCATGATCGTGCTCTCCATCACCGGCATCGGCATCTTCAACACCCTGCAATACTGGGCGCTCGAATATACCCAGGCGCTGAACACGCTGCTGTTGCAGTCGGCCGGCCCGCTGTTCGTTGCGGTGTGGTCGCTCGCCCTGCTCGGCGTCCGGCTGACGCTGGCGCAGGCCGGCGGAATCGTGCTGTCGCTGACCGGCGTGCTGGTGATCCTGCTGCACGGCGACCTGACCACGCTGAAGAGCATCGAGTTCAACAAGGGCGACCTCATCTTCACCGTCGCGCTGGTGATCTTCGGGCTGTATTCGGTGCTGACGCTGAAGCGGCCCGAGATTCACGGCCTGTCGTTCGTGGCCTTCACCTTCGGCTGCGGCGCGGCCTGCCTCATTCCCTTCTTGATCCGGGAGTTGCTGACGCGCCCGGTGATGCAACTCGATACCAACAATCTCCTGATGCTGTTCTACGTCGCGGTGTTTCCCTCCACCATCGCCTATCTCTGCTTCAACCGCGGCATCCAGCTGATCGGCGCCAACCGCGCCGCGCCGTTCTTTCATGTGGTGCCGGTGTTCGGATCGGTGATGGCGATCGTCTTCCTCGGCGAACGCCCGCAGCTGTTCCACATCATCGGCTTTGCGCTGGTGCTGACGGGTGTTTTTGTTGCGTCGCGGAAGCAGGCCAAAGCGGATTCGACGAATAAACCCTGAAGCGGACGTTGACCGCGATTTCGCCGTGTCGGACCATCGCCGTCACAGCCATCGAACATGGACCGCTTGCCGTCATGCACGATCGAACGTCGAACGTCACTGCCCCGCCGCCGACCGTGCAGCGCGCCGAGAGCGCCGTGCCGCGCCATTTGCAGCGCTATCTTTCGCTCGACGATTTCGAGGCGACCGCCCGACGCCGGCTGCCGAAATTCCTGTACGGCTACATTTCCGGCGCCGTCGAGACCGACGCCGCACTGCGCGACAATCGCCGCGCCTTCGACGAATACGGTTTCGTGCCGCGGGTGCTCAACGACGTCTCGGGCCGCGACCAGACCACGACCCTGTTCGGCAAGACCTATGCGGCGCCGTTCGGCATTCCCCCGATGGGCTCGTCCGCGCTGTGCGCCTATCGCGGCGACATCGTGCTGACGCGCGCGGCCGCCGGCATGAACGTGCCGATGTGCCTTTCCGCCTCGTCCCTGATCACGCTGGAGGACGTCAGGCGCGAAAACCCCGCCGCCTGGTACCAGGCTTATCTGGCCGGCGATCCCGCCCGCATCGAGCCCTTGGTCGACCGGGTCGCGGACGCCGGCTACGACACCTTCGTCGTCACCGCCGACGTGCCGGTGCCGCCCAACCGCGAGAACAATATCCGCAACGGATTCCAGGTCCCGCTGGCGATCACGCCGCAGATTGCCTGGGACATCGCAACCCATCCGCACTGGCTGTTCGGGATCTGGGCCCGCACGCTGATGAATCACGGCATGCCGCATTTCGAGAACATGGACGCGATGCGCGGGCCGCCGGTGTTGGCCAAGAACCTGATGCGCAATATCGGCAAGCGCGACCAGCTCGCCTGGAAGCATGTCGAGCTGATCCGCAAGCGCTGGAAGGGCAAGCTCGTGGTCAAGGGCCTGATCGCGCCGGCGGACGCGCGGATCGCGCGCGAGAGCGGCGTCGACGGCGTGCTCGTCTCCAACCATGGCGGCCGCCAGCTCGACCACACCGTGTCCGCGCTGCGCACGCTGCCGGAGATCGCGGCCGAGGCGAACGGCATGACGGTGATGGTCGATGGCGGCATCAGGCGCGGCACCGACGTGCTCAAGGCGCTCGCGCTCGGCGCCGACTTTGTCTTTGTCGGCCGGCCGTTCCTGTATGCCGCGGTCATTGCCGGCGAAGCCGGCGTGCGGCGCGCCCTCACTTTGCTTCGGGACGAGGTCGACCGCGACATGGCGCTGCTCGGCATCCGCAGCATCGGCGAGATCACGTCCGATCTGGTGCGCCGGATCTGAGGAAGTTACGCTTTGCAGCGCGCCACGAATTCCGCGAGCTCCCGGTTGAACCGTTCGGGCGCCTCCATGAACGGCGCGTGCCCGGCATTCTCGTAAACCGAAAGCTGCGAATTCGGCGTGATCGCGTGGCCGTGTTGTGCCGCCGCGAGGGGCGCGATCGGGTCATGCGCGCCGTGCGAAAAGAGCACGGGAATGTCGATGGCGCGGTACAAATCATCCGCGTCGAGCGGCCGCCCGAGCAGCGCCGCCCGCACATAAGGCGGCACGACCATCGCCGCGGCGAGTTGTTGCGCAAAGTCGGACGCCTCCCATTGCCGCGCGCAGGCCTCAATGAAGGCGATCGTGCTGCGCACGTTGGTTTCGAGATCGTCGGACGCCATTCCGCGCTGATGTGGCGCCAGCAGCGGCGCATTGAAAGCCGGATCCGAATTGGTCTTGGCGCCGATGATGTTGAGGCCGGCGATGGCCTTGGTGCCGAAATGGCGTAAGTAATCCGCGACGATGCGCCCGGCATAGGACCAGGCGACCAGCACCGGCTTGCGCATTTGCGCGGCGTCGATCACGGCGGCCAGTTCACCAGCCCAGCGGTGACCCTCGCGGTAAAATGCCGGATCCGACGGTTTTGTGGATTCGCCGTGGCCGCGCAAATCGTAGGCGACCATGCGGAAATCGCGCGCCAGCTCCCCGCGCAACTGCTTCATCCAGCACAGCCGGCTGATCGAAAACCCGTGGATGAAGACAATCCCCGCGCCGGCCGGATTACCCGCCTCCTCCAGTACGATCTCGATGCCATCTGGTGTCACCAGACTGGTCTTGCGTCGGTCTGCCGAGATCGCATCCATCGTTTTCAGCCATCCTGGCGGGGGAGATGATCTTCCGCATTATCCGGAAGCTGCCATCCTCGCCAAGGAAAAAATCGATTTTCGATTGACGATTGTTGCTTGGCCTGCCAGTTTGCGCCGCCATGGAGAGTATTGCGTTCGGTTTTGACGTGCAGGGAGGGGGCGGGCCGCGGAGCCTGACCTCGGCTGTGCTCGAGCGTCTGCGCGCCGACATCCTTTCGGCGAGGCTCGTTCCCGGCCAGAAACTCCACATCGCGGGTCTGGCAAAACAGTTTTCGGTGAGCCTTGCGGCGGTGCGCGAAGCACTGTCGCGGCTGGTCGCCGACGGGCTGGTGCAGGCTTCCGACCAGCGTGGCTTTCGGGTCAGCCCGGTGTCGCCGGCCGACCTCGAAGACGTCACGCGCACCCGCATCGACATCGAGGGCCTGGCGCTGCGCCGCTCGATCGAGCGCGGCGACCAGGCCTGGCTGAATGCGGTGGAATCATCCTTTGCCTCGCTCTGCGCGGTTCCGCAGCGTCATCCCGATGATCCGATGAAGCACAACGAGGAGTGGATCGCGCGGCATCGAATTTTCCACCGCGCGCTGGTGAATGCCTGCGGCTCGCACTGGCTGCTTGGATTCCGCGACGTGCTGCACGAACAGAGCGAGCGCTATCGAAGGCTTTCGATCCGCGAGACCGGAAAATCCCGCGACGTCGAGGCCGAACATGCCGCGGTGGTCCATGCCGTGCTTGCCCGCGATGCCGACGCCGCCGTCGCGGCGCTGACGACCCACTTTCTGACCACCATGCAATTCGTCGAACTCGCCGCCCCCCGCCTTTCGGAGGTGCCGACGACCGTTTGAACCGAGGAGCGCGAAGACTCCAATCAACCCACAATGAAAAACAGAGGAAACGTCAAAATGAGCTTCACACGCCGCCAGTTGCTGGCCACCATGGCCGCATCAACCGCCCTCGTCCTGCCGGGCGTCGCGAGAGCCGCCGACAAGGTCCGCATCGGCCTGCCGACCAAGACCTACTGGCCGACCACCATCGCCGAAACAGCCGTGCGGCAAAAACTGTTCGAGAAGGAAGGCATCACCGCCGAGCTCACGATCTATCGCGGCGGCGCGGAGACCTTCGAGGCCATGGCGGCGGGCGCCGCCGACGTCATTCTCGACGCGCCCTCGCTGCCGGCCGCCGGCCGCAAGAAGGGCGTGATGTCGAAGGTCGTGGCCAATGCCTGCATGGGCAATTACGGCTGGCAGCTGATGGTGCTGAAGAATTCGACGCTCGACGTCAAGGATCTCAACGGCAAGAAGGTCGCCATCACCTCGGCCGGTTCCGGCTCGGACCTGCTGGCGCTGTGGACCATCCAGGAGAAGAAGATCGAGTTCACCCGCGTCCCCGTCGGCGGCGGCGGCCTGGTGCCGAACCTGCTCGCCGGCAATGTCGATGCCGCCGTGGTCTACTCCCCGCTCAGCTTCCAGATCGCCAAGTCCGGCGAGGCGCGCGCCATCCTCGACTACGCCTCTGCGGTGCCGCCGAGCCTCACCGCGGGCTGGATTGCGCCCGACAAATATTGCCAGGAAAAGCCCGAGATGGTGCAGAAGACGCTGAACGCGCTCTACGGCGCGCTGGCCTTCATGCGCGGCAACAAGGACGCGACCGTCAAGCTAATCGCCGAACTCTACGAGATCCCGCCGGAGATCGCGGCGCTGGAATACGAAAACACCATCATGAAGCTGGAAACCGACGGCAACATGGGCGCGCCCAACACCATCGGAGCGCTTCAACTGTCCCTTGATATGGCAAAACTCGGCGGCATGAAGGATCTGGTTCCGGCGGCCGACATCGTGTCGACGCAGTTCAAGCCGGTTCCGACCAAGGCCTGAGGCGGAGCCGATGACCGCAACGCTCGGGGTGAAGCTGGCGCGCATCGCCATCGTGGTGGCGGTGTTCGCGCTGTGGGAAATCCTGTCGCGGACCGGCGTCGTCAATCCGCGGCTGTTGCCTTCGGCCTCCGATACGCTGGCCACGCTGTGGGAACTCCTGCAGCGTGCCAGCGTGCGTAACGATCTTGCAGTAACCGCAAGCGAGGTGCTGATCGCCTTCGTTCTCGCCGTCCCCTGCGGGGCGATGATCGGCTTCCTGATCGCGGAGAACCGCTACTTCGCCGAAGTCGCAAAGCCGCTGCTGTTCTTCGCCTTCAGCATTCCGAAATCGATCTTTCTGCCGATGTTCATCCTGGTGTTCGGCGTCGGCTTCTCCCAGAAGGTCGGCTTCGGGTTCTTCTCGACGATCTTCATCGTCATCATGTCGACGACGACGGCGGTGGAGTCGGTCAAGGTCGATCACCTCACCGTCGCGCGCTCCTATGGCGCGACGCCGCTGCAGACGGCGTGGCGCGTCTATCTGCCCAGCATGCTTCCGGTGCTCTTGGAAGCGCTGCGGATCTCCATGATCTTCAACCTCACCGGCGTCATCCTGGCCGAGATGTATGCCTCGCGCGACGGCATCGGCCACCAGATCGCCACCTGGGGCGAAAACTTCCAGATGAAGCAATTGCTCGCCGGCGTGGTGATGATCGCCGCGATTGCCATGACCTTCAACGAACTCGTCAGATCGGTGGAAACACGATGCAGTCATTGGCGAACATAACCCCGCTCAAGCCCGCCCCGCGCGCCGGCGCCATCAGGGTCAGCAATGTCGGCCAGGTCTTCAAGACCTCGACGCAGGACGTGGTGGCGCTGTCGGACATCTCGCTCGAGGTGAAGCCCGGCCGCTTCGTGGTGCTGGTCGGCCCCAGCGGCTGCGGAAAATCGACGCTGTTGATGATGATGGCCGGCCTGCGCCAGCAGACATCAGGCACCATTTTGATCAACGACGCACCGATCCCGCAGCCCGATCCGAACCGCGTCGGCGTGGTGTTCCAGGAGGCGAGCCTGTTTCCCTGGCTGACCGCCGAGGAGAACGTCGAATTCCCGCTGGCCCTGCGGGGCGTTGCGAAAGCCGAGCGGCGCGCCAAGGCCGAGGATGCGCTCAAGCTGGTCGGTCTCGAAGGTTTCGGCAAGCGGCATCCGCACGAGCTTTCCGGCGGCATGAAGCAGCGCGTCTCGATCGCCCGCGGCCTGGTGCAGGACCCGCCGGTGCTCTTGATGGACGAGCCGTTCGCAGCCCTCGACGAACAGACCCGCATGACCATGGGCGACGAACTGCTGCGCATCTGGGCCGCGACCGGCAAGACCGTGGTGTTCGTCACCCACAGCCTGACCGAAGCGGTCTATCTCGCCGACGAGGTGATCGTGATGTCGGCGCGGCCCGGCCGCATCGTCGACCAGCTCACGATCCCGCTGCCGCGCCCGCGCACCTACGAGATGCTCTCCGGCGATACGTTCGGAACGCTGCGCGACCGCATCTGGCGCCATATCCGCAAAACCGCGTGAGCATGGCCATGTCGTCGACCGCGCTGCGCCGCCTCATCGTCATCGCCCTGATCGTGCTGTGGGAGGTGCTGCCGCGCGCGGGTCTTATCCCCGAACTGTTCCTGCCGTCGCTGTCCTCGACCATTGCCGCCGGCTGGAACGAGGCCGGCGAGTACGGCCATGCGCTTGTCGTGACGCTCTATGAAGTGGCTGTATCCATGGTGTTCGCCTGCGGCGGCGGCATCCTGGCCGGCGCCATCGTCGGCAGCCTGCCCGGTCCGCGCATCCTGATCATGCCGATGATCTCCTCGCTCTACGCGGTGCCGCTGGTGATCCTCTATCCCGTCTTCACGGTGTGGCTCGGCATCGGCTCGGAATCCAAGATCGCCTTTGCTTCCATTTACGGCTTCCTGCCGACGATGCTGGCGACCGCCGCGGGTATCCAGACCATCGATCCGCAACTGGTGCTGGCCGCGCGCAGCATGGGCGCAACGCTCAGCCAGCGGCTGATCCGTGTCATCATTCCGGCCGCGATCCCGACGGTGCTGTCGGGATTGCGGGTCGGCGGCGCGCTGGTCATCGTCGGCGTCGTGGTGTCGGAGATGCTGATCTCCCCGGCCGGCATCGGCTACCTGATTTCGCGCTATCGCACCATTCTCGACAGCCCGCATGTCTTCGCCGGCGTGCTCCTGGTGCTGGCGATGGCGATCGCCTTCAACGCCGCGATCAAGTGGATCGAGCGCAAGGCCGCGATCTGGCAGACCGGCACCCGCGCCGGCCAGCGCGCGGCGGAAGATATCCCCGTCGCCGCGATCCAGCCGGCGACCTGACGGAGAGTTTTTGAAGTGTTCGATCTGACATTGTCGTTTGACAACGGCCCCGAGCCGGACGTGACGCCGCAGGTACTCGAGACGCTGGCCAAGCGCAGCATCAAGACCACGTTCTTCGTGATCGGCGAAAAACTGGCCGATCCCACGCGCCGCCGGCTTGCGGCGCGGGCCCGTGACGATGGCCACTGGATCGGCAACCACACCTATACGCATTCGGTGCCGCTCGGCCTGCAGCACGATCCCGACGCGGCCCAACATGAAATCGCCCGCACCCAAGCCGTGATCGGCGATCTCGCCCATCCGCAAGCCTGGTTCAGGCCGTTCGGCGGCGGAGGCAATCTCGACGAACGGCTGCTAAAACCCTCGGTGGTCGAGCATCTCTGCCGGGGCGGTTATAGCTGCGTGCTGTGGAACGCGATCCCGCGCGACTGGGACGATCCGGACGGCTGGACCGAGCGCGCGCTGGCGCAGTGCCGCGCGCAAGCGTGGAGCCTGATGGTGCTGCACGACCTGCCCTCAGGCGCCATGCGCCATCTCGAAACCTTCCTCGATTCCGCCACTGAAGCCGGCGCCCGTTTCCGCCAGGAATTCCCGCCGGATTGCGTTCCGATCCGAGCCGGCAAGATCGTGCTGCCCATCAAGCCTTACGTATCGTCAATCGAAGAAGAAGGTGTAACCCCATGAAAATCGCAAGCTTCAAGGCTGGCTCCGTCGCGAGCTACGGCATCGTGACGAACAGCGGCATCATCGATGCCGGACGCCGGCTGAAGACTTTCCCGACGCTGAAGGCGCTGCTGGCGCGCGGCAGCCTTGATGAGCTGGAGAAGCTGCAGCGCGAGCGGCCGGACTACGCACTGGCCGAAGTCGAACTGCTGCCGACCGTTCCCGATCCCGACAAGATCTTCTGCATCGGCGTCAATTACGCCACCCACCTCGCCGAGAGCGGCCACCCTACCCCGCCGCATCCGATGATCTTCACCCGCTTTGCCAACAGCCAGGTCGGCAGCGGCCAGCCGATGATCCGGCCGCTGGAATCCGAGCGCTTCGATTACGAGGGCGAGTTGGCCGTGATCATCGGCAAGGGCGGCCGCCGCATTTCGCGCGAGAAGGCGCTTTCGCACGTGGCGGGTTATGCCTGCTACAATGACGGCAGCATCCGCGACTGGCAGCGGCACACCTCGCAATTCGCGCCCGGCAAGAACTTTATGGGCACCGGCGGCTTCGGGCCGTGGATGGTGACGACGGACGATATCCCCGATGTCAGCAAGCAAACGATCGCAACGCGTCTGAACGGCATGGAGGTGCAGGCCGCGCCTATTTCCGATCTGGTGTTCGACGTGCCCGCTTTGATCGCCTATTGCTCGACCTTCACGGAGCTCGCGCCCGGCGACGTCATCGTCACCGGCACCACCGGCGGGGTCGGCGCCTATCGGACGCCGCCGCTCTGGATGAAGGAAGGCGACGTGGTCGAGGTCGAGATTTCCGGGATCGGGATCCTGCGCAATCCGGTCAAGGACGAAGTCGCCGTTGCGGCCGAGCGCGCCGCCTGAGCGCGCCGACGACCTCATAAGGAAACAAGGAGAAGCATCGTGAACATGCCGAAGCATCTGCTGCCGACCACGGTTGTCGGCAGCTATCCGCAGCCGGAATGGCTGGTCGACCGCGCCATGCTGTCGAAATCGGTGCCGCGCACGCGCATGCACGCGATGTGGCGGCTTCCACAAGAACATCTCGAGGAAGCCCAGGACGACGCCACCGTCGTCGCCATCCGCGACATGGAGCGCGCCGGCATCGACGTCGTCACCGACGGTGAAATCCGCCGCGAGAGCTATTCCAACCGCTTCGCCACCGCGCTCGCGGGCATCGATATCGACAATCCCGCGATCATCAAGTCACGGTCGGGACAGGACACGCCGGTGCCGCGCGTCGTCGGCCCTGTCAGCCGGATCCGGCCGGTCGAATTGCGCGACATGGAGTTTCTCCGGCGCAACACCGACCGCGCGGCGAAAATTACGCTACCCGGCCCGTTCACCATGAGCCAGCAGGCCAGGAACGAGTTCTATGAGGACGACGAAGAGCTCGCGATGGCGTTCGCCGACGCCGTCAATGCCGAGGCGCTCGACCTCCAGAAGGCCGGCGCCGACGTCATCCAGCTCGACGAGCCCTGGGTGCGCAACAATCCGGATCTCGCGAAGCGTTACGCGGTGAAGGCGATCAACCGCGCGCTCAAGGGCATCACGGTGCCGACCGTGGTCCATCTGTGTTTCGGCTATGCCGCGGTGGTGCCGGGCTCGACCAAGCCGGCCGGCTATTCGTTCCTGGCCGAATTGGCCGACACCAGCGCCGATCAGATCTCGATCGAGGCGGCACAGCCGAAGCTCGATCTCGGCGTGCTGCGCGATCTCTCGGCCAAGAAGATCATGCTGGGAGTGCTCGACCTCGGCAACCCCGAGATCGAAACCGCGGAGATCGTTGCCGACCGCATCCGGCACGGCCTGAAATACGTGGCGGCGGAGCGGCTCATTCCCGCGCCCGACTGCGGCATGAAATACATGCCGCGCCAGACCGCCTTCGGCAAACTGAAGGCGATGTGCGATGCGGCGGCCATCGTGCGCGGGGAAATCGGCTGATCGTGCAACCGGGCCGCATGGTTCGAGACGCGCGGCGTTGCCGCGCTCCTCACCATGAGGGTCTTGGACTGAGGGTCTTGGACTAAAAAGGAATCTGGACCTCATCCTGAGGAGCGGCCCAGCCGCGTCTCGAAGGATAAAGCCCCCACTCTGGAAACAAACTACCCCACCTTGAACTTGCTGTAGGATTCCCTGGTGCAGATGATCACATGCTCGGCGCAGCCGTTGCGGCGGTGCGGGTCGCATTTGCTCTCGTAATCCGCCGAACTCATCATGTCGATGAAGGCGGCGACGGACGGATAGTAGACCAGCGCCAGGTAATCCCATTGGTTGCCGTCCTGCCTGCCGAGCGCGACCGCCTTGGCGTCGCCGGTCCACAAGAGCGTGCCGCCGCGCGCCTTGATCATCGGCACCGTCAGGGCGCTGTAGCGCAAATAGGCGTCCCAGCCCGTGCCGTCGCCATCGAGCGAGCGATCGTGGAAGCGCATCAGGTTGACCATGACGATCGGCCCCTGGTGCTCCATGTCCTCAAGCCCATCGATATTCAACAGATCCACGGCCATGGCCGGCTCCTCCGCTGCATCAGGTAAGATCGGGGCATTGTAGCATTGCAGGCACGGCACTTGTCGCGGGACGAGAATCCGGCACAACTGGCCGGAAACGATGACTAACCCCCCGCCAGCGCCGCCTGCCCATGATCCGGTCAGGTGGCTCATCCATCAGCCCTATCTGCTGCTGAGCCTGACCTCGCTGTTCTGGGCCGGCAATATCGTACTTGGGCGCTATGCCGCCGGCCATGTGCCGCCGATGACGCTGTCCTGCGTGCGGTGGGTCGGCGCATTCCTCATGCTGCTGCCATTCGCAAGGCCCCATCTGCGGCGCGACTGGCCGGCCTTGCGGGCGCGGCTGCCGCTGGTGGTGGTGCTGTCGGCGACCGGATTTGCCATCAACAACGCCCTGTCCTACTGGGCGCTGCAGTACACCCAGGCGCTGAACGCGCTCCTGATCCAGTCGTCCGGGCCGCTGTTCGTGGCGCTGTGGTCGCTGATGCTGTTCGGCGTCAGGCTGACCTGGGCGCAGCTCGCCGGCATCGCCATCTCGCTGGCAGGCGTTCTCACCATCATCCTGCGCGGCGATTTCGGCGCGCTGGCCGGTATCCGGTTCAACAAGGGCGACGTGATGTTCGCCGGCGCCCTGCTCGCGTTCGGACTTTATTCGGCGCTGATGCCGCGCCGGCCCAAGACCCATCAATTATCGCTGATCGTGTGCACCACCGGCTGCGGCGCGCTGCTGCTGTTGCCGTTCGCGCTCTGGGAATATTCGACCGGCTTCAGGCTGCAGTCAGATGCCCTCACGGTCGCGACGCTGATCTATGTCGTGATCTTTCCGTCGACGCTGGCGTACCTCTTCTTCAATCGCGGCATCGCGCTGATCGGGCCGAACCGCGCCGCGCCGTTCTTTCACCTGGTGCCGGTGTTCGGCTCGGCGATGGCGATCCTGCTGCTGGGTGAACATCCGCGGCTGTTCCACCTGGTCGGCTATTTGCTGGTGCTCGCCGGCGTGGTGATCGCCTCGCGGCAGGCATCGGCCGCATAGCGTGCTTGCGCCGAAGCCGTAGGGTGGGCAAAGGCGCGCTTAGCGCCGTGCCCACCATCTTGTCATTTGGCGATTTTCTGCATGGTGGGCACGCTGAGTTTATCATCGGGCGCGCGTTCGCGCGACCGGCTGGCTTTGCCCACCCTACGATCTCCGACGTATCCGGGCTTACGCGGCGCGGACCTTGGCGAGGAAGCCGTCGACCGCGCTGCGCAGCATGCCCGACTGGTTGTCGAGTTCGCGGGCGTTGGTGAGCACGTCGGTTGCCGCCTTGCCGGTCGCGGTCGCCGCACTGGTGACGCCGCCGATATGGGCGCTGATCTCGTTCGAGCCCGCCGCCACCGACTGGATGTTGCGCGCGATCTCCCGCGTCGCATCGCCCTGCTGGTCGATCGCGGTCGAGATGCTGACCGTGATCTCGCTCATCTGCGCGATGGTCTGGGTGATGCCGCTGATCGCCGCCACCGCATCGCTGGTCGACGACTGCATCGCCGCCACCTGGGCGGAGATCTCTTCGGTGGCCTTGGCGGTCTGGTTGGCCAGCGCCTTCACCTCGGAGGCGACCACGGCAAAGCCGCGGCCGGATTCGCCGGCGCGCGCCGCCTCGATGGTGGCGTTCAGCGCCAGAAGGTTGGTCTGCGCCGCGATCGAGTGGATCAGCTTGACGACTTCGCCGATCTTCTCGGCGCCGGTCGACAGCACCTGCACGGTGGCGTTGGTGCGTTCGGCATCGCCCACCGCCTTGCTGGCGATCTCGCTGGAGCGCGTCACCTGGCGGGAGATCTCGGTGACCGAGCTCGACAGCTCTTCGGCGGCGGCTGCGACCGTTCCGACATTGTTGGAAGCGCTTTCGGAGGCCGAGCCGACGGTGGCGGCGCGCGCGCTGGCGTCGCTCGCGGTCGCCGTCATGGATTGCGCCGTGGTCTGCATGCCCGCGGCAGCCGTCGACACCGAGCGGACGATGCCGTTGACGCTGCGCTCGAAGTCGTTGGCGAGGCTTTCCATGGCGGCGCGGCGCTCGGCGGCGGCCCGCCCCTGGGTCTCGGCTTCGGCCTTTTCCAGCCCGCGGATGCGCACCGCATTGTCCTTGAATATCTGGACGGTGGCGGCCATCGCGCCGACTTCGTCGCCGCGGCCGATGCCGGGGATGTCGCCTTCCAGTTCGCCGTTGGCCAGCGCCTTCATGCGGTCGCCGAGCCGGCCGAGCGGAATGCTGATGCTGCGGCTGATCAGCCAGGCGATGCTGCCCGAGATGATCGCGATGCCGAGGATGGCAAAGCCCAGCAGCCACTCGATCGGCTTCAGCTTGGCGTCGAGATCGTCGAGATAGGCGCCGGTGCCGAGATACATATTGAAGCCGGGAACGTTCACGGCATAGCCGATTTTGCGGATCGGCTTATCGGTGCCCGGTTTGACGTATTCATAGGTCAACAGGATTTCGCCATTGGCCTTCACGCCATCCATCAATTCGTGGGAGAGCTTTCGGCCGTTGGTCACAACCTCCATGCGATTGGTCCCGACCTGCTTGGGATCGGGCGACAGCACCGTGATGCCGTCGAACGACGTGCCGAACAGGTAGCCGGCGCCATTGTCGTAGGTCATCGCGTTGGCGCGGCGGCCGAATTCGGCCAGCGCAGCCTCCTTGGTGAGCTTGCCGGCCTCGACCTCTTTCTGCAACCCCGCGGCCATGTTGCGTGCCATATCGACGATGGCGTGAGTCTGATCGATCCGGGAGTTCAGCATCTCGCGCTGCATCAGATAACCCGCCAGCGCACCGGCGATGCAGAGGCCGAACAAGGTCACGCCCACCAAGATGCCGAGCTTGGGGGTGATCGTCAGATTGGTCAGCTTCACGGGATGTCTCCGGAGAATGGCGGGGGAATTGGCGAAACTTCTCCCATCACGCTATGGTGAAACCCCTTAGAGTTCCCTTACGAAGCCGGGCCACCGCTACGTAGAATTACCTGATGTAACGCCGCTGCTGCTTTGAAGCAGCCGGGGTTGTGTGCGATGCTGAACAAGACGGCGAAATCGGAGGCGCGGTTTTGCGGCCATAACCAACACCGAAGCGTCAAATCGGGGGAAAAAGGGAAATGCCGAAATTCAGGGTTGTAACGCCGAAGGGCGCGAGCTTCACGGTCGCGGGTGGCGGCTACGCATTTGAAAAAGAGGCGCTCGATCCCATCGGCGCCGAGATCATCGAGGCGCCCGCCAGCGAGGCGGAGTTCATCGAGGCCGCGAGGGGCGCCGACGCCATCTATGCCAAAGGCCTGCCGATCTCGAAGACGATCATCGATGCCCTGGAGAACTGCAAGGTCATCACGCTCGGCAGCGTCGGCGTCGACAGCGTCGACGTCAAGGCCGCCACCGCGCGCGGGATTCCCGTCACCAATATCCCCGACACGTTCATCGAGGAAGTCGCCGACCACGCCATGATGCTGCTGCTGGCCGGATTCCGCCGCCTGGTCGAACAGGACAAGATGGTTCGCCAGGGCCGCTGGACCGAAGGCCGTCCGGCGCTCCTGAAGATTCCGAGACTGATGGGGCAGACGCTGGGCTTCATCTCGTTCGGACGGGTGGCGCGCGCAGTGGCCAAACGCGCAGCACCGTTCGGCTTGCGGATGATGGCCTACGATCCCTTCATCTCGGAGACGCTGATTTCCGATCACGGCGTGCTTCCGGCAACGCTGTCGGAGGTGCTGTCGCAGTCCGATTTCGTATCGATGCACGCGCCGGCACGGCCCGAAGTCCACCACATGCTGGGCGAAACCCATTTCCGCCAGATGAAGAAGAGCGCGATCTTCATCAATACCGGCCGCGGCGCGACCGTGAACGAGGAGGCGCTGATCAAGGCGCTGCAGGAAGGCTGGATCGCCCACGCCGCGCTCGACGTGCTGGAGAAGGAGCCGCCATCCCACAACAATCCGATGCTCGGCATGGAGAATGTCACGCTGACCGCGCACGTCGCTTCCGCCTCGGCGCGCTTCGACGAGGCGCGCAAGCGGCGCGTCGGCTACGAATTGTCGCTGGTGCTGCAGGGCATGTGGCCGGTCAGTTGCGTCAACCCGTCGGTGCTGCAGAACACCTCGCTCCGGCGCTGGCAGCCCATCGGGATGGACCGCGGCCCGAATAGCTAGAAACCCGGCTCGACATCGATCTTCTCGCGTTCGTTCGAAACTGAAAGACCGGCCCCCGCAGCCGACCTCATAACCATCGAGGTTGTCGAAAAGGGACGGGAAACATGGACACTGCAAGGAAGGAATTGTTGTCGCGGCGGGGCTTTTGCCTGTGCTGCGTCGGAGGAGCGGCTTATGCCGCCGGCGCAGGCTGGCTTACGCCGCGCGAGGCATTCGCCGAGGCGCGCGGCCTCGTCAGCCTGATCAAGGACAGCGCCGCGGTGTCGCCGATCGTCACCTACAGGCTGCGCGACAATATCAGCGTATTGGAGGGCTCCGGCGGCAACATCGCCGTGCTGACCGGACCCGACGGCAAGGTGCTGATCGATGCCGGCATCAGCGTGTCGCGCCCGCAGCTTACCAAGGCGCTCGATGCGCTCGGCGCCGACCCCATAACCCATCTTGTCAACACGCACTGGCACTTCGATCACGCCGACGGCAATGCCTGGCTGCATGCAGCCGGGGCGAGGATCATCGCGCAGGCAAACACCCGCAAATATCTTTCGGAGGTGCAGCGCGTCGAGGACTGGGATTACAATTTCCTGCCGCTGGCCGCTAGCGGCATTCCGAGCGAGGTCTTTGCCAAGGAGCACAGCCTCAAGCTCAACGGTGCGTCGATCGGCCTGAAATATTACGGGCCCGCCCACACCGACAGCGATATCTCCGTCACGTTCACCGAAGCCAATGTCGTTCATGTGGGCGACACCTTCTGGAACGGCATCTATCCATTCATCGACTATTCGACCGGCGGCAGCATCGACGGGATGATCGCGGCGTGCGAGACCAATCTGGCCGCCACGACCGCCGATACCATTATCATTCCGGGCCACGGCAGGCCGGTCAGCAACAAGGCCGAGCTGAAGGAATTCCGCGACATGCTGGTCGCGGTCAGGGACAACGTCGCGAAGCTCAAGAGAGAGGGCCGGTCACGCGACGAGACGGTCGCGGCCAAACCGACCGCGGCCTTCGATGCGAAATGGGGCCAGTTCGTGATCGATCCCGGCTTCTTCACACGGCTGGTCTACGAGGGCGTCTGACCGCGGCCGTCACCCGGCCGGGATCATGACGACGCCCTTGTCCTTGGGCCAGCGCACGCGCCATGCGAACATGATGTCCCTGGCCTCGCCGGGCTTCGCCTCGAACGCCCATTCGAGCACGCCGCGCCGGTCGCGCACATTGGTCGCGGTCGGTGGCGTCGTCGACGGCAGCATGTCAACAACGATGTCCTCGTTTTCGCTGACCGGCAATTGATCCTCGATGGCGATCCGGATCGGGAAATCGTGACCGTTGCGCACGCTGGTCTTGAACGCGCGTTCGTCGGTCTTCGATGTCGTCACGATCAGGCCCGCCGATCCTTCGTTGCGCTTGACGACGGCGCGTTCGATGCTCACCTTGTCGTCGGCGCCGAAACCGAGCCGCACCGTCTCGTCCTTGCTTGCAGCCGCCATTTGACCGCGGCTGACAAACACGCCGTCGCGATAGATCGCCACGCGGCCCGGCAACAGCGGCGCGTCCTCGCCTTGCTTGAAGCTCGCTTCGAGAAACGCCGTCGGATCCCTGACGGGCGCCGAACGTATCGCCAGATCCGGCGCAATGGTCGCGGTGGACACGCGCAGGCTCCGGGCACCCTCGCCGGCGCCAACGCTGACGCGGCCGGGAATCCTGAACATCACCTGGAAGCCGCCGACTTCCGCCGCAGCCTGCTGCTCGTCGGCGCGTTGCGCAGCCGATTCAGCCGCCATCGGCGCCGGCGCCGAGCGAAGCTTCGCCATATCCGAGACGGTGCCCTGGGCCAGCGAACGCGGCGGTTGCGGATATTGCACGATCAGCGAATTCAGATCGGGCGCGCTGCCGCCGCGCGCGGTGCGCACCGTCGAGACGGCAAGTGCGACATTCGACCAGTCCTCTCCGGTGCTCTGGGTGATCTCGGCGCGGCGTACCAGTTCGAGCGCGGGCTTGCGGTCCTTTGCCCCGGTGTCGAGCCGCGCATCATAAAGCGGCAGCCAGCGCGCGTTGCGCACGCTGTAGGTGACCCGCAGCGTCACCCTGGTCGCGGCATTGGCGGCGAGATCGATCCGCACCTCGAGCTTGGCCGGCGGCTTGGCCGAGCGGTCGGCCTCGAGCCTTGCGATCTCGCGGTCGATGTCGCGCTGCTTGCGTTCGGCGGCGCGGATCGCGGTGTCCGCGTTGGCGACTTCCTCGGCGACCGCGGCAAAGGCGGCGCGCCACTCGTCGATCGGACGCGCCTCGCCCTTCTCGCCGAGCCCCGCGGGCGAACTCTCGGCAAAACGCTCGGCAAACTTGCGGCGTGCGGCGGCCGCATTGATCGCGCCCGCGAGATTACCGCGCTCGTCCTTCAACGCCTCGATGCGCTTGTCGAGCTCCGGCAGATTGACTGGCGGCGCGGCGCGCGGCGGCCGCGTGTCGATGGCGCCGATGGTGAGCTTCGCGCCCGCCTCGCCCTCGACCCGAAGCGAGGACGGATCGAGCGTGAGCGGGAAATCATTCGCCACCAGGGTATTGTCGCCCGGTGCAAGCTCGGCCGTGATGAGGCGCGTAACGCTGGCGCCGTCGGGATAGACGGTGACGGCATCGACCGCGGACGCGGCGTCGATATCGGCCGCCCGCGCCGGCATGGCGGCAAAGGCAGCGACGACCACCAGACTGGTCGTTACGAGACTATTCGCAATCCTGCGCATGACTTCCCTCCCGCATATCTCCCCGCGCCGCCTGCAAGACCCGCGTGGCCGACCGGCGTGCAAAAAATCGCCTCACCATCGTGGTGAGACGCTGCGATCAAGGAACTGGTTCGATTGAGGTGACCGTAAGGCGAAGCCAAGGCGCGCCTGCGACACGGGCGGCGTGGAAAAATGTCCGCGATCGCGGGGGGCGCTTCAGACGGCTGCAAGCCTTTCTTACCCTCCCCTGCAGGGGAGGGTAGAAGGGCTGCGGCCTGAAGAACCGACGCCTTTAGAACACCAGCGCCTTGGCCTGCTTCACCTGCGGCAGCGCCTGCACCTTGGTGAGTACGTCGGCCGGCACCGCGCCGTCGACCTCGACCAGCGCGATGGCGTCGCCGCCCTGTTTGGTGCGGCCGAGGTGGAAGGTCGCGATGTTGAGCTTGGCGTCGCCGAGCAGGCCGGCGAAGCGCCCGATGAAGCCCGGCTTGTCCTCGTTGGTGACGTAGATCATCGACTTGCCGAATTCGGCATCGACGCGGATGCCCTTGATATCGACCAGCCGCGGCTTGCCGTCGGCATAGACCGTGCCCGACACCGAGCGCTCCTGCCGCTCGGTGATGACGTTGACCGTGATCAGGCTTTCGTAATCGCTCTGCGCGGCGCGCACGATCTCGTCGACTACCATGCCGCGCTCCTTGGCGACGACCGGCGCGGACACGACGTTGACGTCGCCCAGCATCGGCCGCAGCAGGCCCGACAGCACCGCCGAGGTCAGCGCCTTGATCTTCATTTCGGCGACATGGCCCTCATAGGTGATCTGCACCTTCGCGATGCCGGTCTCGGTGAGCTGGCCGGCGAACGAGCCGAGCTTTTCGGCGAGTTCGATGAACGGTTTCAGCTTCGGCGCCTCTTCCGCCGTGATCGAGGGGAAGTTGACCGCGTTGGAAATCGCACCGCTCAACAGATAGTCCGACATCTGCTCGGCGACCTGAAGCGCGACGTTCTCCTGCGCCTCGGTGGTGGCCGCGCCCAGATGCGGCGTGCAGATCACGTTGGGATGGCCGAACAGCACATTCGAGGTCGCCGGCTCCTCGACGAACACGTCGAACGCCGCGCCCGCGACCTGCTTGGCGTTCATCGCATCGACCAGCGCCTGCTCGTCGACCAGCCCGCCGCGCGCGCAATTGATGATGCGCACGCCCTTCTTCATTTTCGCCAGCGCGGATGCGTCGATGACGTTTTTGGTCTTTTCCGTCAGCGGCGTATGCAGCGTGATGAAATCGGCGCGCTTGAACAACTCGTCGAGGTCGACCTTCTCGACGCCGATGTCCCTGGCGCGCTCGGGCGACAGGAACGGATCGAACGCGATCACCTTCATGCGCAGGCCGAGCGCGCGGTCGGCGACGATCGAGCCGATATTGCCGCAGCCGATGATGCCGAGCGTCTTGCCGGTGATCTCGACGCCCATGAAGCGGTTCTTCTCCCACTTGCCGGCTTGCGTCGAAGCGTCGGCCTGCGGAATTTCACGCGCCAGCGCCAGCATCAAGGTGATGGCGTGTTCGGCCGTGGTGATCGAGTTGCCGAACGGCGTGTTCATCACGATGATGCCCTTGGCCGTGGCCGCCGGGATCTCGACATTGTCGACGCCGATGCCGGCGCGGCCGATCACCTTCAGCCGCGTCGCCTTCTCGATGATCTTCGCGGTAGCCTTGGTGGCCGAGCGGATGGCGAGCCCGTCATAATTGCCGATGATCTCGGCGAGCTTTTCCTTGTCCTTGCCGAGATTGGGCTGGAAATCGACCTCGATGCCGCGATCCTTGAAGATCTGCACGGCGGCGGGCGACAGCGCGTCGGAAATGAGAACCTTGGGTTTTGTCATTGGAGCGATCCGTTGATGGACGATGCATTTGATATCGTCATCCCCCGGGCGAAAGCGAAAAGCGCGTCCTCACGCACGCAATCTCCGGAGGTCCATCTCTTTTCGATGGATGGCCGGGTCAAGCCCGGCCATGACGATGATGGGATGAACGAACTTACGCCGCCTTCGGAAGCTGCGCCTTGGTCTCCGCGAACGCCCAATCGATCCACTGCGTCAGCAGCGCGACGTCCCTGGCTTCCACCGTGGCACCGCACCAGATCCGCAGGCCCGCCGGCGCGTCGCGATAATGCGCGAAATCGTAGCCGGCGCCTTCCTTCTCCACCAGCGCGACCAGCTTCTTGGAGAAGTCGGCCTGCGCGTCTGATGAGAGCGAGGTGATGGCGGGATCGACCACCTTCATGCACACCGAGGTGTTGGAGCGAACAGCCGGATCCTTCGGCAGGAAATCGATCCACGGCGTCTTCGCCTTCCAGTCGGCGAGCACCTTGGCGTTGGCATCGGCGCGCGCGATCAGCGCCTTGAGGCCGCCGACCGACTTCGCCCAGTTCAGCGCATCGAGATAGTCCTCGACGCACAGCATCGACGGCGTGTTGATGGTCTCGCCCTCGAAGATGCCTTCGTTGAGCTTGCCGCCCTTGGTCATGCGGAAGATCTTCGGCAGCGGCCAGACCGGCTTGTAGGTCTCTAACCGTTCGACCGCCCGCGGCGACAGCACCAGCATGCCGTGCGCGGCTTCGCCGCCCAGCGCCTTCTGCCACGAGAACGTCACCACATCGAGCTTTTCCCAGTCGAGCGCTTGCGCGAACGCCGCCGAGGTGGCGTCGCAGATCGTGAGGCCTTCGCGGTCAGCCTTGATCCAGTCGGCATTGGGGACGCGCACGCCCGAGGTGGTGCCGTTCCAGGTGAAGACGATGTCGGAGGCCGGGTCGGCCTTGCCGAGATCGGGGATTTCGCCATAGTCGGCATGCAGCTTGGTGACGTCCTTGAGCTTCAATTCCTTGACGATATCGCTGACCCAGCCCTCGCCGAAGGATTCCCAGGCAATGGTCGTGACAGGCCGCGCGCCCAGCAGCGACCACAGAGCCATTTCGACCGCGCCGGTGTCCGACGCCGGCACGATGCCGATCCTGTAACCGGCCGGCACCTCGAGCACTTCGCGGGTCAGTTCGATCGCGAGCTTGAGCTTGGCCTTGCCGATCTTCGCGCGATGCGAGCGGCCGAGCGCGGCGTCCTTGAGATTTTGCGGGGTCCAGCCGGGGCGCTTGGCACAGGGGCCGGAGGAAAAATGCGGCACGTTGGGCCGCGAAGCGGGCTTCGCTGCAGTCATGATCTATCCTTCCAGATAGCTAGCCTCCCGTTGGGGGGAGGTGTCCCGCCGCGGTGCATAAGGGAAGGCTGCCGAATTGTCAAGGAACTTCGGAAGGATCAGGCATCACGCCGGGATCACAGGCGGTTGATGGCTCGCCGGGAGCTTGCGGCGACAATTGCGGGGCATTGTGCGAGTCCAGCAGCTCCACCGCATCGGTGACGAACTGGGCGGCCCTTCGCCGGCTCGCGACCTTCAGGATGCTGGTCTCCCCCGCTCGCACGACATACTCGTCGCCGATCCTGACAATCGAATAGATTTTCATGTGCGGTCCCCAAGCTGCCCGAGCCCGACGGGATAGCGCATAATACCGCTAATCGTTCGGCAAAAAAATTACCGAAGAGCGGGTAGTTTACCCAGCGTTAACCGGATCGAATCGCAAAACCGGTTTCGCAATGCCGGCAAGGGGTCGCCGGATCAGTGCGGCAGAATAAGGCGAAAAAGATTGGCGACGCCGCCCGCGGCCAGCCAGGCAAACAACAGCGCGCCGACGCCGTGCATGGCCGCCGTCGAGGCAAACTTCATCGGCTGCTCGTCGAGACCGTAGCCGATGCCGTCGCTGAAGATGATGCCATCGCGCAAGGCACGAACCAGCGTCCACACGATATAGGCGGCGAACCCGCCCATCATCAAACCCGCCACCGACCGCATGCCGCACCTCACCTTCGATGCGCATGCTTGCGGCGAAGTTCTGAACAAAGGGTGGCAACGGGCCGGCGATATCGCGACCGCTCAAGGTCTTGAGTTAACAGCTGGTTCGCGCGAGAGCGGGTTTTGTACGCTTCCCCGATCGTACGGCCATCGGAAAGCGCGCGCCGGACCGGCGCTCAGAACCGCAACGTCATTCCGACGTGGCTCGACGCGAACCCGAGGCGCTTGTAGAAGCGCTGCGCATCGACGCGGGTGTTGTGGGTGAGCAGTTCCACCAGCCTGCATTGCCTGGCGCGCGCTTGCGCGATTGCCCATTGCACCAGTTGCTCGCCGATGCCGCGGCTGCGGCGATGGCTGGCGACGCGAACATCCTCGATCAGCGCGCGCGAGGCGCCCTGCGAACTCAAGCCCGGCAGGATGCAAAGCTGCAGACAGCCGATTACCGCGCCGCCCTCCTCCGCGACCACGAGCTGGATGTTCGGATCCTTCTCGACGGCCTCGAACGCGCGCAAATAAAACGGCGGCAGCGGATCCTCGATTCGTTCGCGCCCGCTGCCGAGCGGATCGTCCGCCAGCATCGCGACAATGGCGCCGACGTCGTCGCGGCGCGCAGGGCGAATGGTGACAGGCGGCACGCTCATGATCGTCTCCACAAGATCCTATGCAGTCCCAATTCGAGCGCTTGGCTTTTCAAATCTGGACAATACTTAGCTTGGGCTCACCTGCCGCGATCACATCAAGACAGGTCCACCCTGTGATGAATCGAAAATGCCGCGCCTTGGTGAAGACGGCTTTGAAAGCCTCGGACTGTTGATTCCAGAAGAGCGCGCCATCAACCAAGTAAGCAAAATGATTGGCCAGTAAACCCTCGTTCGGCGTCTCCTCGGTCTCTGTACTCAAGGGCATCTCATCCAATGTCCGGATAATTTCTACCCTCTCGAATTGTATGCGAAGAACACGTTTATTATCACGAGGGATCACGAAATCGGCCAGCAGCCCTCGATCCTTCAAGACCAAGTTGATAAGATCACTGAGGCTTGCCTCAATGGCGATCGGTTGCTCGATTGGGTGATATTTTGGCACGGCCACGAGACTCGCAATTTGAGCAGGGACGTTTTGTGCTTCAGCGCGCCGGCGGCAGGCCGAGCGCACGTTCGGCCTCGCCGATCCAGCGCCGCACCGCGGCGTAGCCGTCGAGGTGGAAGCCGCCTTCATGCGCGAGCCGCGTATAGGCCAGCAGCGAGACGTCGGCGAGGGTAAGACTGTCACCGACCAGAAACCGCGTCGCGGCGAGCTGATGCTCCATCCGCGCCAGCGCCGCGTAGCCGCGCTTGACCTTGTCGGGATCGAGATCGGAGGCAGGCTTGCCCAAATATCTCATCTGGAAGCGGCACACCGCGACATAGGGCTCGTGGCTGTATTGTTCCCAGAACAGCCACTCGTCCATCTTGGCGGCGGCAAAGGCGTCCGCAGGGATGAGATCGCTGCCGCGCGCGAGGTATCGGATGATGGCGTTGGATTCCGCCAGCGTGCGGCCGTCGTCGAACTCGACCGTCGGCACCTGCCCCGCGCCGTTGAGCTTGAGAAATTGCGGCGTGCGGGTCTCGCGCTTGAGCGTATCGACGTCGATCCAGACATAGGGCAGCGCAAGGGCGTCGCAGACCCATTTCACCTTCAGGCAATTGCCCGAATTTGTATCGCCGTGGATCTTCATCTTCGTTGCCGCCTCGAGCGAGGCATTAGACGAACAGACCAGGGCAATTCTGTCAATCGGATCGGCCGGCCGCGCGCGGCCGGCGCGGTGCGCCGGCTCAGAACTTGTAGCCGACGCCGAGGCGTGCACTGTTGATGTTCGACTCGATCGTCGAGGTCACGCGCTGATATTCGTATTCGGCGCGCATGAACAGGCCACCCACCAGCATGACGTCAAAGCCGACGCCGGCCGAATAGCCGTAGACCAGCTTGGTCTTGGTCCTGCTGGACATCGGGCTAAACAGCGGATCGGGTCCGGGCGTCGCCGCAATGGTGCTTTCGATGGTCTGGTTGCCGAATCCGGTACCGACGAAGGCGTAAGGCAGGAAGCATCCCATCATGTAGCCGGCGCGAAGACGCGCTGAACCGAAATCGGTCAGGTTGACCCGCGCTCTGGAGAAGGTCGCGGTCTGAACGGCCAACGGAGTGCCGGCGTAGGTAAAGCCGGTTCCACTGGTGACGGCGCTCAATCCGGTGTGCAGATAATTGCCTTCGAGACCGATGACGACATCTTCCCATTGCCAGTTGTAGCCGGCGAATCCGCCGTAGCCGGCGCCGGTGGCGTGGGCCTGACCCAGCGCGGCCCATCGATAGGAAACACCGGCCGGCGGGATGAAGGTGCTCTCCAGCGCCGTGTTGTAGGTCGACGAATTCCGATCCGAGGTGATTGAACCGTAGGACGCCTGGCCGCCGACATAGAAGCCCTGCCAGTTGACCCGCGCGGTATTCAACCCGTCGGTGAAGCCGCCGCGCAGGGCCGGAAAATCCGGCATATCGGCCGCGTGCGCGCCGCACACTGCTCCGAACATCATCGCCGCCAGCACAAACCTACGCATCGCAACGCTCCATCGAACCCACTCTGACCTGGCACCGATCATCGCCTGTTAACCTTAATCAATCGTTGTCACGGCCGCCTAATTGGCATGATCTTGCCCGAAAACCGGTTTGCAACTTGCACTGGCGCGCCTTCGGCTCGTGATCATGCCGGCGCGCGCAAAACAAAACGGCGCGGAAGATCCCGCGCCGTTGGCAATGATTGGCAGCGGAGACGTGATCAGCCCTTGGTCACCAGCGGAGGCGCGTAGGCCGGCGGGTTATCGAGATTCCAGCGCACGCCGAGCATCAGATCGTGCGAGCTGATGTTCTTGAACGTCATCGGGTTGTAGACGTTGTTGGTGCCGTCGAAGGTCTTGAGATCGCCGGTCAGGCCGTCGCCCATGTTGAGATAGCGATAGGCGAGTTCGACGGTGAAGTTCGGGTTGACCCTGTAGGCGACACCCGCATGCAGCGCCCAAGCGAAATTCCATTTCGCCACGTCGTCGCCGAAGGCCAGGCCCGGCAGGGCGCCGCCGCCATTGTTGGCGATGCCCTGATCGGTGAAGTTGGCGATCGAGACCCGCGCACCGCCGACGCCGGCGCCGACGAACGGGGTCATGCACCACCAGGTGCCGAGATCGACATAGGCGTTGGCAAGCACCACCCATTCGGACTTGGTGGCGTGGTAGGTGTCGGTGCCGACGCCGCCTGGATAGGTGATATGGTCGGTGCCGAAGAACTGCGAATTGCCGCGGTACTCGCCGGTCACGTCGGCGCGGAACCAGTTGTTGACCCTGTAGCCGACGCCGAGGCCGAAGATACCAGCGGTATTGAAGCTGTTGTGCTGCACCGATGAGGTGTTGCCCGCGTCAAGCACGTTGTTGAGGCGATCGACGCGCTGATTGCTGAAGCCGATATCGCCGCGCAGATACCACCCGCCGAAGTCCTCGACGACAGGCGGCGCGTACATCGGCGGCGGCGTGATCATGGGCATGTCGGCGGCGAATGCCATCGACGACAACAATGATGCCGCTCCGGCGGCAACGAGATACTTAACGCTACGCATTGGCTTCGTCCTTTTGACCGGTGAGGCAGACAACGGAGGCCTCACATCGAAAAACTCACGGCCGGACCATGCCATTAAATACTTAAGCGCCACTTAACCCTAATTATTAAGGTTGATAATCCGTTGCGCGTCCTCGGCCGGCATGGGCGGCGCCAGGATGCGATCGTCGGACGATTTCAATATTTTGCCGCGCAATCACCGCGAAATCCGATCGCGGCACTGTCGCAGATTTTTTCGGTTTCAGAAAAATCGCGGGCGTGGAAAACGGACGGACACGCCGCAATCGCTAACAATGTATGAAAAGCAGCCGCGGCGCCGGACGCAGCTTCGGCCCGTCAGCGCGCGGTTTTCGGAAGCTTCGGCAGGAACACCGCGAGTAGCCCGATCGCCGGAAGCAGCGCGCAGACCTGGTAGACGAAGGCGATGCCGGTGTGATCGGCGACCCTGCCGAGCACTGCGGCGCCGAGACCGCCGATGCCGAACGCGAATCCGAAGAACACGCCCGAGATCATGCCGAAGCGATGCGGCATCAGTTCCTGCGCGAACACGATGATCGACGAGGTCGCCGACGAAATGATGAGGCCGATGAACACCGTCAGCACCGCGCTTGCGAACAGGCCGACATGGGGCAACGCCAGCGTGAACGGCAGCGCGCCGAGGATCGAAAACCAGATCACGTATTTGCGGCCGAAGCGATCACCCAGCGGGCCGCCGAAGAACGCCCCCGCCGCGTTCGAGGCGAGGAAGATGAAGAGATAGAATTGGGCCGTTTGCGTCGAGACGCCGAATTTGTCGATCAGGTAGAAGATGTAATAGCTCGACAGGCTCGAGACGTAGAGCTGCTTGGAGAACAGCAGCGCCACCAGCACGCCGAGCGCGATCATGACGCGGCGGGAGCTCGGCGCATCCGGATGCAGATGGATCGGCGCCGCCTTCTTGGCCGAGATCTGCGGCCTGTACCACTGCCCGATCCGCCACAGGATGACGATCGCCAGGAACGCGATCGAGGAAAACCAGGCGATGCTGGGCTGGCCGAACGGCACCACGATCAGCGCGGCGAGCAGCGGACCCATCGACGTGCCGAAACTGCCGCCGAGCTGAAACACCGATTGCGCGAAGCCGTAGCGTCCGCCCGAGGCGAGCCGCGCGATCCGCGCCGATTCCGGGTGGAACACCGCCGAGCCGAGGCCAACCAGCGACGCCGCGACCAGGATGACGGGATATCGCTGCGCGGCTGAGAGCAGCAGCAATCCGAAGAAGGTGAATCCCATGCCGATCGCGAGCGAGAACGGCTGGGCTTTTTTGTCGGTGAAATGCCCGATCACCGGCTGCAGCAGCGAGGCGGTGAACTGGAACGCCAGCGTGATCATGCCGATCTGCGCGAAATCCAGCGCGTAACTGTCCTTCAGGATCGGATAGACCGACGCGATCAGCGACTGCATGGTGTCGTTGAGAAAATGCGAGAAGCTGATTCCCGCCAGCACGACATAGGCGGGCCCCGTCGCCGCGGGCTTTCTTGCGGCGGAAGGCGCCGTCACGTCAGGCACGATCACCGGCGCGACCAGCGCTTGTTCGGAGACGGCGAAAGGCTTGCTCAAGGAATCATTCCCGGCGGGTGCTCGAGGGCAATACGGAGTTTCCTACGACGGCACCGCCGCGCCTACCAGCTCCATCAGGAAATGGCTGCGATGCGGGGGACGAAATCGAGGCCTACGCCGCGGCCTGGCCGAGCGCGGAGACGATATGATCGACCACTTCCTCGACCAGGATGCGGTCGTCGCCCTCGCCCATCACGCGGATCACCGGCTCTGTGCCGGACGAGCGGACCAGCAGGCGGCCGTGGCCGTTGAGGCGTTTCTCGCCAGCGACGATGGCCTGCTTGACCTCGGCGTCGTCGAGCGGCTTGCCGCTGCGGTAGCGCACGTTCTTCAGGATCTGCGGCAGGGGATCGAAGCGGTGGCAGACTTCCGACACCGGGCGGCCAAGCCGTTGCACCACCGAAAGCACCTGAAGGGCGGCGACGAAGCCGTCGCCGGTGGTGGCGTAGTCCGACAGGATGATGTGGCCGGATGGTTCGCCGCCGAGATTATAGCCGCGGCTCAGCATCTGCTCGAGCACATAGCGATCGCCGACCGGCGTGCGCACGAGCTCGATGCCGTGGCCTTCGAGAAAGCGCTCCAGTCCCAAATTCGACATCACGGTCGAGACGACGCCCGGCTTGGCAAGGCGGCCGTCGTCCTTCCAGCTCTGCGCAATCACCGCCAGCAGCTGGTCGCCGTCGACGAGATGGCCGCGCTCGTCGACCAGAATGACGCGGTCGGCGTCGCCATCGAGCGCGATGCCGATGTCGGCGCGCATCTCGCGCACCTTGCGGCTCAGCGCCTCCGGCGAGGTCGATCCGCATTCCTTGTTGATGTTGAATCCGTCCGGGTCGACGCCGATCGGAACGACGTCGGCGCCCAGCTCCCACAGCGCTTCGGGCACCACCTTGTAGGCCGCGCCGTGGGCGCAATCGATCACCACGCGCAAACCGTCGAGGCTGAGATGGCGCGGCAGCGTGCGCTTGGCGAATTCGATGTAGCGGTCATGGACGCCATCGATGCGGCGGGCGCGCCCGAGACTGGCGCTCTGCGCCAGTTTCTTGTCGAGGCATTCGTCCATCAACTGCTCGATCTGCATCTCGACGTCGTCGGAAAGCTTGAAGCCCTGCGGGCCGAACAGCTTGATGCCGTTGTCCTCGAACAGGTTATGCGAGGCGGAAATCATCACGCCGAGATCGGCGCGCATCGATTTGGTCAGCATCGCCACCGCCGGCGTCGGGATCGGGCCGAGCAGCAGGACGTCCATGCCGACCGAGGTGAAGCCGGCGACCATCGCGTATTCGATCATGTAGCCGGAAAGCCGCGTGTCCTTGCCGATCACGACGCGGTGCCGATGCTCGCCGCGCTGAAACACCAGTCCGGCTGCCTGCCCGACCTTGAGCGCCAGCTCCGGTGTAATCAGACCATTGGCACGGCCCCGGATCCCGTCCGTACCGAAATATTTGCGGCTCATAATTCCCCCAGAGGCTTCTCGACCCCACCCAGCGCGAAGTCTCGAACGCCCGCCATCCCGGCGTGTATACGGTTATAATCCGTTCGGGGCTAAAATGGCTTCAAAAAATATGATGAATCATTACCAGCGACCGTTCTTGCCCTGGCCCATTAACACATTGTTAATACTTGGATTATGCCGATTCCGGAACCCGACGGCCAGCTTACCTCAGTCCTTCCGCTTGACGTGCAGGTCGTCTTTCGAGGGCGCCGGCTGGGTGACGTTGACCGGATCGGAAGCCGGAAAGGTCTCTTCCAGCCCCTCCTCCAGGGCCTGCTCGAGCCGACGTTTCTCGGCGCCAGTGGCGTCTTTGGGTTGGGAGCGTGGTGCGGTCATGGCGACCTCCTTGGCTCACGGACAGGGCCTGCGGGAGCGTTTGGCGGATGGCCCAAGCGTGGTAGATGACTGCGACGCGCGTAAATACAAGACGGCAAATACAAGAAGGCAATACCGGAAGGGCTTGGAACGTTCATGAAGCACATCACTTGCATCGAAGATCTGCGCCAGGTTCACATGCGCAAGGTGCCCAAGGCATTCTTCGACTATTGCGACCGCGGCTCCTATGCCGAGGAGACACTGCGCGCCAACGTCGACGACCTGCAGCAGATCAAGTTCCGCCAGCGCATCCTGGTCGACGTCTCGAAGCGCGATCTGTCGACCAGCATTCTCGGCGAGCAGGCGGCGCTGCCGCTGATCCTCGCGCCGGTCGGGCTGACCGGCATGCAATTCGGCGACGGCGAAATCCACGCCTGCCGCGCCGCGCACGCCGCCAACATCCCCTACACGCTGAGCACGATGTCGATCTGCTCGATCGAGGACGTCGCCGCCAATGTCGACAAGCCGTTCTGGTTCCAGCTCTACGTCATGAAGGACCGCGGTTTCATCAAGGCGCTGATCGAGCGCGCCATCGCCGCCAAGTGCAGCGCGCTGGTGCTGACCGTCGACCTGCAGGTGATCGGACAACGCCATGCCGACATCAAGAACGGCATGACGGTGCCGCCGGAATGGACGCTGTCGAAGCTGGTCGATTTCGCCACCAAGCCGGCCTGGGTGTCCGGCGTGCTGCGCGGCAAGCGCCGCACCTTCGGCAATCTGGTCGGGCACCTCAAGGGCACCGACGACATCACCGCGCTGGGGACCTGGATCGCGACGCAGTTCGACACCACGCTGAACTGGAAGGACGTCGAATGGATCCGCAGCATCTGGCCGGGCAAGCTGATCCTGAAGGGCATTCTCGACGTCGAGGATGCCGAGGAGGCGGCCAAGACCGGCGCGCAGGCGATGGTGGTCTCCAACCATGGCGGACGCCAGCTCGACGGCGCGCCGTCGTCGATCGAAGTGTTGCCCGAGATCGTCGATGCCGTCGGCTCGCAGATGGAAATCATGTTCGACGGCGGCATTCGCTCCGGCCAGGACGTGATGCGCGCGCTCGCGCTCGGCGCCAAATCCTGCATGATCGGCCGCGCCTATATTCACGGCCTCGGCGCCTATGGCGGCCCGGGCGTGGCGAAAGCGATCGACCTCATCGCCAATGAGCTCAGCGTCACCATGGGCCTGTGCGGCGTCAACAAGATCGCCGAAATCGACGACCATGTGATCGCGGTTTGAAGCTGTCGTCCCTGCGAAAGCAGGGACCCATAACCACCGGCCTACATTGTTGCAAAGCCGTCTACCTTCGGTGGCAAACCATAGTACACGGCGTATGGGTCCCCGCTTTCGCGGGGACGACTCGGCGAGAGATTTGTGTTTCGCGTCACATCGGCGGCGTGATGCCGTCGCGGCCGACATTGACGCGGTTGGCTTCCAGGGTTCCGTCTTCCTTCCTCGTGGCGCCGAAGATGATGATCCTGGCGCCAGGCTTCAGTTCCGACTTGTCGCCGGGAAGGAAGGTGACGATCGGCGTCCCCGGCGGCACCACGACCTTCTTCTCGCCGTCCTTGTACCTGACCAGGATGTCCTGGCCGTCGGTGCCCGCGACCGTGGTGGCCACGGTGGCGTTGGTCATGGTCGAGTTGGGACGGAGATCCCAGGGCCTGAAACCCTCGGCCACGCCGCGCTGCGCCTCGGGGAAGATATGGACGGCGAGCGCCCTCTGGGTGCCGTCCGGCTCCGGCATCGCCGATACGCCGATATACGCGCCCGGCTTGATCGCCGACATGGCGATATCGGCGACGCCGAACACCGCGACATTGTCGGTCACGCGCACCTTCATGTCGGCGCCGTCGCGCGATTTCACCGCGAGCAGCGGGCCGTCGACGGCCTCGATCGAACCTCGGATGCGTACCGTCTGGGGCTGCTGGGCCCAGGCCATCGACCCCACGGCCATGACGGTCGCCAAAACCAGCACCCGGGGCAGCAAGGATGAAATTCTTGGCATCGCTCTTCTCCCCGGGTTTGTTCAACCAAGAGGAAACACCGCGACACGCGCGCTATTCCAGGATGATACAACCGTGAGATGAGGTCCGGGGCGGCGGCCGCCCCGCCTCAGGCGGGCACGAGCGTCACGTCGGCGGCGTCAGCCCGTTAAGCCCGACGCCGATCCGGTTGGCTTCGAAGGTACCGTCGGGCAATGGCTTGACGAAAGCGATCACCTTGGCGCCGGCCTTGAGCTCGGACTTGTCGCCGAGGACATAGGTTACGACCGGCGCGGCTCAAAGTTTTGTGAGATCGGCCTCGATCATGGCGCGAAGCTCCGGCGTGACGGCGGGACGCCGCCCGAACCAGAGTTCGAATCCGCGCACCGCCTGGTGCAGCAGCATGCCGAGTCCATCGGCGGTCTTTAATCCGCGCGCTCGCGCCGCCGCCAGCAACGGCGTCACCAGCGGCACATAGACGAGGTCGGCGACGACGGCGTGCGCCGGCAGCCGGCCGATATCGATCTCGAGCGCAGGCTGGCCGTGCATGCCGAGCGACGTCGTGTTCACCAGGAGGTCGACCCGTGGCAGCAATTCGCCGATCGTCGCCCATGAAACCGGATGAACCCGGTCGCCGAATTGATCGGCCAGCGCGCGGGCCCGTTCGGGCGTGCGGTTTGCCAGATGCACGCGACCAACGCCGCGTTCGATCAATCCGAACACCACCGCACGCGACGCGCCGCCCGCGCCGAGCACCAGCGCATCTTTGGTGGCGGCGTCCCACCCCGGCGCGCAGGCGTCGAGATTATGGATGAAACCTTCGATGTCGGTGTTGGTCGAGCGCAATTCGCCGCCCTCGTACCACAGCGTGTTGGCGGCGCCGACCGCGCGGGCTCGCTCGTCCGGCCTGGTCAGCGCCAGCGCGCGCTCCTTGTGGGGAATGGTGACGTTGGCACCGACGAATCCGTGCGCCTGCAGATGCATCACGAATTCGGCAAAGCCTTCGGGCGGGATCGCCTCGATGTTGTAGCCGCCCTCGAGGCCCAATGTCCGCAGCCAATAATGATGGATCAGCGGCGAGCGCGAATGCGCGGCCGGCCATCCGATCAGGCAAGCGGCGCGGGGTTTGGTTGCGGCTGTCATGGGAAATCCTGTTGCACCCGGTGCAGTCCTCGCTGCTGACTTCAGGCAAGCCGCGCTCGCTGTCAACTAGCGATGCACGGTCACCGCGACGACCGCGCTCAGCGCCAGCGCGCTGCCCGCGGCAAGCCAGATCGCGGAAAGGTTGATCCGCTGATAGGCGAGCGCGCCCAATATGCAGCCCGCCACCAGCGCGGCCCATAACAGCAGGTTGGGTGCAAAGGCCCAGCGGGCGCCGCCGCGCAACGCCGCGGCCGCGAGCTGGCCGACCTTGACCAGCGCGCCGGTGACGTAAGTGAGGCCAAGGCCGGCGCCGCCCTTGATCTGGAACACCGCGTTTTCCATCCCCATCGCCAGCACGATCGCGGCGATCGCCGCGTCCGGCAGCCCGAAAGTGTTGGCGAGCGCGCCGCCCGCGAGCAGCAGCGCCTCCGCCAGCAGCACCCAGGGCTGGCGATGGACGCCATGGCCGAGCACGATCAGGCTGCCGGCGCCCGCGCCGATCACGAACAGCGCGATCAGCCCAAGCAACTGCGCCGCGGAGGCCCATTGCCCTTCCGCGAGAGCGACGCCCATCCGCGTCGAGTTGCCGCTCATGAAGGAGACGTAGAGGCCGCTAAGATGCAGGAATCCGACGGCATCGACATAACCGGCCAGCGCGCTCAGCGCGCAGGCCAGGGATATGTTGCGGCGTGAATCAAGCATTACTTCGGAAATCTGCCCGCCTTGCGTGACACCAGTTTTCACGAAAGCGGCGAGCTTGGGAAGCAGCACTGACCGACAGGACGGTGCGAATTCGCAACATCCCGTCATTCCGGAATGGTCCGAAGGACCGGATCCCCGATGCGCTATGGCACATCGGGGAAACCTGTCATTCCGGGCTCGCGCTTTTCGCGCGTCCCGGAATCACAGCCCCCGAGAAATCAGGCCGCGACGCGGTGCGCGGCGATGATCTGATCGGCGGCGCGGCCGGTGACTTCGGCCATGCGGTCGAAAGCCCGCGTGAAACTGCCGGCGCCGGCGGTGGCGGAGCGCAGCTCCACGATTAACTCGCCGATCTCGGCCTCCGGCATCATGGCGCGGACGCGGTCCCATCCCGGCCAGCCATCGCGGGTGTCGAATCCGAGAATCTGCCCGCGCCGCCCCGACAGGATGGCGTTGATCTTCGCGGTGGCTTCCGTCGGACAGACGATCTCCACCACATGGATCGGCTCCAGCAGCACCGGCTGGCACTGCGGCAGCGCCTCGGAGACGCCGATCCGCGCCGCGGTGCGGAAGGCAAGGTCCGAGGAGTCGACACTGTGATAGGAGCCGTCGGTCAGCGTCACCTGAACGTCGATGACGGGGAAGCCGAGCGGACCGCGCAGCAAGCCGTCGACCACGCCCTCCTCCACCGCGCCGATGTAGTTGCGCGGTACGGCGCCGCCGACCACCTTTTCGTGAAACTCGAAGCCGCCGCCGCGCGGCAGCGGCTTGACCTCCAGCACCACGTCGCCGAACTGGCCGTGACCGCCGGACTGCTTCTTGTGCCGGCCGCGCTGGGTGATCGATTTGCGGATGGTCTCCTGATATCCGATCGGCGGCGCATGCGATTTGACGTTGACGCCGAAGCGGTCGCTCAGGCGTTCGAGCGCGACCCGCAGATGCATCTCGCCCTGCCCCCACAGCACGATGTCGTGGGTTCTCGGGTTCTGGATCATGGTCAGCGAAGGGTCTTCCTCGTTGAGCCGCAGCAGCGCCTGGCCGAGCTTGACGTCGTCCTTGCGGTCGCCGGCTGCGATCGCGATCGACAGCACCGGCGGCAACGGTTCGACGGTGACGAGCGCATTCGGCGCGGTCTTGCCGCCGGACAGGGTGTCGCCGGTCTTGACGGTATCGAGCTTGCCGAGCGCGACGGTGTCGCCGGCCTCGGCGGAGGTGCGTTTGCTGTCGAGGGTGCAGTTCACCGAAGAGATGCCCGAGACCCGTCCGCTCTCCCCGGAGGAGAAATGCAGCGTCGCGCCGTCGTCGAGATGGCCCGTGAACAGGCGCGTCAGCGACAGCTTGCCGCCATGCTGCAAATGCACGGTCTTGAACACATAGCCCATCGCATCCCTGGCCTGGGGCACGCCGAGACGCTTCGCGGTCTCCGCCACGCCCGGCGATTCATGGCGCAGCGCCTTCAGCAGACGCAGCACGCCGTTCTCGCGCAGGGCGGAGCCGAGCAGCACCGGACAGATCTGCCCCTCGCGCAATTCGCGGGCGAGGTCGTCGAACACCGCATCGCGCGGCGGCGGAATATCCTCGAGCAATTGCTCCATCAGCGCATCGTCGTGATCGGCCAGTTTTTCCAGCATCGAGAAGCGGGCTTCCTTCTCGCGGTCGAGATCGCCGCCCTCCAGCGCCACGACCTCGGAGGCCTTGTGTTCGCGGTAGACGAAGGCGCGTTCGAGCGCGAGATCGACGAAGCCGGCGATCAAATCGCCGTTCCAGATCGGAATCTGACGCAACACCAGCGGAATCCGCGACGCCGGCTGCAACGTCGCGAGCGTCTCGCGGATGCGCTTGTTGGCGCGATCGATCTTGTTGAGAAACAGAAGGCGCGGAATGCCGAGATCCTCGAGCTCGCGCAGGATGAGCTGAAGCTGCGGCAGCTTTTTTTCGTCGGCCTCGCAGACCACGATCGCGGCATCGACCGCCGGCAACGCGGCGCGCATGTCGTGCGCGAACTCGACCGAACCGGGGCAATCGATAAAGGTATAACTGTCGCCCATGAAATTCGTGGTGGCGGCGCTAAGGCCGACGCCCATCTTGTGGCGGCGGGCTTCTGCCGTCGCATCGCCGACGGAAGTCCCGGCGTCGACGCTGCCGGCGCGCGGGATGGCTCCGGTGCGCGCCAAAATCGCTTCTAGAAGTGTGGTTTTACCGCTTTGGAAAGGGCCCACCAGCGCAATGCACCGTGGACCGCGGGGACTTCTGACGTCTTGTCCCATTGCCGCCTCCTTGGTTGGAGCTCGGCCCTTGATTGGGTCGGCGGTCTGGATGCTCGCCCTCCGCCGACGATTTGGCAAGCCGGAAAAACGTCGCTGCGGTGCATTGCGCGACACACGGACGTTTGCCGCTGAAAGGCGTTCGCAGGAAGAACCTTCGCCCCGCTTTCTTCCCAAGTGCGGGGCGAGGAATAAGGAGTTACCTGCCCGGCCGAAGTTCCAGGCTTGCGAGGCCGGCTGCGACGCTCAGGCCCACCTGGCCCTGCACGCTGAGCGGCTGCAGTGCGATCGAATTATCCGAACCGCCCACCAGCACGTTGCCGCCGAGCCCGACGCCGATCGATGCGCTGCCCTGCGCGCCGGCGTAATTGCCGGAGAGATCGCCCGGCCCGAGCCGCGACACCGGCGCGTAGACGCCCCAGGCCAGCGCCAATTCCTGCGTGATGCCGAGATCGACGCCGACCTTGCGGATGGTCGCGACATAACGGTCCTCCGGCATGCCCTCGGCGCGCAGCACGCAACCGAGATTGGTCACGGAGCCGACGATGAAACCGATGCTGGCACCACCGCGGCATTCGAGGACGCCGATCCGCACGCGATCCATCGGCTGCTGCGCGCGACTGCCGGCGAGGGACGTGACCAGCGTGGCAAAGGCTAATCCGGCGAGGACAAGTGAACGGCGCATAAAGGAAATCTCCGGCTGAAAAGATGTGGTGCGATCTGGAATCAGAACGGCGCCAGACCCTGGGCGCCGGCTTTTCTATGACACAACATTGGCAGCCGTGCCAGATTAGGGCCGGTCAACCGTCATCCCGGGATGGTCCGAAGGACCAGACCCGGAATGACGGCACCAAAAAAAGAGGCCCGCTCCCGCGGGCCCCTTTCATTGATATCGTTGTCGCGCGCGATCAGCCGCGACGGTGATGGTGATGGCGGCGCAGACAGGAAGGAAGCGCCGTGTCCAAAACAAGGCGCTTGCCGAATGTTGCCGCCGAGACATCAAAACTTCGGCGGTGAATATTCGAGACGTGATTTGACTATCGCAAATTGCCGCAGAAGCGCTGGATGCGCTTGCAGGCGTCCTCGAGATCGGAGTTTTTCGCCGCATAGGAGATGCGGAATGCAGGTCCGAGGCCAAACGCCGAACCCTGCACCACCGCCACGCCTTCATTCTCCAGCAACTCGGTGACGAAATCCTCGTCGTTGGCGATCACCTTGCCGGACGGCGAGGTCTTGCCGATGGTTCCCGCGCAGGACGGATAGACATAGAACGCGCCCTGCGGCCGCGGGCAATCGATGCCCTTGGCCTGGTTGAGCATCGACACCACGAGATCGCGGCGCTCCTTGAATGCCTTGTTGTTGACCGGGATGAAATCCTGCGGACCGTTGAGCGCCTCGACCGACGCCCATTGCGAAATCGAACACGGGTTCGATGTCGACTGCGACTGGATCGTCTGCATCGCCTTGATCAATTCGGCCGGACCGCCGGCGTAACCGATGCGCCAGCCGGTCATGCAATAGGCCTTCGACACGCCGTTCACCGTCAGCGTGCGTTCGTAGAGCTTCGGCTCGATCTGCGCCGGCGTCGTGAACACGAAGTCGTCATAGACCAGATGCTCGTACATGTCGTCGGTCATCACCCAGACCTGCGGATGCTTGACCAGCACGTCGGTGATCGCCTTCAGCTCGGCGCGCGTGTAGGCGGCGCCGGTCGGGTTCGACGGCGAACACAGGATGATCCATTTGGTCTTCGGCGTGATCGCCTTCGCAAGATCGTCCGGCTGCAGCTTGAAGCCGTGCTCGGCCGTGCACACCACCGGCACCGGCTCGCCGCCGGCGAGCGCCACCATTTCCGGATAGCTCACCCAATAGGGCGCGGGAATGATGACCTCGTCACCCGGATTGATGGTGGCCATCAGCGCGTTGTACAGCACCTGCTTGCCGCCGGTTCCGACGATGATCTGGTTCGGCTTGTAGGCAAGGCCGTTCTCGCGCTGAAACTTCGCGATGATCGCCTGCTTCAGCTCGGGAATGCCGCCGACGTCGGTGTACTTGGTCTTGCCCGCCTCGATGGCATGGATCGCCGCCAGCTTGATGTTGGCCGGCGTGTCGAAATCGGGTTCGCCGGCGCCGAGACCGATGACGTTGCGGCCGGCCGCTTTGAGCGCGCGTGCTTTGTCCGTGACCGCGATGGTCGCGGACGGCTTCACACGGTCAAGCGCAGCGGACAGAAACGGCATCATCATCTCCTTGCGGACATCGGCAGCACACCATGTGCGGCTCGCGATCCACGACTCTATTTGCTGGGATCGTGGCACCCTAAAACGGGCGACGCTGCACCGCAAGAAGCTTGGCCCGGTATGGCCAAACTTTAGGAAACGTTAAAAGCCCCCGGCTAGGGTGGCGCAACATTCATAAAATTCCGCGGCGAAATGACTCATATCTGGCAAGGGCTGCGATCCGGCCAATGGCTGACCGCCGCACGCATACGGGGTTACAGCCTGGTCCTGCTCGGCTTCTGCGCCATCGCGGCGGCCGGCTGGATCGTCTGGTCGGGCGGCCTGATCGACCGTAACGGCAAGCCGATCGGAACCGACTTCTCCAGCTTTTACGCGGCCGGCTCGCTCGCTCTCGACGGCCGGGCCGCCGACGCTTACGACATGGCCGCGCACTATGCCCGCGAGCAGCAGATCTTCGGGCAGGCTACACCCTATTACGGCTGGCTGTATCCGCCGATCTTCCTGCTGGTCGCGGCACCGCTCGCTTTATTGTCCTATCCGTTGGCGCTTGCCGCCTGGCTGATCAGCACTTTCGCGCTGTATTTGTCCGTGATCGGCGTCATCGTGCGGAGGCTGCGCAGGCGGGGAATAGCGATCGGCACCATATGGCTGCCGGTCGCGGCGGGATTTCCAGCGGTTTTCATCAATCTGGGACACGGACAAAACGGGTTTCTCTCGACCGGACTGTTCGGAGCCGCCCTGCTGGCGTTGCCGACGGCGCCGATCGTCTCCGGCGTTCTGTTTGGTCTTCTCGCCTACAAGCCGCAACTTGCGTTGGTCGCGCCGTTCGCGTTGCTCGCCGCGGGCCAATGGCGAACCGTCGTTGCCGCCGGCATCACTGTGTTGATGCTGGTGGGCGCAACGAGCCTTGTATTTGGCGCCGATATCTGGCTTTCGTTCGCCGCGTCCACTGAGACGTCGCGCAAGCTGCTGCTAGAGCAAGGCGACGTCGGGCTCGAAAAACTGCAAAGTGTGTTTGCTGCAGTTAGGATGTGGGGCGGCGGCGTCCCGATTGCGTATGTTGTGCAGGGCATGGTGTCGGCCGCAACCGTGTGCGGCACGGCGTGGGCCTGGCGTTCTTCCTGCGATCCCGATGTCAAGTCGGCGCTTCTTGCAGTTGCGACCTTGCTGGCTTCACCGCACGTGCTGGATTACGATCTCATGATCCTTGCCCTGGCAATTGCATTCACCGTCAGCTCCGGCCTTGCGGGCGGATTCCGCGACTACGAGATCAGCCTGCTAGCGGCAGCCTGGATCGTGCCGCTGGCGGCGCGCAGCGTCTCCGGCGTATCTGGCATACCACTCGGGTTGTTGTTGCTGTTAACACTTTACGTTTTCACCTTGCGGCGCGCGGTGCTGGATCGCGCGAACTCAACCGCCAGCAGCCACCGACTCGCGCAGGCGTGATCTGCTTTGTTCCTGCGTGTTGGAAAAGACTTCTCCACGGTTGCAGTGCGGTAGAGGTTTTCGAGCTTTTCCATCTCGCGGGCCTTGCGACGCAGCAACAACGGCATCATTGTTTAGCCGCGTTGCGGGGTGACAAGACGGTCGCTGCGTAGATGCGAAGCTGACCCCTTCAGACCAGCGATTCTTCAACCCGTCTGACTTCCTTATCAATCGAACGAAGCCGAATGTACAAGCTCTACTCGATGCAGCGCTCCGGAAACAGCTACAAGGTACGCCTTGCGCTGGCACTTTTGAACGCGCCCTATCGCGCCATCGAGATCGACATCCTGCGCGGCGAGAGCCGAACACCGGAATTCCTCGCCAAGAATCCGAGCGGACAGGTGCCGCTGCTGGAAGTCGCGGAAGGCCGCCACCTCGCCGAGTCCAACGCGATCCTCTGGTATGTCTGCGGCGGCACGCCGCTGGCGCCGGAATCGCGGATCGAGCGCGCCGAGGCGCTGCAGTGGATGTTCTTCGAGCAGCATGCACTGGAGCCGAACATCGGCGCCGCCTATTTCTGGCTGGCGCTGGTCAGGGGCGGCCGCGACCTGCAGACGCATGCGCTGGAGGACTGGATGGAGCGTGGCTACGCCGCGTTGCAGGTGATGGAAAATCACCTCAAGACCCACGATTATTTTGCGGCCGGCCAGCTCACGGTCGCGGATATCGCCGTGTACGGCTACACCCATGTCGCCGACCGCTGCGACTACGACCTGGCGACCTTTCCGGCGATCCGCGCCTGGTTGCGCCGGGTCGAGCAGACCCCGGGCTTTGTCACCATGGAGTGGCGGCCGGACGCCGAGGTCGAGGATTCGCCCGGCATCGCCGCCGAGGCCTAGGGACGCGGCGAAATAGCGGGCAAAACAACGCGCATAGCGGGCACAACCATCTTACGCGCCGCCTTTCCGCCACTTTCAACGGTACGCCGCCGCAAAATTGCCAGCGATTCCAGCGATCTATTGAAGGTTGCGGGTGATTCGCCCCGCGTTGAAGGAACTTTCGGCCATGAAACGGTCGCCCGGCGCAGCAGGCTTCAATGGCCGCTCCGCGCCTGAAGCATCGTCCCGACTGACGCACGCCGTCGCGGCGTCCCTCGCGATCGGCGCGTTGTCGTTGTGCCTGATCGTCACCCTCACGATGCTGTCGATCAAGGTCTCGATGGCCATGCCGCTTCCCGCATAGTCAAGGATTTCCAGGCCACTCGCGATTTTTGCGCGACAACCCGCGGTGCACGCATCGCGATCGGGCAACGATGAAGACACCTTTCGTACTTGTTACGCTGACGCTGGCGACGGTGATCCTTTTGGCGGCATCGCTCCTGATCGCCACCGCGACACGCGGCGAAGATGCGCCATGGCCGCTCGGGACCCATTCAGGCAGCGCCATGCCGCCGCAGCAGCGCGGACGGTAACCCTCCTCCCTGCTGACATTGATGCGCGACACCCGCGCCGCCCCGCCTCTCTCGATCTCATTGATTCAAAAAAGGCGGAAAGCCGTTCCTCCGGGACCAACCATTCCTTAACCATGGAGCCAGAAAGCCCGCCGCAAATGCAACCATCAGGCAAGCTGGCCGAGTTACTCTCGTGGAGGAACGAGAAACAGGCATGCGGTTCGACTGGCGCGCAATCTGTGGTCCGGCTCTGACGACAGCGACGGCTTTGATCGCCTTCGTGATCGATCGTCATTTTGTTGGCGTTCCCAATCCGGCGCCGCTGTTCGTCTGCATCGTCGCCTTCGCGGGCTCGCTCTCGGGCCTCGCCTCCGGCTTGACCAGCGCCGCGCTGGCGGTCGGCTTTTCCGCGCTGTTCTTCCTCAATCATCGCGCGGCGCCCGGCTACGACGTGGCCGATCTGGTGCGGCTGGCCATGCTGTCGGTGACGGCGGGCGCCACCGCCGCGATCACCGGCCTGCTGCGGCAAAGGATGATGGATGCATTCGCCTGGGAACGCCGGCACTATGACACTGCCGCGCGGCTGGCGGCGGCGCTCGACCAGTTCGACATCGGCATCGTGCTCCTGGATTCCGACACCCGCGCGGAATTCATCAACCGCGCCTTCCGCGATTATTTCTCACTTCCCGACGACAAGGCCGACAGCAAGCCGCCCTTCATCGCCCTGATGTATCACGGCCGCGACACCGGCGCCTTCGAACTGCCGGAGGAGGAGTTGAACGCCTTCATCGCGCAGCGCACCGAGATGATACGATCGGGCGATTCCACGCCTATCAACATCAGGCTTGCCGACGGCAAGGTGCTGCGCTTCAGCTGCACGGCATTGCCGGACGGCGGACGCATGCTGAGCTACACGCCGATCACCGACCTCGTCCGCCACACCGACGACCCCGCCAAGGCCGAATACTACCGGTCGCTGCGCGGTCGAAATCGCGATCATGGCCTGCAGCAACGTGCGGCGGAGTAACCGGACGCACGCGAGCGAACCGCGCAACCGGCTGGCACAATGTCACTTCGCCCCGGTCACGGAATGGTGCGCTCCTCACGCAGCATCGTGAACAGATCGAAGAAACTGTCGTCAGTCGCCTGATATTCGCAAAATCCCGTCCGGAACGCGCGCCGCCGCGCGAGAGGGGCGGCACATGTCAAGCCATCAACGGGATTGATCCTTCGCGGCCGTGTCCTTAGTAACGGAACGAAATCACTCGCGCGTGCCCTTCGGATTGCCCCGTCCATGAATGCAATATCCCGAATGCCCCATGAATTTTCTGTCCGCCCGGTGAGGCGGCGGGACTACGACCAATGGCTGCCGTTGTGGGACGGATATAACGCGTTTTACGGGCGAACGGGCGCGACCGCGCTGTCTCCCGAGATTACGCGAATGACGTGGGCGCGCTTCCTCGACGCCGATGAGCCGGTCCACGGTCTTGTCGCTGAAAGCGGCGGACGGTTGCTCGGCCTGACGCATTATTTGTTTCATCGCAGCACGACGGCCATCGAACCCGTCTGCTACTTGCAGGACTTGTTCGCCGCCGAAGCCGCGCGCGGAAAAGGCATCGGCAGAGCGCTGATCAACGGCGTCTATGAACGAGCGAGACTTGCCGGATCGCCGCGGGTGTACTGGCAGACCCACCAGACAAACCTCACCGCGATGCAGCTTTACGACAAGGTAGCGGAGCATTCCGGATTCGTCGTATATCGCAAGCTGTTCTGACGATTTGCATCCAGGCTTTGGCCGCCTTCCACGGCTGTGGATAAATCCAGCTGTCATGGCCGCGTAACAAAATGGGACTAGCCTTCTCCTCGCGTCTGATCGGGCCCCCCGTCACAGATCAAGCGCCCCAGCGGTCCCCGTCAGTCGCCGCGTCTGACCGGGGCCGCATTTTTTGGGCTCCAGCCTTTCTGACCTGCGGTCGCGCCGAGCATCCCTGGAATCGGCATCCGCGTCGCATACCGCATGGGCGCCATGGTGCGCTGCGCCTTGCGGCGTCGGGGCATGCAGGCCAAAATGCGTGCCCCGTTTCGCGCTTCATTCCCTACAGGACCCATCCCATGCAAATTCGCAATCTCGGCGGCTCCGGCCTGCGTGTTTCCGCCGTCGGCCTCGGCTGCAACAATTTCGGCCAGCGCACCGATCTGGAAACCTCGCGCAAGGTGATCCACAAGGCGATCGACCTCGGCATCACGCTGTTCGACACCGCCGACATCTATGCGGGCATGGGCGGCTCGGAGACCGTGCTCGGCGAGGTGCTCGGCGACCGCCGCAAGGACATCGTGCTGGCGACGAAATATTCCAAGCCGATGAGCAATGACAACACCAAGCAGGGCGCATCGCGGCGCTACATCATGTCCGCGGTCGAGGCCAGCCTGAAACGGCTGAAGACCGACTATATCGATCTCTACCAGCAGCACGATTACGACCCGCTGACGCCGATCGACGAGACGTTGCGGGCGCTCGACGACCTGATCCGGCAGGGCAAGGTGCGCTACATCGGCAATTCGAATTTCCCGGCGTGGCGCATCGCCGAGGCCGAGCTCACCGCACGGGCGATGAACGTCAGTCCGTTCGTCTCCTGCCAGGACGAATACAGCCTCGTGGTGCGCGACATCGAAAAGGACCTGCTGCCGGCGGCGCAGGCCTACAATCTCGGCCTGCTGCCGTTCTTTCCGCTCGCCAGCGGATTGCTCACCGGCAAATACAAGCGCGGCGCCGACGTGCCGGCGGATACGCGCTTTGCCAAGATGCCGGCGATCCGCGATCGTTACGTCACGCCGCGCAACGAGGACATCGTCGAGAAGCTGCAGGCGTTCGCGCAAGGACGCGGTCACACCCTGCTCGAACTCGCCTTCTCGTGGCTCGCCGCGCGCCCGCAAGTGTCGAGCGTGATCGCCGGCGCCACCCGCGTCGAGCAGGTCGAGCAGAACGTGAAGGCAATCGGCTGGGCCTTGAGCGCGGAGGATCTCGCGGAGATCGACAAGATCACGAAGGGGTGAGGTGCGCGCGCACAATATTCAATCGTCGTCCCGGCTCGCGCTTCGCTTGGCCGGGACGACGGAGTATCTTATTGGCCGGCCGCCGCACCCGCCTTGGGCCGCGTCACCGTCTGTCGCACCTCGAACCCTTCGAATTGCGGGTGGTCGAGATAGAGCGGCTTGTTGTCGCCGGCCTTCTGGTGCGCCGCGCGGAACGCGTCCGACCTGGTCCACGCTTCGAACGCAGCCTTGCTTTCCCAGATCGTGTGCGAGGCATAGAGGGTGTGATCTTCCGCCTCGGGTCCCCTGAGCAGATGAAACTCGACAAAACCCGGCACCTTGCCGAGATGGCTGTCGCGCGAGGCCCAGACGTGCTCGAACGCGGCTTCCGAGCCCCTGGCGACGCGAAAACAATTCATGGCAATGAACATGGCGTGATCTCCTGACATCGCCGGGTACGCAAAATCCGACAATTGCGCGGCGTCGGCAGCGGAAGACACAAGCACGGCGAAACTCAGGCCACCAGTCCCTTCATCGGCCTCACCGCCGCGCTGTCCGGGAACACCGTTTCCGCCAGCACGGGCTCTCCAAGCCCGAGATGATCGCGCAGCACGCCCTTGATCACGGCGCGCAGATCGGTGGTCGGCGCGAGGTCGCGGGCCTCGTAGAGATTGGCGGGCTTCAGCCCCGGCCAGTCGGAAATCACCCTTCCTCCTTTCACCGCGCCGCCCGCAAGCAACGCGACGGTGCCGGTGCCGTGATCGGTGCCCTGCGTGCCGTTGATGCGCGCGGTGCGGCCGAACTCGGTCGCGACCACGACAATGCTGTCACGCCACCGCTCGCCCAATCCGCTTTCGAATTCCGCGAGCGCGCCATCGAGCCCTGACAACAACTGGGCCAGCCGCCCCACCGGGCCGCCTTCATTGGCGTGGGTATCCCAGCCGTCGAACGCGAGCGCTGCGATCCGCGGGCCGTCGTCGGCCGCCATCAGCTTGGCGGCGCCGCGCGCCACAAGCCGCATCGCGCCGATGGCGTTGGTGCCGGGCTTCGGCTTCATGTCGGCGCCCTGCGCGGTCTTGTCGAGCTGCAGACCTTGCGACAACGCCGTCGCCAGCGCGGGGTCGCGATGCCGGTAAAGCTCGACCAGCCGCATCGCGGTATCGTCATCGGCCTGCGGCAGCGCCACCGGCGCCCAGCCCACGGTCGGCGCCGCGCCGCGCAGCACCAGCGGCGTGGTCGGACCGACGGCAAGCGCGCCGGTCACCCGGTCGCCGCGCGGCAGGCCTTCCAGCGCGCGGTTGAGCCAGCCCGATTGCACCCGGCCCGGCCCGGCAAAACCGCTCTCGAGCACGTCCTGTCCGTCGAAATGCGAGCGGTCGCGATAGGGTGTCGACACCGCATGGACCACGGCTGCATGTTTCTCCCGGTACATCCGCGCAAATTCGGGCATCGAGGGATGCAGTGCGAAGAAGGAGTCCAGCATGGGCGCTGCGTGCGGGCCGTCCGAGGTCAGCGCGATCGCGCCGTGCAGGCCGGCATAATCGGGATCGCCCACCGGGGCGATGGTGGCGAGCCCGTCGAGCGCACCGCGCAGGATCACGACGATCAGCCGCGGGTCGCGGCCGTCGGCGGCGCGCGCGAATTTCGGCAAGTAGGCCCAGGCCGCGAACGACGCGCCGCCGAGCAGCAGCGCGCGCCGCGATGTTTCCGGCGATGTCAGGCTTTCGCAGCAATCCATCGTCATCTCCTCTGGAATTCCGGCGACATCAGCAGGAGCGCCAGCGCCTGCTGCCGCGTCTCCGCGCGCTCGATGGCGTGCCGTGTCTCCGGCGATGCCGCATCCGCCGCGGCGAGCTCCAGCAGATCGCGCGGATCGATATTGTTGCCGAGGCGCGAGGCGATCTGCGCCGAGATGTCGAGCCGCAGCTTCATGCCTTCCGGCGCGGCCCATGCGGCATTGGTATCGGGAAATCCGTTCGGCCCGGCCGGGATCCAGAGCGGCTGGCCGAGCTGGTTGAGGCCGCCGAGATAGAGGCCGGGATCTTCGGGAATCCGCGCCAGCAGCCGGCCGGTCGCCACCAGGAATTCGTAGGGCGAGCGCACTTTTGTCAATGGCGCCTGCCAGGCCTCGTCGGAATCCACCAGCGCCAGGGTCATCGCCCCGAGGTCGCCGTCGGATTTGCGGAACACCTCCTGCAGCCGCGCCACCAGCGCCGACGGCGGATCGTCGGCCACGAAATGACGCGCGAATTTGGTCGCGATGAATTTCGCGGTGGAGGGATGACGCGCGATGTCGGCGAGCGCCGCTTCGCCCTGCGCGACGCCGTCGTTCCCATAGGTCTTGCCGAGCAGTTGCTGCGGGCCCGGCTGATGCGCGTTGGCGTTGAAGGCAAAATTGCCGGGCGCGCCGAGCTGTCCCTGCCGGCCCACAAAGGTCCAGCCGGTGATGATGCGCGCGAGCGAGGTGACATCTTCCTGGGAGTAGCCGCCGCCGACGCCGAGCGTGTGCAGCTCCATGATTTCGCGCGCGAGATTTTCGTTCAGGCCGCGCTTGCGATTCTGGCCGGCGCGCGAGTTCGGGCCCGAGCGATTGCTGGTTGTCGAGGAAGAACAGCATCGCCGGATGCTGCTCGACCGCCTTCAGCATGTCGGCGAAGCGGCCGAGCACATGCGGCCTGATCGCCTCGCGCTCGAACGAGCCCGCCCACATCCGCGCCAGCTCGCCCTTGTTGGCGGAGATGCAGAAATGGTTGGACCAGAACGCCACCAGCCGCTCGGTGAAGCCGCAATCGGCGATGACCGCGCGCTGCAGCCGCGCCAGCGCCTCGGCGCGATAGGTTTTCTGGATGACGTTGAGCGGCTGCGGCGTCGGCTTTTGCATGTTTGGCTGCGTCGCTTCGGTCGCGGCCATCGTCGCGCCGGCACCGCCGCTTTCCGGCGGCTTCATCGCCGGATCCTTTGCCGACATTTCCATGGCGGCGCTGTTGAGCGACAGGCTGCGGCGCTCCTTGAGGCCGGGCGGCGGCGGGGCCTCGGAAGCAACCGCACCTGCCTTCGCGGCCGCCTCGCGCGCGGCCCTGACCTCCGCCTGATAGGCGAACACCGCCTCGGCCAGCGCCGGGGTCGACTGCAATCCCGGCATCTCCAGCAGCACGCCGTTGGGGCGGCTCAGTTCGGCCTTCACAAAACCGCGGGGGTCGGAGGCCGCATTGACCAGATCGCCCGACGCGCCGCCGCGCGCGCCGAATCCGAAGCGATTGAGCGCAACGAGCGCGGTTTGCGAATTGCGAGCCATCGGATTTCCCTAAAATTGTCCCTGCGCGTATATTGGACGGCAAACATAGCGCCGTCCGGCATGAACCTCACATGAAGAAGGCGGCGAGAATTCGGTTCGCTTGATGACAGATCGGTTGGAAATGCCGGCCTCGCGCCGCCTGAGCTGTTCCCGATGCGGAACGGAATTCACCTGCAGCCTGGCGGGACCGTGCTGGTGCGCCGAGGAAACCGCGCGGCTGCCGATGCCGCTCGACGGCGAGGATTGCCTGTGCCGCGATTGTTTGCGGAAAGCAGGGGCGAAAATGTCCGAAAGCCGGCCCTAGCCATCACCGTCATTGCGAGGGGCGCCAGCGACGAAGCAATCCATGCCGCCCGGAAGCGAAAATGGATTGCTTCGCTTGCAATGAGGTCGGGACTACTCCGCCGGACCCGCAAACAGCAACAGATTGCCGTCCGGGTCTTTCACGATGAAATCCCGCGCGCCCCAGGGTTCCCGCTTCAGCGTCTGGAAGAAGGTCGCGCCCGCGGCCTGAAACTCGAGAAACAGCGCCTTGATCTCCTCCGGCGTCGCGACGGTGAGGGAAGCGGAAAGCAACTGCTCGCGCGCGCGCAGTTCCGCATCCATCACCGGCTGCGCCACGCATCGGAGGTTGATCCGCGCGCCGTCGCGCTTGACCTGCGCATAGAATGGCGGCTCGCCATAGGTGAACGCGGTGACAAAGCCGAGCTTGCCGGTAAAGAATTCGCAGGAGGTCCCGATATCGGCGACGAACAATTGCGGTTCGGCGCCGGCGATGGCGGCTTTGCTGGAACTGGTCTCTGAATGATCCGACATGGTGTTGATTCCTGTCTTGAGCGCCTGCCAGCTTTCGAAGCCATGCTGCCGTGCGACCAGTTCCTGCGCGTCGCCGAGCTTGAAGCTTTGCGCGAGGATTTCGGAATCGGTCATCCGGCTGTAGCGGGACAAGCCCGACCTGATCTGAGCCGCGACCGGATGGTAGCGGTCGCGATGCCAGCGCAAGATCAGCTTGGCCTGCTTCCTGAGGTTTTCGAGATTAGGCATGGGCGCGCTACGGTTGACGTTGCTTAGGCGGTCAATACGTAGGTGGGCATTGCCCCTTCGGCGTCAGCCGATGCGCCCTACATGCAGCACCGCCAGCATGACCGGGACGCCGAGGCCTTGTCAACAACCGGCCGCGATCTCCAGGCTTTGCCACGGCCATTTCCTTGATCTGCAGCAAGGCACGACTGCTCGTTATGGCGTTGCATGGTTACCGAAAGGAAATCGCCAATGAGCACCCTGACAAAACTCGCGCTAGGCGCGATGGGGAAATTGCGTCCCAAACCGGCGAAAGGCGACGCCACCCCCAGGATCGCGCTGCCGGCTCCCGACAAGAGCGGCGGCATGCCGCTGATGGACGCAATCGCCAAGCGCCGTTCGGCGCGCGAATTCGCGACAAAGGAATTGCCACTGCCGCTGTTGTCGAGCCTGCTGTGGGCGGCCAACGGCGTCAACCGCGCCGACGGCGGACGCACCGCGCCCTCGGCGATGAACGCGCAGGAGATCGACGTCTATGTCGCGCCGCCGTCGGGCGCGTATCTTTATGACGCCAAGGAGAATGCGCTGGAACTGGTCGCCGGCAGCGACCTGCGGCGCGTCACGGGTTATCAGGATTTCGTCGACGAAGCGGCGCTGGACCTCGTCTATGTCGCCGATCACAGCCGCATGAGACTGGTGCCGGTCGCAAGCCGCGAGAGTTTTGCTTCCGCGGCCGCAGGCGCGATCACGCAGAATGTCTATCTGTTCGCGGCCTCCAACGGACTCGCCACCGTGATCCGCGCCTGGATCGACCGCGACGCCATCGCGAACGCGCTGGGGCTCGGCCATGACCAGCAGGTGCTGCTGTCGCAGACGGTGGGCTTTCCGAAGGGCTGACCGCCGGCGCTACACCGCAGAGCGCGCGCCGTACCGCCGAACGCGTCGACCCAACCATCGTCAGTGGCAGCGACGAAGCAATCCAGCTTTCCGCTTTATTGCTGCATGGATTGCTTCGCGGAGCCTGTCATCGGGCGGCGCTTCGCGCCGACCCGTTGGCTCGCAATGACGGTTATGGAGAAACGCGCGCCGCCGTCACTTCACCACGGCCGCGGTCTGCCCGAACAGCAGCTTGCGCTCTTCCTCGGTGCGGATCGCCGGCTGGCCGAAATTCGGGTTGACCTCCTTGGCCATGGCGTAGGCGCGCACCGTCGCGGGGCGCTCGCCGATGGTTTCCAGCCAGCGCTTCAGATGCGGGAAGTCGTCGATATTCTGGCCCTGGTTCTTGTACGGAACCACCCAGGGATAGGCCGCCATGTCGGCGATCGAATAATCGCCGGCGATGAACGCGCGATCGGACAGACGCTTGTTGAGCACGCCGTAGAGCCGGTTGGTCTCATTCACATAGCGCGTGATGGCGTAGTCGATCTTCTCCTGGGCGTAGTTGCGGAAATGATGGTTCTGCCCGGCCATCGGACCGAGCCCGCCCATCTGCCAGAATGTCCACTGGATCGCGTCGTATCGGCCATAGATGTCGGCCGGCAGGAACTTTCCGGTCTTCTCGGCGAGATACAACAGCATCGCGCCGGATTCGAAGATCGAGATCGGCCTGCTGCCGCCCTTCGGCTCGTGATCGACCATCGCGGGAATCCGGTTGTTCGGCGCGATCTTGAGAAAATCCGGCTTGAACTGGTCGCCCTTGCCGATATTGATCGGGAAGATCTTGTAGGCGAGCCCGGCTTCTTCGAGAAACATCGTGATCTTGTGGCCGTTCGGCGTGGTCCAGTAATAGAGGTCGATCATGGCGCGTTCCTGTCCTGGGGTGCATGCAACTAGATGCGATTGCATGAAGTTCACCGCAACGGGGACACGAAGTCAATGGCAACCGGCCGCATCGCGGCGAAGTGATCCGTCAGCCGGCGCGGCCGTGCTCGCGCAGGAGTTTTTCGCCGGCTTCGGTCACCGTCACGATCATCCCGAAGCCCGCGATGGTTTCGCGCGCCACGTAGCCGCGATCGGAGGCATCCTCCCAGATCGTCAGCCGCGGGCACGACGTCCGCCAGGTCGCGATTACCTCCGAATAGACCCGCGGCTCCCGCGCAATCCATTCGACGAAGTCGAGCACCAGTGGATCCGCTGTCTCGGCCATCGCCTTTCTCCTTGCGTCAATAGGCCAGCGCGTCGCCGCCCGCGAGCAGCAGCCACGTGCCATAGATGATGTAGTAGCCGGCGACCGTGGTGATCAGCCGCCCGGCCCAGGTGCGAAACTGCGAATCCGTCATCGCCTCCAGGATGCGCCGCGCCAGCGTGGTACCGGCCATCGACGCCGCCACGGCGACGGCGGCGAGCACCGGATCGAGGGTTGCCGCCTGATCGATGATGCCGCCGAAATAGATCAGCTTCACGAAATGGCTGGCGACCTGGCAGGTGGCCTTGGTCGCGACGATGCCGCGGCGATCGAATTTGCCGCCGAGAAAGAAGGTGTCCATCAGCGGCCCGGAGACGCCGGTCATCAGCATCAGCCCCATGCAGAGCGAGCCGTAGAAGGTGCCCTGCCAGATGCTCTCGGGATCGGGCTTCAGCGTGGACGGCGTCAGCCGCGCGAGGAACGGCGTCACCCCGAGCAGCAACAGCGCCATCGGCTTGTCCGGCACGTAGCGGGTGATCGACCATGCCGCCAGCGCGAGCGCGCATCCGATCAGGTAGATCGCGACCGGGCGCCACCGGATGTGCTGACGCCACAACAGCGCGCGCCAGCCGTTCGACGCCATCTGCGTGATCGCATGCAGCACCATCGCCGACGGCAGCGGCATCAGCGTCAGGAGCACGCCGATCAGGATCAATCCGCCGGCCATGCCGAACAGGCCGGACAGAAACGCGGTCGCGACCATCAGCAGGCCGAGGGCTGCTATCATCAGCGGCGTCATGCGAATCTCCCGCCAGCATTTCTGCCTTGCTTGGACAGCGCGCACAAACTGAGTTATCTTGGCCTGGCATCAGTTTTCCTGATGGTGGCTGGTTTTGGGGTACAAATGCGACGGCTGCTGTTTCTCAACGGCATCAAGGCGTTCGAGGCGGCGGCGCGAACCGGCAGCTTTGCGGCCGCCGGCGGCGAGCTCAACGTCTCGGCGGCGGCGGTCAGCCGGATGGTGCATCTGCTGGAACAGCGGCTCGGCGTCGCGCTGTTCGAGCGCAAGGCGAACCGGCTGGAAATGACCGCGGCGGGCCGCGCCTATCAAAGCGGGCTGACGCCGATCTTCGACGCGCTGGCGAGCCTGACCGCGCAGGTCACCGCGCCCGCAAGCGTCCGCGTGCTGACGATCGGCGTCGGCCCGACCTTCGCGATGAAATGGCTGATCCCGCGACTGGCGGATTTTCGCAGAGCCGAGCCCGACATCGACGTGCGCATCACCACCGGCGGCGCGGCGGCGCCGTTCGGCGACGACTGGAGCTGCGGCATCAAGCTCGGCGACGGCGACTGGCCGGGCCTGGTCGCCGAACCGCTGTTCGCCGCCGACCTGTTGCCGGTCTGCACGCCGCGGCTGGCAGCGCAACTCAAGCGCGCGAGCGATCTGAAGGCGCCGGCGCTGCTGCGCGTTGCGCATTCGCCCGACGACTGGCCGGCCTGGCTGAAGGCCGCAGGCGTCGCGCGGGCAGCCGCGCGCGGACCGGAGTTCCAGTACTACGGACAGGCGCTGCAGGCCGCCGTCGATGGGCTGGGCATCGCCATGGGCATCCGGCCCTATATCGACGACGACCTTGCCGCCGGACGGCTGGTTGCGCCGTTTGCGCTGTCGGTGCCGAAGGGCATGCGCTGGTACCTGGTCTATCGCAGCTTCCGCACCGACCAGCGCGACTTCGCGGCATTCCGGCGCTGGATCATCCGCGCCGCGGTGGAACCGGCCGCGCGCGGCAGGCCCGCCGGCCGGACCCATCGCCAGGCCGGCTGAAGCTCTTCAGCTAAAGCCCTGCAACTCAAGAACAAACCCGCGCAGTTAAAGAAAAAGAGCAGGATGTGATCGAGTTCACATCCGTTTTCGGCCGTCCATGGTCTGGTTGACTCCCAATACGCGGAGTCGGGACATGCACTGCGACTATGATGGCTTTCGAATCGAGTCTTTCGAGGCGGGCAAGGGCTTGTGGCACGCCAGGATCCGCCGGGCGGACCTGATGCCGGTCAGCATCGACGGCGTGACGTTTGCCGCGCTCGAAGTCGGCTTCGCCTGGTCGGATCCCGATGCCGCCATTGCCGATGCCAAGGCCCAGATCGATCAACTCAGGCTCAAGCGATATGCCGGGCAGTTGCCCCACGCCGAATTGCAGATTGCCGCCTGCTAGCCTGATTTTAAAATGGGCTTTTCGCCATGCCGGAATCCGAGGCCAATTCGACCGCGTTCGCCGCCACGGACCTGCCCGACTGTCCGCTATGCGGCACCCGGCTGGTGGTGCAGCGTATCATCCCCGGACGACTGGGCCTCGAGCACTGGACGCTGCGATGCACGAAGTGCGGCCACATCCATCAGGATGCGGTCGACAAATCGTCGCCGCCACACACCCCCACTTCGATGACGTTTTGATCGAACGCGTCCGACCCTCGTGGTGAGCATGGGCGGTGGCTTCATCCTTCGAGACGCACGCTGACGCGTGCTCCTCAGGACGAGGTTTCGGACCTTCATGGTGAGGATGAACTCTTTGACCCTCATGGTGAGGAGCGCGGCGCCGCCGCGCGTCTCCGGACGATGCTTCGCATCGCCGTGCGAACCACGAGGCCCCGGTGCCCGTTCCGGGCCTTCATCCTTCGAGACGCTTACTTGCGCAAGCTCCTCAGGATGAGGAGCTAACGCCCGCTTTTGACGCGCAAAAACGCCCTAGCCCTTGAACGCCTGCGCGATGGCGGCCTGGGCTTCCTGCTGGATCTGACGCAGGTGCGCTGCGCTCTCAAAACTCTCGGCGTAGATCTTGTAGACATCCTCGGTGCCCGAAGGCCGCGCGGCGAACCAGCCATTGTCGGTCGACACCTTGATGCCGCCGAAGGATTGGCTGTTGCCCGGCGCTGATGTCAGCACGCTGCGCACCTTCTCGCCCGCGAGTTCCTTCATCGCGAGTTTTTCCGGCGAGAGCGCCTTCAAGAGGTTCTTCTGCGCCGGCGTCGCGGGCGCGTCGATCCGCTCGTAGAAGGGCACGCCGAGTTCGCCCGTCAATTGATCGAACAACTGGCTCGGATCGGATCTGGTCCGCGCCGTGATCTCGGCGGCCAACAGGCCGAGGATGATGCCGTCCTTGTCGGTGGTCCACACCGTGCCGTCGCGCCGCAGGAACGAGGCGCCGGCGCTTTCCTCGCCGGCAAATCCGAACGCGCCGTCGATCAGGCCGTCGACGAACCATTTGAAGCCGACCGGCGTTTCGACCAGCCGCCGCCCGAGTTTCTTCGCCACGCGGTCGATGATCGCGCTGGAGACGATGGTCTTGCCGACCGCGCTATCGCTGCGCCAGTGCGGACGATGCTCGAACAGATAGGCGATCGCGGTGGCCAGGTAGTGGTTGGGATTCATCAGGCCGCTGGAGCGGGTCACGATGCCGTGGCGGTCGGCGTCGGTGTCGTTGGCGAAGGCGACGTCGAATTTGTCGCGCATGCCGATCAGCCGCGCCATCGCATAAGGCGAGGAACAGTCCATCCGGATCTTGCCGTCCCAGTCCACGGTCATGAAGCGGAAGGTCGGATCGACCGCGTCGCTGACGATGGTTGCGGCGATGCCATAGCGCTCGATCACCGGCTGCCAGTAGCGCACCGCGGCGCCCCCGAGCGGATCGATCCCGATCTTGACGCCGGAGCCGCGGATCGCCTCCATGTCGACGACATCAGCGAGGTCGGCGACATACGGCCCGATATAGTCGTAACGATGCACGCAGGCGGACTTGCGCGCGCGGTCGTAGGGGATGCGCTTCACACCCTTCAGATCGTCTTCGAGATAGCGGTTGGCGGCGCGCTCGATACCTGCGGTGACGTCGGTGTCCGCCGGGCCGCCATTGGGCGGATTATATTTGAAGCCGCCGTCTTCGGGCGGATTGTGCGAGGGCGTGATCACCACGCCATCGGCAAGGCCGCGCTCGCGTCCCTTGTTGGTGGTGAGGATGGCGTGCGAGATCACCGGCGTCGGCGTGTAGCCGTCGTGCTCGTCGATCATCACCTCGACGCCATTGGCCGCGAACACTTCCAGCGCGCTCGCCAGCGCCGGCTCCGCCAGCGCGTGGGTGTCGATGCCGACGAACAACGGCCCGCTGATGCCGCTGGCCTTGCGGTGATCGCAGACCGCCTGGCTGACCGCGAGGATGTGGGCCTCGTTGAAGGCGTGGTTGAAGGCGGACCCGCGATGCCCCGACGTGCCGAACGCCACCCGCTGCGCCGGATTGGAGGGATCGGGCTTGCCCACGAAATAGGCCGTCACCAGCCGCGGTACATTGGTCAGCATCGACGGCTCGGCGGGCTTGCCGGCGAGCGGATTTACTTTGGCGGTCACGGAGTTCCCTTGGATAACTTCAGTAGCGGCATTGTAGATAGGTTTTGCGGTGGCGAACAGGGAGCCCGCTCTCTCCCCGTCATTGCGAGGAGCGCAGCGACGAAGCAATCCAGCTTTGCCTCCCTCACGGATGGATTGCTTCGCTTCGCTCGCAATGACGAGGTTGGCGCGGGTACTGACACCTGCTGACAATGCAGCGCGCGGGCCCCGAATGCCCTTTTCTGCACGCCGGACTCGCCCCATATTCGCCCCATGGCGAAGAATCCCGACACTCCGAAAAAGCCCGCAAAAACCCCGAAATCCAAAGCGCCAAGTTCCAAAGCGTCGAGGCCGGACGTACAGCCGATCGGGCCGGCGCTGGCGGAACTGCTCAATCCCGCGATCAATCGCGGCGAGAGCGGCATGGGCTCCGGCACCGGGTTGCAGCCGCCGCCGGACAATTCCTGGGACCGCCGCGCCGGCGGCGAGGCCGCCGCGCATCGCGCGCGGGCCTCGACACGCGGCACCGGCGAAACTGTCGCGAAGCGGGATGCCACACGAACGCGCGACGATGCTTCCTCCTCCTCTCCCCCGCGCGCGAAGCGCGTGGTGGGGTCCGGGGCAGCAGCTCGCTCCCGAGGTCGGGGGTGGGGGGTGGTGCGGCAAACTCGCGCTCGCTTCTGGCAGCGAATTTGCTGAGACACCCCCCACCCCCGACCCCTTCCCGCCGCTTCGCGGAGGGAGGGGGGAGCATCGCGGCTTTGGCGACGCCGGAGAAGAGCTCCTGGTTTTGGCGAGGTGCCGCAGCGCGAATTCGCGCCTGCCAATTACGGCACCGCCGCCACCATTCCGACGCTCGATCCCGAACTGGCAAAACAACTCGGCTTCACCACCGAGGAGGAAGACGCCGCGGCGATGGCTCGCCCCCCGCGCAACAAGATGGAGGCGCTCGGGGTCGCCGCGACAGCGGACGCGCTGGAGGCGCTGATCCGCGACGGCCGGCCTGAGTTCAAGGGCGAGGACGGCCAGGTCAAGATATGGACCCCGCACCGCCCGCCGCGCCCGGAAAAATCCGAAGGCGGCGTGCGCTTCGTCATCAAGTCCGAATACGAGCCGAAAGGCGACCAGCCGACCGCGATCGCCGAACTGGTCGAGGGCATCCGCGCAACGACCGCACGCAGGTGCTGCTCGGCGTCACCGGTTCCGGCAAGACCTACACCATGGCGAAGGTGATCGAGGCCACGCAACGCCCCGCCATCATCCTGGCGCCGAACAAGACGCTGGCCGCGCAGCTCTATGGCGAGTTCAGGAGCTTCTTCCCCGACAACGCCGTCGAGTATTTTGTCTCCTACTACGACTACTACCAGCCCGAAGCCTACGTCCCGCGCACCGACACCTACATCGAGAAGGATTCCTCGATCAACGAGCAGATCGACCGCATGCGCCATTCGGCGACGCGGGCGCTGCTGGAGCGCGACGACGTCATCATCGTCGCTTCCGTGTCGTGCATCTACGGTATCGGCTCGGTCGAGACCTATACCGCGATGACGTTTGCGCTGAAGAAGGGCGAGCGCATCGACCAGCGGCAATTGATCGCCGACCTCGTCGCCCTGCAGTACAAGCGGACGCAAGCCGATTTCACCCGCGGCACCTTTCGGGTGCGCGGCGACGTCATCGACATCTTCCCGGCGCACTATGAAGACCGCGCCTGGCGCGTGAACCTGTTCGGCGACACCGTCGAAAATATCGAGGAGTTCGATCCGCTCACCGGCCACAAGCAGGACGAGCTCGAATTCATCAAGATCTACGCCAACTCACACTATGTGACGCCGCGGCCGACGCTGGTGCAGGCCATCAAGTCGATCAAGAGTGAACTGAAGCTGCGGCTGGACCAGCTCAACAACCAGGGCCGCCTTTTGGAAGCGCAGCGGCTGGAGCAGCGCACCACTTTCGATCTCGAGATGATGGAAGCCACCGGAAGCTGCGCCGGCATCGAGAACTATTCGCGCTATCTCACCGGACGCCGCCCCGGCGAGCCGCCGCCGACGCTGTTCGAATATGTCCCCGACAACGCGCTGGTGTTCGCCGACGAAAGCCACGTCACCGTGCCGCAGATCGGCGGCATGTTCCGCGGCGACTTCCGCCGCAAGGCGACGCTCGCCGAATACGGCTTCCGCCTGCCCTCCTGCATGGACAACCGCCCGCTGCGCTTCGAGGAATGGGACATGATGCGCCCGCAATCGGTCGCGGTGTCGGCGACGCCGAGCGCGTGGGAGCTGAATGAAAGCGGCGGCGTGTTCGTCGAGCAGGTGATCCGCCCGACCGGACTGATCGATCCTCCCGTCAATATTCGCCCGGCGCGCACCCAGGTCGACGATCTCGTCGGCGAGGTCCGCGCCACCGCGCAGGCCGGCTACCGCAGCCTCGTCACCGTGCTGACAAAGCGGATGGCGGAGGACCTCACCGAATATCTGCACGAGCAGGGCATTCGCGTGCGCTACATGCACAGCGATATCGACACGATCGAGCGCATCGAGATCATCCGGGATTTGCGACTCGGCGCCTTCGACGCGCTGGTCGGCATCAATCTCTTGCGCGAGGGCCTCGACATTCCCGAATGCGCGCTGGTCGCGATCCTCGACGCCGACAAGGAAGGCTTTCTGCGCAGCGAGACCTCGCTGATCCAGACCATCGGCCGCGCCGCGCGCAACGTCGACGGCAAGGTGATCCTCTATGCCGACCAGATGACGGGCTCGATGGAGCGCGCCATCGCCGAGACCAACCGCCGCCGCGAAAAGCAGGTCGAATACAACACCGCCAACGGCATCACGCCGGAGAGCGTCAAGAAATCGATCGGCGACATCCTCAATTCCGTCTACGAGCGCGACCATGTGCTGGTCGAAGTCGGCGGCCATGACATGACCGACGACATCATCTCGATCGGCCACAATTTCGAGGCCGTGCTGGCCGATCTCGAAACCCGGATGCGCGAAGCCGCCGCCGATTTGAACTTCGAGGAAGCCGCCCGCCTGCGTGACGAGGTCAAACGCCTGCGCGCCACCGAGCTTGCGGTGGTCGACGATCCCACCTCGAAGCAGCGCGTCGTGCAAGCCCGCGCCGGCGCCTACGCCGGCACCAAGAAATACGGCGAGGCCGCAAATCTGCCGGCCGCCTCATTGAAGAAGCGCGGCAGTGCGGCCCGGAGTGGCGCGTCCACCCGCGGCGGCGGTGCCTCCGTTCCCTCCCCCCTTGAGGGTCAGGGAGGGGGGTCCACGAGTCGTGGCTCATCAAGAGTCCACAAACCCCATCTCGACGAAATGCACGGCCCCGAATCCCTGCCCTTCCGCCCCGGCGGCGCACCGCCGAAGAAGCCGTTCGGCAGCAACAGCCGGATCATCCAGCCCACCGACTCGCGCGAATCCGGCCCCGAATTCGGCCCCTCCCCCCGCTCCACCGGCGGCGCGCCGGGACATCGCGGTGGATGGAAGAAGAGGTAGCGGTTGTCTGATATCGGCATCCTCAACGACCCAATCAGCCTGATCGTCATCGCTCTGATTCTTGGCAGCCCCGGGCTCCTGCTCGGCGGCATTCCGGGCGCGCTCTTGTGGCGGCGCCATCGCCTCGCCGGCGCACTGCTGGGTGCTGTTGTCGGCTTGTTCATCTGGCTGGCGGGATGGATGGTCTTGAGGGACGTGATTTGAGGTGCGGGCGCAGCGGCGCCGATCAAGGGAATGAAGCCGTGGCGCGTCTTGAACGCTAGAAATCCATCGGAGTTCGGCTACGCTGGCGCGATGAAACTCGGCTTCGAAGAATCCCAAACCGCCTATTCCAGTGGGTCGCAAAAAGCCCGCGTGTGGACCGAGGCTTGGGTGAGCACTTGGGCTTACTGCCCACATTGCGGCAACGCCAAGATTTCGCAATTCATCAACAACAAGCCGCTCGCGGATTTCCTTTGCACAACCTGTAAGGAAGAATTCGAACTCAAAAGCCAGAAAAAACAGTTTGGTGCGAAGGTCGCCGACGGCGCCTACAAGACGAAATGCGAGCGCCTCGCTTCAGACAACAATCCCAATCTGCTGTTGATGAACTACGACCTGAAGTCACTGGCAGTCGTCAACCTGTTCATCATTCCGAAGCACTTTTTTGTCCGCGATATCATCGAAGAGCGAAAGCCGTTGAAGGCGACCGCGCGCCGCGCCGGATGGGTGGGTTCGAATATCCTCCTCAGCCAGATACCCAATTCCGGAAAGATTCACATTGTCCGGAATGGCGTTATTCGCCCGAAAGATGTGGTCCTTGGCGATTGGCAAAAAACGCTGTTCCTCAGGGACCAATCGCTGGAAGCACGGGGCTGGCTACTCGACGTCATGAAATGCGTGGAGACGCTCGGCAAGCGAGACTTCACGCTCGACGAAGTCTATGCCTTCGAGCGGCATCTCGGCGATCTCTATCCCGGCAACCAGAACGTCAGACCCAAGATACGCCAGCAGCTTCAATATTTGCGCGACCGCGGCTTCATCGATTTCGTGTCGCGTGGTAGTTATCGTTTGCGATCCTAATTCTGGGAGACTGGCATGGCCTGGTTTCTGAACTTCTACGGCTGCGCACGCTGCAAACGCATATGGACCGATGAATGGTCCTGCATGTGCGACGACGACTGCCCGGGTTGCGGCGCCCGGCATATGTCGCCGTTCGACAGCGAGAACCTGAGCGAGATCATCGAGCAGGATGGCAAGGAGTTTGTCGCGATCCGTTCGCCAAGCTCCGCCGAACACGATCCGGATTATCGCGAGCTCGGCCGCTTTCCGACACGCAAGAAGGCCGAGGAATTTCTGGCATCTGTCGACATACGATAAATCGTCATTCCGGGATGCGCCTCTTGGCGCAGGCCCGGAATCCATAACCACGAATTGGGGTTATGGATTCCGGGCTCATCGCTTCGCGATGCCCCGGAATGACGGAGAGGAAATTCTGCTGTCGGCTCCAGCCAAACAACCCGACGGGCAAATCAGTCCACTGTTTCCCGGGGGTGCCTGTCCAGCCCCTTTTGAAAAAATATTTCTGTTTTCCAGAAACCCAAATCACCTTCATATTCCCCGCCGTCCGGTCCCGTGAGAGGGGCGTTGGCCATCGTCACGAACGTTGGGACCGGATGCGGTGGACGCTAAGGCGCTTTTGACGAACGGCACCAAGGCGGACGGCGAAGTCGTGTGGTCCTGACGCCTCGACGCTGGCGTCAAGTTTGCGGTTGAGACGCTGCAAGCGACGGTGACAAAAAAGCCCGATCGCCGGGGAGAGTACGAAGTAAGCCGTAAAACCATTGCGCAGGGAATGCCGGATTGCCTCCGCTGAACCTGTATGCTCGTGTGCGTTTTTTTGTGCAACTTTGCACACGGGACCGCGGGTGCAGCGTGCACCCGGTATTCCCTGCGCCCTCTGATCAAGAGGGTAAGGATATTTCTGGCAAACCCCGGGCGAAATGCGCCGCGGGAATGCGAACGTGTATTTAGCCGTCATTGCGAGCGCAAGCGAAGCAATCCAGCTTTGGTGCGGCAGGCGGAAGCTGGATTGCTTCGTCGCTCCGCTCCTCGCAATGACGGTTTGGCTGTTTGACAAGTGAAGCTGCTACGCGCGAAACGCCACCGGCCGGATCGCCCCGACCGAAAACGCGCCTGCGTCGAGCAATCCCCGCATACAACCACCAGCGGATTTGCTATCCTTCGCCTGCGCCGCCGTCGTTCACCGGGCGCGAGGGAGATCGCCATGGCCAAGGGACAAATGCGCAGCAACAAGGAAAAGAAGAAACCGAAGGCCGACAAGAACCTCAAGAAGGGCGGCGCCGCTCCGTCGCCGTTCTCGTCCGGCAAGACGCCGGCCGGCCAAAGCCCGAACAGCCGGAAGAGTTGAGACCGGGGCGCTGCCCTGAATGCGGGCGCGCGTCAGACCCGTCAGGAAGTCGGCAACGCATCCAGCGCGAAGCAATCCAGGGATGGCTTCGTCGCATCGCCATGCCCGCGAGCCCCCGCCAGCCCCGCACCGCATCGACCGGAAACGGTCGGCGTCAAACAGTGCCACTGGCGGCAAGGCAGCGCAGTGCGATTTTCCCCAATCACGAATTGTGAACCATTCTCGAACTGTTAACGTCAAATGGATGGGAATCCTTATGGCCAATTGATCCCGGTGGAATTCGGTCCACAATGCAACCGTAAATGCGAGTTGGGCCAAACACCGGCGGGGAATAACAATGACCGAGCAGATCAACCGCCAGTGCGTGCTTTCGCTTCTCGATGATTTTGCGGCCGGCGATGTCGAGGGTGCGCTCGCCCGCTGCACCGACGACATCGATTTCCTCACCCACGCGCCGATCGATATCCTGCCGCATATGGGTCCGCGGCGCGGCAAGGCGGACGTGCGGGAGATGTGGAACACCGTTCACGCCCGCTATTCCAGCATCCGCTACGAGGCGCCCATCCTGATCGCGCAGGGCGACAAGGTCGCCGCCTATCTGCGCGCGTTTTTCAAGAAGCGAAGCAACGAGAGGGTCGTGCAGTTCGACATGGCGGCTTTCTACACCCTTCGGCAGGGCCGGATCGCGCAGATCCGCGAGATCATCGATTCCTTCGACCTGGTGCAGCAGGTGCTCGAAATCGACCTCTCCGCGGTGCTGGCCGAGCGCGGGGCGGACAAGGCGTAACCCGCCGCGCTTCCCATTATTTTCCCCGCCGCGTTGAACCTCGCCGCCATTGCCGCGACTTATCGTGGGCTAAACCAGACATCGACCGGCGAAAACACCCACATGAAGATTGCGTTGCTCGCGCTGCTGGGTCTTGTGCTGGGCGCGCTGGGCGGCGCCGCGCTGGGAATCGGCGCCGGGCTCGCCTGGGTCGAAATCTTCAAAACCACTGATTTCGAAGGCTATAGCGGCATGCTGGTGTTCTTCACCTTCATGCCGCTGGGCGCCGCCATCGGCGGGCTCGGCGGCGCGGCGCTGTTCGGCGTGATCGCGGTGCGCGACGCCGAAATCGCCATCGAACGGGAGCCGATTCACCGACGCGACACGTAAACGTGTGAAGTGACGCCCGCACTTGTGCAATGCAATATTGAACCTTGTAATTCCGCCGGATGACTCTATTTGTGGCTTCAACAATGAAGTGCAGCATCCAGGCCGGGCGCCGGTAACGGCGTTCGGCCGTTGTCGACCGTCAGGGTCGTTTGCTGGTTCGAAATCCAGTTCAGAAAGCAGAAAGCAATGACAGAGCACAGCCTCTGGCGTTTTTCACGCGCGTTGCATCGCGCGATCAACGAACGCCGGCACGACGAACTTGAAGACCTGCTCGATGAAGATGTCGATTGGGCGATCTACGGGCCGATCGACATGTTTCCGTTTCTCGGCGCACGCCGTGGCAAGGCAGCCGTGCTGGAGGTGCTCCGGCAGATCGCGGACAACATCCGGGTTCGCCGCTTCGACCGGGAGACCATCATGCTGGGCGTCGATTCCGCCGCATCGATGCTGCGCTATTCGCTGACGGCGCTGGACTTCGACAAGCCGATCTCGCTGCGGATTGCCCATTTCGCGCAATTCAGGGCCGGCAAGCTGACCAATATCCGCATCCTCGTCGACACCTTCGATCTGGTGGAGCAGGCGCTCGGTCGTCCGATCCACCTGCCGAAGATCTCATCGTTCGCCTGATTGTCATGACGGGTTTGTAGGATGGGCGAAGGCGCCGGCGCCGTGCCCGCCTCTCCTGTTCGTGCATATTGGCGGGCACGGTTGCGCTTATCCCTCGCTGCGATTCGTCCGGTGGATGAAGCCGTGCCCCGCCACAATTTCGCGCTGATCCGCATGCATCCTCGCCGCACTTGGAATGCGGGCGGGGTTATGTTCTCCAGCAAAGGTTACGGTCGGGCGATGCTGCCGATTCTGGCGGCGGGCGTCAGCTTGACCCTTGTTCTCCAGGCGAGCGCGCAAACGTCGCCGCAAACGTCCCCTTGGCCGGAAGATCAGGAGGCCCCCGCGGCGGAAGCCGCCGCCGCGCCCGAGCCGGATGAATCCGACATCAAGGGGCTGGAACTCGACTGGAGCCAGCTCAACGTCGACGCCTCCACGCTGGCGACCCGCCCGGTTTCGAAGGCGCGTTCGTCGCAACCGGGGACGGGCAGCGACACGTTCTGGTCGTCCAGGAAGGACGCCAACGGCTCTGCCGCGGTCTCGGTGAAGCAGCCGGTCTCGCCGTTCTGGGATGCGAAGGTCGGCGCCGACATGAAGGTCGCGCGCCAGCCTTCGACGATGTCGGAGCTGCTGGCGGAAAAGGCCGAGAATGGCGGCAGCGCGCCGCAGTCGTCCGGAACCGCATGGGCCGCGGTCACCGCCCCCGGCGTCGGATCAATCTGGGACAAGACGGCGCTCCAAGCCCGCGTCGACCCCGGACAGGAACAGAGCAGGCTCGGCACCTCCCTGAGCAAGTCGCTGCCGCTCAGCGATCGGTATTCGCTGACCCTGCAAAACGGCTACAACGTCACCCAGCAGAGCATCCTGCCGGTGCCCGGCATCGTGGCGCGGCCGGAGCGGAGTTACCAGACCGAGCAATCGGCCAAGCTCAGCATTGCCGACACCGGCACCAGCCTGATCGCCGGGCAAACGCTTTCCTCCTCCGACGACAAATGGCTTCGCAGGATCGGCGCCGAACAGAAACTGTTCGACGGCGTCAACGTCACCGGGTCGATCGGCGAAACGCCGCTGGGCACGAACAAGAGCCTCACCGCCGGATTCAAGCGCAGCTGGTGAGGCCGGAATTGGCCCGTTCTCCGGTCCCACGAAAGATCGAGCATTGCCGCATATTGGCCCCGATGCGGTCAAAATCGGCAGCCCTGATGGCAATACTTCAACTTTCGTCGTGCGGGGACAACCGCGCTGCATCGCTATGCGAAACAGGGGAACAGCCGATGACTGCTATTCGTTCGGAAAAAATTGAATCGATGGAGTTGACTGAGGAAGATTCCAACTTCGCCGCGGTATCGGAAGTCGAGGCCGGAATCCGTGATTTCGTCCGCAATGACGTCGCCTATCTGCGCCGCGCGCCCAGCATGCTTTCCAGTACGGAAACGGCGCTGGAGCCGAACACCGAGGCAACCGTGAACAACGTCAACTCGCTGATCCAGCGCGTCGCCGGGACCTCGCTTGGCGAGATCGAAAACCTGATCTCCGAACTCGAGGGTCTGCGCGACCTGCTGCACGCCGAGGGCCAGCGCGTCCAGCGCGAGATCTCCGGCTATGCCCAGCTCAGCCAGGCCGCCATGAAGTCCACGCGCATGATCGCCGACAACGTCGCGCAGTGGAAACGCGCCGCGGACGGCCTCCGCAACGGCTGACGTCGTTCCGGAACGGGCCGGCGGACCCGTGCGGTAATCTGCGAAATCCCCGGTGTGCACGGCACATCGGGGCTACAAGCCCCTACCCATTTGAACTTGCCGGGCCTGTGCCGCGACCAAGAGCAGGCGCTGTTGCAGGCGGCAAATTCCCTTGGGGGCAATGTTTATGAAGAGCGTTCGGCCGGACAATACCGAGCCCATTCCGATGCGGGACGAGCCGCCCAGGATGGGCACCATCATGATCCGGTTTGTCGGGCTGCTGGTCGTGGCCGTGGTGGTGCTGGCGCTGATCTGGAGCCGTTGATTCGCCGTCAGGCCTCTGATTTTTTTGCCGCGCGATTTCGCGCCATGGTTACCAAATCCCGACCTAGCGGCTGACGACCGGCGCTCCTTCCAGCGAATAGGCGCCGTCGGCATAACCCTTCACCACCATCCCGGTCGTGAGCATCACCACCAGCGTCACGGTGGCGAATATAAAACCGACAAATTTCAAGCTGGCGCGGTCCGCCATGGTCGTCCCCCCGGATATGTCCCTATGTCACTATGACCGGCACAAGGTTCAAAATGCGTTAGCGGGAAAATCGTTCCGTCGGCGCCGTCACGCCTAGTCAGGCGCTGGCGCTCCGCCGCGGCACGAAGGCGGTGGCGAGCAAGGAAAACACCGGTTCGCCACGCTGGTTGGCGCCGGTGTTGCGGGCCTGCACGATGCCCCATTCGGGGCGCGAATCCGACGTCCGCACCGATTCGACCTCGCTGACGAAACTGATGGTGTCGCCTGCCAGCACCGGCTTGATCCAGCGCAGTTCGCGAAAGCCCGGTGACGGTCCCCAGACCGCGACCTTCTCGCCGCGCGCGGCGGCCTCCCTGGCCTGGCGCTGGCTGTCGGCCACCAGCAGCTTCATGCAGACGGATCCGACATGCCAGCCCGAGGCCGCAAGCCCGCCGAACAGCGATTTCCTGCCTTCCTCCTCGTCGAGATGGAAGCGCTGCGGGTCGAATTGCGCGGCGAATCGCTTGATCGAATCGGCAGTGAAGGTGAACGGTCCCAGTTCACGCCGCTGCCCGACCTCGATGTCCTCGAAGAAACGCATCAGCCGGCCTGCCCTGCCGCGGCGCCGGCGCGGCGCTCTACGATGATCGGCGACACCATTTCGCACAGCAATTGCCCGGCCGCGTTGCGGACAAGCGCCTTGAAGGTCACGATGCCGGTCGAGGGGCGGCTGCGCGAAACCCGCGCCTCCAGGACCTCGATATCAAGCGTGATATCGTCGCCGGGGCGAAGCGGGGCGAGCCAGCGCAACTCGTTGACCCCGGGCGAGCCCAGCGACGCGGTGCGGCCTATGTAGAAGTCGAACATCATCCGCATCGTGATCGAGCAGAGATGCCAGCCCGACGCCGACAGGCCCTTCAGCATCGATTTCGATGCCGCCGCTTCGTCGAGATGCATCGGCTGCGGATCGAACTCGGCGGCAAAGGCAAGGATTTCCTCGCGCGTGACGCGGCGCGGTCCGAATGTGCCGAAATGGCCGGGCGGGAAATCTTCGAAGGTCAGGGTCATGATGGGGGATTGTGGCGAGGAAGCCCGATTGTGGCCGTTATTTGCAGCAATCTCAACTGGCCTCCTCGCATGGCTCGTGCTCCGCGGGCAAGCACCGCGCTTTGGTGCTTGTTCCCGATCTTGCCCGGGACGACGTTCGGGGCTAGGTCCTGTGCCTCAACGCCAGGTTTTGATACGATTGGCATTCGACTTGCTGGGGGAGAACGGCTGATGTTTGATTTTCAGGATTTGTTTCAGTGGGACCGCTTCATTACGCCCACAATTATCAAGACGTTCTACTGGCTGGTCATCGCCTTGATTGCGTTGTTCGGCATCTCCGGGATCTTTTCCGGGTTGGCGGCGATGGCCATCAGCCCGTTCGGCGGCTTCATCCTGCTGTTGTCCTCGATCGCCAGCGTGGTGGTGGGCGTGGTCTTTTCGCGCATCGCCGCAGAATTCATCCTGATCGTGTTTCGCATCAACGAACACCTCGGTGCCATCCGCGACCAGGGCCAGATGCGTTAGTTGTTGAACCTGAAATGCATGACGTCGCCGTCGGCGACGACATAATCCTTGCCTTCCAGCCGCAGCTTGCCGGCATCGCGCGCGCCGGCCTCGCCACCGAGCGCGACATAATCGGCATAGGCGATGGTTTCGGCGCGGATGAAGCCCTTTTCGAAGTCGGTATGAATGACGCCGGCGGCGGCCGGCGCCTTTGTGCCGCGGTGGATGGTCCAGGCCCGCGCCTCCTTGGGCCCGACCGTGAAATAGGTGATGAGATCGAGCAACTGGTAGCCGGCGCGGATCAGGCGGTCGAGCCCGGCTTCCTCGAGGCCCAGCGTGTCGAGGAACTCGGCGCGCTCCTCGCGCGACAGCGTCGCGATCTCCGATTCGATCTTGGCGGAGATGGTCACCGCGACCGCGCCTTCCTTCCTGGCGTATTCGGCCACCGCCTCTGAGAACTTGTTGCCCTTGGCGGCGGAGGCTTCCTCGACGTTGCAGACGTACAGCACGGGCTTGGAGGTCAACAGCCCCAGCATGCTGAAGGCGCGTTCCTCCTCTGCCTTGCGCTCGAGAAACCGCGCCGGCCTGCCTTCGCGCAGGAGCACCAGCGCGCGGTTGACGAGGTCGAGCTGTTCCTTGGCCTCCTTGTCGTTGCCCTTGGCCTTTTTCGCCAGATTGTCGACGCGCTTCTCGAGGCTGTCGAGGTCGGCGAGCATCAACTCGGTCTCGATGGTCTCGATATCGGCGAGCGGCGCGATCTTGCCCTCGACATGGGTGATGTCGGAATCCTCGAAGCAGCGCACCACATGCGCGACCGCGTCGACCTCGCGGATGGTGGCGAGAAACTGGTTGCCGAGCCCCTCGCCCTTGGAGGCGCCACGCACCAGGCCCGCGATATCGACAAAGGTCAGCCGCGTCGGGATGATCTGGCCGGATTTGGCGATCTCGGCCAGTTTGTCGAGCCTGGGATCGGGCACCGCGACCTCGCCGACATTCGGCTCGATGGTGCAGAACGGATAATTCGCCGCCTGCGCCGCTGCCGTCTCGGTCAGCGCGTTGAACAGCGTCGACTTGCCGACATTGGGCAACCCGACGATACCGCATTTGAATCCCATGTTGTGTCCTGAAACCTGTTGGTCGCGACGGCGCGCGCGTTACGCAGCGCCGCCATCTTCCTCCTCGAAAAATCCCTTGGCCTGCATCGCCAGATGCACCTTGTTCTGGAACGTCGAATCCCGGTCGGTGGCAAGCAGCCCGGCATTGTCGGCGACCGCTTCGCAGAGCGCCTCGACCCAGGGGCGATCGCTCTTGGCGAAGTCGGCCAGCACGTAGCCGTGCACCAGTTCCTTGATGCCGGGATGGCCGATCCCGAGACGCACCCGGCGATAGTCGTTGCCGATATGCGAGGAGATCGAACGCAGGCCGTTATGACCGGCGATGCCGCCGCCGACCTTGACGCGGACCTTGGCCGGCGGCAGTTCGAGCTCATCCTGGAACACGGTGATCTCGCCCGCCGACAGCTTGAAGAAACTTGCAGCCTCCTGAACCGCGCGCCCCGAATCGTTCATGAACGTCGCTGGTCGCAGCAGGATCACCCGCTCATGATCGAGCGTGCCCTCCGACGTCTCGCCCTGAAAACGGCGGCGCCATGGTGCGAAACCACGACGCCGCGCAATCTCATCGACGGCCATGAAGCCGATATTGTGCCGGTTATGCGCGTATTTCGCGCCGGGATTGCCGAGGCCAACAAAGAGTCGCATGACGCGGCATCCCGCGCTCGATTACTTCTTCTTGTCGCCACCGCCGGCAGGCGCCTTGGCGCCGGCGGCGGGCGCCTTGGCGCCAGCCGCAGGAGCTGCACCCGCCGCGGGCGCGGCCGCAGCGCCAGCCGCAGGAGCAGCACCGGGCGCAGCCGCAGCACCAGCCGCCGGCGTACCGGCCGCCGCGGCAGCCGCAGCCGCCTTCTGCTCTTCGGCGTAGCCCGACGGCGGCACGATGGTCACGAGCGTCACGTCTTCACGCGACAGCGACTTCACGCCGGCCGGCAGCTTGATGTCGGACAGATGCAGCGAGTGGCTGATTTCCAGTGTGCCGACGTCGGCCTCGACATATTGCGGAATGTTGTCGACCGAGCATTCCAGGTCGATGGTGTGGGTGACGATGTTGACGGTGCCGCCGCGCTTCACGCCGGGCGCACTTTCCGCGTTCTGGATGTGGAGGGGGACGCTGACGCGGATGGTCGCGCCTTCGCCGAGCCGCATGAAATCGACATGGATCGGGAAATCGCGCACCGGATCGAGATGGAAGTCGCGCGGAATCACGCGGTGCTTCTTGCCCTCCAGATCGAGGTCGTAAATCGTGGTGAGGAACCGGCCGGCCAGAATGCGCTGGCGCAGTTCGGTATCGTCGACCGAAATCGGCACGGGGGGCAGGTTGTTGCCATAGATCACTCCGGGCACTCTCCCGGCGCGACGCTCTGCCCGGGCGGCCCCCTTGCCGCTCTTCGGACGTGCGGTCGCCTTCAATTCCTTGACGGTCGCCATCTCTCTAAGTCCTTGTTTTCTAAAAAGTTAAAGGCCGCATCGCGGCCCGGTTACACTCCACAGCAAGCCTCCAGGGGTGCGGGGGCTGCGGACGTGGCGGGGTTCTAGCCCCAAAGTGCCGAATTGACAAGGAAATGCGGGGATTTTTGTCAGGGTTTTGGGGCCCAAGGGGGCCTAGGGCGAGGTACCGAGCTTGGCCTCCAGCGCCGCGATCCGCGCCTTCAGCACCTCGTTTTCCTCGCGCGCAAGCCGCGCCATGTCCTTGACGGCCTCGAATTCCTCGCGCTTGACGATGTCGAGGTCGCGCAGGATTTTTTCGGCCTGGTTGCGGACCACCGCGTCGACCTCACGCTTGACCCCTTGGGCAGCGCCGGCGGCGTCGTTCATCAGGCGCCCGATCTCGTCGAAAAACCGATTATTGGTCTGGGTCATCTCTGGTCGATCTCCGCTTCGATGCGCACTGGCTGTTCCACCAGACAATGGCGATCCGGACGTGGCAGTTCAAGGCTGATCTGGCCGTCCGACACGGCCTGTTGCCTTGTCATGTGCTGGTTTCCTTGCAATCGTATTGATGGCAGAGCCAGGAAAATCGCGAAACCAAAGAGCGAGCAGAAACGCCCCATGATCGACCAGCAGATCGAAATCCCCACCAAGGACGGTCACACCACTACCTTCATTACCCATCCCGAGCGCGGCGGGCCGTTTCCCGTGATCATCTTCTACATGGACGCGCCGGCAATCCGCGAGGAACTGCGCGACATGGCGCGCCGGCTTGCGACGTCGGGCTATTACGTGATGCTGCCAAACCTGTATTACCGGTCCGGCGTCATGGAGCTCGGGCCGATCCCGCCGGATCCGGAAGCGCCGGAACGCAAGCGGATGTTCGGCTACATGAACTCCATCAACATTCCTCTCGTGATGGAGGACACCGCCGCCCTCCTCGCCCATGCCGACAAGCAGCCGGAGGCGAATGCGAAGATCGTCGGCGCGGTCGGATACTGCATGAGCGGACGATATGCCATCAACGCGGCGACGCATTTCCCGGACCGGGTCAAGGCGGCGGCCTCGATCTACGGAACGCATCTGGCCACCGACCAGCCCGACAGCCCGCATCTCGCCGCCAGCAAGACCAAGGCTGAACTTTATTTCGGCTGCGCCGAGACCGACATCTACGCACCGCAGGAGATCATCGACAGGGTCGCGGCATCGATGAAGGGCGCCAATGCCGAGATGGAGGTCTATCCCGACACCCATCACGGCTTCGCGTTTCCAAAGCGTCCGGTCTACCACCGCGATGCGGCCGAGCGGCACTGGGAGCGGCTTTTGGCCCTCTATCGCCGCAACCTCTCCAAATAGACCGGCGCGATGCCCTTTCTCACCATCGCCTTTCCGGTGTTCGATCCGAATGCGATTACGATCGGGCCGTTCGCGATCCGATGGTATGCGCTCGCCTATATCGGCGGCATCGTGCTCGGCTGGATCTACGCGCGCTCGCTGATCAAGAACGAGCGGCTATGGGGCGGGCCGGCGCCGATCACGCTGCCGCAGATGGACGATTTCATTCTCTGGGTCACGCTCGGCATCATCCTCGGCGGCCGCACGGGTTACGTCCTGTTCTACAATCTGCCGCTCTTCCTGGCGCATCCGGTCGAGATCTTCGAGCTTTGGAAGGGCGGCATGTCGTTCCACGGCGGCTTCCTCGGCTGCGTCGCCGCGGTGATCCTGTTTTGCCGCAGGAACGACATCCCGATCCTGTCGCTCGGCGACATCACCACCGCGGTCGGGCCGATCGGGCTGTTCCTCGGGCGGATCGCCAATTTCATCAACAGCGAATTGTGGGGACGGGCCGCGGATTCCAGCGTGCCCTGGGGAATGGTATTTCCCAATGATCCGCATCATCTGCCGCGCCATCCCAGCCAATTATACGAGGCAGGGCTCGAGGGGATCGTGCTGTTCACGGTCCTGGCCGTGATGATCCGCTTCGGCGCCCTGAAGCGGCCCGGGCTGATCCTCGGCAGTTTTATCAGTCTGTACGGGCTCGCCCGCATCACCGGCGAATTCTTCCGGGAGCCCGACCCGCAGCTCGGATTTTTGTGGGGCGGGCTGACCATGGGTATGCTGTTGTCGGCGCCGATGGTGATTGCCGGCGCCGTCATTATAGTGCTGGCATGGCGCCGCAAATCACCGAAGCGCCAACAGAGCCCCACCGAAAGCAGGCCGTGACCGAAAATTCGCCGCTGCAGTCGGAGATCAAGAGACTGATCAAGACGTCGGGACCGATGCCGGTCTGGCGCTACATGGAACTGTGCCTGACGCATCCGGAGTTCGGCTATTACGTGTCGCGCGATCCGCTGGGGCGCGAGGGCGATTTCACCACCGCGCCCGAAGTGAGCCAGATGTTCGGCGAATTGCTGGGGTTGTGGGCGGCCTCGGTCTGGAAGGCGATCGGCTCGCCGCCGCTGTTGCGGCTGATCGAACTCGGGCCCGGCCGCGGCACCATGATGGCGGATGCGCTGCGCGCGCTGCGCGTGCTGCCGCCGCTGTACCAGGCGCTCAGCATCCATCTGGTCGAGATCAATCCGGTGCTGCGCGAAAAGCAGAAATCGATGCTGTCGGGGGCGCGTGACATCGCCTGGCACGACAGCATCGACGATATCCCTGATGGTCCCGCGATCATCTTCGCCAATGAATATTTCGACGTGCTGCCGATCCATCAGATGGTGCGGCGCGAGACCGGCTGGCATGAGCGCACCGTCGACAGCGACGCCAGCGGCAAGCTGGCGTTCGGCTGGGCCGACGAGCCGACCCCGCGCTTCGAGGTGCTGCTGCCGCCGCTGGTGCGCGCGGCTCCGCTCGGCGCGGTGTTCGAGTGGCGGCCCGACACCGAGATGATGAAGATCGCAAGCCGCGTGCGCGATCAGGACGGCGCGGCGCTGATCGTCGATTACGGTCACGTCCGCAGCGACGCCGGCGATACCTTTCAGGCCATTGCGCGGCACAGCTTCACCGATCCATTGAAGAATCCCGGCCAGGCCGACGTAACAGCCCATGTCGATTTCGAGGCGCTGACGCGCGCCGCCGAGGATATCGGCGCGCGGGTCCATGGCCCGGTGACCCAGGGCAATTTCCTCAGGCGGCTCGGCATCGAGACCCGCGCGGAGACCCTGATGGCCAAGGCCGACCCGGAGGTTGCCGAGGATATTTCCGGCGCCATGAAACGTCTGGTCGGCGGCGGCCGCGGCGGCATGGGATCGCTGTTCAAGGTGCTGGCGGTCTCCGAACCGCACCTCGCCGGGCTGGCGGGCTTCGAGCCGACGCCGGGCGACGCCGAGGACGAGGCGCCATGACGCTCGCTTCGCCGCTGCTCTCGGCCATTCCTGGCCTCCGCCACGCCTTCTTCACCCGCGACGGCGGGGTGTCCGAGGGCTTCTACGGCAGCCTCAATGGCGGCATCGGCTCCGACGACGATCCCGGCCATGTCGCGGAGAATCGCCGCCGGATGGCGGCGCAGATCGGCGTCACGCCTGAGAATCTTCTCAGCGTGTGGCAGATTCATTCGCCCGATGCGGTGGTGGCCACGGGACCCTGGGAGGGCGAGCGGCCCCGCGCCGACGCCATCGTCACGCGGACCGAAGGTCTCGCGCTCGGCGTCACCGCGGCCGACTGCGGCCCGATCCTGTTCGTCGATCCGAACGCGCGCGTGATTGGGGCTGCGCATGCCGGCTGGAAGGGCGCGCTGACCGGCGTTCTGGAATCCACCGTCGAGGCCATGGAAAAACTCGGCGCCGAACGCTCTGGCATCGTCGCGGCGATCGGCCCCCTGATCCGCCAGCACTCCTATGAAGTCGGCGACGAATTCGTCGAACGCTTCATCGAGGCGGACGTCGAGAACGCCGCGTTCTTTCTTCCCGCATCGCGCGCAGGCCATGCGATGTTCGATCTCGCGGGCTTCATCCGGATGCGGCTGGAAAATGCCGGCGTGCTGATGATCGACGACATCGGCGTCGACACCTATTCCGACGAGCGCTTCTTTAGCTACCGCCGCTCGGTGCACCGGAAGCAGGCAGACTACGGCCGCCACGTTCACGCCATCGCGCTGGCACGCGAATAGCACAATTGGCGCTCGCGCCGCGCCGTTTACCATCCTTGCCATAAAGCCTTCGTCTCTGCCCTAGACCTTAACGCATTTTAACGATATCGCTCGTGGCCGATGAGGGACGCCATCGCCAGCCTGCACCGAGCCAGCCGAACCGCGCCACGCGCGGCGACCGCCGCCGTTCTGCTCGCGATCGCCTGCGGGCTCGGCGGCTGCGCCAGCGGCGGGGCGGTCGGCAATTCCTTTGCCATGGCCAGCACCGGCGCGAGCGCCACCGTCACCTTCGAATCGATCGACGGCCCGCCGCCGCAAGTGTTCGACCGCATGGTGGGCGTGCTCGACAGCGAATCGAAGCTGCGCAGCCTCTCGATCGTCTCCCGCGAAGGCATCGCCGCCTACCGGGTGCGGAGCTATCTCTCGGCCCAGGTCAACCATGGCCGCGCCGTCATCGCCTGGGTCTGGGACGTCTACGACCGCGACCAGCAGCGCGCCCTGCGGCTTTCCGGCGAAGAACCGGCCGGCAAGGCCGGGCGCGACGCCTGGGCGGCGGCCGACGACCTGGTATTGCGGAAAATCGCGCAAGCCGGCTTCAGCGGCCTCACCGCCATGATCAACGGAGGGGCGCCGGACGCCCCCTCGCCCGCTGCCGCCCCCGACAAACGCAGTCCCGCGGTGGCCAGCGCCGACACTCCTGCGCCGGCTTCCGGCGAATTCAGCGTCAGCGCGCTCGGCTACACCGACCATTAGCCAAACCAGCGGCATATCTGCCATTTTTGGCCGGGAAAACCGGGCCCATGGGTTGCCAGCCGAGCTAACTCCTTGATATCACCACGCCGTCACCATTGCCGGTTTCGTGGGTATCCCGATATGCTGAATATTGTCTCCAGCAAGGCGCGGGGGGAAGCAACGATGTCGGCCAAGAATGGCTCGATCAAGCTCGTCGCAGGCAATTCCAATCCCGCTTTGGCCCAGGCCATTGGCGATGGACTTGGCTTGGCGCTGACCAAGGCCGTGGTCCGGCGCTTCGCCGACATGGAAATCTTCGTCGAGATCCAGGAAAACGTCCGAGGTTCGGACGTCTACATCATCCAGTCGACGTCGTTTCCGGCCAACGACCATCTGATGGAGCTCTTGATCATCACCGATGCGCTGCGCCGGGCTTCGGCGCGCCGCATCACCGCGGTGGTGCCCTATTTCGGCTATGCCCGGCAGGATCGCAAATCCGGCTCGCGAACGCCGATTTCGGCCAAGCTGGTCGCCAATTTGATCACGCATGCCGGCGCCGACCGCGTCATGACGGTCGACCTGCACGCCCTGCAGATCCAGGGCTTCTTCGACATTCCGACCGACAATCTCTTCGCCTCGCCGGTCATGGTGCGCGACATCAAGGAGCGCTTCGACCTCGCCAATGTCATGGTGGTGTCGCCCGACGTCGGCGGCGTGGTCCGCGCGCGGGGCCTCGCAAAACGCATCAACACGCCGCTGGCCATCATCGACAAGCGCCGCGAACGCGCCGGCGAGTCCGAGGTGATGAACGTGATCGGCGATTGCGCCGGTTATACCTGCATCCTGGTCGACGACATCGTCAACTCCGGCGGCACGCTGGTCAACGCCGCCGACGCGCTGCTCGCCAACGGCGCCAAGGATGTCTATGCCTACATCTCCCATGGCGTGCTGTCCGGCGGCGCCGCCGCCCGCATCATCGGCTCGCGGCTGAAGGAACTCGTCATCACCGACTCGATCCTGCCGACCGAAGCCGTACAAAAGGCAAAAAACATCCGCACCCTGTCGATCGCCCCCCTGATCGCGGAAGCGATTTCCCGCACCGCGTCGGAAGAATCGGTGTCGAGTTTGTTCGACTGAGCGGGCCACGGCGCTCTCCACGTCATTGCGAGTGAAACGAAGCAATCCAGCTTTGGCGCCGCGGAGAAAAAGCTGGATTGCTTCGTCGCTTCCGCCTTCGCTCGTTGAGCTACGGCGGACAAGTCGCTCCTCGCAATGACGGTGGACACAGCTTCGCGATCTCGCGGCCCATTGCGCCCGAGGTTTGCCATCGAATTCCCGCCCTCTCCAATTGGAGGGCGCAGGGAATGCCGGGCGCCCGATGCGCCCGATAGCCGCGTGTGCAGGGGTAGTGTGAGAAGCGCACACGCGTTAGTCAGGTCACACCGGAATCACCCGGCATTCCCCGCGCAATGGTTTACGGCTTATAACGCGCTCTCCCTGGTGACCGGGCTTTCTTGCCACCATCGCTCCTGAGAAATTTGCATCCCAAGAACTTGACGCCAGCGTCGGGGCGTCAGGACCACACGCCTTCGCCGTCCGCCAGAAGCAATCGCCCGTCAAGCGCGCACCCAGCGTCCACCGCATCCCGCTCCGCGTTTCGTGACGTTGCGCAACGCCCCTCCAAAGGAGCGGGACGGCCACGAATATAAGGTGATTTGCGATTTCTGAAAAACCGAATATTTCTTCGAAAGGGGCTGGACAGGCAAATCACTGATTTGCCCGTCGGGTTATCTGGCCGCGCACGCGGAGGCGGGGATCTGCATCGCGAGCCCGGCGAATGGTAAACGACCCGTTGTCCCCGCCGCCGGAATCCGGCCGCCGACGTTGAAGCTTGCTTATGGAGCGCGCGCATTAAGTCGCGACCAGACCAACTGTCCCATGAGCCCCTGATGAGCAGCATCTCGACGATCGCACTGTCCGGCATGAACGCGGCGGCCCGCCGCCTCGAGGTCTCCGCCTCGAACGTCGCCAATGTCCAGAGCACGGGCGCGCTTCCCAACGCCGATGGCACGGTGCCGGCCGGGGCGCCCCGCGCCTATGCACCGCTCGAGCTGGTCCAGACCGCGAGTGCCGGCGGCGGCACCCAGACGACCGTCACGACCGTCACGCCGTCCACGACAGCCGTCTCCGATCCGCAGGCGCCCTTCGCCAACCAGGACGGCCTCGTCGCCGCGCCCAATGTCGACCTCGCCCAGGAGATGATCGGCCAGCTGATCGCAAGCTACACTTTCACCGCCAATGCGACGGTGATGAAGGCGGACAACCGCATGACCAGGACGCTGCTCGATATCACGGCGTGAGACGAGGCACAGGACCGGCTGCGGCTGCTCGCTCGCCGATGACTGGGCCCATCACGTCGGCTTCACAGCAGGTCGACTCCGCACATTTCGCTGCATCGCGCCAACTGACGCCATGCGCCGATAGCCGACATTCGGTTGCTTGCTTGAATGGACCCGCAGGGCCGGTCTAGCACGCGGACTTCTCTCTGATCATCGCGAGCACCGTGCAAGCGAGATCGGCAGCGGATTCCACCAGTTGATCTGCGCCAGCCGTTTCGAGTTCGTCTCGGGTGCCATAACCCCACAGCACGCCGAGACCGCGCATTCCGACGGCATGGGCCCCGGAAATGTCATGCCGGCGGTCCCCGACCATCAAACTCCGGGAAGGCGAGATCTCATGCCTGGACAAAACATGGGCGAGCAGTTCATGTTTGTGATCCAGCTCGCCGCCCGGTACTGAGCCATAGATGCCATCGAAGTAGGTGGCAAACTCCAGATGCTCCAGAATGCGGTTCGCGAAAGTCGCTCGCTTCGACGTCGCCAGATAGATTCGCAATCCGGCCCGCTTCATCTCTTCGAGGGACCTGCCAATTCCCGGATAAGGCTCGCTTCCGAGAAACCCGCTTTCACCATAGTGTTGACGATAGGCCGCCACGGCTTCACCAACTCTGCCGTCTCCATATGGTTGCAGCAGGGCCTGCATGATGTCTTCAAGCGGCGGCCCGATAGCGCGCCGTATGTCGAGGGTTTCATCCGGTTCGTGTCCAAGGGCGCGCAATGCTGCAAGGCAGCTTGCAAGAATGCCGGGCTGCGAATCAACCAGGGTGCCGTCGAGGTCCAGAAGAACGGAGCAAGTCATAACCCGAACGTACCGGCCGAAGGCAATGCCTACAAGTCACATGGTTTGACTTCCGCTATGGGTCAAACGGCGGCCTTACGGCTGCGCAATCCAACTTCCGGGTAACTCCCGAAAGCGGATACGAGTCAGACATCACGCCATGTCCGGGATGTGCCAACACCAGACTCGTGCGCCGTGGAAACGCGTCATTCGATCACCTCGTCGGCGGCAGGCAGACCATCTGATCGCTTTGCTTGAAAGCGGCATCAACGCACACAACTTTGTAACTGTGCATAACGGTTTGAACACCCAAACTTGAAAGCGAATTTGGGAATAGCTGCGATGCGGATGGCCGTAATTGCCAGACCCAGCTCGACGCTTTAATGCGCCGTCGTGAAACTCAGCGTGGATCGAGCGCTGAGGATTCTTTTGTGGGACCTCAAAACAGGAAAAAGACGAGATGACACCGGCCTCGAAAAAGTTCGCAGCCTCCGCTGCGACGCTGTTCACGTTTGCGTTTTTCGCTATGACAGCGTCCACCGCTCAGGCAGACGACTATTGCATTACGAACGGCGCTCAAGCAGCTCATGGCTGCGGTTATCAGACCATGGAGGCATGCCAGGCCGCATCCGCCGGTATCGGCGGCACGTGCTCGCTCAGTTCCTCGTCCAAAAATCCCAGCGACTCCCTGGCTTATCAAGCAAAGCAATCACATTCACGAATTGAGCTTCGGTCCCGGACAAAGCCCACCGGGCATTGATCGGCCGGTCTGAGTATCCGATTCGAATGGAGCGGCCCCCGAGTTTGATCTCGGAGGCCGCAAGAATTTGACAAGCCATGACTGTGCGGCTGATGTCGCAGATGGGTCAAAAGACGAAATCCTCTCGCCGAGCACATGTTTTCCGCGTTGGCTCCGACAACGGACACATGCGGAAGCTGCACCGCAATGACCGTTTCGTGCCAGCAACTGACATCGTCGCACTGGCTCATGTTGTCTGTTTCGTGCCAGAATTCGAGACAAGCAGGTGGACAGGAAACAAGACTACGACCATGGCAGTTCTTCGCATCGCTGCATTTTCAGACGGCAATAACGGGGGCAATCCTGCCGGTATTTGGATCGGCGAAGATTTGCCGCCTGCATCGAAGATGCAAGCGATGGCAGCGGATGTTGGGTTCTCTGAAACGGCCTTCGCGACTCCCGAGGGTGGAGCATGGCGCGTTCGCTATTTTTCGCCACTATGTGAAGTGCCGTTTTGTGGGCACGCCACCATCGCTCTGGGGGCAGCTCTTGCGCTTCAACACGGCGACCGGACCTTTGAACTGAAGCTAAATCACGCTGATATTTCAGTTGCTGGCCGCCGAGACGGCCATACAATTGCAGCGGCGCTTCAATCACCGCCGACACGCAGCGCACCCATTGATCCCTTGCTACAGGCGGATTTGCTGCAACTTCTCGACTACTCAATCGGCGATCTCGACTTGAATATTCCGCCCGCGAAAATTCACGCGGGGGCCGACCATGTCGTGGTGGCGCTGAAGACGCGCAACGCACTTGCTCGCATGAGCTATGACCTCAAACTCGGTCGAGAGCTAATGGAAAAGGCCGGATTGGTTACGGTCGCGCTTGTTACGGCGGAGAGCCCGCAATTGTTCCACGCCCGCAATGCGTTTGCAGTGGGTGGCGTACTGGAGGACCCAGCAACAGGTGCAGCCGCCGCAGCGTTTGCGGGATACCTGCGCGACATAGGCTGGCCGCACGGAGGCGTGATTAATATTGTTCAAGGAGAAGACATGGGAATGCGGTCGCTTATCCGCGCGGAGATTAGCGAGATTACGGGCAGCTCAATAAGGGTATCAGGGACGGCCCGCATCATGAACGACGCATAATGTCTCATTTGGGTCATTAGCGCCGTTTTGCCCGTCGGCCGGTTACTTCCGATCTACCCCCAACTCCAGACCTAAAACGAGCGTCAGCCTGACTCAATACTGCTTCCGTTTGGGATGGAGCAATCTACCGCCGCTCCACCACCCATTTCACCAGAACGTACGGAACGGCGAAACCAAGTACGTCTACAGCTGTTCCAAGGTTTTTCCATTGCGGAGGGCTATAGCCCCAGAACACGTAACCGGCGTGATAGGCATAATAGACAAGGGGGTACACTACCGCGAGCCCCACTATGCCTGCGATGACCGCTTCGCGCCGCGTCAACACCTCATGCCACTCTGGCTCTTTCATCGCGGCTCCGGGTAACCGATATCTCGTGCGTCAGTTATGATATTCGCACGAGCAAATGGCAGCTAGGGGTCAATCGCTTCATTTTGGTCTTCCGCCAGCGACTTCCGGTCTACCCCGAACAACCGACATCAACGGACCGGCCCCGTTGGTCCGGTTCGTGCCAACTTCGGAAGTACAGCAACCCTGACACAAGCCACAACGTGCCGCTTTTGCATAGCCGGAGGCGGTGCTATTCGCTATTGGTCTGCTGATAAATGCTCGCGCTGTGCTGAGAATGAGCAGATGGCCCTAGAGGCGGCCCGCACCTTGGATTTCCGACACGACAAAAGGTCTCCTGACGTGATGAAACGATCGAAAATCGTGGCCGCGCTCGGCATCGGTTTGACATTCCTGTTCAGCGATGTCGGCGCATCCAAAGCGCAGCACAATCCAGTCACGGCCATCGACATCGCGCTGGAGCCGGATGCGACGATGATGCGGCATGCGCTGGCCGATAATGCGCGGCTGTTAAAAGAGTTTCCCAAGGGCTTTGCTCTGGACGCCACGCATCACCCGCACGTCACCATGCTGCAGCAGTTTGTCCGCACGGCGGACCTCGAAAAGGTGTACGCCGCGCTAGACAAGGTATTTGCCAGCGAGAAGCCATTGGGCTGGAAATTGAAGGCGTTCAAGTACTACTACATCCCCTCGCCGCCGGTTGGCCTTGCCGGAATTGTCGTCGAGCCGACGCAAGACTTGCTGCGGCTACAGCAAAAAATCATCGACGCGGTGACGCCGTTCACGGAGAAAACCGGGACCCCTGCCGCGTTCATGAGCACCGAAGACGGCAAGGACATCCAAGGGTCCTTGATCGAGTACGTCGCCAATTTTGTGACGATCGCAGCAGGCAAGAAATTCAATCCGCATGTCACAATCGGGGTTGGCACCGAAGCTTATCTGAATGAAATGCTCGCGGCACCTTTCGATGCATTCACCTTCTCGCCAGCGAGCGCGTCGGTGTACCAACTTGGCAGTTTTGGTACCGCGCGCAAGGAACTCAGGGCTTTGGTGCTGACGCCCTGAGGCTTTCTGCCGAAAAGGAATTCCCAGACGTGTCACCGAAGGCGCTTATCCCCGGGCTTAGCCGTCGCCAAATGCTCTCAGTTTTGGCGGCGCTTCCGGTCGTTTCGGAAAGTCTGCTTCACCCCGACGCGGCGTTGGCACAGGCGGCCACTTCGGCTAATCCGCTTCCTTCGTGGAACGAGGGAGCCACAAAGCAGTCGATATTGGACTTCGTTGCCACCGTAACGCGCGAAGGCTCGCCGGATTTCATGCCGCCCGCCGAGCGCATCGCGACTTTCGACAATGACGGGACGTTGTGGGTGGAACATCCAATGTACACCCAGCTCGTCTTCGTGCTCGACCGCGTGAAGGCGTTGGCTCCCCAACATCCCGAATGGAAAGACACCCAACCGTTCAAGGCGGCGCTCGAAGGCGACATGAAGACGCTGGCCGCGTCCGGCGAGCACGGACTGCTGGAATTGGTCATGGCGACCCATCCCGGCATGACCGCAAACGAATTCCAGAATATTGTCGTTGACTGGATCGCTACTGCTCGCCACCCTCGCTTCAAACGATTATACACCGATCTTGCATATCTGCCGATGTTAGAATTGCTCGCCTATCTGCGCGCGAACGCGTTCAAGACCTTCATCGTCTCGGGCGGCGGTATCGAATTCATGCGACCTTGGACGGAGAGCGTCTATGGCGTGCCGCCCGAGCAGGTCGTAGGCTCGTCGATCAAGACCAAGTTCCAGATGCGCGATGGCAGGCCCGAGTTGTTTCGCCTGGCTGAGTTAAATTTCATCGACGACAACGTCGGCAAGCCAGTGGGCATCAACGAGTATATCGGCCGCCGACCAATCGCTGCGTTTGGCAACTCGGACGGCGATCTCGAAATGTTGCAATGGACGACGATGGCCGGTGGACGCCGCCTTGGCCTGATTGTTCATCATACCGACGCCGACCGCGAATATGCTTACGACCGGGACACGTCCTTTGGTCGCCTTGACAAGGCGTTGGACGCCGCCGCGCTGAATAAATGGACGGTCGTCGATATGAAAAACGACTGGAAGCGCATTTTCGCATTTCAGTAGCGCAGCTCCAACCCGCAGCGTCCCACGACTGACACGTCGGAGCCTTGAAAACGGGGGCCAAGGCTGCTCTTACGGCCATGTCTGCTCCGGGTCAAAAAGCGAAATACTCGCTACGAGCAAATGACGTCCGCTTTGGACCCGACAGCAGACATACAGCGACTGCTATCGCATGTCCGGTTCGTGCCAAAATCGGAAGTGACAGAGCTCTACCCTCAACAGCAGACATCGCCAGGCCGCTCCAGCAAGCCCGAAACGGGCCAAATCCGGACTCTTGCACCGCAACAAGACACGCACTCAGCCGATCACTTTATCGGTGCACGCGAGCACCGTCGGGAGTGTCGAACCTTGCTATTCGATCCGAATTGCGTGGCGCTTCATTCGGCCAACTTTGTGAACGACATCACATGTCCGACCAGAAATCGAATGTAACGTGCTGGCGCGGGCACGAGCTGAATTCGATCGACAGCGCTAGCGCACCGGGTGCACCAACGGCACCCTCGGCGGTCCGTCCATAATGGAGAGGGACATGGTCGACGCATCGGTAGCAAAGCGACTCGTCCAGGTCATCATCGACAATCTGCCGGAGCCAGTCCCCGGGAGGAGGCCGGTTCACACCATCGGCGTGGGCGTGAAGGGTAAGTTCGTGGCGTCGGACGTGGCGCGCACCTATTGCATCGCAGAGCACTTCAACGGACAGCCCGTCGACGCGTCGGTGAGATTCTCCAACGGATTGGGGGGGCTGGAGCAGCATGATGGATGGTCCGATGTTCGGGGAATGGCGACACGCTTCCACCTTTCGGACGGGAGGGGAAGCGATCTGATCGCCACGACGCTCGGCGAATTCTTTGTCCGCAATGTCGAGGACTTTTTCGAGTTCACCGAGGTCGCGAAGCTCGAGCAGTATCGAAGACGACGCTGGTGGCTGAAGCTTTGGGACATTCTGCGGCTTAAGGTGCCTCCTCGCAACCCGTACCCGAACGAAACCAGGAATGTCGATGCGGGAGCACTCCGTTATGCCAATCGGCACCGGTTCTCCCAGTTGGGAGTATTCCAGGTCAGTCTCATCGGCGCACCGGTAAGCTATGCCCGCGCGAGCTATCACGCCGTCCACACCTTCATGGTGACAGCTCCCGATGGAGTTCGCCGCCCGGTTCGCTTTTCCTGGCAGCCGGTCGCAGGCGTTCGTAACACCGAGCTCAACGAGGTGCCGCGCGACAAATATCTGTTCGAGGAGCTTAAAAACCGCCTGCGGCGGTGGCCGGCCCGATTCATGCTGATGATGACAATCGGCGAAGCGGGCGATGCGCTCGACGATCCCACAAAGCCCTGGCCGGGGACGCGAATCCGGGTTGCCATGGGTACCCTTACGCTCACCGAGGTCCCCGAGGATCAGGAAGCGGCTGGCGAACGCATCAGTTTCAATCCCTGCCGTCTCGCGCCCGGCATCGAAGTCTCCGGGGATCCCATCCTCGAGGCCCGCCTGGGCGCCTATGAAGTCTCGCGTGAAATGCGCGGCGGGTGTCCCTTCAGTTGGAGGTAAGTCGATGCCAACGGACGAAGGTTTGCTCGATCGTTTTGTGGACTGGTTACCCAAGAACCTCGTGTTCAAGCGCGTGGCGTCATGGACACTGGTGCCGCTCTGGGCGCGGTTGATGCCGGTGAAGCCTCTGCCCGGTGGTCCCCACCCGTCGTTCCAGCACGGTGACAATGTCCAGTGCATGATGAATCTGATCATGCCGCTCAAGATCAAGTCGCCGATCGGAAGAGCGGAAGCCGCGCTGGCAATCGCCCAAAACAAGGATGCGATCTATGCCGGCTTGAACAATGTCGGCACGGTTCACTTCGCGCGCTTTGTCATCGTCGGCGACAATATTTGCATGTTCTCCGTCTATGACGGGGATTTCACCAACTACATTCGTGACTTTATCGCCACCATCGGCAGCGTGTTCAACGCCGTGGTCGAGCTCGTCGAAGGAGGAGATGACGTGATCCCTTGCGAGAAGAATGTCGAGGCGTTCATCCAATGGATACACGAGCGCGACCTGTACCAGGTGCCGGACACCGCCACCGATTTCTTGAGAGACCAGGAAGCCTTGAATGGAGACAGGGCCGTATCACCCGTCAATGACGATCTGACCCTGCTTCCACGCAAAATGGTCCTGCAGCTTCGCGCCAACGCGAACGTATCGCTCGGCAGCGGCTACCGGGCCTATCCCGGATTTTCGGTGGCTCAGGTTCGCAAACAACTGGGGCTAGGCTGGTGAGTACCATGTTCGACCTCGCTGATCTGCAGGGCAACATCTTGCGTGGCTACACCAAGAAGCCGCACGTGCGCTACCTCATCCTGGAAGTCGCCGATCGCGGCGCGGCCCGGCGCTGGCTCGCCGCCTCCATATCCGGCCGCGACCACGGCGTTCCGCAGATAACGACAGGGAATTGGGGGGCAGCCAAGCCGGACACCTGTTTCAACATTGGCCTGACCTACGAGGGACTCCGCGCCCTCGGCACGCCGAGTTCTTCGCTTGAAATGTTCCCCAACGAATTCATCGAGGGCATGACCGCCCGCGCCTTGAAGCTCGGGGATGTCGGGCCGAGCGCGCCGGAAACCTGGCCATCACCCTTCGATGAGCCCAGGCGGATCCATCTCATCGCAACGATCTACGCGGGAACTGTCAGGCAACTGGACGAAGTCCAGCAGAGCGCCCTCGACCGAAACGCCCTGACGCTGCTCGGTACACGCGAGGGCTACAATTTCCGAGACGACTACGTTCACTTCGGTTATCGCGACAACATCATGCAACCAAGATTCGAGGGAGTTCACGACCCACAGACCCATGCTGACGGACAACCCAGGGCCCCGCTCGGCACCGTGTTGCTGGGACATTCGACCAATTTGGAGGGCCTGAAATGGCGGGTTCCTCAACCCGCGGCGTTGGGACACAACGGCACGTTCAACGCCTTCCGCGTGCTGAAGCAGGATGTGGTCGGATTCGAGGAGTATCTCGATCAGGCAGCATCCGATTTGCTCAAGAACCCACAAGTCGACGAGTTGCTGCCGCAAGGCGCTGAAGCGAAAATCGGCCAGGTCCTGTCAATCGAGGGGCTGTCAATCGAGGGCCTGTCGCGTCATGGTGCCTTGCGCGAGGTCGTCGCCGCCAACCTGTGCGGCCGATGGCGCGATGGCACGCCGCTGGCACTGTCGGCGGATGCACCTGATCCCAACGTGAATAAAGCGAATTTTGACTATGTTGATGGGTCCCGCTGTCCCTATGGAGCCCATATCCGCCGGAGCAATCCGCGGGGCGGGCAGATCGTGCAACGGATAGCGAACAACAGCCGGCGCCTTGTTCGGCGCGGCATGCCCTATGGACCAGCCTATGATCCGGCGAAGCATGATCGGGACAAGCCCGAACCGGAACGGGGCCTGCTTGGCAACTTCATTGGTGCCAGCCTCGGCGCCCAGTTCGAGGCCATGTCCTGCGATTGGCTGAATCTTGGTCTGCAGGATCCACGCATCACCGGCTCCAACGATCCGATCGCGGGCGCCAACGATCCCGGCATGAGCTGGTTCGACTTGCCGCTCAAATCGGGCGGCACGATCCGGTTGCGGGGATTGCCGCAATTTGTCTCGACGCGGGGCGGCGCCTACACGTTCCTGCCGAGCCTCTCGGCGATCCGCTTTTTGGGATCGCTGTGATGCGAGTCGACCAGACAGGCCGAGGGTCATTCGGCACTAGTTCAACACTCTCACCAGGTCATCAGCCTCGCGCAGATCGCCGGAAGTTTCCGCGGATGCGAATTTCGCCCGGGTCGATATCAGCAGGTCTCGTGCTTCGGCGCGTCCGGATACGCTCTCGCCAGCGCTGACCAGGCGCGCGATGCTGATCGCCGTGCGCAATTCCCAACCGACCGCCCCGAGCTTCCTGGCAGAGGCAAGCGAGCGTTTGAACAAGCGCATGGCAGCCCGGTCGTCTCGCAATGGTTCGCGACACAGCAGCGAGCCGTGGATCCGATAAATCTCGGGAGCAGCCCAGCGCTCGCCGGTTTGCTTCACCAGAGCCTCAGCCGAAGCCGCGAGGCTTCGAGCCCTTTCTATCTGCCCGATCCGTCCGAATTCTGTGGCGAGCAGAATTCGATAGAGCGGCATCTGAATGCACCGATTCTCGGCGGGGAGCTTGCCGAGCAAGCCGCATAATTGTTCGAGCACTTCCGGCGTGGGGCCTCGTGCCGCCAACGCAGCGGTTGCCCACAATGGGCCGATGACCTGGTACATCGGATAGCCATACTCATCAGCGACCTTCAGACCGCGCTTTACACTGGCAAGGTTAGCGGCAAGATCGCCCTCATACCAGTGATCGGAGACGCCAAGAATGGAGGCAAAAGCCAGCATGAACGGGTGCCCGATCTCGTTCGCGAGCTGCCTCGCCGTCACGCAGCACTCTCTGGCCCGGCCGGGCCGGCCCAACAACCATTCGATGTGTCCGGAATAGACGAGCGATACGATCAATGGATCATGCTGATAAATCTGGACCAGCTTGCCGTGCTGACGCGGATTGTAGCGAGCGCTGACCAGAGCCGCGAGCTCACTCGCCTGCTCCAAACGACCGAGAAAGAAATTGGCGATTACGGCAGCGGTGTAGGCCATGAGGGCAGCCTCGTCGTCGCGCCACTCTTCTGCCCGCCGGACGAAATCCTGGGCGTGTTCGAGGCCCTTGGTGAGCTGGCAGTCGACCAGCTTGGCTATGGTACTTCCCCACAGCACCGTCGCCTTCTCGCGAATGGTGCCATGGCTCGCGCAAAGCTTGAGTGCACGACTGTAGGGGCCGTAGACGTTCGGATCGGACCACCCGGCGTTGGCAGTGTACGCCATCGCCAAATTGGATTGCAGTGCGATTTCAGCCTCGAAGCGCCGTGGTGATGCCGGCATCTTGGGTATCAGCGAGAGGCCTTCGCGAAGATGAGCCACGGCTTCCTTGGTGGCAGAGCGGCGGAGCGCGGATTTGCCCGCCTGAAGCCAGGCCTCGATCGCTTCCGGAATGTTGCCGGCGCGTGCATAGTGATAGCCTAACAGCGCCGGCTGGCTACTTTCTCCAATGGCGGCTTCCTGGAGCAGCCACGATGCGACGCGGGCGTGGAGCTCTCGCCTTTCCTCCTTGAGCAACGAGGAGTAGGCAACTTCCTGTATCATCGCGTGCTTGAACGTGAAGACCGTGCCTTGAGAACTCCTCGCTACGATACACAATCCCGGCTCTCTCGAGCGCCCGCAACGAGTCTTTCAGCGTTTGGCCTTTACCTGGAAGCACGCTGAAAATGCCCTCATAGTTGAAGCGCCTTCCGAAAACAGAGGCGATCTGGGCGACGCGCTTGGCAGGACCGAGACGATCAAGGCGCTCCATCAGTGAATCTTGAATACTTGCCGGCACCAGATCCGGCAACTTCCCGCTCGGCACGGGGCTCTCAGCGGCCAGCGGGACCGCACCAGAATCGACGATGGCCCGCGTAAACTCCTCGACAAAGAGTGGCACGCCGTCGGTTCGCTCGACGATCTGGCTGGTAATCCGGCGCGGCACGAAATCGCTGCCCGCGACGGCTGCCACCATCTGCTCGCATTCATGCACCGCCAGCTTTTGCAGAGCAATCCGTCGAATTGCCGGGCTGGACAACCATTCGGCCCTGTAATCATCGCGATGGGTGATCAGGGCCATAATCCGCTCGCCAGGACAGTTAGCTACCACGCGTACCAGCAGTTCGATGGTGGTCGGGTCCATCCACTGGACGTCCTCGACGATTACGAGGATCGGCCGCTTGCGCGAGGCGGCGACAAGAACATCGATGAGCACCTGAAAGCCACGCTCGCGCTCCGAGGGAGATCCGAAATCCGCGGGCTCGTATCCCGAGCATGCGGGTATCGACAGCACCGCTCCGTAATATCGAAGCGCCTGCTCGACGTCGGTGGCGGCTCTTGCCAGAAGCGACCGCAATTTTGCCAATGCGAGGTCCGCGTCGTCGGTCTCCTGGATACCGGTCGCGCGCGTGAGTCGCTCGATTTCCGGGGCAAGCGGCGTATTGACGTGGAACGGCGAACACTGCAACGACAGAACATCACGTGGAGACGCATCAAGGGAATTGCGGAACTGGCGGATCAAACGTGACTTGCCGATGCCGGGTTCACCGGAAATAACGCCAACCTGCCCCGAGCCGGCGAGACTCTGCTGCCACATCTCGGCAAGCAACGCACTTTCGCTGGTTCGGTTTATCATTGGGCCCAGAGGCGACCTCCGGGCTCGGTCGAACCTGCTTTCGCTGGACGCAAGCGCCTCTGCACGCCAGGCCTCGACCGGCTCCTCCACGCCCTTGAGAGATTGCCGGCCAAGCGGCGCATAGCTGAACGTTCCGCGGGTCAGCTCGTGAGTGCTCGAGCCGACCACGACACCGTTCTCGCTGGCGAGTCCTTGCAGGCGGGCAGCGACATGTGCCGAGCTGCCGAACACTTCCCGTCGATCGGGGGGCTCGCCGGGCACGCTGCCGACGACGACCACCCCGGTGTTTACCCCGATGCGCACGCCCAGGCGAACGAAGCTACCGTCCGACAGCAGAAACCTGTGCTCCTTGATCGCCGCGGCAATCGCCAGAGAGGCGCGGACTGCGCGTTCAGGATCATTTTCATGGGCTTGCGGGACGCCAAAAAATGCGAGCAACCCGTCACCAATCATTCTGGCGATATGACCGTCGTAGTGGCGAATCTGCTCGTCGCAGATATCGCGGTAAGTTCTGATAACCGCGAAGAACTCCTCGGGATCGATCTGCTCACTCAGGGGTGTCGAGCCGACGATGTCGATAAATGCCACGGTGAGCTGCCGGCGTTCGGCATGCAGAGCTTCATTCTCGCCATTCGGCGGCGCCTGCGTCCGCTGAAGTTCGCCCGAACGATCGGGCTTCGGCTGGCTGCTCATGACCCACCATGTTCAGTTTCCGCCGTACCTGCCGCGAGGCAGGATAGACGGCGAACCGCATCCGGTTGACGCTGCCGAGCGCCTGTGCTCGGGCAGAAAGTTCCAGAGATTGAATACCATGTGCTCGCAGTCGTACAGCGCATTCTGCGTCAAAAAACCCTGCCTCGGACTGGCAATGCTTCCCAGCCGTACTATTCTCTCTTGAGGACGGGTCCACCACCGCGAAGCGTCCTCGACGCCATCCGACGTGGCAAGCGGGCGCTGCGCTGTCATCTCGGAGTTGGAGCTGAATCAGTCCACCTGATACCTGCTGTCGGCAGGGGCCTGATCGCGACTGAATTTGCCGTAGTCCCTTGTCACGACGGCGACGCAAAGCCGATAGTCGCGGAATACTTCATCGCGGCCTGCCGATTGAATGGCACGATGCGCCGGACGGTTGCGCCAGGCATCGACGGCGGCATCGTCGCGCCAGAATGACAGCGCAACGAGCTTCTCGGGATTCTTCACGCTCTGAAAGCGCTCGATGGAGATGAAGCCGTCGAGATCCTTCAACTGGGATTCCAGCGCAGCGCCCATGTCGAGATAACGCTGCATCTTTCCCGCATCCGGCCAGGATTCGAAAATCACCGCGATCATCGGCCGTACTCCGGCGGGGCCTGGCAGGTGCTGGCTCCGCCCGCCCGTCCATCAAAGCTGATCCCAGCCGCCGCAGGCCCCAGCCGTATCAGGCGCGAGTTAGCCACCGCAGCCTGTCGATGCCGCATCGCCTCGCGATACACGGCATCGCGCACCATGCCGGCGAAGGCGGCGGCGGAGGGATAGCGCGCGATGAAGCAGACGTCCCATGCTTCGTCTTTTGGACCGATCAGCACCTGGTCAAGCCGGCCGCGCCAGACGATTTGCCCGCCGATGCGCGCAAACACCGGCTGGCTGATACGCCCGTAGGCGGCGTAGGCCTCTCCGCCGCTCGATCGCCTGCCGTCGTCATATACGGCTTCGTCGTGCAGACGGATCAGGTTGAGCATGTCGATCGGCCCGCCGCTCGTATCGGCGCGCAGCGCTGCGAAATCTTCCTTGCTGAAGCTCCTGAAGTTCATCCGGCAGTTTCCCTTAGCAGCCCTGATATTCCGGCTTCCGCCGATCGATCCACGCATCGAGCGCCTCACGGAGGTCGTGAGTGGGCACCATGCGGGCGAATTGCTCGCTCTCGATCGCCAGTCCCTCGGCAATCGAGACATTGAGCCCGCGCGTTACCGCCGAGATGATGCGGGAGGCCGTCAGCGGTGAATGGCGCAGGATGCGCCGCGCGAGATCGAAGGCGGACGGCATCAGTTCATCCGGCGGCACCACATGGTTGACCACACCGAGCTCGCAGGCGCGTTGCGGCGAGAAGGTATCACCGGTCAGGAGATATTCCAGCGCGCGCTTGCGCCCGGCCAGTCGAGACAGCCGCTGCGTGCCGCCGAAAGTCGGGGGAATGCCGATGATGATCTCGGGCTTTGCAAACACCGCTTTTTTACTTGCGACGGCGAGGTGCACGGCCTCGGTGATTTCGCAGCCACCGCCGAAGGCAAGCCCGTTGACGGCGGCGATGACCGGCTTCGGGAAAGCCTCCATCCGCGCGGTCAGCGCCTGACCGCGGCGCACGAAGGCGCGCACCGCAACATCCGGCCCCTGGCGCACGCTCTCGGAAAATTCCCTGATGTCGGCGCCGGCCGAAAAGGCCTTCCCCGCGCCAGTCAGGATCACCGCGCGCAGCGCCGGATCGTCCTCAATCATGTCGAGCAGATGCATCAGCCTGTCGACCAGCGCGTAGCTCAGCGCGTTGAGCTTTTCCGGGCGGTTGAGCGTGAGTACCGCGATGCTCTCGCGTATTTCCATCAGCACCAAATCGGACATTACGAGACCTCCGTAGCCAAAACCGTCTGGATGACAGGCTTAGGAGATCGGACCGGTTGCGGATACTCACTAGGCAGTATACCTTGCGGGCATGCCGCCGGACCAAATTCCCACCCGCGAGCGCATCATCGCGGCCGCCACAAAACTGTTCTACAGCGAGGGTATCCGCGCGACTGGCGTCGATGCCGTCGCCGAACGGGCCGGCGTCACCAAGAAGACGCTCTACTATCACTTCCAGACCAAGGATGAGCTGATCACGGCCTATCTTGCCTCGCGGGATCAGCCGACGCTGGCCTATTACGAACGCTGGTTCGCGGAAACCAGGGGCTCGACGGCGGACAAGGTGCGCGGGCGGTTTTCCTCGTTCGGCAAGTCAGCGGACACGCCGAACTGGCGCGGCTGCGGTTTCCTTCGCACCATTGCAGAACTTGCGTCCACGCCAGGCCATCCCGCGATCAAGGCTGGTGCCGCGCACAAGAAGAAGTTCGAGGCGTGGATGGCCGATACGCTGGCCCGCGACGGCGTGGACGATGCGGGAAAAATCGCACGGCAGATCGTGATCCTGCTGGATGGCGCGGCCACCGTGATGCTGATTCACCGCGATGCGGCCTATGTCGAGACGGCGGGCGACGTCGCGGCCGCACTGGTCGAGCAATCGAGCGCAACGAAGAAGCCGCGGCTCAGGGCTTCTCGATAACCGGCGCGGCCCGGGGTCGCGATCCGGCCGGGCCTGTTCCACTTCCCGATCGGGGCGCGGTGCCGCAAGCAAGGCCTGGTTGCCGTGGAGAGCGCGGCGCGGAAAAGCCTTCAGCTTCAGCCCATCCCCTGGCCGGTCGGCGGGACCACGTAAAGCGTCAACGCGAAGATCGCGTAGATGAAGATGAGCAGCGCGCCGACGAACCAGGCCGAGCGCCCGCTGCTGGTGATGAAACTCGCAGTGACGGTCGAGATCATCACCATGGTCACCGCGCCCGGCCAGAACTGCAGGCTCATCGGCGATGGTCCGACGACATAGCTGAGCAGCACCAGCATGGGCGCCACGAACAGCGCGATCTGGGAGGCGCTCCCGAGCGCAATGCTGACGCTCATGTCGAGGCGGTCCTTGCGCGCCGCGGAAAGAGCCACGGCAAATTCGGCTGCCGCGCCGACCAGCGAGACGACGATGAAACCGACAAAGGCCGCGCTCATCCCGAAGGTTTCCGCCGCTTTCTGCACCGACTCCACAAAGATCTCGCTCACCAGCGCAACCAGCACGGTGATGACGAGCAAGGTACCGACCGCAAGCCCAATCGGCCAGTGTGTTTCACCCTCACCATGCTCCGCGCTTGCGAACAGCTCCTTATGGGTCTTCAGCGAAAACAACAGACCAAGGCCATAGGCGATGATGAGCAGGACGGCCGTGCCGATGCTGAGCTTCTGCATGATTGTCTCGCCCTGCGCGAGATCGAGCTGGGCGACCGCCGAGGGGGCGAGCAGGGCGACGGTCGCCATCAGCAAGAGGCCGGCATAGAGCCGTGCGCCGGCGCGGTTGTATTCCTGGACGTGGTAACGCAGCCCACCGAGCAGCAGGCACACGCCAAGCATGAACAGCGCGTTGGTCACGATGGCGCCCGCGATCGATGCCTTCACGAGCATATACTGGCCGGCACGCAGCGCGGTGATCGCGATGATCAGTTCCGTCAGATTGCCCAGCGTTGCATTGAGCAGTCCGCCGACGGTATCGCCGGTCCTGGCAGCGACCGCTTCGGTCGCGTAGCTCAGCAAAGCGGCCAGCGGCACAATGGCGAGCACGGCCAGCAGGAACAGCAGGGTGTATGAATGAGGCGCGAGGGCCTCGGCTACCAGCACGCCCGGCACGAAGACCAGCAGCCAGAGCAATGGGGTGTGCCGGATTTCGTTGAGCAGGGGTTGCATGGCGGGCGCCGTCTCCCTCCGGGATGCGAGCGTGCAAGATCCGGCCGCGCCGCTTGACCGGCATTGATCTGGCTCAAGCTCGGGGGAACGGCCGTGCCGCAGCATTTTCGCGATCCCTCCCGGAAATGCCGGGCTGGTGACTTACCGACCTCGCAATGGTCCTGAACGAGTCCGCTTCACCCCGATCAAGAGACGTCGCGAAGGGCTGGCCTCGGCTCCGAAAAGTGCCGTTAGCCGGCAATCACCAGCGGCACGATGCCGTCGGTCGACGTCGTCCTTGTCCTGTCGATTGTCGCGTTCGGCCATGTGCAGCGGCGGTTTTTCCCGCTATCGCGACGCAGGCACCATTCGCCCCGTCAGCTCTCAATCCTCTTTCCGAGGACATCCGCACAGAAGAGCTGTCTCATCTGCTTGCCTGTCCGCATATCAGCTCGCTAAAGTGAAGAGTTTGTGCCCCGGCGCAAAAATTCTCTGCGCCGATCTTCGCAGACACACATGGGAGATATCGTCGACATCTCCCACGCCAGAGGAACTCATGTCTTCCATTTCGCTGAGAGTCTACATCACGCCATTTGCCGATCAGGGCGTCGTGGAAGCGGCGAAATGGAGCTGCGAGACGGCCAAGGACGCCCTGAATGCGGTCAATGCGATCTGGCTAAAGGCGAATATCACATTTGCGATCGATGATTGCGTCATGGACAAGCCGCTCGATATCGCGAAGAGCGCGCGCAACGATGACCGGCGCTTGCTGGATGTCCTCAGCTTGCGGCATGCGCCGGACAAATTGATCCACGTCTACCTCGTCAATGCGATTGACACTCTCTCCGCCGGCGGAAGCTCGTACGTCGACAGCGATCCCGAGCCGGCCTGTTTCATCCAGTGGTATGGCAACGTCGCGGCCGATGGACGGGCCTGGGCCCACGAACTCGGCCACCTCATGAGTCTGGATCATGTCGAGATCGACTATGCCGACGAGAGGCAGGCGGTGCTGCGCAGCAACCTCATGACGAAAGGATTGAGCATGGGCGGCGACTTGACCAACAAGCAGATTGGCAAAGTCAAGGGCTCGAAGCTGGTCAAGCGATTTGGCGGCTGACGGTCAGGTGCTGGGGGTACGTGCGCGCTCTCGTCCAGCCTCGCCCTATCACCGCTGCTCTACCTGCGCCGTCACCCGGCTCACGCCGCCAGCGCCTTCATCTCCTTGTAGAGATCCGACTTCCCCTCGAACCCGATGCCCGGCAGGTCCGGCATGGTGATGTGGCCGTTCTCGACGCCCACGCCGTCGGGAAAACCGCCATAGGGCTGGAACAGGTCGGGATAGCTTTCGTTGCCGCCGAGGCCCAGCCCAGCGGCGATGTTGAGCGACATCTGATGGCCGCCATGCGGGATGCAGCGGCTCGGTGACCAGCCCAGCGACTTGAGCACCTCGAGTGTGCGCTGGTACTCGCACAGGCCATAGGACAGCGCGCAATCGAATTGCAGCCAGTCGCGATCGGGCCGCATGCCGCCGTAGCGCAACAGGTTGCGCGCGTCCTGGTGGCTGAACAGGTTCTCGCCGGTCGCCATCGGCCCGGGATAAAATTCGGCGAGCGCGGCCTGGAGCTGGAAGTCGAGGGGATCGCCGACCTCCTCGTACCAGAACAGCGGATAGTCCCGCAGCATCTTGGCATAGGCGATGCCCGTCTCCAGATCGAAGCGGCCGTTGGCGTCGACGGCGAGCTGCGCCTCGTTGCCGATCTCCTCGAGCACGGCCTCGATGCGCATGCGGTCTTCCTGGATGGGCGCGCCGCCGATTTTCATCTTGACGACGTTGTAGCCGCGATCGAGATAGCCGCGCACCTCGCCGCGCAGCATCGACAGGCCCTTGCCGGGATAATAATAGCCGCCGGCGGCGTAGACGAACACGCGCGGATTGGGCTTGAGACCGTGACGCTCCGCGAGCAGGCGGAACAGCGGCTTGCGCGCGATCTTCGCCACCGCGTCCCACACCGCCATGTCGATGGTGCCGACCGCGACCGAGCGCTCGCCATGGCCGCCCGGCTTCTCGTTCGACATCAGTGTCGCCCAGATTTTATCGGGATCGAGATTGTCGCCGGCTTCATCGAGCAGCGTTTTCGGATCGGCTTCCATCAGGCGGGGCGCAAAACGCTCGCGGATCAATCCGCCCTGCCCGTAGCGGCCGTTGGAATTGAAGCCGTAACCGACCACCGGCTTGCCGTCGCGCATCACGTCGGTGACGACGGCGACCAGGCTCGTCGTCATCTTGCTGAAATCGATATAGGCATTGCGGATCGGCGAGGAGATCGGCTTTGTCACTTCGCGGACGTCGACGATGCGGACGGACATGGTTCTGGCTTTCGACAGGATGGCGGGAACTATCTACGCCGTCATTGCGAGCCACTGGGTCGCGCGAATGCGCGCCCGATGGTAACCTCCGCGAAGCTAATCCATTGCAGCATCACAAGCGGAACAATGGATTGCTTCGTCGCTATCGCTCCTCGCAATGACGGAAGAAAACTCAGGCGGCGCCCTTGTCGCGGAAATAGGGTTCCACCGGACCGTGGACCTTGATGGTCAGCGGGTTGCCATAGCGGTCCTTGGCATTCCCCGCGGTGACGCGTACCCAGCCCTCGCTGATGCAATATTCCTCGACGTTGGTCTTCTCCACGCCCTTGAAGCGAATGCCGACGTCGCGCGCCAGCACCGCCTCATTGTAGTAGGGGCTCTTCGGGTCGGTCGACAGACGGTCGGGCAACTGACCGGTGATGGCGGCGTTGTTCTCGTTCACAGCAGGGCCTCGATTTCCTTTTTCAGCGATTGCGGGGTCGTGGTCGGCGCATGCCGCGCCACCACTCGGCCCGAACGATCGACCAGGAATTTGGTGAAATTCCACTTGATCGACGAGCCCAATAGCCCGGATTTCTCGCATTTCAAATAGCGATAGAGCGGGTGCGCCTCGCCGCCATTGACGTCGATCTTGGCGAACATCGGAAAGGTGACGGCATAGTTGCTGTCGCAGAAGTGCTCGATCGCTTTGGCGTCGCCCGGCTCCTGCTTGCCGAACTGGTTGCAGGGGAATCCCAGCACCGAAAAGCCGCGCGGACCGAACTCCTGCTGCAGCGCTTCCAGACCCCGGTATTGCGGCGTGAATCCGCAGGCGCTCGCGGTGTTGACGATCAGGAGCACCTGACCCTCGAACCGCTTCAGCGGCACGTCAGCGCCGGCCAGCGAGGTTGCGGTGAAATCGTAAATGGCGGTCATCGTGCTTTTTTCCAGCCATCGGTTCTAGCTGATGGGATCGATCGGCGCGGGCGGCGTTCCGCCGGCCTCGATCGCCTCGCCTGCCCAAAGACAGAGATCCTCGCGGTAACGGCCCGAGACGATTTGAACACCGACGGGAACCTTGCCCACCAATCCCGTGGAGACCGTCAGGGCCGGCAGTCCCATGAAGGGAATGGCGATCTGCGTCAGCTGCGCCCGCCACACCCGCGCGAACGAGGCATCGTCGCGCATGTCGAGGCCGTCGGGGAACGGCAGCTCGCCGGATACCGGCATCAACAGCACGGAATAGCTCTCGAAGAATTGCAGCCATTCGCGCGTCAGGGTCGCCCGCCGCGTCAGCGCTTGCGAGAACGCGGCCGCGTCGAACGGAAACACCTTTGCGCGGTTGCCGCGCAGGCAGGCGAGCGCACAGGGATCGCCTTCGCGCTCGGCGGCGGCGAGCTGGGCCTCATAACCGTCGCCCAGCCACAGTTTTGTCTGCAGATCGGCGGCCTCACGCAGCGGCGGGGTGGTTTCGATCTCTTCCACCACCCATCCGGCGCGCTGCAGGCGCTTGCCCGCATCCGTGACCGCCGCCTTCACTTCCGCCGAGGTCTCCAGACCGTCCGGCTGGAGGCACAACGCCGCGCGCTTGGGCATGACCGGTCCTTCCAGCGGCGCCGGCACCCACCAGGGATCGCGCACGTCCTTGGCCGACATCGCACCGAGCGCGATCCTGAGATCGCCGATCGTTCGCGCCAGGGGTCCTGATACCGCCGAGATCTGCGGCCCGATGGTGCGTTCCGGCAGGGCGGCATTGAAGGCTGCAATGCGGCCGACCGTCGGCCGCAGGCCATGAACACCGCAGGCATAGGCGGGATAGCGGATCGAGCCGGCGATATCGGTGCCATGCGCGATATGACCGATGCCGGCGGCGACCGCGGCCCCGGCCCCGCCGGACGAGCCGCCCGGCGTGATACTTGCGTCGCGCGGATTCTTGGTGTCGCCATGGACCAGATTGGTGGTGAACCAGCGATAGGAAAATGCCGGGCAGTTGGTGCGCCCGAGGATCACGGCGCCCGCCTTGCGCAGATTGTCGATGACGGGGCTATTGCTCTGCGCGATGACCTCGCGCTGCAGCTTCAGGCCGTTGGTGGTGGCGAATCCCTTCTGATCGATATTGACCTTGACGGTGACCGGCACCCCCGCCAGCGGACCCGGATCTTCACCCCGCATGATCGCCGCATCGATCGCCGCGGCCTCGGCCAGCACGTCCTGCGGCCGGTGGTCGACCACGGCGTTGATCGCGGGATTGACCGCATCGAGCCGCGCCAGCGCAGCCGACGCCGCCTCCTTCGCCGAAATCTTCTTCGATTTGACCAGGCCGGCGACATCAGCGGCCGACAGGCGCCAGAGATCCTGCATTGCTCACTCCATTCGAACGGCTGCTTGTAGCGTTCCGTGGCAATGCTTGTCGAGGATACGTCCTCGTCATTCCGGGGCGCCGCAGGCACGAACCCGGAATGACGGCGCGGGGCCTTAGTGTTTCGTGACCGGGATATCGGAGAAGTCGAGGATCGCTTCGGTAAAGGGAAACTCCAGCACGATCTCGCCGGTATCGTCGGTCACTTCCAGGATCGCGTTCAACAGACCGCCCTCCGCGCCTTCGCTCTTCAGCAATTCGCGGATCATGGCGCGAGCCACCTCCCACGCGCGATCGGGATCGCGCAGCTCTTCGCCTTCGGGATCGGAGATCAATTCGTCCTCGATACGGGTGTTGAAGAAATAGCGCGGCATGGTCTCTTCCACTTGGGTTAGGGGCTCCGTTCGGGAACCGGCGGATGCTCACAGGTTCTTTATCTGGAATTCGCCCGGTGAGGTCGAGCCCGAACAGGCTTGCGGATTGTTGGAAAGGACTATGAACCCGTTGATCCGTCTTTGGTTTGACGCCTCGCCGCACAATACCGTGAGTTCTTTTGCACCGCAGCATGAAAACCCAGCGTTTTACGGCAAAAGATTTCGCTGGCGAACTTTTCAATCCCGATTAGTTTATCTCCTCGAGGGCGGAATGCGTCCGGTCTAGCAAGGAGAGCCAAAATGGCCTGGAAGACCCCGAAGATCGTCGAAGTGCCGGTCGGCATGGAAATCAACATGTATGCGTGCGCCGCCCGCAAATAAGCGGCTGCGACTTTTACGTTTTGACGTTGGTGGACCTCCAGGCATGACGCGTTCCTCACCGAGGAACGATGTCGATGTCTGTGTCCGCCTTCAAAGCTTCTGAGTATCGAGGCTTTGGAATCTCCAGGAGAGACGGATCATGCTTCGCGTCGTCGTCCTGGGCGCCGCGGCCGGTGGTGGCGTTCCGCAATGGAATTGCGGATGTGCGGTTTGCCGGAAGGCACGGAGCGAACATCCCGAGCTGCAAAGCACGCAAGCCTCGATAGCGGTCAGCGCCGACAGCGAGCACTGGTTTCTGATCAACGCCTCTCCCGATCTGCGCCAGCAACTGATCGCGACGCCGCAGCTTCACCCCAAGGCCGGAAAGCTTCGTCATAGTCCGATCGCCGGCGTGATCCTGACCAATGGCGAGATCGATGCGGTCGCGGGCCTTTTGTCGATGCGCGAGGGCTGGCCGTTCGCGATCTATGCGCACGAGAAGGTGCTTGCGATCCTCAAGGCGAACAGCATCTTCAATGTGCTGAACGAGAAGAACGTGAAGCGCCAGCCAATCGGGATCGACAAGGCGTTCGAGCCCGCCCTGCCCGACGGCACGCCGTCCGGCATCGAAATCGTGCCGTTCGAGGTTCCCGGCAAGAGCGCCTGGTACCTGGAGGGCAAGGCTCACCCCGGCGGCAGCGGCGGCGCCGGCGACACGCTCGGGCTTCGGATCAGCGACAAGGCGACCGGCAAATACTTCTACTTCCTGGCCGCCTGCGCCACCGTGTCGGATGATCTCAAGGCCCGGCTTGCCGGCGCGCCTCTCGTCTTCTTCGACGGCACGGTGTGGCGCGACGACGAGATGATTACAGCCGGTCTCGGCTCCAAGACCGGGCAAAGCATGGGACACATCGCCATGTCCGGCGACGACGGTGCGATCGGAAGCCTGGCCGGCCTCGATATCGGCCAGAAGATATTTCTGCATATCAACAATTCCAATCCGGCGCTGCTGCACGATTCCGCGGAGCGCAAGATGGCCGAGCGCGCGGGATGGCAAATCCCCGCCGATGGAACGGAGATCACGCTTTGAATGCCATAACCCAGAATGCGATGTCTCAAAATGCAATGAAGCCGGACGGCATGACGGCGTTTTCGCGCGGCAACAGCGCGCCCCTGAACAGCGCCGAAGAGCTGGAAGCGGCGCTCCGCCACATCGGCGCGGTGCGCTACCACAATCTGCATCCGTTTCATCGGCTGCTGCACGGCGGCAAGCTCAACAAGGGCCAAGTGCAGGCCTGGGCGCTGAACCGCTATTATTACCAGAGCACGATCCCGATCAAGGACGCGGTGGTGATCTCGCGCTTCCGCGACCGCGCCACCCGGCTCGAATGGCGGCACCGGATCGAAGACCATGACGGCGATGTCGGCGCCGAGGGCGGCATCGAACGCTGGCTGAAGCTGACCGAAGGGCTCGGCCTCGACAGCGCCTATGTGGAATCCACCGAAGGCATCCTGCCCGCCACCCGCTTTGCGGTCGAGGCCTATGTGCATTTTGTCCGCGACAGGAGCCCGCTGGAGGCGATCGCCTCCTCGCTGACGGAACTGTTCGCGCCGAACCTGCATGAAGAACGCATCTCGGGAATGCTGGCGCATTACGATTTCGTCAATCCCGACATCATGAGCTATTTCAGCCGGCGCCTGACCCAGGCGCCGCGCGACGCCGGCTTCGCGCTCGAATACGTCAAGACCCACGCCAGGACGCCGGCGGAACGCGAGGCGGTCTGCAACGCGCTGCTGTTCAAGACCAATGTGCTATGGGTTCAGCTCGACGCGCTGTATCATGCCTATGTCGAGGGCCATATTCCGCCCGGCGCGTTCGTGCCCAAATAAACGCCCAAGGAAAAGCAGAGCAAACGTAGAGCAGAGGCACCCCATGGCCAGCCGCAACATCAGTGTCAGCGAGACCAGCCGGCCGGTGCTGCCGCGGCATGCCAAGCTGAAATTCGATGAGACCCGGCAGGTCTGGGTCATCCTGGCGCCGGAACGGGTGCTGGCGCCGGACGAGATCGCGGTGGAAGTGCTGCAGCTGTGCGACGGCGTGCGCAACGTCGCCCAGATGGTCGATCAGCTCGCCGAAAAATACGCCGCCGAGCGCGGTGCGATCGCAACCGACGTCATCGCCATGCTGCAGGACCTTGCCGACAAGGGATTTTTGACCGAAGCGCGGGAGAAGACCTCATGAGCCCGACGCTGACAGATGCCCATGTTATGGCCAGCGATCCCGCCGACGGGCTCGCGGTGCTGGAGAATCGCGGCTCGACGGCCGAGACCTTCGGCATTCCGCTCGCGGTGCTCGCCGAACTGACGCATCGCTGCCCGCTGCAATGCCCCTATTGCTCCAACCCGGTCGAACTCGACCGCGGCGGCAGCCGAGCTTTCGACCGAGGAATGGAAGAAGGTGCTCTCGGAGCTCGCCGAAATCGGCGTGCTGCAGATCCACTTTTCCGGCGGCGAACCCACCGCGCGCAAGGATCTGGTCGAACTGGTGCAGCACGCCAGCGACGTCGGGCTGTACTCCAATCTGATCACCTCGGCGGTGCTGGTGACGCGCGAAAAACTCGCAGCGCTCGCCGATGCCGGGCTGTGTCATGTGCAGATCAGTTTTCAGGGCAACGAGCCCGTCGTCGCCGACCGCGTCGCCGGCTTCAAGGGCGCCCACGAGAAGAAGATCGAAGTCGCAAAATGGACGCGCGAGCTGGACCTGCCGCTGACGGTCAATGCGGTGATGCACCGGCAAAACCTGTTCCAGCTGCCCGACATCATCCAGATGGCGGTCGATCTCGACGCCGACCGGCTGGAAGTCGCCAATGTGCAGTATTACGGCTGGGCGCTGAAGAACCGCGCGGCGCTGATGCCGACGCTCGCCCAGCTCGAGGAGACCACCCGCCATCGTCGAGGAAGCGCGTGAGCGGCTGAAAGGCACTCTCGCCATCGACTATGTGGTGCCGGATTATTACGCGCTGCGGCCGAAGAAATGCATGGGCGGCTGGGGCCGGCAGTTCTTCAATATCTCGCCGGCGGGAAAGATCCTGCCCTGCCACGCCGCCGAAAGCATCACCGGGCTCGAATTCCTGTCGGTGCGATCCAATCACTCGATCGCCTGGATCTGGCAGAATTCGGAAGCCTTCAACCGCTATCGCGGCACCGGATGGATGAAGGAGCCGTGCAAGAGCTGCGAGTTCAGGGAAGTCGATTTCGGCGGCTGCCGCTGCCAGGCCTTTGCGCTGACCGGCGATGCCGGCAATACCGATCCGGCCTGCACGCTGTCGCCGATGCACGAGCAGATCTTCAAGCTGGCGGAAGCGGAATCCGCCGGCGACCACAACCGTTTCCTCTATCGCAATTTTGCCGGCGGTACGCTGGAGACGGGCGACGACCATGGCGCCTGACGCCGAGGCGGGGAAATCGACCGCTGCACGCTCCGATCCGTTCGCGCCGCTGACCTCGCAACTGCTGCCGGTCGGCGACGGCCACGAGATCTATGTCGAAAGCGTCGGCCGGACCGACGGCATCCCCGCGGTCTATCTGCACGGCGGGCCCGGCAGCGGCTGCCAGCCCGATCACCGGCGGCTGTTCGATCCCGAACGCTTCCACGCCATCCTGTTCGATCAGCGCGGCGCCGGCCGCAGCCGCCCCAAGGGCCGCCGCGAGGACAACACGCTGCCGCATCTGATCGCGGACATGGAGAAGATCCGCGAGCAATTCGGCTTCGAGCGCTGGATGATCGTCGGCGGCTCCTGGGGCGCGACGCTGGCGCTGGCCTACGCGCAGGCGCATCCCGAGCGGGTCAGCAGCATCGTGCTGCGCGCGACCTTTCTCGGCACCAGCGCCGAACTCGAGGGCGCCTTCCTCGACGCGCTGCCGCGCTTCTATCCCGATCTCAGCGAGGATTTCCTTCAGCTGTTGTCGCCGGATGAACGCGCGCGGCCGCTCGATGCCTACTACCGCCGCATTCTCGATCCCGATTCCGCAGGTGCACGGTCCGGCGGCGCGCGCCTGGCACGACACCGAACGGATTCTTTCCGAGCACGCGCCGGGACGGGTGCGGCTCGATCTCGCCGCGCTGAACTCGTCGCGGCCGCTGCCGGCCACGCCGTTCATGGAAGCGCATTATTTTCAGAATGACTGCTTCATGAAGCCGGGGCAGCTTCTCGCCGAAGCGGCAAGGCTCGCCGGCATTCCCGGCCTCATCGTGCAAGGCCGCTACGATTTGCTGTGCCCGCCGGCGACCTCGCACGCGCTCGCAGCCGTCTGGCCCGATTCGAAGGTTCGTCTGGTCGAGGGCGCCGGCCACTCGCTCTACGATCCCGGCGTCAGGGATGCCGTGATGCGGGCGATTGCCGACCTCGCTTCCGAAATCTCCGCGATAAGGACTGTCGAAATATGCCGCTTGCCGGAAAAGGAATGCTGCTGACCTCGATGGACATCGATCCGAAGGACGAGGCCGATTTCAACCGGTGGTACGACCGCGAGCACCTGATCGAGCGCGTGGCGATCGACGGCTTCCTGGAAGCAAGGCGCTACATCGCCCATCAGGGCAGCCCGAAATATCTCTGCCTGTATTCGACCGAGACCTTCGAGGTGCTCGACAGCCCGGCCTATCGCACCGTGCTGATGAATCCCACCGAATGGTCGAAGACGAATCTGGCGCGTTTCGAGAACATGATCCGCACCATCGCGCGCATCACCGTCAGCCGCGGACAGGGCCGAGGTGCCGCGCTCGGCATCATCCGCCTTCGTCCCGCCGCCGGAAGCCACGACGCGATTGCGCGCGACGCTGCGCGAGCGGCTCGATCCCGACGAACTCGACGGCATCATCGCGATGCATCTGATCGAGAGCGATCCGGCGCTGTCGAAGCCGCTCACCGACGATCCTCCGGTTTCGGACCCGGGCGCCGGCGACTGGTTCGTCCTGATCGATGCCACGAACGTGAACGCGATCGCGCGAAGCGATGGCCGCGCACTTCACGGGATCGGGAATACTCGAAGGCGGAATAAGGATATCGTCGGGCAGTTATCGGCTGATGTGGGATCTCGCGCGATCGGACATTCCATTGTCTTAAATCAATGCAGAAAGCCCGCATGAGGGCATATGTTGCAGTGCCGCATGCGTCGGCGCGGCATTAAGGCCGGGGGGCCAGACCAATAACGAATGGCGGTTAAGCAAAAATGGCTTTTCAGTGCAGCGCCGATGATATTGAATGGCCTGATTCATTAAGCCAATGATATGTCTGGCAAACCACAAGAACGCCGCGATGAGCGTTCACAACAGAAGATAAGGACCGCGCGCTTTCTTGTCGTCGCGCGGGCAAGGTGGGAATGAAACCGACTGATATCGCGGCACCCGATTACTTCCACAAAGTCGTCGACTGCCAATGGGCCTGTCCCGCGCACACACCCGTTCCTGAATACATCCGCCTGATCGCCGAGGGCCGCTACAGCGACGCCTACATGATCAATTGGAGATCGAACGTGTTTCCGGGAATTCTCGGACGCACCTGCGATCGCCCGTGCGAGCCCGCATGCCGCCGCGGCCGCGTCGAGGAGACGCCGGTCGCGATCTGCCGGCTGAAACGCGTCGCTGCCGACTTCAAGGACGACGTCAAGGGCCGCATGCCGCGCCCGTCGGCGAAGAACGGCAAGCGCATCGCGATCGTCGGCGGCGGACCCGCTTCCCTCACCGTGGCGCGCGACCTCGCTCCGCTCGGCTATCACTGCACCGTGTTCGATGCCGACGCCAGGGCGGGCGGCATGATGCGCAGCCAGATTCCGAAATTCCGGTTGCCGGATTCGGTGATCGACGAGGAAACCGATTACATCCTCAACCTCGGCATCGAGTTCAAGGGCGGCCAGCGCATCGACAGCCTGAAGAAGCTGCTGGCCGAAAATTACGACGCGGTCTTCGTCGGCTCCGGCGCGCCGCGCGGCCGCGAGCTCGACATCCCCGGCCGCAAGGAAGCCGCCGGCAACATCCACATCGGCATCGACTGGCTCTCCAGCGTGTCGTTCGGCCACACCGACAAGATCGGCAAGCGCGTGATCGTGCTCGGCGGCGGCAACACCGCGATGGACTGCTGCCGCACCGCGCGCCGGCTCGGCGGCGAGGACGTCAAGGTGATCGTGCGTTCCGGCTTCGAGGAGATGAAGGCGAGCCCCTGGGAGAAAGAGGACGCCATTCACGAGGACATTCCGATCCTCAATTTCATGGTGCCGATCGCGTTCGTTCACAACAACGGCAAGCTCGCCGGCGTCACCTTCCAGAAGGTCAAGGCCGAGTACGACGCCAAGGGCCGGCGCAATCTGGTGCCGTCCGGCGACCCCGACCAGACCATTGCCTGCGACGACGTGCTGGTCGCGGTCGGCCAGGAAAACGCCTTTCCCTGGATCGAGCGCGACTGCGGCGTCGAATTCGACAAGTGGAACATGCCCAAGGTCGACGCCACGACCATGGGCTCGACCAACCCGAAGGTGTTCTTCGGCGGCGACGCCGCGTTCGGGCCGAAGAACATCATCTGGGCGGTGGCGCACGGCCATGACGCAGCACTGTCGATCCACAAGCTTCTGCTCCGGCGAGGACATCACCGAGCGTCCGCTGCCCGAAGTGCATGTCTCCTCGCAGAAGATGGGCATCCACGAGTGGAGCTACGACAACGACATCTCCGCCGACAAGCGCTACAAGGTGCCGCATCGCGACAAGGTGGTGGCGCTGAAGGACATCCGCGCCGAGGTCGAACTCGGCTATGACGTCAAGCTTGCGCTCGGCGAGGCCAAGCGCTGCCTGAATTGCGATATCCAGACGGTATTCTCGGCGCCTTTGTGCATCGAGTGCGATGCCTGCGTCGATATCTGCCCGATGGACTGCATCACCTTCACGGAGAACGGCGAGGAAGCCGATCTGCGGGCACGGCTGAAAGCGCCCTCGCCGCATCTCGACCAGGACCTCTATGTCGCCGACGGGCTGAAGACCGGGCGCGTGATGGTGAAGGACGAAGACGTCTGCCTGCACTGCGGCCTGTGCGCCGAACGCTGTCCCACCGGTGCCTGGGACATGCAGAAATACCTCATCGATATGACCCACGCAGGTACATCATGCCCGTCCAAAAGCCGATCAGCAGCGTAAACGATTTCGTCGTCCGCTTCGCCAACGTCAACGGCTCGGGCTCGGCGAGCGCCAACGAAATGTTCGCCCGTTCGATCCTGCGCCACGGCGTGCCGGTCAGCCCGCGCAACATCTTCCCCTCCAACATCCAGGGCCTGCCGACCTGGTACGAGGTGCGGGTGACCGAAGAAGGCCATCTCGGCGCGCGCGGCGGCGTCGACATGATGGTGGCGATGAACCCGCAGACCTGGGACAAGGACATCGCCTCGATCGAGCCCGGCGGCTATCTGTTCTACGACTCGACCAAGCCGATGCCGTCGTCGAAATTCCGCGCCGACATCACCGTGATCGGCGTGCCGCTGACCGCGATCACCAATTCGACCTACACCGATCCGCGCCAGCGCCAGCTGTTCAAGAACATCATCTATCTCGGTGCGCTGTGCGCGCTGCTCGACATGGACCCCAAGCTGATCGAGCAATTGATCGGCGAACAGTACAAGGGCAAGGAGAAGCTGCTGTCGTCCAACGTCCACGCGCTGCATCTCGGCCGCGACTGGGCGCTGCAGAACCTGAAATGCCCGATCGGCCTGCGGGTCAAGAAGGCCGACAAGGTCGGCGACCGCATCTTCATCGAAGGCAACAGCGCCGCCGCGCTCGGCGCGGTCTATGGCGGCGCCACCGTCTGCGCCTGGTACCCGATCACGCCGTCGTCTTCGCTGGCCGACGCCTTCGGCGGCCACTGCAAGAAGCTGCGGCACGATCCGGAGACCGGCAAGGCCAAATACGCCATCGTGCAGGGCGAGGACGAACTGGCTTCGATCGGCATCGTGATCGGCGCGTCGTGGAACGGCGCCCGCGCCTTCACCGCGACCTCCGGTCCCGGCATCTCGCTGATGCAGGAATTCATCGGCCTGTCCTACTTCGCCGAGATTCCGGCCGTGATCATGAACGTGCAGCGCGCCGGTCCCTCGACCGGCATGCCGACGCGCACCCAGCAATGCGACATCATGATCTGCGCCTATGCCTCGCATGGCGACACCAAGCATGTGCTGCTGTTTCCGGAGGATCCGGCCGAGGCCTTCGAGTTCGCCGCCACCGCCTTCGACCTCGCCGAACGGCTGCAGACCACGATCTTCGTCATGCTCGATCTCGATATCGGCATGAACCACCGGCTATGCCGGCCGCTGAAATGGGATGACGCCCGGCAGTACGACCGCGGCAAGGTGATGACGGCGGAGATGCTGGAGGAAGGCCGCGACTTCGGCCGCTATCTCGACGTCGACGGCGACGGCATTCCCTATCCGCACCTATCCCGGCACCCACCCGACCAAGGGCTCGTTCTTCACCCGCGGCACCTCGCGCGACCGCTATGCGCGCTATTCCGAGGAAGGCTCGGTCTACGCCGACAACATGCAGCGGCTGGTGCGCAAATTCGAAACCGCCCAGGACATGGTGCCGCGGCCGCTGCAGGCCAACGCCGGCAAGCCGACCAAATACGGCGTGATCTATTTCGGCTCGACCGCGCCGGCGATGGACGAGGCGATCGGGCTGTTGGAGGCGCGCGGGCACCAGCTCGACCGCCTGCGCATCCGTGCCTTCCCGTTCCATTCCAGCGTGGCGAGCTTCATCGCCGACCATGATTTCGTTTACGTCGTCGAACAGAACCGCGACGCGCAGCTTCGCTCGCTGATCGTCAACGAAAACGGCATCGATCCGGTTCGGCTGGTGCCGATCCTGCACTATGACGGCACGCCGATCACCGCACGCTTCATCGCCAATTCCATCGGCGATCACCAGGATCAGCTCCAGGTGACCCCGCTCCGCAAGGTAAAGTCATGACCTACATCGCCAAGCCGAAATTCCATCATCCGGGCCTGCCCAAGAACGATCTCGGCTATACCCATCGGGACTACGAGGGCAAGATCTCGACGCTGTGCGCCGGCTGCGGCCATGACTCGATCACCGCCTCGATCATCGAGGCCTGCTTCGAATTGTCGATCGAGCCGCACCGCGTCGCCAAGATTTCCGGCATCGGCTGCTCCTCGAAGACGCCGGACTATTTCCTCGGCAATTCGCACGGCTTCAATTCGGTGCACGGCCGCATGCCGTCGGTCCTGACCGGCGCCAACCTCGCCAACCGCGAGCTGATCTATCTCGGCGTCTCCGGCGACGGCGACTCGGCCTCGATCGGCTTCGGCCAGTTCGCCCATTCGATCCGGCGCGCCGTCAACATGACCTATATCGTCGAGAACAACGGCGTTTACGGCCTCACCAAGGGCCAGTTCTCGGCCACCGCCGACCGCGGCTCGAAGTCCAAGAAGGGCGTGACCAATACCGACAACGCCATCGACCTCGTGGCGATCGCGCTGCAGTTGGGCGCGACCTTCGTGGCGCGCAGCTTTTCCGGCGACAAGAGCCAGCTGGTGCCGCTGATCTCCGCCGCCATCGAGCACCGCGGCTCGGCCTT
>CAWHRA010000019.1:0-43389 GCA_963831585.1 uncultured Alphaproteobacteria bacterium | reverse complement strand
GACTTGATTTATAAGGGCTTTTGCGAATATAGACACGGCGTGTCCTTACCCGCCCCCGCGCTCGTGCGGCTTTCTTTCTCTGGCATGCCGTCGTGCCCCCAAAAAGGGAACCTCCATGATCAAGTTCGGCCTGCTCGGTTGCGGACGCATCGCGAAGCGACACTCCGATTTGCTGGGCGGCAATCATATCGATCGGGCTTCGCTGGCGGCGGTCTGCGATCCGATTCGCGCCCGCGCCGACGCGATCGCGTCGAAGTTCGGCGTTCCCGCGCACTACGATATCGATGATTTTCTGGCGCGAAAAGACATCGACGCGGTTGCGGTCCTGACGCCGAGCGGAATGCATCCCGAGCATGTCATCGCCTGCGCGAGGGCGGGAAAGCATGTCGTCGTCGAAAAGCCGATGGCGCTGCGGCTGCAGGATGCCGACGACATGATCCGCGCCTGCGACGAAGCCGGCGTCAAGCTGTTCGTCGTCAAGCAAAATCGCTTCAACGTTCCGGTCGTCAAGGCGCGCGAGGCGCTGGAGGCCGGCCGGTTCGGCCGGCTTTTTCTGGGCACCGTGCGCGTGCGCTGGTGCCGGGACCAGGCCTATTACGATCAGGACGACTGGCGCGGCACCTGGGCCTATGACGGCGGCGTGCTCACCAATCAGGCCAGTCATCACGTCGACATGCTGGAATGGTTTTTTGGCGATGTCGTCAGCGTTCATGCGCGCGCGATCACCGCGCTGGCGAAGATCGAAACCGAAGATACCGCGGTGGCGACGCTGAAGTTCCGCAACGGAGCGCTCGGCATCATCGAGGCGACGACGGCCGCGCGGCCGACGGATCTCGAGGGATCGCTGTCGATCCTGGGAGAGAAGGGCACGGTTGAAATCGCCGGCTTCGCCGTCAATCAGATCAGGCACTGGCGCTTTGTCGACGAACTTGCCTCGGACAAGGACGTGATGGAGAAGTTTTCCGTCAATCCGCCGAACGTCTACGGCTTCGGCCATCAGGCCTATTATCAGCATGTGATCGACTGCCTGGTGCACCAGCGCGCGGCGCTGGTGGATGGTCTCGAGGGGCGCAAGAGTCTCGAACTGATCTCCGCGCTCTATGAATCGATCGAGACCGGCCAGGAAGTCCCGCTGCATTTCACGCCCCGGCTGTGCCGGCTCGGTGTGGCGTCGTGAACCAGCCCGAAATGCATCAGGCCGGCGTGCGCGACGTCGAGTTCGGCGCGCGGGTCAAGATCGTCGAGCCGTGCAATCTCTACGGCTGCAAGATCGGCGACGACTGCTTTGTCGGGCCTTTCACCGAAATCCAGAAGGGCGTGCGCATCGGTGCGCGGACCCGCGTGCAGTCGCATGCCTTCATCTGCGAACTCGTGACGATCGGCGACGACTGCTTTGTCGGCCATGGCGTGATGTTCATCAACGACACCTTCTCGACCGGCGGGCCTGCGCGCGGCGACAAGGAACTGTGGCGCGAGACCGTGATCGGCAACCGGGTTTCGATCGGCTCCAACGCCACCATCATGCCGGTGCGCATCGCCGACGACGTCGTGATCGGGGCGGGTGCGGTCGTCACCCGCGACATCACGACCGCCGGCACCTATGCGGGCAACCCGGCGCGCCGGCTGCCGTCGCGCGGATAAGGAAGAGATCAAGGATGCCGGTACCCTTCGCAGATCTGCAGCTTCAGTATCAGACCATCAAGGGCGAGATCGACGCCGCGATATCGCCGCCGTGATCCGCGACAACGCGTTCATCCGCGGACCCTATGTCGATGCGTTCGAGCGCGAATTCGCCGGCGCCGTGGACGTCAAGCACTGCGTGTCCTGCGCCAACGGCACCGATGCGCTCTATCTCGCCATGGCCGCGCTCAACGTCAAGCCCGGCGACGAGGTCATCACCACGGCCCATTCGTGGATCTCCACCTCGGCGATGATCACGCATGCCGGCGCCACCGTGGTGTTCTGCGATACCGACGGCGCGACCTTCACGATCGATCCGGCGGCGATCGAAGCGGCGATCACGCCGCGGACGGTCGGCATCATTCCGGTGCATCTGTACGGCCAGCCGGCGGACATGGATGCGATCATGGCGATCGCGCGCAAGCACAAGCTCTGGGTCATCGAGGATTGCGCGCAGGCGCATCTGGCGCGCTACAAGGGCCAGCAGATCGGCACGTTCGGCGCGGCCGCAACCTATTCGTTCTATCCGGGCAAGAATCTGGGCGCGATGGGCGATGCCGGCGCGGTCGTCACCAACGACAGCGCGCTCGCCGAGCACATGACCATGCTCGCGCGCCACGGCGGCCTGATCAAGCATCAGCACCACATCGAGGGCATCAACAGCCGGCTCGACGGCATGCAGGCGGCGATCCTGTCCGCCAAATTGCCGCATCTCGCCGACTGGACCAAGGCGCGGCAGGATGCCGCCAAGGTCTACGACGCCGGCCTCAACCAGATCGAGGACGTGGTCGTGCCCGAGGTCGCCGCGGGCCGCACCCACGTCTATCATCTCTATACGATCAAGCATCCGCGCCGCGATGCGCTGGCGGCGCATCTGAACGCGAACGGCGTCCAGACCGCGATCAACTATCCGACCGCGCTGCCGTTTCTCGCCGCCTATAGCCGCCTCAAGCATCGTCCCGAACAGTTTCCGAACGCGCATCGCGATCAGGGCAGCATCCTGTCGCTGCCGATGTTCGCGGAGATCACGCCGGACCAGCAGCGCACCGTGATCGACCTCATTCGGGATTTTTGAGCGGAAGCTCTGCTCGAACGGTCACGCCGTCGGCGTGGTCTCGACGTCGCCTGTTGTCCGCAGCGCGTTCCGCAGGCCTTCATCCAGGCTGAGCGGCGGACGCCAGCCGGTCCTCAATGCCCTGGAAGTATCGACCTCCTGGGATCCGGCAACGCTGTCGCTGGCCTCGGAACGGCCGCTCAGCCTGAACAGTGCCTTCAGCGCGAATAAGGGAAACGGCACAATCCGCGGCTTCTTGCCCATGGCCGTCGCGATCCGCCGGATAAATTCGGGCGTCGAAACCTGCTCGTCATCGGCTACCAGGAATACATCGAACTTGCCGCCGGGATGGGTAAGCCGGTGGACGATAAAGGAGGCAAGGTTTTCGACCCCCAGAAACGCCCGCCGGTTGTGGATCGAGCCAAACGGCAGCGGAATGCCGCGCTCGGCTGCCTTGACCAGCAGTCTGAAATTACCGAGCGCACCGGGGCCATGGATCAGCGGCGGCCGGATCACCGTGATGCTCATGTCCGTCTCTTGGCCAGGGCTTCGAGACCTGCCTCGGCCGCGGCCTTCGACAGCCCGTAAACCCCGCGCGGCATCACCGGGTCATCCTCGCGGAACGGGGAGCGGCCGTCGGTGCTGGCACCGTTGACCAGGATGGTACTCAAATAGATGAACTGACGCACACCGGCCCTGGCGGCGCATCGGGCAAGCTGCAAGGTTCCATCGGTATTGATGCTGCGATAGATCTCGCTCGCATGTTCCTCGCGCGGGTGATGCACGCGGGCCGCTAGATGCACCACCGCATCGACCCCGCGGAGCGCTTCGTCCCAATTGGTGTCGGGGCCGATCGTATCGATGACGACCGTATTGGGCTCGGTCGAGGGCTTGCGCATGGCTTTCTGGACGATCATGCCGCTGGCCGACAGCACCGGCGCAATGTTTCGGCCGACGAAGCCGTTCGCACCCGTCAATAAAACAACAAGTCGGCCGTCTTTCACTTGGTATCACCCCAATCAGGTTCTTTGTAAGAGCGAGATGGAAGATGGCATCCGCACCTTCCGGATAGCTCACTCGAAAATCTGCTGCGCTCAGGTGCTCGATGCGTGGAAATCAGTGGGCGGCTGCCGGAAGATCGAGATGGCCAGTGGGCCGTCGGGTGAATTGAAGCGGTACCCATCTATGAGTACCGCAAGTATCCCCGCCCGCAAACGGCTACTCCTTTTTTGCCAAGGCGAATATCGTCAAAACGGTATAGCGTTGTTTCCCTTCGTTCCACCAGTTTCCGTTCGTCCTACCAACCTGCGTTTGGGGGAAATCGAGAAACTCCCGTTGGAGGAAATCGAGAACAGACTTGGAACGATCAAGCACCCACATTCGAAATGGTCGCGGCCGCCTGAGCTTTGATCCGCCTTCCTCGCTTCTAGGTTAGAGGGCATCGAAGCATCTGGCTGGTCATCGAGATCCGATCGGCTACATTTTAGACTAGCTGGTCGCCGGCTAACGATTGAGTAGAGACCGATGGCAACGACGATCAGCAGCAGCACGACCGGTCCGGTGGTTCTGGGCACCGCCGACAACCCTCTGTACATCACCAGCACGGGCACGGTGACCTCGACGGGAACCGCCGATGGCATCGACGGGGGAACCGGTACTACCTGGACGATTTCGAATGCCGGCGTGGTCTCCGCTGTCAGCGGCAACGGCGTGTCGCTGGCCAGCAGCGGCATCGTCAGCAACACCGGCTCGATTTCCGGTAACGATGCTCTCGTGCTCCGCGCGGGCGGCAGCGTGACGAACAACGTCGGCGGGTCCATCTCGGGCCTCGGCGCGCTTGGGGCTGGATTAGGTTCAGGCGCGGGCGTCTACATCACGGGCGCTGCGGGGACGGTGACGAACAACAGCACGATCTCCGGCGTCGCCTATGGCGTCGGCCTTGGGAGCCGGCGGCCTGGTGACCAACACCAGCGCGATTACCGGTGGTGAGGACGGCGTCATCGTCCAGGGCGCCGTCGGGACGATCGCGAACTCCGGCAACATCACCGCGACGGTCGACGACGGCGTCGCCCTCTTCGCCGGCGGCAGCGTGACGAACGCCTCAGGCGCTTCCATTTCAGGCCTCGGCACCCTCGGGGCCGGCGTTTTCATCACCGGCGGTGTCGGCACGGTCACGAATGCGGGCAGCATTTCGGGACCCAACCATCACGGCGGTGCTGATCGCGGGCGGCGGCAGTCTTTCGAACGCCACGTCCGGGTCCATTTCGGCACTGGGCGTCGGCGTCTTTTTCGAGAACCAGGCCGGGACGCTGACGAATGCGGGCCAGATTACCGGGACAGGGACGGACGGCACCGGCATCTATCTGGAGAACGGCGGCAGCGCCACGAACACCTCGACCGGGACCATCACGGGCCACAAGTTCGGCGCCTTTCTGGAGGGCGGCTTCACCACGCTTGCGAACTATGGCAGCATCTCGGGGGCGACCTATGACGGGGTCGTTCTCGGGCTTGGCGGCATCGTCACGAACGCGGCGGGCGCTTCCATTTCGGGTGCTCAGCGGCGGCGTCTATGTCAAATACCGGGCGGCAGGCACGGTCACCAACAGCGGCAGCATCAGCGCGAGCGGGACAGGCAGCGCCGGCATCGATCTGGCCGATGGCGGCAGCGTCACGAACAATTCGACCGGGTCGGTCTCGGGCAACTCGTTCGGGGTCTTCGTTACCGGAGCCGCCGGCGCCGTCACGAACAGCGGCAGCATTGCGAGCGCGAAATACGGCGGCGTCGAGCTCGTCAAAGGTGGCAGCGTCACCAACAGCGCCGGCGCATCGATCAAGGGCGGCAGCATTGGTGTCTATGTCGGAACGGGAGGGGCAGGGACGGTCACCAACAGCGGCAGCATCAGTGCGGCCAGTGCCACCGGGGCGGGTGTCGATCTCGCAGGTGGCGGCAGCATCACGAACAATTCGGGCGGGTCGATCTCGGGCGGCGGGTTCGGTGTCTTCACCACCGGTGTTCTCGCGACGCTGAGCAACAGCGGCAGCATCTCGGGCTCTCACGGTGTCGGTCTGGAGGCCGGCGGCAGCGTCACGAACGCCGCCTCCGCCTCGATCACGGGCCAGGTCGCCGGCGTCTTTGCGCAGGGAGGTGCCGCGACGCTCAGCAATGCCGGCAGCATCAGCGCGACGGCGGGCGCCGGCGCCGATATCGAGGGCGGCGGCAGCATCACGAACCTCGCCGGCGCGACCATCTCGGGCAGCGCCTTCGGTGTCTTCCTCACCGGCGGTTCCGGCACGGTGACCAACGCCGGCACGATTTCCGGCGCGACCTGACGCCATCGATCTCGCGGGTGGCGGCAGTGTCACGAACAATTCGGGCGGGTCGATCTCGGGCTCTCACGGCGTCGGTCTCGCGGCCGGCGGCAGCGTCACGAATGCCGCCTCCGCCTCGATCACGGGCCAGGTCGCCGGCGTCTTCGCGCAGGGAGCTGCCGCGACGCTCAGCAATGCCGGCAGCATCAGCGCGACGGCTGGCGCCGGCGCCGATTTCGAGGCCGGCGGCAACATCACGAACCTTGCCGGCGCGACCATCTCGGGGAGCGCCTTCGGCGTCTTCCTCACTGGCGGATCCGGCACGGTCACGAACGCCGGCACGATTTCCGGCGCGACCGATGCCATCGATCTCGCGGGTGGCGGCAGCATCACGAACAATTCGGGCGGGTCGATCTCGGGCTCTCACGGTGTCAGTCTCGCGGCCGGCGGCAGCGTCACGAACGCCGCCTCCGCCTCGATCACGGGCCAGGTCGCCGGCGTCCTTGCGCTGGGAGCTGCCGCGACGCTCAGCAATGCCGGCAGCATCAGCGCAACCGCCGGCGCCGGCGCCGATTTCGAGGCCGGCGGCAGCATCACGAACCTTGCCGGCGCGACCATCTCGGGTAGCACCTTCGGCGTCTTCCTCACCGGCGGTTCCGGTACGGTGACCAACGCTGGCACGATCTCCGGTGGCACCTATGCCATCGACTTCGCGGGCAGCGCCACCAATCGGCTCGTGGTCGACCCCGGCGCCGTGTTCGTCGGCAAGGTCATCGGCGGCAGCGGCACCAACACGCTGGAGCTCGCCAGCGGCACCGGCTCGATCGGCGGCGTGGGCACCGGCTCGTTCAACAACTTCCAGGTCCTTGCCGTCGATGCCGGCGCGACCTGGACGCTCAATGGTGCGAATATTGCGCCAACCTTCTGGACAACGGCACGGTCAGCATCGCCGGCTCGCTCGACGTGTCGACGGCCATTGATCCAAGCAGCACCGGCCTCTTCCAACTCGGCAGCGGCGCCACGCTTGAAGTTGCCGCGGCCACCGGCACGGCTACGCAAATCAATTTCCAGGGCAGCAGCAGCGAACTGATCATCGACAATGCCGCATCGTTCGGCACCAATGTCGGCACCGCATCCTATGCGGGACCGCAGCTGCAACACTTTGTCCCCGGCGACAAGATCGATCTCAAGACCTTTTCCTCGGCAGGCGTGACGCTCAACTACAACGCGTCGACGGGCGTGCTGCAGGTGTCGAACAGCGCCAACCAGGTGGCGAGCCTGGACTTCCAGACCTCCAGCCTCGGCGGCACGGCCTTCGCTGCTACCAGCGACGGAGCGACCGGCATCTTCATAACCGATCCCTCTCAACACGGTGATCGAGGCGATTGGCTCGACCAGCCTGGTGCAGGCTGGCAGGTAACTACTTCCTCGACCCCGTTGCCGGAGGGATCGGTCCGCGAGCTGAAATATAACGGCTCGCCGGTCGTGGCGGGTCAATTCGCCCCTTATGACGCCGGTCGGCGCGGAGCAGACGGCGAGTGGCTATGAAGTTGCGTTCAAGAACGCCGGCACCAATCAATTCTCGATCTGGAGCACCGACAGCAACGGCAACTTCCTTTCTTACACGGCTTACTCCGGGACCAGCGTGGTACTGGAGCCGTCTGGAGACCAGCTTCCAACAGGACCTGAATGGCGACGGCGTGATCGGCGTTCCTACCACGGTGATCGAGGCGTTCGGCTCGACCAGCCTGGTCCAGGTTGGCAGCAATTACTTTTTCGATCGGTTGCCGGCGGGACTGGCCCGGAGCTGAAATATAACGGCTCGCCGGTCGTAGCGGGTCAATTCGGCGCGTGGACGCCCGATCGGCGTGGAGCAGACGGCAAGTGGCTATGAAGTTGCGTTGAAGAATGCCGGCACCAATCAGATTCTCGATTGGAATACCGACAGCAACGGCAACTTCCTCTCTTACACCGCTGTCACTCAGGGACCAGCACGGCGCTGGAGTTGTCTGGAGACCAGCTTCCACCAGGATCTCAACGGTGACGGCGTGATCGGCGTTTCCACCACGGTGATCGAGGCCTTCGGATCGACCAGCCTGGTCCAGGTTGGAAACAATTACTTTTTCGATCCGGTTGCCGGCGGGACCGGACCGGAGCTGAAATACAACGGCTCACCGGTCGTAGTGGGTCAATTCGATCCTTATGTCCCGGTCGGCGTGGAGCAGACGGCAAGTGGCTTTGAAGTTGCGTTCAAGAATGCTGGCGCCAATCAATTCTCGATCTGGAATACCGACAGCAACGGCAACTTCCTCTCCTACGCCGTTTACTCAGGCACCAGCACAGCGCTGGAGACGCTGGAGACGAGCTTCCACCAGGAGCTAAATGGCGCGCCGACGCTCGCGATCAGCAACGCGGCGCTGACCGTTGCCGCGGGAGGATCGGTCCCGCTCGGCGTCCAGGTCACGCCGGTGGACGCTGATGACACAGTGTCCGTCACCATCAGCGGGCTGACCAGTTACGAGACGATCACCAACAATCTTGATCAATCCATCTTCAGCGGTAGTTCGGTGACCTTGAGCGCGGCTGAGGTCAATAGCGGCCTTACGCTGCATTCGTCATATGCAGGTACCGGCCACCCGGTAAACAATCTCACTCTCGCGGCGAGCAACACGACGACGGGCGAAGCGGCAAGCTCTCCGGCGCAAACGATCGTCGTTACCGATCCCCCGGTGACCACGGCAAGCTCGCCGCAATCGATTTTGGCGACCAATCCGGCAATTACGATGCCGGACCTCAAATCGGATGGTGGCGCACCGCCAGCCGGTTTGGCGCCATCGGCATACACGACGCTCGCAGGGCTGCTCGATCAGTATATGGCGGCCGGATCCGGCCAAGGCGCGCCCGGCGTCGTACGCACCGCCTGGACGGATTCCCAGCAAGCGTTGCTCGGCGGCGACCAGGGCCTCCTGACCAGACCGCACGGGTGACCTCTGATGATCGAATGATACGCTGATAGACGATGCGATCAGCAGGGCCGGATAGATCGTCGATCTCGGGCCTGTTCGCGTACAGGGATCCGGCAGCGAGGAAATCGGGCTCTTCGCTCTTGTCTTCCTGCTCAAACTGCAGCTTCTCGCGAAACCATTTTCCCGCGCCGATCTCGCGAGAAAAAATACGTTCCGTGATTGATAACAGCATCAAATAGTACAGGCTGTTTCGACGTTTTAGTGGCGGTTGAGTGCTCCGTAAGCTGTGCAATGTCCGGTCCCGGGACATTTTTCGGACCTGGCGATGTCGACTTCAGTCCGTAATGCGCACCAAAGCGGACGTCCGCCAGCGCCACCGTAGTGGGATGTAGCAGCCACGAAGCCGCCAACATTCGAATCACGGTCCGCGGCGACTAGCGTATCAGAACGGCGGCAGGGCTAAGGCTAAGCAGTTATAGTTCACCGGAGAACTGAACCTTACGGCCTAACGGCATTTCCATTGCCAAGCCGATCGTGACCTAAATGAGCAATCGCCTCGTTCAGGGCTATAGCGGCTTCAGCATCGGGTTGGGAAATCATCAAGACCGTCCGCCCAATCGCAAGCAGGTTACAAAAGCGGATGGGGACGACAAGTTAGCCACATTATTGCGGTAAGGAATAATCCAGATGTCCGTCCCTGAGAGGCGCCTTCATCAGATTTGGCTTCGTTTCGTAAACAGTTGAGGTCCTCGGCCCGCGATGTTGAACAGCCGCATGGAAAATAGGTACACACCGCGTTGGCGGAAAGTCCAGACGATACGGGTTGCAAGTTTGCGAAACAAAGCCATTGCTTTTTGTGGCTTCAACGGTGTTTCCGACCTGATGGCTGATCATTTGCTTTTGATGCTTAAGTTCGAGGCGCTGGTGCCAAAAAGACCCGAGACGGAGTCTTAGATCCGGACTTTTCCGAGGGTTAGCGACGTCTGGCTGCCTGGAGCAGAAAGTGTATCTGTACCATTTGGCGCCATAGCGCGGTTTCATAGCGCCCGAGCCGCTCGAAGACGCCGACGTCGAGATTGGCGAGCCGTTGAAAGCAATGTGCTAGATCTCGCGACGAGATGTCTCGGCTGATGGGAAGGGTGCGCGCGGCTTGATGGTCGGCCCGTTCATTGGCGTTGCAACCATCGGCGGGTGAATCGCAAAGTGCGGTTTCGACAACACGAAAGGGCATGGGCTGCGGTTGGCGTTGCGTTTGATCCCGCCGCTCGTGCAATATTTCGGCCTGGATCCGAAACAGATCGGTCTCGATCGCGGTGGCGCGACGCAGACGCCACAACAGCGATGCCAGCCGCAGCACCAGCTCGCGCTCGACCGCGGTCTGGGCGTCGTAATCCGCAATGACGGCCGCCTCGAACGCTCTGTAGTCCTCGGTATCCTCGACGCTATCGATGACGGTTTCCGCGCACAGCCCATGCCGAACGGCATTGCGTCGGGTTTGCCGTTTGCCCTCCTCGGTTCTGGGTCCGGTGCTTCTGACGGCGTTGCGTCGGTTGGCTTCAATCTGTCGAAACGAGGTCATGGGCCGGAGCGCTCGACGGAGTCGAATCGCCGGCATGATCAACCTTCGTTACGGCGTGCGCGCTCGCGGGTTGGCCTGAAGCGTGGTCGCCTCCCAAAGCTCTCTTGCCGTTTCAAGCGGGGCAATCTGCAGATTGGCCCACCACGCCATTTCGTTACCGCGGCGGTGCAGTTCGTTGTGGTGCTCGCGGCAGAGCGGCACGGTGAATTCGTCGCTGACCTTGCGTCCGAGGGATCGGGGTTGCGCGAATTTGAGATGATGGGCATCGCACGGCGAACGCTGACAGACGAGGCAGGGCTGCGCTGCAACGAAGATCAGGTGGGACTTGTTGCGAACTCTGACCGTCTTGGGCAAAGGCGTAACGAATTGACCAACGTACGACTTATTTTCATTGGCCTGTACGGAGCCGCTCACGCCGCCCTTAGCTGCCTCGCTTTCGGGATTGGTGGGAGCCGATTGATCGCTGGACGGTTCGGAGAACCCGTCCACAACCTCGCGATCAGTAGCTTCCAGGGCAGACTGATAGGCCTGTTCAACCGCACCCGCATCGCTCGCCGTGAGCGTATTCTTGGCTGGCAGACGCCGGAGGGCCCATGGGGCGAGATCATCGCTTTTCTTGAGATCGGCGATCTCCGCGATCAATAGGTCGCGCAGCGCAGCCGAGGGCTCGGCAGCGAGCACGGGCCTTTTCTCCAGAGGCTTGTGGATCGACCCGTTGGGCGGTTCTGTTGGCGTTCTGTTTGCTTTGCCTTACCGCTGAGGCAGCGTTGAGAACCGGAGAGGGCTCTGTAAGGAGGTCCGGAGCATCGAGATCGTCTTCGCCAGCAATGCCAACAAGGGCGAACAACGCGTAGCGCCGGGCGTAGGTGAGCGCCGCTCCCATTCGGTGCGGCGTGATTGCCTCGCTAATGGGGCAGACTGGCCAATCCGAGGAAATCCATTCCCCGGAGGCATGGGCCAGCAGCGTGGTCAATCGGATTTGCCCGGAATCCATGTCAATCGATCGGTGGTCTGCACCGTGGCGATCTCGTGCTGGCCGAGGCTCTTGCGGACGATATCGAGGCCGCTGGCGAGTGAGGCATAGCGGAAGGTCCGGTCGGCCTCCCTGGGAAACGGCGAGCGAATGGTCGCGGTGAGCGATTTTCCCGGATTGGTGAGTTCGCTTTGGGCCTTGGCGAGAGCCGTCGCGATCGCACCGATGGTTTCACTGGAGCGGTGCATCGGTGCTCTCCATGTCCACAAGCTCGAAGCTGATGGCGCCCGACTTCGACCGTTTGGCGCGCAGACCATGTCCGACGGCTTCCTTGGCATCTTCCGGCATCAGTTTTTTGAGCTCGGCCTGGCACTTTCATGCTGCTGATAGGCCGTCCGTGTCCGGCAATATACGGCCGTCAGTTCCGCCCAAACATTGGACCCGCTCATGTCAACGACGCGGATGGCTTGAAGCCGCGGGCGAGGGGGCTCGATCCCAAACAAGCGAGGGGTCTCGCCGCTCTTGGACACAGCGCCAGAATTTCTTCTCGGCGGTCAGGAGGAGATGCTGATAAAGCGGGTCGGCATGAATGGCGATCTCCACCCATTTGCCGCCCCCCGTAATGATCGACAGCACGGCGGACCTCGAGTTTGCGACCCACATATTGTGCTGTAATTGCGCCATATGCTTTTCTGCTGCAGCTTCTTCGGTAAACGCCCACGGCAGCATGAATTTGGCTTCGTAAACCGCACCGGTCTGCTCGACGATCCCATCAACGGTCGCTGCCATCCATTTGTTGATCGGGTGATGAAGCCGCTTTTGCATGTCTTTGATTTTCTGTCCGGTGCAACGCTGATACCAGTCTCTGTTGAGCTCTTCGGTAACGTTGCCTAGCTGCACAACGAGATTTTGGGAGAAATCTTCCGGTTCGGTTTCGCCACGTTTTTCGTGCCACAACCGAAGGAGATCGGTCTCATTGTCGCCCATTATGATTCGAGCGTCTGAGCCGCCGATGAAAGAACGACGATCGCTTGAATTAAACCTCAGAGTCGAGGCGCTTGGCGCATCCGCTCCGTTCGTTTCAAAAATTGCCACTGGTATCTCCTGTTGGTCAACGCCGGCGCGTTCCGCCGCACTGCCATAAGCCCGCGCAGAGGCGGGGTGAGATACCTGGGCTTTGCCCTCGGCCGAATCAGTAACGCTCCATTCGAAAAGAAATGCCAGTCCTTTCTGCAGCAAGAATCTTGCTCTTTTCCCGTAGCGCTCGATGGTTTGAGAATGGACTCCACGGCATGTTGGAGCACATCACCGAATGCCGTGAATATCTTTACGAAACGAAGCCATTTCGGAGAAGTGGACCCCTTAAGCGGTCGCCATGGTTGAGCGCGTCATCGACCTTTTGCGGTTCTTATTGAAACGTTAAGGGTTCGAGTTTTATTTTTGGGCCAAGGCAGGACGAAGAGCTTGCCAGAATCAAAATTCGCGCGAAACTGCTCTCTCGGAAGATGATCCAGGGATTACTCTTCCTGCGCGAGGCAACGCCAGCTTTTGATGAGCAGCGGTCCTCGCAATACATCACAGCACAGTACCCCCACCGCCGATGCCGGGCCAACACCCGGGCTGCTTTGCCCCAGTCATGGGACAAAGCCTTCGGGGGCCCTAGCGGCAGCGATCTTCGCGGCCGGTCGATAAAATACATCTAACAAGGGGAACTAAACCGATGATTGACGAGACTGTGCCACAAAATCTGCGAAGCAATGACCTCCACCCGCGGCTGAGCAATTCAAAGCCGATAAGGTTTGCGATCGAAAATACCCCGGTTGCAGACATCAAATTAGACCCTCGCAATCCGAGGCAGCATTCACACAAGCAAATCAAGCAACTCGCCAACTGCATCCAGGAATTCGGCTTCATCAAGCCGGTCGTAATTGACGACCTCAATCAAATGGTTTCAGGGCACGCAATGCTTCTCGCTGCAAAGCAGCTGGGATTTTTCGAGGTGCCGGCGATCAAGGTACGGCATTTATCAGCTGCCCAGCTAAGGGCCTTTCGTCTCGCCGATAACAAGCTTGCGCAGCACTCAAGCTGGGATGACCGGTTTCTTGCGCAAGAACTTGCAAGCTTGAAGGAGCTGAACCTTGATTTCGATTTCAAAATCACGGGATTCTCTAACCCGGAAGCAGACATCATTATTCAAAACTACAATTCAGCAAAGTTACCGCCGACCAGCGAAAGTATGTTGCCCCAGACGGGATCGCCGGTTTGCGCTCGCGACGATGTATGGAAGTTAGACGAGCATCGGATCGTATGTGGTGATGCAACCGTACCAGAGACGTTCGCGCTTCTTATGCAAGAATCCAAAGCCGAGATGGTGTTCGTCGATCCGCCCTACAATCTTCGCATCGAAGGTAACGTATCCGGAAAAGGGAAAGTCAAACATCTGAATTTCGGTCAGGCTTCAGGCGAAATGGGTAGCGATCAATTTTCTCATTTCTTGGCGACCGCCTGCGGCAATCTCGTTGCGTATAGCGATAACGGTGCAATCCATTATGTGTGCATGGATTGGCGCCACACGCAGGAGCTTATGGCCGCGGGGCGTGAGGTATACACGGAGCTGAAAAATATCGTGGTCTGGGCGAAGGACAATCCAGGTTTGGGATCGCTCTATCGGTCTGCTCACGAATTCATTTTTGTCTACAAGTCAGGCACCGCCGCTCACATTAATAACGTCGAGCTAGGTAAGCATGGCCGCAACCGATCAAACGTCTGGCAATACCAAAGCGCAGCGACCGCGGGCCGAAAAGGCAACAAATTGTTCGATCTGCATCCGACGGTAAAACCCATCGATCTCGTATGCGATGCCATTTTGGATTGCTCAAACCGAGGCGGGATCGTCTTGGACTCGTTCTTGGGCAGCGGTACCACGCTCTTGGCGGCCGAACGGACCGGTCGAAATCTGTCGTGGCATCGAGCTGGACCCGGTCTATGTCGACACCGCGATCCGACGTTGGCAGAACGTCACGGGCAGGGACGCGGTCCGGATTCAGGACGGCGCAAAGTTCAGCGATCTGGAGCGAGCCAATGGCCAAATCTGAAACGCGCGGACAACGCGAATTGAGGATCAACGCTCCCAAAAGAGCTAGCCCGGGCAAGAAGCAAAGGAGGGCGGGAAAACCTGCTGACGTGGATCCGGCCAAAATCCTCACACAGATTGACCGCGAAATGCTGATCGTGGTGGAAAATGGCCAGCGTAAGGAAATGTCGACGCTCGAGGTTTGGTTGCGGCAGTTGTGGACCAGCGCAATCAAAGGGGACTTGAACTCCGCCCGTTTGATTCTCAAGCTATCGGAAAAGCATCTCCCGACACGGCAATCGAATCCAATCGAAATTGTGGTCGTGCCGAACGATCCGGGGGCTTCAACTCAGGAGCACAGCTAATGGCAAGCGACTCAAGCGTCGGTTACGGTCGTCCACCAAAACAACACCAATTCAAAAAGGGGCAGTCTGGCAACCCGAGAGGTCGACCAAGGCGTCGGTCAAAGGTCGTTAGTGAGGGTGAGATCCTTCGTATGATTTCGAACGAGTTGATCACGGTCCAAGGCGAGAAGGGCCCCATTGTCATGCCCCGCTGGGAAGCATTGTTGCGGCAGCTGACAAACATGGCGATCAATAGAAACCCGGGCGCCGCGAATTTGCTTCACCAGATGCGCTCCGCCCTTGGTCCCCAGAGCGATCCGATCGTTGTATACTTCACCGAGGCGGACATGGCTTTACTATAACCGGAACGCATTGGCGAACGCCGAAGGTTCCCGATGCCAAGATGGGGCGGTCGTAACAAGCGGCCCTCCAGTGTCGGACACAAAAAATGGCGACCGGGTTCGGGTGTGGCTCAGTCCCACACGAGTTCTTTCCGCGCGGACCCGACATTATGGGTGACCAATTCAATCGATATTTGGTGGTCGTCGTTGTGGCGACCGCTTTGCGCAGGTTTTCACTCTTTGTCGCAGAAAATTCCCTGTAATGGGTCCGCTAATTCCCTGATACGTTTTGCAGGTGCTGCTGCAAAACGACCCCTAACAAGCGCCTTATTGAGTTTTGCAGCGTAGAAGGCCAGGGGGTTCGTGCGATTTTTCCCTGTTCTTTCCCTGTTATCAGGTGAGCCGTCTATTGCGGGGTGCGCTCGTCCGCGATGACCTTGCCGTCGTTCGGCAGTGACTGAGGCGCCACCCAGGCCACGTTTCCCCCGAGTTTTGTCACGCTGCGCAGCGTGGCGTTGACGGCGTCGCGCAGCGCCGCGTCCGGATTTGCGGCTTCCGCCTTCAGCGTCATGGCGTCGGTCTCGCCCTCGCGGGTGACGACGAGACGCAGCCGTCCGAGTTCGGGGTGACGCCTGCCGATTTCCGCGATCTGCTCGGGCCGCACGAACATGCCCTTGACCTTGGTGGTCTGGTCGGCGCGGCCCATCCAGCCCTTGATGCGCATATTGGTGCGGCCGCACGGGCTCGTGCCGGGCAGGGCGGCGGTGAGGTCGCCGAGCGCCAGCCGGATCCAGGGGTGATCGGGGTCGAGCGAGGTGACGACGATCTCGCCGACGTCGCCCTCAGCGACGGGATCGCCGGTGCCGGGCCGGACGATTTCCAGGATCAGGTCCTCGTTGACGACCATGCCCTCGCGCGATTGCGTCTCAAACGCAATCAGGCCGAGATCGGCGGTGCCGAACGCCTGATAGGCCTCGACGCCGCGCGCCGCGATCTCCTCCTGCAGCGATTTCGGAAACGCCGCGCCCGACACCAGCGCGCGCCTGATCGAGGAGACGTCGCGGCCCGCGGCTGTCGGCCGCGTCGAGCAGGATCTTGAGGAAATCGGGCGTGCCGCTATAGCCGACCGGACGGTACGCCTCGATCAGCTCGAACTGGGCCTCGGTATTGCCGGGGCCGGCCGGGATCACGGCACAGCCGAGCGCCCGGGCCGAGGCATCGAAGATGAAGCCGCCGGGCGTCAGATGATAGCTGAAGGTGTTCAGCACGACATCGCCCGGGCGAAAACCGGCCGCGAACAGCGCCCGCGCGCCGCGCCAGGGATCGGCGTGAACGGGCTCGGGTTCGAAGATCGGACCGGGTGAGGTGAACAGCCTTCCAAACGAGCCAGGAAGCCCGGGGACGAAGCCACCGAAGGGCGGCGCTGACTTGTGCAGGGCAGGGAGCTCCGCCTTGCGCAGCACCGGCAGGCCCGCCAGCGCCGCCCGGCTGGTGACACCGGCGGGGTCGATGCCCCCGAGGCGTTCGGCATAGGCCGGCGCCGCCATCGCCTTGCGCAGCACGTCCGGCAACCGCGAAAACAGCTCCGCCTCACGCATCGCGGGCGCGCAGGTTTCGCGGGCGTCATAATGGTCGGTCATTTTGTTATCACCATCGCGCTTGGCGCGCATCATTGGCGTCATTCCGGGATGGTCCGAAGGACCAGATCCGGAATCTCGGGATTCTCCGATGTGCAATTGCACATCGTAGTTCACGCTTCGCGTGCCCCGGAACGACGCCAAGAGACTTTGCGGTCACAGCCATCGCTTCCGCCGCTTGAAACTCTTCAGATTCTTAAAACTCTTGCGCTGGTCGCCGGCGCCGCCGAGGTAGAATTCCTTGACGTCCTCATTGTCGCGCAATTCGTCGGCCGTGCCGTCGAGCACCACCTTGCCCTGTTCCATGATGTAGCCGTGGCTCGCCACCGAAAGCGCGGCGCGGGCGTTCTGCTCCACCAGCAGGATGGTGACGCCGAGGTCGCGGTTGATCTCCTTGATGATCCCGAACACTTCCTTGACCAGGAGCGGCGACAGGCCCATCGACGGCTCGTCCATCAGGATCATCTTCGGGCGCGCCATCAGCGCGCGCCCGATCGCCAGCATCTGCTGTTCGCCGCCCGAGAGATAACCGGCAAGTCCGGTACGCTCCTTCAGGCGCGGGAAATACTGGAACACCATGTCGATGTCGGCGGCGACCTCGCCATCGCTGCGGGTAAAGGCGCCGAGCCGCAGGTTTTCCAGCGACGTCATGTCGGAAATGATGCGGCGGCCCTCCATCACCTGGAAGATGCCGCGGCGGACGATCTTGTCGGGGTCGATGCCGTTGATGCGCTCGCCGTCGAACACGATCTCGCCGCGGGTGACTTCGCCGTCCTCGGTCTTGAGCAGTCCCGAGATCGCCTTCAGCGTCGTCGACTTGCCGGCGCCGTTGGCGCCGAGCAGCGCCACGATGGCGCCCTTGGGCACCTCGAGGCTCAGGCCCCGCAGCACCAGGATGACGTCGTCATAGACCACCTCGATGTTGCGCACGCTGAGCAAGGCCGCCACGGCTTGCGCCGCGGCGGCCGGCGGGCGATCGATCTGAGCCGTTTGAGTCATCTGTATGACTACCTTCTGCGGTCGTCCCCCGCGAAGGCGGGGGACCCAGTATTCCAGAGCCGCTTGAGATAAATCGAGAAGCCGCGGCGTACTGGATCCCTGCTTTCGCGGGGATGACGACGGAGTGTGCGGGTGCCGGTGGGCGACCTCGCTTACCTCACCACCCGAACCATTCCGGCTTGCGCGGCAATTCGACGGTCTTGACCTTCTCGAGCTTGATGGTGCCCTTGGCCATGAGGTCGTTGATATCACCGTCGGTCGCGCCCGAGATCTTCGAGCGGTAGAGATCGACCTTCAGCGTGCCGCGATGGTCCTTCTCGGTCCAGGTCGATGCATTGCAGACGCCCTCCATGCCGGCGGGCACCCAATCCTTCTTCTGGTAGAAGCCCTTGGCGACGTTCTCGCCGGTGGCGCCGCCGTTCTTGGCGGCCCAGTCGATCGCCTCCTTCATGTACAAGCGCGGTGCAGACGGCCGCGATGTAATGCACGGGACGGTAGACCTTGCCTGTCGGGTCCGACATCTTCGAGATTTCCATCACCGTCTTCATGCCCGGCGCGTTGCCGCCCCAGGCCACGGCGGTCCGCAACGGGAAGATCACGCCGTCGGCGGCATCGCCCGCCGTCTTGGCGGCGTTCTCATCCATGCCCCAGACGTTGCCCATGAACTGCACATCGACGCCGGCGGTCTTGCATGCCTTCAACACCGAGATGTTGGAGGCCGCGGTGTTGCCGAGATAGGCGTAATTGGCGCCGGAGCTCTTCAGGCTCAGGCACTGCGCGCTGTAGTCGCCAGGCGCCAGCGCGAACACCAGCGGCGGCAGCACTTCGAAGCCGAGTTCGGTGGCGAGCGCTTCGCCGGCCGCCTTCGGTGCGTTCGGGTAGGGGTGGTTGGCGCCCATATGGACGAATTTCGGCTTGCCCGGCTTGCCCTTGGCCTTCCAGTCCTCGGCCGCCCACATCAGCATCGCCCGCATCGCGTCCGAATAGCTCGGGCCGTAGAAGAAATTATACGGCGCGGGTTTTGCCTTGCCGCTGGTGCCCTCGGGATCGGTCAGCGCCGCGGCGTAGGAGCCCGAGATATCCGGGATCTTGTCCTGCGCCAGGAAGCCGGTCAGCGCCTCGGTATCGGCGGTGCCCCAGCCCATGATCGCGGCGACCTTGCTGTCGGGGGCCGACCATTTCTTGTAGAGCGCGATCGCGCGCGGCACCTGATAGCCGTAATCGTTGGTGTCGACGCTGAGCTGCTTGCCGCCGATGCCGCCGTTCTTGTTGACCCAGGCGAATGTGTCGGCGACCGCCTGCCCGTAGGGCGTGCCGACGTCCGAGGTGCCGCCGGAATAATCGGCGAGATGGCCGATCGCGATCTGGGCCTGCGCCGCCGAGGCTGCGCCGCCGAGCAGCAGCGCGAGCGAGACCGTGCTCAAAAGGGATTTCATCGTCATGTTGTGTTTCCTCCGTTTGCTTTGTTGGTATCGAGTGTAGTCCGTTCCGTTCCGGCCTCAATGCGAGAACGGGTAGAGTTTCCAGTAGGTCTTGATCTGCCGCCAGCGATGCGCGAGTCCGTCGGGTTCGAACATCAAAAACGCGATGATGATCAGCCCGATCGCGATCTCGCGCAGGAAGGTGATGTTGTTGTTGAGCGACAGCGCCTTGTCGATCGCCGAGCCCTTCAGCCCGGCGCTGATCCACTCCATCGATTCCGGCAGCAGCACCACGAAAGCGGTGCCCATCAGCGTGCCCATGATCGAGCCGGTGCCGCCGATGATGATCATCGCCAGAAAGAGAATCGAGCGCTCGATCCCGAAGCCCTCGTTGGAGACCACCAGCTGGTAGTGCGCATAGAGCGCGCCGGCGATGCCGGCGAAGAATGCCGCAAGCCCGAACGACAGTGTGCGGTATTTCGTCAGGTTGATGCCCATGATCTCGGCGGAGAGATAATGGTCGCGGATCGCGACCAGCGCGCGGCCGTCGCGGGTGCGCATCAAATTGGTCACGAGGACATAGCTGACCACGACATAGGCCAGCACCACGTAGAAATATTGCCGGTCGCCGCGGAAGGTGTAGCCGAAAATCGAGAACGGATTGGCGCTGGCCGGCACCGAGCCGCCGGAGAACCAGTCGGCGCGCGAGAAGAAGTCGAGCAGGATGTACTGCGCAGCCAGCGTGGCGATGACGAGATAGAGCCCCTTCAGCCGCGCCGCCGGCAGGCCGAAGATCAGGCCGACCAGCGCCGTCACCACGCCGGCGAGCGGAATGGCGAAGAACACCGGGATCGGCAGGTTGTTGGAGATGAAGGCCGAGGTGAACGCGCCGAACAGGAAGAACGCGGCGTGCCCGATCGAGATCTGTCCGGTGAATCCGACCAGGATGTTGAGCCCGAGGGCGGCGATGGCGAAAATGCCGATCTGGATCAGGATCGAGAGCCAGTAGCCGGTGAACACCATTGGCGCAAAACAGATCAGCACGACGCCCAGGATGGCCATGTTTCGGCTGGTGGTGGTCGGAAAGATCGTGGTGTCGGCCGCATAGGAGGTGCGGAAGTCGCCGGCCGGAATCAGGGATGGGGTTGCCATGAATTACACCCGCTCGATGTCTTTGGTGCCGAACAGGCCGTAGGGTTTGATCATCAGGATGATGATCAGCACGTAGAATGGCGCGATTTCATACAAATTGCCCCAATGCAGATATTCGCTGTCGACATATTGGGCGATGTTTTCGAGTAGCCCGATGATGATGCCGCCGAGCACCGCGCCGCCGATCGAATTGAGGCCGCCGAGGATCGCCGCCGGAAACACCTTGATGCCGTAGGCCGACAGGCCCGACGACACGCCGTTGACCACGGCCACCACCACGCCCGCGACCGCCGAGACGGTCGCCGAGATCGCCCACGCCATCGCGAACACGCTTTTCACGGAAATGCCGAGCGACTGCGCCACCTGCTGGTTGAAGGCGGTGGCGCGCATGGCGAGCCCGTATTTCGAGGCCCGGAAGAACCAGGCCATGCCGATCATCATCGCGACCGACACCACGAGGCTCATGACATAGACGGTCTGGATCTGCAGCCCCAGGAAGCTGACGGACTGGCTTTCGAACACCCGCGGGAACGGCTGCGGATTGACGCCGAAAATCCATTTCAGCGCGGCCTGAAACACCGTCGACAGGCCGATGGTGACCATGATCACGGAAATGACCGGCTCGCCGATCATCGGGCGCAGGATCACGATCTGGATCGCGATGCCGAAGGCGAACATGAACACCAGCGTCAGCGGCATGCCGATCCAGAACGGCACCTGGTATTTGGTCAGCAGCGCCCAGCACACCCAGGCGCCGACGAGCAGCAATTCGCCTTGCGCGAAGTTCACGACCTGGGTTGCCTTGTAGATCAGCACGAACGACATCGCGACCACGCCATAGAGCGTGCCGACCACGAGGCCGTTGACCAGAAGCTGGATCAGGAAATGGGTGTTCATTCCGCGGCCTCCGCGAGCGGGGCGGTGGGCGCGAGGTCGACAACGCGCAGCGTGGTGCGGATGCGCTGGGTGGTGCCGTCCTGGAAGCGGATCACGGTATCGACGGGAATCTCGCGCTTGCCGCCATAGATGCCGTCGATGATGTCGGCGTATTTCTCGTTGATGACGCTGCGGCGCACTTTTCGGGTGCGGGTGAGTTCGCCGTCGTCGGCGTCGAGTTCCTTGTAAAGCAGGAGGAAGCGGGAGATGCGCTGCGCCGGCGGCAGCGTGGCGTTGACCGCCTCGACCTCCTGCTGCAGCAGCGCGTAGACCTCGGGGCGCGAGGCGAGGTCGGTATAGGTGGTGAACGCGATCCGCTTCTTCTCCGCCCATTTCGAGATGATCGAGAAGCGGATGCAGATCATGGCGGCGAGCGCCTCGCGACCGGCGCCGAGCACCACGGTCTCGGCGATGTAGGGCGAGAATTTCAGCTTGTTCTCGAGATATTGCGGCGAGAAGCGCTCGCCGCGCGCGGTCTCGGCGAGGTCCTTGATACGGTCGATCACCACGAGCTGCTTGTCGGCGTTGAAATAGCCGGCATCGCCCGAATGCATCCAGCCGTCGGTGATGTCGGCTGCGGAGGCTTCCGGGTTCTTGAAGTAGCCGAGGAACATGTTGGGATGGCGCACCATGATCTCGCCGACGCCGTGAACGTCCGGATGGTCGATGCGGATTTCGATGCTGTCGGCCATCGGCACGCCCGTGGTGTCGGGATCGGCATGACCCTCGGGGTGAAGGGTGTAGGCGCCGAGCGTTTCGGTCTGGCCGTACAGCGTGCGCAGCGGCACGCCCATGGCCTGGAAGAATTTGAAGGTATCGGGGCCGAGCGCGGCGCCGCCGGTCGCGGCCGAGCGCAGCCGGGTGAAGCCGAGCCGGTCGCGCAGCGCGCGGAACAGCAGCATGTCCGCAACCGTCGAATGCTTGCCGTGCGCGAGCGCCGCCAGCCCCGTCTTCATGCCGATCTGGTAGAGGCTCTGCTTGAGCGGAGAGGAGTCCATCACGCCGGCGCGCACGTCGGCGGCGATCGATTCCCACACTCTCGGCGCAAACAGCACGAACGTCGGCGCGATCTCGCGGAAATCGTTCATCATGGTGTCGGCTTGCTCGACGAAGTTGACCTTCATCCGGCACAACAGGCCTTTGCCCAGCACATAGACCTGTTCCATGATCCAGGGCAGCGGCAGCACCGAGACGTATTCGTCGTCCGGTCCCTTGGGATCGAAGGCGAGATAAGTCGCGCAATGCCGCAGCACGCGCCCCGCGGCGAGCATCGCCAGCTTCGGATGCGCTGTCGTGCCCGAAGTGGTGCAGAGGATCGCGGTGTCCTCGCCTTTGGTCTGGTCCACCAGTTTGTCGTAGAGGCCCGCCTCGCGGGCGGCGCGGTCGCGGCCCATCGCGGCAAGCTTGTCGGCCTCCATCAGCCGCGGGTCGTCATATTTGCGCATGCCGCGCGGATCGGAATAGACGATGTGCTTGAGGTTGGGCACGCGATCGGCGAGCGTCAGCAGCTTGTCGACCTGCTCTTCGTCCTCGGCGAACACTAGTTTGGCCTCGCCATAGGTGAGGAGGTAGGCCGCTTCCTCATCCAGCACGTCGCGGTAGAGGCCGAGACTCATGGCGCCGATCGCATGGGTGGCGATTTCGGCCGACACCCAGTCCGGCCGGTTGTCGCCGATGATGCCGATGACGTCGCCGCGGCCGAGCCCAAGCTCGACCAGCCCGAGCGCGAAGTCGTGCACCCGCGCCTGGTAGTCGTTCCAGGTGAACACGCGCCAGAGCCCATAATCCTTTTCGCGCAGCGCGATCTCGGCGCCATGCTCGCGGGCGTTCAGTCGCAGCAGTTTCGGATAGGTATCGGCCTGTGCAGCCCGGCCCGCGTAATCCATCATGCCGCGCACTCCGGGGCGGCGGGCCTGTCGTCGGGATCGACCAGCACCTCGTCCTCTTCACCGAGATAGGCGCGCTTGACGTGGGGATCGGCCAGCACCGCGGCCGGATCGCCCTCGGCGATCTTGCGGCCGAAATCCAGCACCATGACGCGGTGGGAGATGTCCATCACCACGCCCATGTCGTGCTCGATCATCATCACCGTCATGCCGAACTCTTCGTTGAGATCGACGATGTAGCGCGCCATGTCCTCCTTTTCCTCGAAGTTCATGCCGGCCATCGGCTCGTCGAGCAGGATCAGCTGCGGCTCCAGCGCCATGGCGCGGGCGAGTTCCACGCGCTTGCGCAGGCCGTAGGGCAGGGTGCCGGCGGTCGCCTTGCGCACCGACTGCAGATCGAGGAAATCGATGATCTCCTCGACCTTGCGGCGATGCTCGAGTTCCTCGCGCCGCGCGCCGGTCAGCCAGTACAGCGATCCCGTGATGAAGTTGTTCTTCAGGAGGTGATGCCGGCCGACCATGACGTTGTCGAGCACGCTCATGTGCTGGAACAGCGCCAGGTTCTGGAAGGTGCGGCCGATGCCGAGCCGGGGCCGGGCGTTGGGATTGAGCGCGGTGATGTCCTGCCCGCGATAGAACAGCTGGCCTTCGGTCGGCCGGTAGCGGCCCGAGATGCAATTGATCATCGAGGTCTTGCCGGCGCCGTTGGGGCCGATGATCGAGAACAACTCGCCGTCGTTGACGCCGAAACTGACGTCGGTGAGCGCACGCACGCCGCCGAAGCGTAGCGAAACCCCGCGCACTTCCAAAGTATGAGCCACCCATTCCTCCGAGATACGGCGCTTGGCGCGCTCTTTATCTGTCGTTTGTCGTCACAGTCCCGACCTTATAGCGGCCGACACGGGTAAGCCATTCCACCAAGGGTGTTTTGCGCCGCCGCACTCACCTGACGTAACGCCGCACCCCTGTCTTCCACCGACATCGCCGTTCCGGCGGCCATCAGCCCGAGGACGCGAGATGGCCCTCAATAGGGTAAAGCGGTACGTTGAAATGTCTTGTGCCTGACAATTCGCCGGCAAATTTCATCAGCCGGCATGGCCGGCGTGCTGTCCGGGGGAGGATGGTGCGCGCAAAGCGATTGTTGCGGTGCAGCATTGACGAATACAGGTGGTGTTGGGGACGGGTTCCAGAGGGTCATGATAGCTGCGGAATACCTGAAGCGCGTCGCGGCTTGGTCGCGTGAGCTGAACGAGCGGGAGACCGAGGTCGCGCGTGCCGGCATCGTCGAGAAATCCTATCGCGCCGACGAATTCATCTTCATGCGCGGCGACCGGTTCGACTACTGGACCGGCATCGTCACGGGTCTGGCCCGGATGGGCATCGTGTCGCGCGGCGGCAAGGCCACGAGCTTCACGGGCCTGACCGCGGGCGCCTGGTTCGGTGAGGGCACCGTGCTCAAGAACGAGCCGCGGCGTTACGATGTGGTGGCGTTGCGCGACACGCGTCTCGCCATGATGGACCGTGCCACCTTCATGTGGCTGTTCGAGAACAGCGTCGGCTTCAACCGTTTCCTGGTCGGGCAGCTCAATGAGCGCCTGGGGCAGTTCATCGCGCTGCTCGAATATGGCCGGACGCTGGATGCGACGGCGCGGCTCGCCCGGGGCATCGCATCCCTGTTCAATCCCATTCTCTATCCGGACCTGACCCGCCACCTCGAGATCACCCAGGAGGAAATCGGTGCGTTGTCAGGCATTTCCCGGCAGAATGCCAACCAGTGCCTGAAGAGGCTGGAGAAGGAAGGCTTGCTGCGGCTGGAGTATGGCGGCGTGACCATTCTCGACCTCGAGCGGCTGGGCAGTTACGGCGAGTGATGCGTGCCATTATCGAGCCAAAGCACGCGGGGCGCATCGATGTGCTTGGATGCTTCCTAATTTTCCGCCGCAAGTGTCTTTCGGCTTCGAAGCCTCAAAAGATAGTCGATTTGGCGCTCTCGCCAGCCGTGATCCTTGGTCGCAAGCGTATCGACGCAACCATCGACGCAGATGTCGCAAATTAAGAGTTCAGGGCCCTGGATAAGGTGCGTTACCTGATCAACGGTTCGCCCGCAAAAACAACACGCGGTAGCTGCCATTGTCGCGCTCCAACGCTGCCCAGCCGGCGGTATTTGGCGTCGGAAGCCAAATCCGCAAGTGACCCAACTTGATTTTGGAAGCGGCCGGAAACGAATGGCCAACGGTCCCTGTGCTTGACGGCCGGACCGATTGTTGATCCTTTTGAGACAACAAAACCGCCGGGGAGGAAACATGTCCAGGATGCGCTATCTGTTGCTGTTCACAGCAGTTGCGGCAGTATTGGGTTATGCCGTGCCGTCGTCTGCCGAAACCATTATCGACGAATGGGCAAGCGTAAAGGCGCCACCACCGCCCGAACTCAAGAGCGTTACACTTGATCCGAAGACCACCGCGCTTCTTGTGGTCGACATCATCAAGCAGACCTGCAACGAGCAGCGGCGCCCGCGTTGCGTTGCTGCCGTTCCGAAGATTGAAAAACTGCTTGCCGCTGCGCGTGCGAGCGGCGTCACGGTGATCTACACCCTTTTCCCCAGCCCCTCGCCGGCGACGTTCCCCAATCCGGTCATTGGGGATACCGTTCCAGCGCTTGCGCCGAAGGGCAACGAGCCCGTTGTGACGGCGTTTGTCGACAAGTTCATGCTCGGCGACAAGGATACCGGCTTGCAGAAGATCCTGAAGGACAAGGGGATCACGACGCTCGTGACGGTCGGCGTTGCGTCGCATAACGGCGTCCTCTTCACGTCTGTCATGGCCGCCTTGCGTGGTTTTAGCGTCGTCGTACCGGTCGACGGAATGGCGGGCAACAACGCCTACGAGGATCAGCTCACGGCTTATACGCTGACGAGTTCGATCGTTTACAAGGTCGCGCTGACCAGCATCGATATGCTCAAGTTTCAATGATCGGGGCAGTTCGTCCGCTGCACCGGCGCCGACCGGATTGAGCTTGGAAAGGCCGCCGAAAGGCGGCCCTTCGTTTTGCGCGCCGATCGTGTTCCACCGCCCGCGTTCGCTGTTGGCCGATCAGGCTCTCAGACTTCCAGCCATTCCTTGCGGACGGCGTCGTTCTGCCTGAGTTCGGCAGGCGTGCCTTCGAAGACGATGCGGCCGTGGCCCATGACGTAGACGCGGTGCGATATCCGCATCGCGATCGAGAGTTTTTGTTCCACCAGCAGGATGGCGACGCCGCGGCGGGCGATTTCGGCGATGAGGTCGCCGACCTGCTGCACGATCAGGGGCGCGAGCCCCTCGGTGGGCTCGTCGATCATGATCAGTTCGGGATCGCCCATCAGGGTGCGGCAGATCGTCAGCATCTGCTTCTCGCCGCCCGACAGCACGCCGGCCGAGGTATCGGCCCGCGTGGCGAGGTTCGGAAACATCGCCAGCATGTCCTCCAGCCGCCACTTGCCGGGCCGCCTCGTATCCTTGATGCCGAGCATCAGGTTCTGCCGCACCGTCAGGCCGGGAAAGATGTCGCGATGCTCGGGAACGTAGCCGAGGCCGAGATGCGCGATCCGGTAGCTCGGCAGCCCCGCGATGTCGCTGCCCTTGAACCTGATCGAGCCCTGCGGCGGCACCTCGCCCATGATCGCCTTGACCGTGGTGGAGCGGCCGACGCCGTTGCGGCCCAAGAGGCTCACGACCTCGCCGGCGTCGATATGCATGTCGACGCCCTGCAGGATGTGGCTCTTGCCGTAATAGGCGTGCAGATCGGCGACCTCGAGCATCATGCCGCCTCCTCGCCGAGATAGGCTTCCCGGACCTTCGGGTTGCCGCGAATCTCCTCCGGCGTGCCGGAGGCGATGATCTGGCCGTAGACCAGCACCGAAATCCGGTCGGCCAGCCCAAACACCACGCTCATGTCGTGCTCGACGATCAGCAGCGTGCGGCCCTCGGTCAGCCGCCGGATCAGGGCGACCGCGCGTTCGGTTTCGGCATGGCTCATGCCGGCGGTCGGCTCGTCCAGCAGGATGACGTCGGCACCGCCAGCAACCGTGATGCCGATCTCCAGCGCCCGCTGCTCGGCATAGGTCAGAAGCCCCGCCGGCACGTCGCGCCGGGCAATGAGGTTGATGTCGGCGAGAATCTGCGCGGTGCGGTCGCGTACCTCGGGCAGATTGTCGATATTCTTCCAGAAGGCGTAGCGCTGGCCGGTCGACCACAGTACGGCGCAGCGCAGGTTTTCCCATACGGTCATGTTGGCGAAGACGTTGGTGACCTGGAAGCTGCGCGACAGCCCGCGCCGGTTGATCTGATAGGGCGGCAGGCCGGAAATCACCTGGCCGCGCAACAGCACGTTGCCCGCGCTCGGCGCCATATATCCGCTGATCAGATTGAAGGTGGTGGATTTGCCGGCGCCGTTCGGGCCGATCAGCGCGTGGCGCTCGCCCTGCGCCACGCTCAGGCTGATATTGCGGATGATGGCGATGTCGCCAAAGCTCTTTTCGACCCTGCGCAGCTCGATCGCGGCACTCATGCGGCGATTCCTTTATCACGCGCCATGATGGCGGCGCTGTCCCAGGCGTGGCCGACCCGGCTCCAGGTCTTGCGCGCCACCAGGAAGCCGCCGATCAGGAGAACGGCGGCGAGCGCCCAAACATAGGGGCTCGCCGCATCGAAGCCGACGCCGAACGCCTTGATATGGGAATCGTCGCCGGGATTGACGGTGTAATGCACGATGGTCTCGATCGAAAGTACAAGGCCCGCGATCATCGCCAGTGTCGGCACCATGGCGATCAGATAGCTCGGCAGCACCTTCGGCAACGTGCCGGCCTTCAGGAGCGGGCGATGCATCATCAGAAGCCCAGTGATACCGCCGGGTGCGAACGTCACCACGGCGATGAAGATCAGCCCGAAATAGAGCTGCCATACCTGGGTGAGATCGCTGAGACCGAGTGACAGGAACGTCACGAAAATCGCGCCGACGATCGGGCCGATGAAGAAGCCGATGCCGCCGATATAGGTGGCGAACAGCACCGTTCCCGACTGCGCCGCGCCGAGATAGGCCGAATTGGCGATCTCGAAATTGATCGCCGCCAGCGCGCCCGCGATGCCCGCGAAGAAGCCGGAGAAGCAGAACGCCAGATAGCGCACGACATGGGGGTTATAGCCGACGAACTGCACCCGCTCGGGGTTGTCGCGCACGGCGTTGCACATGCGTCCCAGCGGCGTGCGGGTCAGCGCATACATCGCGATCACGGCGATCAGCGTCCATGCCGCCACCAGATAATAGATCTGGATTTGCGGGCCGAAATTCCAGCCGAACAATTTCAGCAGCTTGGTGCGGTTGGCCGAGACGCCGGCTTCGCCGCCGAAGAACGTGCGCAAGATCAGCGCGGACGAGGCGATCAATTCCGCGACGCCGAGCGAGATCATGGCGAACGCCGTTCCCGAACGCTGGGTCGAGACCCAGCCGAGCAGGGCGGCGAACAGCAGTCCGGTCAGGCCGCCGATCAGGGGGACGACGGGCAGCGGGATCGGCAGCTTGTTGGCGCCGATGATGTTGATGGTGTGGATCACCAGGAAGCCGCCGAGGCCGTAATACACCGCATGGCCGAACGACAGCATGCCGGTCTGGCCGAGCAGGATGTTGTAGGACAGCGAGAAGATGATGGAGATGCCGATCAGGCTGAACGTCGTGAGCGAGCTGCCCGAACTGAAGATATTCGGCAGCAGCAGAAGCACGATCGCTGCCGCGAACCACATTCCGTAGAACTTGAGTTTCTCGGCTGCGGCCGGCAGTGGCGGGGCGGCGCTTGCGGTAATCTCGCTCATGTGTCGCGCGTCCCGAGCAGGCCCATCGGGCGGAAAGTCAGGATCAACACCAGCAGCACATAGGGCACGATCGGCGCTACTTGCGCGATCGTGACGCCCCAGATGTCGGCGAGCCAGGTCGAGGCATAGGCCGGGCTGAGCGGCCCGAAGGCGCCGGCCAGCGAGCCATTCATGGAGACCGCGAAGGTCTGCACCAGGCCGATCAGGAGCGAGGCGACGAAGGCGCCGGGCAGCGAGCCGAGCCCTCCGACCACCACGACCACGAACAGGATCGGGCCCAAAAATCCCGCCATGTTCGATTGCGTCACCAGCGCGGGTCCCGCGATCACGCCGGCCACTGCGGCGAGCGCGGTGCCGACGCCGAACACCAGCATGAAGATGCGTCCGACGTTATGGCCGAGATGGCCGACCATGTGCGGATGGGTCAACGCGGCCTGCACGATCAGGCCGATCCGCGTCTTCTTCAGCACGACCAACAGGCCGACGAAGATCACGATCGACACCAGCAGCATGAACATCTTGTAGGCGGGATAATTGGTGGAGAAGATCGTAAACGCCGGAAAATCCAGCAGCGCCGGGACGCGGAAATCCACCGGGCTCTTGCCCCAGATGATCTGAACCAATTCCTCGATCACGTACGCCAGACCGAAAGTGAACAACAGTTCCGCGACGTGGCCATTCCGGTGCACGCGGCGCAGGCCGTAGCGCTCGACGCCGGCGCCGATCGCGCCCGCCAGCAGCGGCGCGATCAACAGTGCCGGCCAGAAGCCGAGCCAGCGGCTGATCTGGAAGCCGAAGAACGCGCCGAGCATGTAGAAGCTCGCATGCGCGAAGTTGAGGACGCCCAGCATGCTGAAGATGACGGTGAGACCGCTCGCCATCAGAAACAGCAACATGCCGAACAGGACGCCGTTGAGCGTGGATATGACGATCAGTTCAAACACGACGCACCACCGAAATCAGGAGACGCCTCCGCCCCGAAATTTCTTCGGGGCGGACGAGTTGCGCGCGAGCGGTCAGGGCCGTTCCATCTTGCAGGTGGTCGCAAGTTCGGTCGCGGGCGTGTCGATCTTCGCAACCAGCTTCCAGCCCCAGCCGGTCTTCTCCTCGTCGAACGGCTCCTTTTCGGTGCGCTCGCCGAGCGAAGAGATATAGATCGGCTGGAAGAACTGGTGGTCGTCCTTGCGCATGTTGCCCTTACCGCCGTCGAACACCTCGAAATCCATGCCTTCGAGCGCCTGGGCGACCTTGACCGGATCGATCGATTTGGCCTTGTCGGCGGCGGCCGCCAGCATGCGCATCTCGTTGACGGCGCGCGGATAGAACACGCTGACATCGTACTTGGCGCGGAACGCCTTCTCGAACTCCTGCGAGGAGGGGTGATCGAGATTGGGGATACCTTCGCCGACCTGGAACACCTGGTGGTTGAGATTGGCCTGCTTGATCGCCGTCGGGCCGCCGGACCCACCGGCATAATAGGTGTACCAGTTCACCTTCAGCCCGGCGTCGGCTGCCGCCTTCAGCAGCAATGCAAAGTCCTGGCCCCAGTTGCCGGTGACGACGGTGTCGGCGCCCGACGCCTTGATCTTGGCGATATAGGGCGCGAAGTCGGTGATCTTCAGCAGCGGATGCAGTTCGTCACCGACGATCTTGATGTCCGGACGCTTGGCGGCCAGCATGGCCTTGGCTGCGGTGCGAACGGACTCGCCGAACGAATAATCCTGATTGATCAGATAGACGTTTTTGATCGACGGCACCGTCTTCATGTAGTTGGTCAGCGCCTCCATCTTGATGTCGGAGTTCGCATCCCAGCGGAAATGCCAGAAGCTGCACTTGGCGTTGGTCAGGACCGGATCGACCGCGGCATAGTTGAAATACAGCACTTCCTTGCCGGGGTTGCGCTCATTGTATTTGGTGACGAAGTCGGACAGCGCGCCGGCCACCGACGAGCCGTTGCCCTGGGTGAGGATGCGGACGCCGGCGTCGATCGCCTTTTGCGCCTGGATCAGGCTTTCCTGAGGATTGGTCTTGTTGTCGAGCGGGACGATCTCGACTTTCTTGCCCTGGATACCGCCCTTGGCGTTAACCTCGTCGGCAAGAAACTGGAAGGTTTTCAGCCCGACCTCGCCGACGCTGGCGCCGCCGCCCGACAACGGGTCGACATAGCCGATCTTGAGTGTCTCCTGTGCCATCGCCGTACTGCCGAACATCGGCAATGCAAGGGCGGCAGCCACCATCAATTTGCGCATCTCATTCCTCCCTGGAATTTTGCTTCTCTTTAGAAACTCGGAAAGGGCCGGACGCTGGAATGATTAAGATTTCAGCGATCCAAGGCCCTTGGATGGGGCAACTATAGGCCGGGGTTCCGAAACCTGTAAGCCGCTAATTACATGCTAAAATGGCCTCCTCACTCAATTTGCTTGAGGGATCAGGGTCATGATAGGTATTTGCCCAATCTATTGATCATCCCATGGGGCGAAGAGCTACGGGTTGATCCAGCGCAATTTGTCCTGTTTTTCGGCGTCATTGAACGGCGTGTCGGGCGGTTCGGCCCTTTACTGGAGTTATTATGGCGGTTCAGGATTCGAAGCGGCGCGTTGCGCTCCTCACCGGCGTGACCGGGCAGGATGGCGCCTACCTCGCCGAATTTCTGCTTGGCCTCGGCTACACCGTGCACGGCGTCAAGCGGCGGTCGTCCTCGTTCAACACCGCGCGCATCGATCATCTCTACACCGACCCGCATGCCGGCAACGTGCCGTTCCTGCTGCACTATGGCGACATGACGGATTCGACCAATCTGATCCGGCTGATGCAGCAGATCCGGCCGACCGAGATCTACAACCTCGCGGCCCAGAGCCATGTCGGCGTCAGTTTCGAGAGCCCGGAATATACCGCCAACGCCGATGCGATCGGCGTGCTGCGGCTATTGGAAGCCATTCGCATTCTCGGCATGGAAAAGGAGACGCGGTTCTACCAGGCGTCCACCTCGGAACTCTATGGCCTGGTCCAGGAAGTTCCGCAGAAGGAAACCACGCCGTTCTATCCGCGCTCGCCTTACGGCGTCGCCAAGCTCTACGGCTACTGGATCACGGTGAACTACCGCGAGGCCTACGGCATGTTCGCCTCCAACGGCATCCTGTTCAATCATGAAAGCCCGATCCGCGGCGAGACCTTCGTCACCCGCAAGATCACCCGCGGCGTCGCCCGCATCGAGACCGGCCTCGAAGACACGCTCTATCTCGGAAATCTCGAGGCGAAACGCGATTGGGGTCATGCCCGCGACTATGTCGAGGGCATGTACCGGATCATGCAGGCGGCCGAGCCCGGCGACTACGTGCTGGCGACCGGCGAGACCCGCTCGGTGCGCGAATTCGTCGAACTGGCCTTCGCCGAGCTTGGCCGCACGATCGAATGGCGCGGCAAGGGTGTCGATGAAACCGGGGTCGACAAGAAGTCCGGCAAGACGGTCGTCCGCATCGACCCGACCTATTTCCGTCCGACCGAAGTCGATCTTCTGATCGGCGACTCCAGCAAGGCCCGACAAAAGCTCGGCTGGCAGCCGAAGACGACGTTCGCCCAGCTCGTCAAGGAGATGGTGGCGGGCGATCTGGCGATCGCGCGGCGTGAGGTGGCCAATGGCAAAGACCCCGTTTGACCTGAAAGGCAAGACGGTCTTCGTCGCCGGGCACCGCGGAATGGTCGGCGGCGCCCTGATGCGAAGACTTGCGGGGGAGGGCGTCGAACTCCTCACCGTCGGTCGCCGCGAGGTCGATCTGCGCGATCAGGCCGCGATATCCGCCTGGTTCGAGGCAAAGCGCCCGCAGGTGGTGTTTCTGGCGGCGGCCAAGGTCGGCGGCATCGTCGCCAACAACACGCTGCGCGCCGAGTTCATCTACGACAACCTGATCATCGCGGCCAATGTGATCCACGCCGCGCATCTCAACGGCGTCGAGAAGCTGATGTTTCTCGGCTCGTCCTGCATCTATCCGAAACTGGCGCCGCAGCCGCTGCGCGAGGATTCGATGCTGACCGGACCGCTGGAGCCGACCAACGAGCCCTATGCGATCGCCAAGATCGCCGGCATCAAGATGGTGGAAGCCTATCGCAGCCAGTACGGCTCCGACTTCATCAACGTGATGCCGACCAATCTGTACGGGCCGGGCGACAATTATCATCCCGAATACAGCCACGTCGTCGCCGCCTTGATCCGCCGGTTTCACGAAGCCAAGGTTGCCGGCGACAAGGACGTGGTGGTGTGGGGCACCGGCACGCCGCGGCGGGAATTCCTCTATGTCGACGACATGGCGGATGCCTGCGTGCATCTGATGAAGACCTATTCCAGTGATGAGCTGGTCAATATCGGCACCGGCGAGGACATCACCATCGCCGAATTCGCCCGCGTGGTCGCCAGAACCGTCGGATATACCGGCACGCATCAGCTTCGATCCCTCGCGGCCCGACGGCACGCCGCGCAAACTGCTCGACGTCAGCCGGCTCGCCAAGCTCGGCTGGCGCGCGCAGCACCTCGCTCGAGGACGGCATGCGGCTGGCCTATCGGGCGTATCTGGACGAGTCGAAGCAGGCGGCGGAGTAGTACTCGGACCGCTCCGTCGTCATTGCGAGCGAAGCGAAGCAATCCAGCTCTGTGATGAGGGCCATGGATTGCTCGTCGCTTCGCTCCCGCAATGACGTCCTAATGCTTCGCAGCCGCCCGCGGCGCGCTCTTGCCGAGCGCCACCGCCATCGCCGAGATCAGCGGCTTCATGAAAAAGGCGTCGTTGGCCGGATAAATATCCGTGCGCAGGCCGTGCGATCTGAGTTCGTCGGAAACCACCGGCCCGACCGATGCGATCGGCGTGTGCTCGAGCGCCTCGCGCAGCCGATCCTCGCAATGATGGGCCTGCGCCACCTCGATCAGGCGGCGGACCTGGCCTGAACTGGTCAGCGCAATGGCGTCGATGCGGCCCTGCGCCATCTCGTCGATCGCGGTGACGATGTTGGCATCGGCGGCTTTCGCGTCGTAGACATAAGGCAGCACGGTATCGACCTTGGCGCCCTGAGCGGTGATGGCGCCGATCAGCGCGCCGTGATCCCTGTCGGGATAGAGCTGCAGGCCGAGGCGATGTCCCCCGAGATCGAGCCGCGCCAGCATCTCGGCGATGCCTTCCGAGGTTGGCTTCTCCGTCGTCACCTGCGGTTCCAGCCCGATCTCGCGCAGCGCCCGGCCGGGTTTCGGGCCGCGGGCGAATTTCCGCGCGCTTCCGACCGCGGCGATGAACGCCCGCTCCACGTCCATGCGGCGCGCCACCTTCATCAGCCGGCGCAGGCCTTCGCCGGTCATCAGCACCAGGTCGTCGAACGGCTTGTCGATGAAGCGACGGATCCAGGCCTCGATCGGCGCGGGATCGGGAGCGTCGTGAATGGTGAACATCGGACATTGCAGCACGTCCGCGCCCTGCTCGGCGAGCAGGCGGGAAAACTGCGCCTCCTCGCGCGTTTCCAGGATCAGGATGCGGTAGCCGTTCAGTCGGTCAGCCATGGTGCTGTTCTAATCCGGATCGCCTGTTGTTTGTTCATCATGATGCCTCGCCCGGGATTGGCGCAAGGGCGTTACGGGTGATAGAGCAGGGCCGCCGATCGCGGTTCCCTGTCGTTCAAACTGTAACCAAGTCCCTCCATGCCCGAACATCAATATGTGTTGACCCTGTCCTGTCCGGATCGTCCCGGCATCGTTTCCGCCGTCTCGACCTTCCTGGCCCATAACGGCCAGAACATCCTCGACGCCCAGCAGTTCAACGATGTCGAGACCGGTCATTTCTTCATGCGGGTGGTGTTCACCGCCGCCGATCTCGCGGTCAACCTGTCGGCGCTGCAAACCGGCTTTGCGGCGATCGCCGAACGCTTCGGCATGGAATGGCAGATGCGCGACCGCGCCGCCCGCCGCCGGGTGATGCTGCTGGTCTCGAAATCCGATCACTGCCTCGCCGACATCCTGTATCGCTGGCGCACCGGCGAACTCGAGATGATCCCGACCGCGATCGTCTCCAACCATCCGCGCGAGACCTACAACAATCTCGATTTCGGCGAGATTCCGTTTCACTATCTGCCGGTCACCAAGGAGACCAAGCGCGAGCAGGAGACCGCGATCTTGGATCTGGTCGGCGAGACCCGGACCGATCTCGTGGTGCTCGCGCGCTACATGCAGATCCTGTCCGACGAGATGTCGGCGAAGCTGTCGGGCCGCTGCATCAACATCCACCACTCGTTCCTGCCGGGCTTCAAGGGCGCGCGGCCCTACCACCAGGCCCATGAGCGCGGCGTCAAGCTGATCGGCGCCACCGCGCATTACGTCACCAGCGACCTCGACGAAGGTCCGATCATCGACCAGGACGTCGAGCGCATCAGCCATCGCGACACGCCCGACGACCTCGTCCGCAAGGGCCGCGACATCGAACGCCGCGTGCTGGCGCGCGCGATCCGCTATCATCTGGAGGACCGCGTCATCCTCAACGGCCGCAAGACCGTGGTGTTCATGGATTGAGGCAACCGCGCTGCCGGCGCGGTTCAGTGCACGGCGCCCAGCCCTGACGACGAAGTGGTCTGGACGGCTTCCTCCTTCGCCGCGTCGGCGGGTTCGAGGCGCTTCCTTTCCCGCTCCCGCATGAACTCGTCGTATCTGGCGGTGCCGGGCCGCGGCGGCGCGTCCGCGGGCAAGCCGCCGAGCCATTGCGGCATGTAATCGGCCAATCCGTCGGCGAGCTTCTCGTTGATCGTTCCGCAACCGCTGAGGCCGAACGCGGTCAGCGCGAGCGCCAGCAGGGCGGCAAGGTGACGGGGAGGTAAGGACATCGGCGGAGCTTGGTGCGATAGACTCGGGCAGGGGACACGCCAGACGAGTGTATCCCTTATTCGGGTCCGCCCCTCAATTAACTCAAATTGACCTGTTGGAAACTTATGGTGCTATTATACCAGCATCTATTCGCTCGGTCGATTCCTCCTGCGGACGAGCGGGATTTGGGGCCGCTTCGCCGGCCAAACCGGGACGGCGGGATCGCGCCCATAGTCGAGATTGACATCGCCGCGTGCTTCAGCCGCCATGCCGCGCCGATATAAGACGTCATGCCGTGCCGGCACATGGCTGAGAAATCCGGGCTATGGTGCGGCAGGGCCAGGGACTCGGTTCAAGGCATAAAACCGATCAGGGAGGAGCGTTCATGTTTATTCGCACCAGGATGTTGTCGCTGGCCGCAGCCGGCGTTGCGGTCGCAGGCGCGGCCGTGTGGGCGCCGGCGCAGGCGCAGGAGACCGTCAAGATCGGCCTGATCCTGCCGATGACCGGCGGCCAGGCCTCGACCGGCAAGCAGATCGACAACGCGGTCAAGCTGTACATGCAGCAGAACGGCGACACCGTCGCCGGCAAGAAGATCGAAATCATCCTCAAGGACGACGCGGCGGTTCCCGACAATACCAAGCGCCTCGCGCAGGAACTGATCGTCAACGACAAGGTCAATTTCATCGCCGGCTTCGGCGTGACGCCGGCCGCGCTGGCCGCGGCCCCGCTGGCGACGCAGGCGAAGATTCCGGAAGTCGTGATGGCGGCGGGCACCTCGATCATCACCGAGCGATCGCCCTATATCGTGCGCACCAGTTTTACGCTGGCGCAGTCCTCCACCATCATCGGCGACTGGGCGGTCAAGAACGGCATCAAGAAGGTCGCGACCCTGACCTCGGACTATGCGCCGGGCAACGACGCGCTGAACTTCTTCAAGGAGCATTTCACCGCCGGCGGCGGCCAGATCGTCGAAGAGGTCAAGGTGCCCTTGGCCAATCCCGACTTCGCGCCGTTCCTGCAGCGCATGAAGGACGCCAAGCCCGACGCCATGTTCGTGTTCGTGCCGGCCGGGCAGGGCGGCAACTTCATGAAGCAATATGCCGAGCGCGGGCTCGACAAGGCCGGCATCAAGGTGATCGGCCCCGGCGACGTCATGGACGACGATCTCCTCAACGGCATGGGCGACGCGGCGCTCGGCACCGTCACCGCGCATCTGTATTCGGCGGCCCATCCTTCCGCGATGAACAAGGAGTTCGTCGCCGCCTACAAGAAGGCCTTCGGCTCGCGTCCGGGCTTCATGGCGGTGAGCGGCTATGACGGCATCCACCTGATCTACGCGGCGCTGCAGAAGACCGGCGGCAAGACCGACGGCGATGCGCTGGTCGAGGCCATGAAGGGGATGAAGTGGGAAAGCCCGCGCGGCCCGATCTCGATCGATCCGGAAACCCGCGACATCGTGCAGAACATCTACATCCGCAAGGTCGAGAAGGTCGACGGCGAACTCTACAACGTCGAATTCCAGACCTTCGAGGCCGTCAAGGACGCCGGCAAGACGAAGAAGTGACGAAGGTCATTCCGGGGCGCGCGTGAGCGCGCACCCGGAATCTCGACATTGTCGCAAAAGATTCCGGGTTCAGCGCCCCGCGCTGACCCGGAATGACGTTTCCAGGGTTAGCCTCAGCCTATGACCTCGCTGTTCACCAACCTGTTCGACGGCGTCGCCTACGGCATGCTGCTGTTCGTGCTGGCCTGCGGGCTCGCGGTCACGCTCGGGCTGATGAACTTCGTCAATCTCGCCCACGGCGCCTTCGCCATGACCGGCGGCTATGTCTGCGCGGTGCTGGTCAACCAGATGGGCTGGCCGTTCTTCGCAGGCTTGCCGCTGGCGTTCGTGGCGAGCGCGCTGATCGGCGCGGTGCTGGAGCGCGCGCTCTACCGTCATCTCTATACCCGCAGCCATCTCGACCAGGTGCTGTTTTCCGTCGGCCTCGTCTTCATGTCGGTGGCGGCGGTCGACTACATCATGGGATCGTCGCGGGTCTTCATCAAGATTCCGGAAGCCCTCGAAGGGCAGATCGATTTCTTCGGCGTCGGCATCGGCCGCTACCGGCTGATGATCATCGTGATCTGCGGCCTGCTGACCGCGGGCCTGCAACTGGTGCTGGCGCGCACCCGGTTCGGCAGCCGCTTGCGGGCGGCGGTCGACGATCCGCGCGCGGCCTCGGGGCTCGGCATCAACGTGCCGCAGGTGTTCGCCTTCACCTTCGCGTTCGGCTGCGGCCTGGCCGGCCTCGGCGGCGCGCTGAGCGCCGAAATCCTGGGGCTCGATCCGTATTTTCCGCTGAAATTCATGATCTACTTCCTGATCGTGGTGACGGTCGGCGGCTCCTCCAGCATCACCGGACCGTTCCTGGCGTCGCTCCTGCTCGGCATCGGCGACGTCGCCGGCAAGTATTACGTGCCGAAGATCGGGCCGTTCGTGATCTACACCATCATGATCGTGATCCTGATCTGGCGTCCGAACGGCCTGTTCGGCCGCACCGCCACGCGTTGAGCCAGACATGACCGCGCAAGCCGACGTCGGATATCACGCCAGGGCGCACGCGCGCTGGCACTAGGGCGAGATCGCGTTCTGGATCCTCGCGCTCGCCTGCGCCTTCCTGTTTCCGTCGCGCTACCTGATCATGACCGATATCCTGCGGCTGGCGCTGTTCGCGCTCTCGCTCGACCTGATCCTCGGCTATGCCGGGATCGTCTCGCTCGGCCACGCCGCGTTCTTCGGCGTCGGCGCCTATTCGGCGGGGCTGCTGGCCCTGCACGGCGTCATCAACGAGCCGGTGCTGGCGCTGATCGCGGCCGGCCTCGTCGCGATGGTGCTCGGCTTCGTCACGAGCTTCCTGGTGATCCGGGGCGCCGACCTGACCCGGCTGATGGTGACGCTCGGGATCGCGCTGCTGCTGGAGGCCCTGGCGGAGCGGTTCTCCGACATCACCGGCGGCACCGACGGGCTGCAGGGCATCGAGATGCAGCCGATCCTCGGCCTGTTCGCCTTCGACATGTTCGGCAAGGTCGGCTTCTTCTACTGCCTTGCCGTGCTGTTTCTTCTGTTCCTGCTGGCGCGGCGGATCGTGCACTCGCCGTTCGGCCTGTCGCTGCGCGCCATCCGCAACAATCCGCTGCGGGCGGCCGCGATCGGCATCCCCGTCAACCGGCGGCTGATCGCGATCTACACCATCGCGGCGTTCTATGCCGGCATTGCGGGCGCGCTGTTCACCCAGAGCACCCAGCTTGCCTCGCTCGACGTGTTCTCGTTCGAGCGCTCGGCCGACCTGATGCTGGTGCTGGTGATCGGCGGCACCGGCTATCTCTATGGCGGGCTGATCGGCGCCGTGGTGTTCCGGATGCTGCAGGAAGTGTTTTCGACCATCACCCCGCAATACTGGCAGTTCTGGATCGGCCTCGTGCTGGTCGTGATCGTGCTGGTCGGCCGCCAGCGCCTGCACCGCTGGGTACTGTTTCTGCCGAACCTCGTCATCCGGCAGCTTGCCGGCCGCAAGGCCGCCCTGACCGTTCCCGAGGGCGACACGCCATGACGGTCGTGCTGGAAACACGGGGGCTGGAAAAGCATTTCGGCGGCCTCAAGGTCACCCGCGACCTATCGCTCAGGATCGAGCAGGGCGCCCGCCACGCGCTGATCGGCCCGAACGGCGCCGGCAAGACCACCGTGATCAACCTGTTGACCGGCGTGCTGAAGCCCGATGGCGGCCGCATCCTGCTGGAAGGCCATGACATCACCGATCTGCCGGTGCATACCCGCGTGCTGCGCGGGCTGTCGCGCACCTTCCAGATCAACCAGCTCTATGCCGATCTGACGCCGCTCGAGACCATCGGGCTCGCGGTATCGGAACGGCTCGGCCGCGGCGGCGACTGGTGGCGCCGCATGGGCACCCGCGACGACGTCAACGCCGAGATCGCCGAAACTCTCGAACGCTTCCATCTGCTCGACGTCATGAACGATCTCACCGCGACCTTGCCCTATGGCAAGCAGCGCCTCCTGGAGATCGCGGTCGCGATCGCCGCCAAACCGCGCGTGCTGCTGCTGGACGAGCCTGCCGCCGGCGTTCCCGAAAGCGAGCGCCACGATATCCTCGCGGCCGTCGCCTCGCTGCCGCGCGACGTCACCGTGCTGCTGATCGAGCACGACATGGACCTGGTGTTCTCCTTCGCCGACCGCATTTCGGTGCTGGTCTCCGGCGCGCTGCTGGTCGAGGGTCCGCCGGACGAGGTGGCGCGCGACCCGCAGGTCAAGGCGGTCTATCTCGGCGAGGCCGCCGATGTCTGACCTGCTGACCATCGAGAACCTGCGCGCCGGCTACGGCGAGGCGGTGGTATTGCCCAACATGTCGCTGCGCCTGCCCGAAAGCCAGGTGCTGGCGCTGTTGGGCCGCAACGGCACCGGCAAGACCACGCTGATCAATTCGATCGTCGGGGTCACCCGGCGGTTCGGCGGGACGGTCGCCCTTGGCGGGCAGGACATCACCGGCATGCGGCCGGACCAGCGGGCGCGGGCCGGCATCGGCTGGGTGCCGCAGGAGCGCAATATCTTCAAGTCGCTGACGGTGGAAGAAAACATGACCGCGGTGGCGCAGCCGGGGCCGTGGACGGTGGCCAAGGTCTACGAGATGTTTCCGCGGCTGAAGGAGCGCCGCAGCAATTTCGGCAACCAGCTCTCCGGCGGCGAACAGCAGATGCTGGCGATCGGCCGCGCGCTGACGCTCAATCCGCAGGTGCTGCTGCTGGACGAGCCGACCGAGGGGCTGGCTCCGATCATCGTCGAGGAACTGCTCAGGGCGCTCGGCACGATTACCCGCTCGGGCGGCATCTGCTCGATCATCGTCGAGCAGAATGCCCAAAAGATTCTAGGGCTGGCCGACCGCGTTGTGATATTGGAGCGCGGTGCGATCGTCCACGACGCGGCCAGCGCCGCGCTGAAGGCCGATCCGGCGGTGCTCGAACGCTTCCTCGGCGTCTCGGGGGCCGCGGCGGCACACTAGAGCATGATCCGGAAAAGTGGGAACCGGTTTTCCGACAAGATCATGCTCAATCAAAAAGATGGAGCGGGATGACTTTCGAAGAAAGGTCATCAGATCTAGAGTTTCTTCCGGAGAGAAGACCATGCAAAGAACAAAAGCCCCCTTCCGCGCCGACGAGGTCGGCAGCCTGTTGCGTCCGCCGAAGATCAAGGAGGCGCGCGCCAGGCTCGAGAAGGGCGAGATTTCCGCCGACGACCTGCGCAAGATCGAGGACATGGAAATCGAAAAGGTCGTGCACAAGCAGTCCTCGATCGGGCTCAAGCTCGCGACCGACGGCGAATTCCGCCGCTCCTGGTGGCATTTCGACTTTCTGGCGAAACTGACGGGCTGCGAGCTGTTTCACCCCGACATGGGCATCCAGTTCGCAGGCGTCGAGACCCGGCATGACGCGGTGCGGGTGATCGGCAAGCTCGATTTCCCCGACGACCATCCGATGCTCGACCATTTCAAGTTCCTGAAGAAGCACTGCGAAGTCGCGCATGTCATGCCGAAGATGACGATCCCGTCGCCGGCGGTGCTGCATTTCCGCGGCGGCCGCAAGTCGATCTCGAAGGATGTCTATCCCGACCTCGACGCCTTCTACGAAGATCTCGCCAAGACCTACCGCAAGGCGGTGAAGGCCTTCTACGACGCCGGCTGCCGCTATCTGCAGTTCGACGACACCGTGTGGGCCTATCTCTGCTCGCAGGACGAACTGAAGAAGGCGCGCGAGCGCGGCGACAATCCGGACGGGCTGCAGGAAATCTACGCGCGCATCATCAACTACGCGATCGCCGAGCGGCCGGCCGACATGACCATCACCACGCATGTCTGCCGCGGCAATTTCCGCTCGACCTGGATTTCGTCGGGCGGCTACGAGCCGGTGGCGGAGACCATGCTGGCCGGCACCAATTACGACGGCTATTTCCTCGAATATGATTCCGACCGCGCCGGCGGCTTCGAGCCGCTGCGCTTCCTGCCGAAGGGCAACAAGATCGTGGTGGTCGGCGTCATCACCTCCAAGAGCGGCGAGCTCGAGAAGAAGGACGACATCAAGCGGCGGCTGGAGGAAGCCTCCAAATACGCGCCGCTGGAACAGCTCGCGTTGTCGCCGCAATGCGGCTTCGCCTCGACCGAGGAAGGCAACCTGCTGACCGAGGAAGAGCAGTGGGCGAAGCTGAAGCTCGCGGTCGACGTCGCCAATGAGGTGTGGGGGAAATAGGCGCTCCCCCGAGGAGGGCTGATTGCCGAGCCTTGATGCGATCATCGTGGGTGCCGGCCCTGCGGGGCTGGCGTGTGCCGTGACGATGCGCGCCGCGGGGCTCGGCGTGACGGTGCTGGAGAAGGCGGATGCCGTCGGCGCCGTCTGGCGGCGGCACTACGACCGGCTTCACCTGCACACCGACCGCAACCGTTCCGGCCTGCCGGGCATGGCGATGCCAATGGCCTATCCGACCTATCCGTCACGCCAGCAGATGGTCGAGTATCTCGAAAGCTACGCCGCGCGCTTCGACATCAAGCCCGTTTTCAATACGACGGTGTCCCGCATCCGGCCCGACGGCGCGCGATGGTGCGCGGATGCAAATGGCAGCCCGATCACCGCGCCCGTGGTGGTCGTCGCAACCGGCATCGCCGACGCGCCGTATCGCCCTTCGTGGCCGGGTTCTGACCTGTATCGCGGTGTCGTCGTCCACAGCAGCGAATACCGCAATCCCGCGCCGTACCAGGGCAAGCGCGTGCTGGTGGTCGGCTTCGGCAATTCGGGCGGCGAGATCGCGCTCGATCTGGCGAATGCCGGCATCGATGTCGCGCTGGCGGTTCGAAGCCCGGTCCAGATCCTGCCGCGCGAACTGCTGGGTTTTCCGATTTTGGCGTGGGCGATCCTGTACCGGCGCTTGCCCGCGCGCGTGGTCGATCTGGTCAACGCGCCGGTCTTGCGGCTGGCGATCGGCCGCATCGAGGACCTTGGATTGCGCCGCGCCGCCAAGGGACCGCGCCAGATGGTCGAGGAGGACGGCCGCGTGCCCCTGATCGATATCGGCACGCTAGACAGGATCAGGGACGGCGCCATCAAGGTGCGCGGCGGCATCGACCGGCTGACGTCCGAGAGGGTGATATTCGACGATGCAAGCAGCGAACAATTCGACGCGATCATCCTTGCGACCGGTTTTCGTCCCGACCTGCGTAAATTGCTTCCGGACGTGGAAGGGGTGTTTGACAGCCACGGAATGCCGCTGGTGACGGGCAGGGCAACCGACGCGCCCGGGCTCTATTTCTGCGGCCAGATCACCT